>CAVXUV010000001.1:0-97027 GCA_963765095.1 uncultured Alphaproteobacteria bacterium
CCGGAGCTGCACCATAGGGCGATTTGGCCAGCGCCGCGTCGTTGCCGGCCGGAGGAGCCACTGGCGCAGTCTGCATCGCGGCTGGCGGTGTGGTGGCGGCCACCTGCTGCGGCGCACTGGTCGTGGGCAGATTGCTGCTGGAAACGACCGGCTTCGGCGTCGAGCTGGAGGACATGTAGGCATAGGCGCCCGCGCCGCACAGCATCAGCACCACCACGGCGCCGCCAATCATGCGAGCCGTGTTGCTGTTGGTCTTTTCTTCCTCCACGGGATGATGAAAGTTGGAAAGGCCGCCAGTGTCCGGGAATTTCGCCTCCCAGCCTGGATTGGCCGCGCCCGTTTCCGGAATTTTTTCCGAAATGATCAACCGGCTTATTGCTTCCACGGAAATTGCGCAGATCGCTCATACGTTCTCCTGGCCTATTGAAAATGTGTTTTAGGTGAGAAACGAGGCGTTGCCGGGAACCGCCAAGGCATCATTGCGGCAACAATGGGACATTGCGCCTTAAGGATCGCCAATTTCGCCGCAATTACAGAGACAACGATTTTAAGCGCGAGCAGCTTCATCGCTTCTTGATGTACGCGAGCATCGCCGCTGGCGAGAATTGTCTTGCCGTCTTGCGCCGAACCGCCTTGCCAGCTGGTGATGATGCCGCCCGCACCTTCGATCAGGGGGATGAGTGCGGCGATGTCCCATTCGCGGAAACCTGCTTCAATCCGACATCGACGAAACCCAAAGCCAGAGCGGCAAAGAGATAGCAGTCGCCGCCATAGCGGGTCATCTTCACCACCCGCTCGACGCGCGAGAATTGAGAAAGCTGCTCGCGGGAGAAATAAGTCCCCGGATCGGTGGCGCACAACACGGCATCGGCGAGAGCCGTACAGCGGCGGACTTTCAGCGCCGAGGCCTGGCCCGCCTGGATCAGATGCGACGCGCCATTGACGCCGATGAAACGCTCGCCCAACACCGGTTGGTCCAGAATGCCAAGGACCGGCGTGCCGCCCTGTTCCAGCGCGATCAACGAGCCCCATTCATGCCGCCCGGTGATGAAGGCGCGGGTGCCGTCCACGGGATCGAGCACCCAGCGATAACCGGACTGGCCCGCCTGCTCCCCATATTCCTCGCCCAGCACGCCGTCTTGGGGCCGCTCACGGGAAAGTATGTCGCGGATGGCGCGTTCCGCGCCCTTGTCAGCCTCGGTGACCGGATCGAAATCGTGGCGGCCCTGCTTGTGCAGGACATCGATGCGCTGGCGGAACAGGGGGCGAATGGCCGCGCCCGAAGCGTCGGCCAGCCGATGGGCGAGGGCGATGAGTTCGGGCGCGACGGTCATAACCATAACCTCGCCCAACATCCTCCAGGGATCAAGCCACGCGAGATTTAAGCGTCAGCGCTTTGCTTGGCCCGCTTGCGCAGATGTGGAAGCAACTCGCGCTTTCTCAAGCGGATATTCTTGGGCGTGACCTCGACCAGCTCGTCATCCTCAATATAGGCCATCGCCTGCTCCAGGGTCATGGGCACGATGGGAGTGAGCCTCACCGCTTCGTCCTTGGACGTGGTGCGGATATTGGTGAGCTGCTTGGCCTTGGTGGGATTGACGTCCAGATCGTTGTCCTTGGCGTTCTGGCCGATGATCATCCCCTCATAGACCTTGGTGCCGGGCACGACAAAAAGCTTGCCGCGCTCTTCCAGATACCAGAGGCCGTAGGCCACCGCCTCGCCATCCTCGGTCGAGATCAAGACGCCATTGACGCGCCCGCCCACGGGGCCCTTGTGGGGCGCATAATTCAGGAACATGCGGTTCATCACCCCGGTGCCGCGCGTGTCGGTCAAGAATTGCCGTGATAGCCGATCAAACCGCGCGCCGGGGCGTGGAAGACGATACGGGTCTTGCCCGCGCCGGTGGGCCGCATGTCCACCATCTCGCCCTTGCGGTTGGAGATTTTCTCGATCACCACGCCGGTATAGGCGTCGTCCACGTCCACCGTGACTTCTTCGATGGGCTCCAACCGTTCGCCATTCTCGGTCTTGAACAAGACCCGCGGCCGCGAAATCGAAAGCTCGAAACCTTCGCGGCGCATCATTCGATCAGCACACCCAATTGCAGTTCGCCGCGGCCCGCCACTTCAAAGGCGCCTTCGCCGGTTTCGTGAACCTTGAGCGCCACATTGCCTTCGGCTTCGCGGAACAGCCGGTCGCGGATCACCCGGCTTTGCACCTTGTCGCCCTCGCGCCCGGCAAGCGGACTGTCATTGACCGAAATGGTCATGGCCAGCGTGGGCGGATCGATGGGATGGGCGGGGATGGCGTCTTCCACCGACAGATCGCACAGCGTGTCGGCGACGGTGGCGTTTCCAGGCCGGCAATGGCGACGATATCGCCGGCTTCGGCCCGCTAACCGGTACGCGGGCAAGGCCGCGGAAGGCGAGCAGCTCGGTCACGCGCGTCTTCTCGATGATGTCGCCGTCGCGATTGAGCGCCTTGATGTTACGATTGGTGGTGATGACGCCGGATTCGATGCGCCCGGTGAGAATGCGGCCCAGGAAATTGTCGGCCTCGAGCGTGGTTACCAGCATCTTGAAGGGATGTTCTTCGCCGGCAAGACGCTGCGGCTTGGGCGCCGGCACGTCGTCCACAATCAACTGGAACAGCGGGTCGAGATTCTTGTGCTCGTCTTCCAGTTCCTTGACCGCCCAGCCGTTGCGGCCGGAAGCATAGAGGTAGTGGAAGTTCAGTTGGTCGTCGTTGGCGTCCAGCGCCAGGAATAGATCGAAGATGGATTTCAGCGCTTCCTTGGGCTGGGCGTCCTGGCGGTCGATCTTGTTGATCACCACGATGGGCTTCAGCCCCAGCTTCAAGGCCTTGGAGAGCACGAACTTGGTTTGCGGCATCACTCGATTCCGCCGCGTCCACCAGAAAGCACCACGCCATCCACCATCGAGAGGATGCGTCGACCTCCGCCGCCGAAATCGGCATGCCCCGGCGTGTCCACGATATTGAGACGGGTGCCCTGCCATTCCACCGAGGTGCATTTGGCCAGGATGGTGATGCCACGTCGTGTTCCTGATCGTTGGAATTCATCGCGCGCTCGGCCATGTGCTGGTTCTCGCGCACAACCGGACTGCTTGAGCAGCTGGTCCACCAAGGTGGTCTTGCCATGGTCGACATGGGCGATAATGCGATGTTGCGGATTTCCATGGACTCGAGCGCTTTGTGGTTCGGGAGCGGCGGCTTATAGACAGGGCGGGACGCGCCCGCAATCGGGCGAACGTCACAATTAATCCTTCACGGCTTCAACAGGTTAAGCGGCGAGGCGGGGCCTGAGACGGTCGAAGGGCCCTGCCAGCAGCAGTCCGGCCAGATAACCGCCCACATGCGCCTCCCAGGCGATCTGGCCCATTTCGGCCCATCGCCCAAACCGGTGAGACCGGCGGCCAGATTGATGATCATCCAGATCGCGGTGAAGATCACGATCTGGCGCGAAAAGATCGGCGCCAGCTCTTCCTCGCTGGCATGCGCCCAGGGTGCCTGGGTCGGCAAAAACCGCATGCCCGCGCCCATCAGGCCCGAGATCGCGCCCGATGCGCCGATCACCGGCATCATCGCCGCCGTCACCCATATGATCTTCAACTGGGGCTCGTTGATGCCGGTGATCGGCGCATCGGGCGCGATCTCGGGCCTGATGGGCGCGGGCATGCGGCTTTTGCCGACCCAGGCACCCTGGGCGCATGCCAGCGAGGAAGAGCTGGCGCCGATCTTTTCGCGCCAGATCGTGATCTTCACCGCGATCTGGATGATCATCAATCTGGCCGCCGGTCTCACCGGTTTCGGGCTGGCGATGGGCCTGAAATGGGCCAGATCGCCTGGGAAGCGCATGTGGGCGGTTATCTGGCCGGACTGCTGCTGGCAGGGCCCTTCGACCGTCTCAGGCCCCGCCTCGCCGCTTAACCTGTTGAAGCCGTGAAGGATTAATTGTGACGTTCGCCCGATTGCGGGCGCGCCCCGCCCGTCTATAAGCCGCCGCTCCCGAACCACCAAAGCGCTCGAGTTCCATGGAAATCCGCAACATCGCCATTATCGCCCATGTCGACCATGGCAAGACCACCTTGGTGGACCAGCTGCTCAAGCAGTCCGGTTCGGTGCGCGAGAACCAGCACATGGCCGAGCGCGCGATGGATTCCAACGATCAGGAACGCGAGCGTGGCATCACCATCCTGGCCAAATGCACCTCGGTGGAATGGCAGGGCACCCGTCTCAATATCGTGGACACGCCGGGGCATGCCGATTTCGGCGGCGAGGTCGAGCGCATCCTCTCGATGGTGGATGGCGTGGTGCTTCTGGTGGACGCGGCGGAATTGGTGATGCCGCAAACCAAGTTCGTGCTCTCCAAGGCCTTGAAGCTGGGGCTGAAGCCCATCGTGGTGATCAACAAGATCGACCGCCAGGACGCCCAGCCCAAGGAAACACTGGAATCCATCTTCGATCTATTCCTGGCGCTGGACGCCAACGACGACCAACTGAACTTCCACTACCTCTATGCTTCCGGCCGCAACGGCTGGGCGGTCAAGGAACTGGAAGACGAGCACAAGAATCTCGACCCGCTGTTCCAGTTGATTGTGGACGACGTGCCGGCGCCCAAGCCGCAGCGTCTTGCCGGCGAAGAACATCCCTTCAAGATGCTGGTAACCACGCTCGAGGCCGACAATTTCCTGGGCCGCATTCTCACCGGGCGCATCGAATCCGGCGTCATCACCACCAATCGTAACATCAAGGCGCTCAATCGCGACGGCGACATCATCGAGAAGACGCGCGTGACCAAGCTGCTCGCCTTCCGCGGCCTTGCCCGCGTACCGGTTGAGCGGGCCGAAGCCGGCGATATCGTCGCCATTGCCGGCCTGGAAGACGCCACCGTCGCCGACACGCTGTGCGATCTGTCGGTGGAAGACGCCATCCCCGCCCATCCCATCGATCCGCCCACGCTGGCCATGACCATTTCGGTCAATGACAGTCCGCTTGCCGGGCGCGAGGGCGACAAGGTGCAAAGCCGGGTGATCCGCGACCGGCTGTTCCGCGAAGCCGAAGGCAATGTGGCGCTCAAGGTTCACGAAACCGGCGAAGGCGCCTTTGAAGTGGCGGGCCGCGGCGAACTGCAATTGGGTGTGCTGATCGAATCCATGCGCCGCGAAGGTTTCGAGCTTTCGATTTCGCGGCCGCGGGTCTTGTTCAAGACCGAGAATGGCGAACGGTTGGAGCCCATCGAAGAAGTCACGGTGGACGTGGACGACGCCTATACCGGCGTGGTGATCGAGAAAATCTCCAACCGCAAGGGCGAGATGGTGGACATGCGGCCCACCGGCGCGGGCAAGACCCGTATCGTCTTCCACGCCCCGGCGCGCGGTTTGATCGGCTATCACGGCGAATTCTTGACCGACACGCGCGGCACCGGGGTGATGAACCGCATGTTCCTGAATTATGCGCCCCACAAGGGCCCCGTGGGCGGGCGCGTCAATGGCGTCTTGATCTCGACCGAGGATGGCGAGGCGGTGGCCTACGGCCTCTGGTATCTGGAAGAGCGCGGCAAGCTTTTTGTCGTGCCCGGCACCAAGGTCTATGAGGGGATGATCATCGGCCAGAACGCCAAGGACAACGATCTGGACGTCAATCCCACCAAGGCCAAGCAGCTCACCAATATCCGCACCACGTCCAAGGACGAAGCGGTGAGGCTCACTCCCATCGTGCCCATGACCCTGGAGCAGGCGATGGCCTATATTGAGGATGACGAGCTGGTCGAGGTCACGCCCAAGAATATCCGCTTGAGAAAGCGCGAGTTGCTTCCACATCTGCGCAAGCGGGCCAAGCAAAGCGCTGACGCTTAAATCTCGCGTGGCTTGATCCCTGGAGGATGTTGGGCGAGGTTATGGTTATGACCGTCGCGCCCGAACTCATCGCCCTCGCCCATCGGCTGGCCGACGCTTCGGGCGCGGCCATTCGCCCCCTGTTCCGCCAGCGCATCGATGTCCTGCACAAGCAGGGCCGCCACGATTTCGATCCGGTCACCGAGGCTGACAAGGGCGCGGAACGCGCCATCCGCGACATACTTTCCCGCGAGCGGCCCCAAGACGGCGTGCTGGGCGAGGAATATGGGGAGCAGGCGGGCCAGTCCGGTTATCGCTGGGTGCTCGATCCCGTGGACGGCACCCGCGCCTTCATCACCGGGCGGCATGAATGGGGCTCGTTGATCGCGCTGGAACAGGGCGGCACGCCGGTCCTTGGCATTCTGGACCAACCGGTGTTGGGCGAGCGTTTCATCGGCGTCAATGGCGCGTCGCATCTGATCCAGGCGGGCCAGGCCTCGGCGCTGAAAGTCCGCCGCTGTACGGCTCTCGCCGATGCCGTGTTGTGCGCCACCGATCCGGGGACTTATTTCTCCCGCGAGCAGCTTTCTCAATTCTCGCGCGTCGAGCGGGTGGTGAAGATGACCCGCTATGGCGGCGACTGCTATCTCTTTGCCGCTCTGGCTTTGGGTTTCGTCGATGTCGTGATTGAAGCAGGTTTCCGCGAATGGGACATCGCCGCACTCATCCCCCTGATCGAAGGTGCGGGCGGCATCATCACCAGCTGGCAAGGCGGTTCGGCGCAAGACGGCAAGACAATTCTCGCCAGCGGCGATGCTCGCGTACATCAAGAAGCGATGAAGCTGCTCGCCGTTTGAATCATTGTCTGTAATTGCGGCGAAATTGGCGATCCTTAAGGCGCGATGTCCCATTGTTGCCGCAATGATGCCTTGGCGGTTCCGGCAACGCCCCGCGCCGCTTCACGTTTTCTCACCTGAAACACTTTGGATAGGGCAGGAGAACGTATGAGCGATCTGCGCAATTTCAGTGGAAGCAATGAGCCGGTGATCATTTCGGAAAAAATTCCGGAAACGGGCGCGGCCAATCCAGGCTCGGAGGCGAAATTCCGGGACACTGGCGGCCTTTCCAACTTTCATCATCCCGTGGAGGAAGAAAAGACCAACAGCAACACGGCTCGCATGATTGGCGGCGCCGTGGTGGTGCTGATGCTGTGCGGCGCGGGCGCCTATGCCTACATGTCCTCCAGCTCGACGCCGAAGCCGGTCGTTTCCAGCAGCAATCTGCCCACGACCAGTGCGCCGCAGCAGGTGGCCGCCACCACACCGCCAGCCGCGATGCAGACTGCGCCAGTGGCTCCTCCGGCCGGCAACGACGCGGCGCTGGCCAAATCGCCCTATGGTGCAGCTCCGGCGACAGCGCCTGCGGCGACGCCCGCTTCAGCGCCTGAAGATCTGACGGCCAAGCCTCATCATATGAGGACAGCGCGTCTCGAGAGGGCGAAGAAGAAGGAAGCGACTGAGGACACTCAGGAAGCCCAGCAGACCGATCAGCTCAACACCCAAGAATCGGCATCGGTGACGCAGGAAAATCGCGCTGCCGATGTGAAGGGTGATGTGACGGCTTCGACCTCAGCCCCTGCCACCGTGCCTACCGTGGCTTCGGCTGGGGCGACCAATACGCCGGCCCCTTCTTCGACCGCCAGCACGGCTCCGGCCAACGACAGCATGGCCAGCAATGGCGCCACCACCACACCGTTGCCCAACCCGCCATCGCCTCCCGCTTCGTCCGTGGCCACCAACGGGTCCAATGCGGCGCCGCAGAATATCGCGCCGGCGCCTACCGAAACCCCAACCCAGTCGGCACCCACCACGCCTGCTCCGGCGACGTCGAATACGCAGCAGCCCGACCAGGCGCAGCCTTCTCAGGCCCAGCCTCAGTAAAGGCCTTCACCCGGAAAATGACGCCTCAGCGGGAAACCGCTGGGGCGCTTTTCTTCAGGAATGCGTCAGCCGCCAACCACCATTGCGCGCGCAAGGCGTCGCGCTCCATCAGGATCTCGTGTTCGGCATTCTTGATCTCGACGAATTCGGCGTGGCTCATGCGAGCGGCAAAGGCGCGCGTGGCGGTGCTGTCGCAGACGCGGTCGTGCCCGGCCGCGATCAATAAAGCGGGCGTGTTGATTGCCTCTGCGTAGCCCGGCGCATTCACATGTGCGATCGATGCCAGCGCCGCGCCCAGCCATCCCCATGTCGGTCCGTTGAGGCGCAGATCCGGAGCGGCCGCCAACAGCGCCTGATTGCGGGCATAGCGTTTGGGGTCCGAGGTGACGATCTGCAGGGCGAAAGGCAACTTCAGTTGATCGCGCTTGGCCATGCCCCAGACGAATTCGCGGGAAGGTCCGTTGCGGTTCAGCCGGGCGGCGATCTTTTCCACGATCCACCACGGCACGCCACGCGGCTTTATGCCCAGCATGGGCGCCGAACAGATCGAAGCGGTGAATTCACCCGGCGCGTCGTGAAGCCGCCGCAACAGGATGTTGCCGCCCATGGAATGGGCCAGCGCGATGAGGTTTAAGGTGTCCCCCTCCGCCCTTCGCACCTCGTCGGCGCTACGGGCGCCTCCCCCACCAGCGCTCCGCGCACGGGCGAGGCGGGACATCGTGGGCCGCACTACTTCACAAATCACCGTGTCTAAGTCCTGGTCATAGGCGGCGAAGTCTTCGATGTGCGCCTTGCGGGGATCGGGCAAGAGCCGGTCCGAACCGCCTTGGCCGCGCCAATCGAAGGTGACCACGGAGTAGCCCCGTGCCCGCAATTCGTCGATTACTTCGAAATATTTTTCGATGAATTCGGTCTGTCCGTTCAGGACGAGGCAAAGGCCCCGGGGATTTGCACTTTCGAAAGTGGCGGTGCGCAGTCGCACCGCGGGGCCCATGGGACTGGGTGCGGAAACAAAGAAGGGGGCAAAGCTTTCAGCGGCGGAAACCATCAATCCAGTTTGCGTGGAGCGGCCGTTGGGTTCAAGTTCGGCCCATGCAGACCAGACGCGACGCCTTGGGCCAGGCATGTTTCGCCATCCATATCGCCGTGCCGCTCACGGTGATTTTGGGTTGGATTTGGCCGGCGCGGCCCTGGCTCGTTGTTTATCTCATCTTCCTGCCCGCCTTGTTTCTTCATTGGAAGATCAATCGCGATTCCTGCCTGCTCAACAATCTGGAGAACTGGCTGCGCTACCGGCGCTGGCGTGCGCCGGAACACAATCCCGAGGAAGGCGCATGGCTGCGCACACTGCTGGCCAACAGCACGGGCATCGTCCTCACCAGGTCGCGGATGGACACTGTGATCTACCTCACCATGGGCGTGTGCTGGCTTTTGGGACTGGCCCGGCTGTTGCGGAAATTCTGAGATTTTTGGCATCCTTTGGGCCTTGAAGGCGCGAGTTCCCACCCCATCTTAAGAGCGTTCCGGGGGCTTCGGCACCGGAAAAACCGCAACGCTTTTAGGAGGTTGTCATTATGCGTTTGGATTATTCCCCTTTCTTCCGCACCACTGTCGGCTTTGACCGTTTGCTCGATTTGCTCGAATCGGCCGACACCGCCCAGGGCTATCCGCCCTACAATATCGAGCGCAGCGATGAGAATAATTATCGCATCACCGTCGCCGTTGCCGGCTTCGGCGAGAAGGATATCAATGTCGAAGTGCAGGACGGTGTTCTGACCGTCACCGGCAAGCGCGAAGGCGCCGCCGCGGCCACTTATCTTCATCAAGGCATCGCCGGCCGCGCATTCGAGCGCAAATTCCAGCTGGCCGAGCATGTCGAGGTCAAGGGCGCTAAGCTCGAGAATGGGCTTCTGCATATCGATCTGGAGCGCGTCGTGCCCGAGGCGAAAAAAGCCCGCCGGATCGCGATCAACGCGCCCGAGCTTACGACCATCGAAGGCTCCAAGGCCGCCTAACACGGTCCGGTTAGCCTGAAGTCAAACTTCGAATGTCTTCCCCCGCCAAAAGTCGTGGCGGGGGAAGATGTTTTTCGAGCATTTGCACGAGAAAGACAGATGGGGACCAAAAACTGTTCCCGCTGGACACCCCGCTTTTTGTTGTTAGCCTTCATCTCGAAACCGTGCGCCGGACTTCGCCAATGGCGTTGTGGACACAGGCCCGTAAGGGAGGAACGGCCGATATTGGGGAATTGAAAGCCCAGTACGCTGCCGTGTTTTCGCGTTTCGGTCCGGTGCCTGCGGACGTCACGTTCGAGGCCGGACAACTGGGCCCGGTGTCCGGCGAATGGGCGCGGCCGCCGCGTTTTCATGAGGGCCGGGTGCTGCTTTATTTTCATGGCGGGGGCTTCATCACCGGCAGTCCGCAAACGCATCGCGCTTTGGCGGCGCGGCTGGCGCAAGTGGGCGAGGCGGAAGCCTTCTCGGTGGCTTACCGCCTGGCCCCCGAATATTTCTTTCCCGCACCCGTGCGCGACGGCATCGACGCGTACCGCGCCCTGATAGCGGCCGGCTACGACGCGCATCAGGTGGTTCTTGCCGGTGACGGCTCCGGCGGCGGCTTGGCGTTTGCGGTGGCCCTGGCGATCCGCAATGCCGGGCTCGCCATGCCGGCGGCGATTGTCGCCCTGTCGCCCTGGGCGGACCTGTCGCTATCCGGCTGGTCGCTGCTCACCAACCAGAAAACCGACTCGGCCCTGGATTGGACGCTTCTCTTCCAGTGCGCGCGCCATTATCTGCGCAAGGCCAATCCCGCCGACGCTTATGCCTCGCCGGTGTTCGCCAACCTCAAGGATTTTCCGCCGGTGATGGTGCATGCCGGATCGGCCGAGATCCTGCGCGACGACGCATCCAAGCTGGGGGACCGCGCGGCGGAAGCGCAAACCCCCATGAGCGTCGAAATCTATGACGGCATGGGCCATCTCTTTCAGTGCGACAGAGACGGCAACGAAGCCAAGGTTTCGCTCTCCCGCTTGGGTCAATTCATTCGCAACAAGACCCGTATCGAAGAGGCGCCGGCGCTGCCGCAGCCTGAAGTCTCTGACGCGACTTAACTCAACCGGAAACCGCCACCGCGAACTTCATCGGCAGCTTGGCGCCCGCGAAATCCACATTGGTTGTGTCGGCATCGCGCAGATTGGCGGTCGAGAGATTGGCGCAGGAAAAATCGCTTCCCGCCATGCGCATCCGGCGCATGTCGGCGCCGCGGAAATCGGTGTAACGCGCCTCGGCGTGGTCGAGACGTGCGGGCAGCAGCCGGTCGCTGCCGATCAGAAGCGGACCCAGCTTGGCCTCGCGCAGGTCGGCGTGATTGAGCTTGGCGCCGGAAAGATTGACGCCGCGAAGGTCGGCGCCGCAGAAGCGCGCCGAGCGGAAATCGCAGCCCGAGAGATTGCTGCCCTGAAGTGACGCGCCAGTGAAATCGACGCCATAGAAGATGGCACCCGGCGCGATCAGGGCGGTGAGCTTGCGCCGGGAAAGATCCTTCAACCAGCGCATGTCCATCCCGGAGAGATCGGCGGGCTTGCCGTCGCGGCCCTCGCTTTCGGCCCAGCGCACATGGCCCTTGAGCATCTCGGCGATCCGTTCGCCTTCCGACGGCTCGGGTCCGTTCTTCTCGGTGAGGATGCCGGAGAGATCGGCGCCATGTGTGGTGGCAAGATCGAGTTTGGCGCCGATCAGGATTGCGCCGGCCAGATCCGCGCCGGTCAAGTTGCAACCCGAGAGATCGGCATTCTCCAGATTGGCGCCGGTAAGGCGGGCCTGCCGGAGATTGGCGCGGATCAGCCGGCAACCCTTCATCATCGCGTCGGTGAAGTCGGCCTGGACAGCGACCGCGCCGGTCATTTTCGCGCCTTCCAGATTGGCGGAGTTGAGCATGGCGGCGGGAAGTTCGGTGGGGCCGACATCATGTTGAAGCAGACGCAGGTTCCCGTAGCGGTCTTTTTCCGCGATGGTGCCTTCGCGCATATCCGCTTCGAAAAGATCGGTGCCGATGAGATTGGCGCCCCTGAGCGACACACCCCTGAGATCGGCGCGGCGCATCAAGGCGCCTTCCAGATTGGCGCGGCGAAGGTCGGCGCCGAAGAAGCTCGCCGAATTCGAGGCGGGCGCCGGCGAGGTTGGTTTCCTCCAGGATCGCACCGGTGAAGTCGGCGTCGGACAAATTGCGGCCGGCCAGATCCAGCCCTGAGAGATCGCGGAACGCGAATGTCGCGCGCGCGCCGCCCACGCGGCCGGAATAGAGCATTTCGTGACGGCTTGCCGCCTCCAAAACCTCCTTCTGAACTCAACTTGGCAATACCGGTGTGCCGGGCCTTCATCATGCCAAACGGCCCCTGATTAATCCTTTTTCACCCTCGGATATTGGCCCGATCAGGCCTAACACCCGATTAAGACGTGAAAATTTGCTGTTGAACCGCAGCCCGGGGCGGGTACAAAGGCGGCCCGGGACCTGGCCCGGGCGGACCAAGGCGGGAAGCGGCATAGGCGGCTATCCGAAAGGCTGGAGCCGGATCAAGGGTTTGATCGGGCTCCTAACGGGACCTTGACCAACAATAACGAGGGTTTGGATTTTGAAGCACCGCTTGATGCTTTCCGCCGCCACGGCAGCGCTGCTGGCTGCCCCGCTGGCGTTTCCGGCCCGCGCCGACACCACCATCACCACCAACACCAAGACGGCGCTTGATACCACCACCGCCGGCAACATCACGATTCAGGCGGGCGGCGGGGTTTCGATCAAGGCGTCTTCGCCGGCCATCACCATCGATACCAACAATTTCCTCACCAACGAAGGCGGCATCTCCAACGAGAACACGTCCAACGCCATTGGTGTCGAGGTCAACACCACCAACGGCAATATCGTCAACAGCACCGGCATCTTAAATTTGGGCGCCATTTCCCTGACCGGCCCGGGCGCCGGCAAGTCCGCCATCATCATCGAAGGCGGCAACACCCTCTTCGCGCCGATCACGCTGGAAACCATCACCACCACGGCCGGCAGCGCCGCCACCACCGTGACGGGATCTTCGATCCAGGTTGAAGGCGATCAAAGCAACGCCTTTACCCTGATCCAGGGCACCACCATCGACGGCGATGTGATAATGTCGGGAAGCCTGGGCGTGACCCGCAGCTTGAATTCCACCGTGGCGGGCGACACCGCGGTCGATATCGAAGGCACGCTTCAGGGCAATCTGCTGGTCGCCCAGGGCTCGTCCGTGACCGCGAGCGGCAATCAGGCACGCGCCATGGTGATCCTGGGGCCGATCAGCCCCTGCCAGGACAATGCCAGCGTGGGCTATACTTGCGCCAACAGCGGCACGTCCCTTGCCTCCGTCGGCGGCTTCATCAATTTCGGCACCATCAGCGCCATCGGCGTGCAGATCCCCAATCACCGCCTGCAGAATGATTTCGAAAGCGGCACCGTGGTGGTGATCGCAGGCTCGGTGACAGGGGGATTCTACAATGCGGGTCCCTCGACCGGCAATTCCACCATTCCCACCGCGTCCATCTCGGGCAATGGCGATATTGCCGCCACCTCAAACGGCAGCGTCTTCTCGCCCACGCTGCTGATCGATCCATCCCAGTCGGTTACGCTCACTCAGCCCGTTGTGCGTGGCCCCGCCTTGTTCGGGCCGGTGCTGGCCTCCGTTGATTCCGTGGACGGATCCGCGACCGGCTATGCCTTTATCAATCACGGCGTGATCGCGGGTCAGCCGATCGATCCCGATGTGAGTTCGCAAGCCATGGTGATTCAGGGATCGTCGGCGGTGAATTATACCTGCTTGAGCGGCTCGGCGACGTCCTGCGTGGGCGCGACGCCGGGAACGCTTACCACCATGGGGGGACTGCTCAACACGGGCACCATCCGCGCGCAGTCCACCACCAGGGAAAACACCACTTTCAACGTCACCTCCGAGGCGCTCTTTATCGGCGCCTTCACCACTGTGCCGCGCCTGGATGTGTCGGGCGAATTCATCAGCGGCACCACCTTCACACCGGGCACGATCTCCGCGGTGGTGGGCGGTCCCGGCGGCGGCGGCGCCACCGGCGTGCAGATCGGCAATCAGGCCGTGGTGCCCCAGATCGACGTTCTGCAGCACGGCACCATCGACGCCACGGTCCAGACTTCGACCTACTCGCCCGACCCCACCATCGCCACGCAAGGTTCGCCCTTCACCCAGTCGGCCACCGCCATCCTGGATCAGTCCGGCAGCGTCAGGATTATCAACAATGCGGGCGCCATCCTGGCCGTCACCACGGTCCAGACCCCGCAAGCGGGCGCCTTCATCGTCAATTCGACCCAGGCCATCAACCTGATCGCCGGCACCACCGGCAATACGCTGATCAACAACAGCGGCGTCATCGAAGGCGATGTCCTGTTCAATTCCGGCGGCGGCGGCAACACCCTCAATATCGGCAATACCGGCACCGGGCTGCGCGATGCCAGCGGCGACGCCAATTCCATGATCACCACGGTGCAAGGCACCGCGGTCACCAACACGCCCTTCGCCTATGCCTCGGTCTCGGGCCATATCGACGGCAGCGTCTCCGGCGCGCCGCCCATCACCGAGATCGGGCTGATCGATTTCGGTTCGGGCACCGGCAACACGCTGCATGTGGGCGGCTTCGGCTATGTCAATGACGTGATCGAGTCCGCACCCGGCGGAGTCGATGTCGAGGTGGACAATAACGGGCAGCTTTTCGTCGCCACCAATAGCGCTATTCCCACCTTCAATGTCCATAATTTGACCGTCGGGGCGGGCGGCGAACTGGGTCTCACCATTACCCAACTCAACACCAACGCCATCACCCCGGTGGTGCTGGCGACCGGTGCGACGACCATCGATCCCAACGCCAAGGTGGGTCTGCAGTTCGGAAGTTTCATTTCGTCAGGCACGACCGCGACCAGCGTGAACAATCCCACCCCGCAGACCGTGATCCTGGTGAGCGCGCCCGGCGCCAATTTCGCGCCGCTGATCGTCAACGAGAATCCCGTCCTGACCTCCGAAATTCCTTTCCTCTTCCAGCCCACCTCGACGCCCTTGTCGCAAGGCACCGCTTCCGGCGGCAACACCACCCTGTTGTTGACATTGACGCCGCGTGTCCCGGGCGCAGGCACCACCGCAAATCCAGGTCTCGGCCTGAGCGGCGATGCGCTTCACTTGTTCCCCTATACCGCCGCGGCGCTGTCCAACGATCCCCTGCTGGGTCAGGCCATCGCCTCGAACCTGACCCTCTACAATACCAACGGCACGCCCACGAGCGGCATCAATGTCGCCGCCAGCCAGCAGAAGGCGCAGCAGATCTTCTCGCAATTCACGCCCGACGTGTCGGGCGGCACGCGCCAGGTTGCGATTTTCCTCACCGATCAGGAAACCGGTCCCACCGCGGCGCGCCAGCGCCTTCTGCGCGAATACGGCAATACCCCCGGCGACCTGACACTGTGGAGCACCGAGTTCGCGGGCTACATCAACAATAACGGCCGCGCGGATGCCGACGGCACCCTCACCAACTACAAGGATCATGGTATCGGGTTTGCCGTGGGCCTCGATGCCGGCTCGCCGCAAGGCGGCTGGTACGGCGGCGCCATCAGCTTCTATAGCGGCGATGTCAGCGAGACGCTGCCGCGCTCAAGCCTCACCCATGATTTCTGGTACATGGTCACCGGCTACACGGACTGGCGCGGCAAGCACATCTTCCTGGATACCACCGGGACCGTGGGGTACGGCTCGCTCGACGGCAACCGCACCATGCTCATCGGCGATCAAGCCCGCGATGCGCAAGGCAAGCGCGCCGCCCTGATGGGCGCTCTGGGCGCCACCACCGGGGCGTTCTACAATTTCGGCGGCATCCATATAACGCCGCACATCGCGCTGGACGGCCTGGCGACGCGCGAGGAAGGCTATACCGAAAATGGCGGCGGCGACGGTCTCGATCTGCAGGTCGCGCCTTACTATGCCAATTCGTTGCGCGGCTCGGTGGGCAGCGATTTCTCCACCAGCTTCGACGTCTTCGGTGCCACCGTGACGCCGGAAGCGCGGCTTGGCTACCGCTACGACATGGTCAACACGCCGGTGAAACTCAAAGGCGGCTTTGTCTCGACCGGCGGGCTGGAAGCGCCCGGCAATGTCATCACCTTTGTCGGTCCGGATCCGGACACCGGCAATGCCGTGGCGGGGTTCAGCCTGGGCGCCGGCACCGACACCTGGCAGGTCGGCGCCAATTTCGATTGGATCCGCGGCAACAACGGCTCGACCTCGGAAGTCGGCACGCTCACGCTGCTCGGCCGTATCTGGCACACGTCTTTTGAGCCCTGGGTTCGTCGCGCGTGCTCACATGCTCTACGCACGCTGCGCGCGACGCTCCTGCCCAGGACTCAAAATCCGCCGCGCTGGGATTTCCATTTAACCCCGAGCCAGGGCGATGAATTTCGCCACATGCTCTTCCGGCGTGGCGAAGGCCGTGGCGATGCGCGCCACCAGCTTGCCGTGATGGGGCGGGATCCAGTCATGGAAGATCGCGCCGCCGGCACGCAGGCGCGCCGCTATTTCCACGGGCATGCGGGCGAACACCATGTTGGTCTCGACCGGCGCGGCAAGTTCGATGCCGGGAATCCTTTCGAGTTCCTTGGCGATGCGTCCAGCCAGGGCATTGGCGTGGGCCGCGCTTCTGCGCCAGAGATCGTCCTTCACCATCGCGTCTAGCTGCGCGGAGACGAAGCGCATCTTGGAGGCGAGATGGCCGCCTTGCTTGCGTCGATAGATGAAATCCTCTCCCAGTGTCTTGTCGAAAAAGACCACCGCTTCCGCCGCCAGCGCGCCGGCCTTGGTGGCGCCAAACCCCAGCACATCGACGCCACAGCGCCAGGTCGCATCCGCCGGGCTGCAATTCAGATAGGCCATCGCGTTGGCGAAACGCGCGCCATCCATATGGAGCTTGAGACCTTTGGCGTGCGCAACCTCGCTGATCGCACCGAGTTCCGAAGGCGTATAGACCGTGCCCCATTCGCTCGCCTGGCTGAGGCTCACTACGCGCGGCTGAACGCTATGGACGCTGCCATCGAGCCCGCTAAGGCCCTCGGCGATGGTTGCCGGCGTGAGTTTTCCGTCCGCCCCTCGGCGCCGATCAGCTTGGCGCCGGAGAAAAATTCCGGTGCGCCGCATTCCGACGTCATGATGTGGCTGTCCTTGTGGCAAAGGATGGCGCCATAGGATGGGGTGAGACAGGCCAGCGCCAAGGCGTTGGCGGCCGTACCGGTAAGGACGGGAAAGACCAGGACATCGCGCTCGAACAATTCGCTGAACCGCGCGGTCAGGCTCTGGGTGATCGGATCGTTGCCATAAGCGAGATAGGCGCCTTCATCGGCCGCCTGAAGCGCGGTCCAGATCTCGGGCAAGGCGCCATACGCATTGTCGGACGCGAAATTCATCTCTCTCACCAGCTTCCAATGTTGGCCATGGAGACCCACGGCTCTTTAGGCGGCAAGGGCTGGCCGTCCTGCAAGAGCTCGATCGAGATGCCGTCCGGCGAGCGGATGAATGCCATGTAGCCGTCGCGGGGCGGCCGGTTGATGATGACACCTTCGGCCATCAGTCTTTCGCAGAGCGCGTAGATGTCTTTCACGGCATAGGCGAGGTGGCCGAAATTGCGCCCACCGGAATAATTTTTTTCGTCCCAATTCCAGGTGAGCTCGACCATGGGACTGTCGCCGCCGGCGCGCTGCTGGTCTTCCGGCGCGGCGAGAAAAACCAAGGTGAAACGGCCTTTTTCGTTGTCCGTGCGCCGCACCTCCTTCAACCCCAGCTTGGCGCAATAAAAATTCAAAGCCGCGTCCAGGTCGGAGACCCGTACCATCGTATGCAGATAACGCATCGTTTTATCCTCTCCCAGAACATGCGTGACTTTCCGCGAAAGGCGAAAGGCGCGCAAATCCAAGGCGCTATCTTCGCGACCGTCATAAATGCCAATTCATGCGGGATTTTTCGCCGCACGCTGCGACAGAAAATCTGGAGAAGCCATGCCAACCCCTTATCGGATGGTAAATTTCTTTGCTGCTGTTGCGAGGCCGCTATTGCTGAGGTTCGCCCAGCCAGCCAAGTTTCGCAGATATTTTATGGTTTTTTATCTCGGTGCCGCCTCTCTCCATCTCATGCTGCATATGCGAGATAGGGTAACGACGCCCGCGCGTCGATTTGCGCGGTGAAGGCGCCTCGAACGTGCACAAATTGTTGGTCACGTATACCTGCTTCGCATTTCCTCTTGCCAAGCGCGATTACCATTGCTTTAACAAAGACCAACGAGCGCTAGCCAATGGCGCCAGGTTGGGCTTTTGCCTCGATCCAAGGTTTGTAAGCCCGGCGCACGTGCGCGCCGGGTTTGTTTTGTCAAGTGAGCGAAAACATGGAACGTCCTAATCACGATCTGCAACTGATTGCTCAGGGTTCGAACGAAGGCAAAGCCGTCAGCTTGGCCATCACCATCGCCATTCAGGTGGGGGTCGTCTTGGCGCTTGTCGCGGGATTGGCGGCATCTCAGCTCAAGCACGAGTTGTTGGCCCTCAATGCGTCGGTCGAAAGGCCAAAAGTCGTTCCCAAGGCCCCGCCGCCGCCGCCGCCAAATCTGGTACGGCCGCCGCCGGTCACCACCGTGATACCGCAATTCGCCATTCAGGCGCCGCCTCCGCCGGCCGCGCCGGTGCCGGTCAAGGCTCCGCCGCCCGCTCCGCCGGCCGCCGTCGCAAAGCCGACCGAACTCAAGGCGATCGCGCGCACGCATTCGCTCCCGCCCTATCCCACCATCTCCCAACGTCTGGGCGAGCAGGGGACGTCCCAGCTCCAAGTTGCGATTGATGTCACCGGGTCCGTCACCGACTGCAAGATTTCCAAATCGTCGGGCTCCGAGCGTCTCGACGCCGCCGCCTGTGACTATGTGAAGGGCCATTGGAAGTGGCAGCCTCCGACGCAAGAGGGCAAGCCCGTCGCGGCCAACACCATGGTCGACGTCGTCTGGAATCTCAAAAACGCTCAATAATCAACCTATTTGCTTAATCCACGGAGTAAAAAAATGACTTTTAGAACTTCTGACGATCGCAACCGCCATCGTCTTCATGTGTGGCCTGGGCGCTGTTGCTCCGGTTTCTGCCCAGAACGCCGCCCCGGCAGCGCCTGCCGCCTCGGCTCCCGCGCCGGATGCCAATGCCGCCGGTCCGGCTGTCTCTGTGCCGTCCTCGGCGCCAAAATCCGGCTCGGCCTCCGCGGCTGCTGCCGCCGACCAGTCCACGCCCTATGGTATCACCCATCTCTGGGTGACCGGATCGTGGATCGACCGGTTCATCATGATCGTGCTTGCCATCATGTCGGCCGGTACCTGGTACATCTTCATCAGCAAGTTCATCGACCAGGCCCGTATCCTGGGCCATTCCAAGCTGGTCGATAAGCGGTTCTGGACCTCGGCCACAATCAGCGAAGGCATCGAAAAGCTGCCCAAGAATTCGCTGTTCCGCGCCATTGCCGAAAGCGGGCTTCGCGCCAGCACCGAAGGCACCTCGCTTGTCGGTATGAATGACTGGATCGGCATGTCGCTGAGCCGTCAGCTCGAAGACGCCAATGCCCGTCTGCAGGGTGGTGTCACATTCCTGGCTTCGGTCGGTTCGGTGGCCCCGTTTGTCGGCTTGGCCGGTACCGTGTGGGGCATTCTGCAGGCTCTTATCGCGATCGGCGTTGCCGGTCAGGCGTCGATCGACAAGGTTGCAGGCCCGGTCGGTGAAGCTCTGATCATGACCTTCCTCGGCCTGGCGGCGGCAGTGCCGGCAGTGCTGCTCTACAACTACATGGTCCGCCGCAACAAGATGATCACCGAGAAGCTGCGTGCCTTCGCGGGCGATCTGCAGAGCTATCTGGTCAGCAAGGCCAAGTAGGCAAAGCGGAACACGGTTTAAGGACGGAGATTGAAAAATGTCGATCGACGCCATGCATGCGGTCCCGGACGACGATGCAGCGCTGAACACGTCCATCAACACCACGCCGCTGGTGGACGTGATGTTGGTGATGCTTATCATCTTCCTTGTCACAATTCCCGTGGTTGTGAACACGGTCAACGTCAAACTTCCGGACTACCGCAACATCGTAACCGTGACGAAGCCGGAAAATATCATCATCTCCGTCACCCAGGATGAGGGCATTTATTATAACAACGATAAGGTGCCGATCGACCCGGTCACCTTGCGGTATCGTCTGGTGAACTCCCTCTATGCTGCGCAGGCCACCCACAAGCCGTTTCCGGAGGTACATATCCGGGGGGACAAATCGGTGCGCTTCGAAGCCGTGGGCCGCGTGATCTTGGCCTGCCAGGAAGCCGGCATCCTCAAAGTGGGCTTCCTCACCGAGCCTCAGGGCTTTGAAAACAGCAACCCCAACGCCGTCTCATCGGTGCTGTGAGGCAGTCAGCCTCATCAAAAGGTAATCTACCATGTCAATGAATGTCGGCAGTGCAACGGGCGACGATGAAGTGATGGTGGAGATGAACACCACCCCGCTCATCGATGTCATGCTCGTGATGCTTACTTTGCTTATTCTCACTTTACCCCCGCAGACCCATGCGGTGAAACTGGACATGCCGCAGCCCAATCAACCGCCGCCGCTTGTGACGCCGGTTTCGGTGGAACTGGGCGTGGATTTTGACGGCACCATCACCTGGAACGGCGACGCGGTGAACCGTGATACGCTGGATTCCTATCTGGCAAATGCGGCGCATACCAACCCCCAGCCGGAAATTCATATCAGTCCCAACCGGCTTGCCAAATATGATACCGTCGCCCAGGTGCTGGCTGATGCCCAGCGGCTTGGCGCCACCCATATCGGCTTTACAGGAATTGACCAGTACAACTAAACGGTGAGGATGGGCGCCGCGAAAAGCGTGCGGCGGCCCGCTTGCGCGCTCCCTCATCGTGATCCAAACGAGGTCTAAAGAAGATGACTGCCATCAGACTGCGGGCCATTGCCACGGCCTTTCTTCTCACCACTGCCGCCGTCGCGGGGGGCATGGTGATGTCCTCCTTGCCCGCAATGGCGCAATCTGTGCGTCCCGTGGTGGGCAAGCCGTTGCAAGAAGCCCAGGCCCTTGCCGCCCAGAAGAACTACAAAGCCGCGATGGCCAAGGTCAACGAAGCCGAAGCGGCTCCCAACAAGACCGAGGCAGAGAGCAAGATCATCAACCAAATGAAGGACTATATCGCCAGCGTTTCAGGCGATACCTCCACGCCGGCGGGCGCCAGGACGAAATTCGCCAACGACTACAACGCGAAAAGCTATAAGGCCGTGATCGCCGACGCCGACGCGCTCAAGAAACTCGGCGCTTTGGACACCGCCTCGATGCAGGTCGTGGCCCAGTCCTATTATCTGGATGGCGACAAGCAGGGCTGCCTCAAATACATCAAGAATAACTTTTCCAATCCGGGCGACGATACGCTGGCGCTTCAGTTGCGCTGCGCCTACGACGCCGGCGATGACGAGGTCCAGCGCTCGACACTGGAAACTTTGATCGCCCATACCGGCAAAGCCGAATATTGGAATGACCTGCTCAAAATGAGCGAGCATGGCCAGGGCATGCGCGATCACGACACGCTGGATATCTATCGTCTCAAGCTTCTCACCGGCACCATCAACGGCGCCGACGAATACACGACCTTGGCGCAGCTTGCAGTGCAGCTTCAATTCCCCGCCGAAGCCGTGGCCGTGATCGAAAAGGCCCAGGCCGCCAATCTTATGAAGAACGACCGTTCCAACAAGCTTCTGGCGCTGGCTAAGACCCAGGCCGCGGCCGACGCCGCCAACATGGCCAAGAATCTCGCTGCCGCCAACGCCGCGCCCAAGGGCGACCCGCTGGTCAAGATCGGCGAAGATCAATGGGGCGAGGGCAAAGCCAAGGATGCCATCGGCACCATCCAGGCCGGCATAAAGAAACCGCTGGACGACAAGAACAATGCCGCGATTCGACTGGGCATGGCCTATCTCGGCGCCGGGCAGAAGGCCGACGCGCTAAAAACCTTCGACACGGTGAAAGGCCCGGAGACTGACAGGTCCGTGATGATCGCCCATCTCTGGTCGCTCTACGCGCGCCATTAATCATCGTTGGCCTTTTTTTGGAATCAAGAACGGCACCGCATGGTGATGCGGGGTTTGTCCTTGGGTTGCGAACGGCCAGGGACAAAAGCCGCCCTGTCAGGTGCACCTGACACCCGCAAGGTCGTATAGCCCAATCACAAATCGGCAGACGGCATCGGGGCTAAGACGCTCTAATGACTTTTTGCTGAATCGCTCGGCGCGATGCCCACTGAGACTTCGGCGGGAGCATTGGGATTTTCGCGCTGTTGGCCGGGGTGGTTTTCCGGTCGCTGGCTCGTCTGCAGTTTTCTGACCTGCGCCTGAATGGCAGTTGGATCGAACATGGGGGGGCCAAAAAAAGTGCGCCACATGAGATAAAACCCAGCCAGGGAAAGCATGAAGGCCAGCGCGATTTTCACTAGGTCTACGGCATTCAAGCCGTACAGAAAGCCGGGATCTCGCTGCCTCATGAGGCTTCATACCGTATTATGGCCAGGAAATGACAGATGAATGTGGTTTCCTGACCACGCAAAGGTCCGTCGTGCGTACCTTTGTTCACGGCCACAAGGCGATCTGCTGAGACTTGGGCGTGTCGCCCCCGACAAGATGCGCATCTCGGTCAAGCGCTGGATTCCAGCAATCCGCCCGGTATGAAAAGAGTCGGTCAGGCCAAAACACCGCCCACATTGCTATTGCCTTTCAATCTGACCGCGAATCTCTCCGTTGGCATAACCTTCGCCATGCGCGTCGACATACAATTTTCCCCTAAGCAGTTCAGCGCCTTGTTCGCGGCTCAATATGACGGCGCCGCTGATGGGCGAATCGGGAGTTGGAAACGCTATCGACACGGAGGCATTCTGGCCGACATCTGCAGGTCCATAAATTCCAACTTGCGCTGTCGGCAGTCCGCCATACGTAACAAGATAGTCGAGTCGTCTCGTGTCGCTGTCGTAAGTGAATCGAGCTTCGCCAAAGGCGTCGCTGTTATTGGGAGGAACGGCGGCACTTCCCGACAGGTACGCCACCAGCAAATAGGTTTTCGCATTCGCGCCGCAAATGGTCGCGATAAGGTATCCCCCAGTAACCACCAAGATCAGTTGAGTCTTCTTGGTTATCCGGACCGCAAAATTTCGCAACGCTATATTTTTGCACATCAACGAAAAGCTACCGCAACCTGCGCCTTATTTCCAAGGTCTGAGTTCGCCTTTCATGCTATTACTTTGCGAGAGCGCGATGAACTTAAGATTGGTTTTTGCCGATGTCGTTTCTCACGCCTGACGAGAGTGAGGCCCTGCTTCTCAGCCTGAAAGTATCATCCGCCGCGGTGGCGGTGGCGCTGCCTTTCGCGACGGCCACCGCCTTGATTCTGTCGCGCAGCTTTCGCGGGCGCACCCTGCTGGACGGCATCGTGCATCTGCCGCTGGTGCTGCCGCCGGTGGCGATGGGGTTCATCCTGCTCACCATCTTCGGCACGCGGGCGGGGCTGGGCGCCTTTCTCAAGGATCATTTCGGCATCGTCCTGATCTTCCGCTGGACCGGCGCGGTGCTGGCCAGCACCATTCTCACATTTCCCTTTCAGGTACGCGCCATCCGCTTGGCGCTGGAAGCGCAGGATCAGGGTCTGGATGAAGCGGCGCGAAGCTTGGGCGCCGGTCCCTTCGACCGGCTGATGAACATCACCTTGCCTCTTGCGCTTCCCGGGTTGGTGGCGGGCGCCATCACCGCTTTCGCTGCTTCGCTGGGCGAATTCGGCGCCATCATCACTTTCGTCTCCAACATCCCCGGCGAAACGCGGACATTGCCGCTGGCGATCTATACGGCCCTTGAGACGCCCGGCGGCGAAGCGGAGGCCGCGCGGCTGTCTGCCATCTCCATCGTCATCGCCTTCCTCTTCCTCGTCGCCGCGCAGGCCATCCTGCGCCATGCCAGGGCGCGAAGCGAACCATGAGCGCCGAGGTCGCTATCCGCCATCGCCAAGGCGCCTTCACCCTGGATGTGGCTTTCACGGCCGAAGGCGGCATCACCGCCCTGTTCGGCCCCTCGGGCGCGGGCAAGACCAGCATCGTCCATGTCCTGGCCGGTCTCAGGCGTCCCGAGCATGGCCGCGTGGTGCTGGAAGGTCATACTGTGCTCGATACCGGGAAGGGAATCTTCGTGCCGCCCGAACGCCGCCGCCTGGGCCTGGTCTTCCAGGATGCGCGGCTCTTTCCCCATATGAGCGTGGAGAAGAACCTTCTGTTCGGCTGGCGGCGCACGGGAAAACGGGCCAATCAGGCCGAGATCGCCCGTCTGATCGGGCTTCTGGGGTTGGAATCCTTGTTGGCGCGCGCCCCCAGGCATTTGTCGGGCGGCGAAAAGAGCCGCGTCGCGCTCGGCCGCGCGCTTCTGGCTATGCCCGATATTCTCCTTTTGGATGAGCCGCTGGCGAATCTGGACCAGCAACGACGCGCGGAAATCCTGCCTTGGCTGGAACGCTTGCGCGACATCGCGCGGGTGCCGATTTTCTATGTGAGCCATTCGCTCGACGAAGTGGCGCGCCTGGCCGACCGCGTGGTGCTTTTGGACGCGGGCAAGATGGTGGGCTTTGGCAGCGTCTTCGAGGTTCTGGCCGGGCGCGGCGCGGATCGGCCTGTAGGCGCCGTCCTGGATGCGACGGTGGCCGGACAGGAAGGAGAGCTTACCGCGCTCGCCTTCGACGGCGGCAAGCTCCTGGTCACTGAGGCCGGTCAAGCCGGCGCGCGCGTCCGCGTGCGCATCGGTGCGGATGAGATTCTCATCGCCCGCGACGCCCCGTTGGGTATCAGCGCCAATAATATCCTTCCCGTGGTTCTTACCGATATCGGCATCGAAGGCGCGCGCGCCGATGTGGGCATGCGTTGCGGCAATGCCCGCCTGGTCGCGCGTATCACCGCGGCTTCGGTCAAACGGCTTCAATTGGCTGAAGGGGACCGCGCCTTCGCGGTGATCAAATCGGTGACGATCGAAGGAAACTAGGGGGCTAGATTGGACCCTTGAACACCACGGTCTTGGACAAGGTGAAATTGAACACCAGGCCTGCCAGCACCCCCACCACCAGCGCGACATAGAGATTGTTCACCGGCGGCGGGGCAAAGCGCACCAAAGTGGAATAAAGCCCAACATTGACCAGGCCGCCCACGGCATTGGCGGCGAGGAAGCGCAGCCATTCTTTCGCGATGGCGGCCAAACCGCGCGCGCGCGCGGCGCGAAAGGTGAAATAACGGTTGCCTATCCAGGTGAAGCTCGCCGCCGACAGCCAGGAAACGACGCGTCCGGAGTAGGGATCAAATCCCAGGCGATGGGTCATCAGCCACAGAACACCGGCATCGACCGGAAGTCCGAAAGCGCCGATCACGGCAAAGCGCAACAGGGACAGGCGCGAAAGTCTGGCGATAAGGCTCACTTGACGTCGAAACGCGGACGCGCCGCCGCGCGGCTGAGCTCCGGCTCTTGCGGCCCCGGAATGGCAAGATACGCCATGCGCTTCAATTCCCAGCGCCCCCTGGTCACGGTGTCCAGGATCAGGCCGCAAGTGAGGGAAAGAAAGCCCAGCAGCATCAGCCCCGTGGCCAAGACCGCGGTGGGAAGTCGCGGCACTTGTCCGGTCCTCAGATATTCGGTGACGACCGGCGCGCCGGTGATCAGCGACAGCGCCGCCAGCACCAGAAAGAAAAAGGAAAAGAACACCAGCGGCCGTTCCTCGCGCACCAGATAGCCGATGGTCGAGAGAATGCGGAAGCCGTCGCGCCAGGTGTTGAGTTTCGAGACGGAGCCCTCGGGCCGCTCCTTGTAGCGCGTGTCCATCTCCATCATCGGCATCATCAGCCTGACCGCATGAATGGTGAGTTCGGTCTCGATGCCGAAGCCTTGCGCGGTCAAGGGAAAGGATTTCACGAAGCGGCGCGACAAGACGCGATAGCCCGACAGCATATCGGTGAGCTTGACGTCGAACAGGGTTGCGGCAAGGCCGGTGAGCAGACGGTTGCCCATCACATGCCCCGGACGATAGGCGGCGGACTCGGTATGGATGCGCCGGGCCGTCAGGATATCGGCGCCGGCCGCGATCAGGCTCGCCACCATGCGGGGCGCCGCGCCGGCGTCATAGGTGTCGTCGCCATCGACCAGCACATAGATATCGGCCTCGATATCGGCGAACATGCGGCGCACCACATTGCCCTTGCCTTGGCGCTGCTCGCTTCTGACGATGGCACCCGCTTCGCGCGCCCGCGCCATGGTCTGGTCGCGGGAATTGTTGTCATAGACATAGATCGCCGCTTCCGGCAGCGACTCATGGAAGTCGTGCACGACTTTGCCGATGGCGGCTTCCTCATTGTAGCAGGGCACCAGGACGGCGATGCGCGGACTCATGATCTCTCACGTCTTCCTTGCCAGCGGACACCATTGATAGGTGCCCACCAGATTGGTGTCGAATTGCTGGCATTCCGTCCAGCGGATGGCAAGGCCGTATTCGGCCAAGGCGTCGTGGGCGCGGCCCATGTCGGTGGCGTCGGCAAGCAAATAAAGATCGCCACCGTCGCGCAGCTGCACGGTTACGCGCTGACGCATTTCCCTGGTGAGAAGCGTGCCGTCCTTGGGCTGCACCATCCAGCCATCGATGCGTAGAATGGGTATCTGATGCGGCAGGGACGGGGCAATGAAGCCCATGGGCGAGTCGCCCGTCATCAGCACCATGGTTTTGTCGGGATTGGGGATGGGCGGCAGCGCCACCTGGATATAGGGATCGTCCAGCGGCGCGCGTTCCAGGAAATCGCTGCGCGCCGTGACCAGGATGGCGAAACACAACGCGCCCAGGATCAGATAGCGGCTGCGGCGGGGAAACGGATAAAGACCCACCGCCGCCACGATCATGGTGGGCCCCAGCATCTCGAGCAGGATGATGTAGCGATAGATGGCGAAGAAGCGCAGCCAGACGAAATAGCTCGCCGCGGCGAAGGCGAACAACGGCAAGGTCACCCGCTTGTCGAACAGCGCATCGCGGCTTTCACGGCGCAACAACAGGATCGCGATCGCCGGGATCATCGTCACATAGGCGACCAGCACGCGAATGTCCTGGAAGCCCAGATCGTCGGCCACATGCCAATCGATCGAGAACAGGAAAGGAAAGAAAAGCGCGCGCCAGAAATGAAAGGGAACAAACCGCAGGTCGCGATAGGGCAGCGCCAATGCCAGCGGCGAACGCCAATAGTCATTGAAATAGGGAAAGAGCGGATTTCCGGTCAGCGCCTTGATGTGCAGCATCCACCAAGCACTGAAGAGCAGGAACCCCAGCACGCCGCCGATGCCGCCGGCGATCAACCGCAGGCTTTGCTGTTTGAGTGTCCCGCCCAGCGCCAGCAACGCCGCAGCAAAGCCCATGCAGAATGGCATTTCCGGCAATTTGAGTCCGAAGGCGCAGCCGGTGATGACGCCCGCAACGCCGGCAATCGCAGCTGTGCGTCCAGGCGGTCCATTGCGCAACACGTCGCGATTCAGGATCAGGATGGCCAGCCCCGACAGGACGAACACGCTCATCACATTGTCGTAATAGGTGGTGCCGAACATCGAGAGGGTGAGCGCGCCGGCCTGGCCCAACAGCGCCAAGGCGCCGGCACCGATCTTGTGATCGGCGATGCGAAGGCCTTCGCGCGCGATCAGGTAGAGCGGCACCACATTGGCGCCCTGCACGAAACCCAATACGCCCAGCGCGATCCAGGCATGGGTGTGAACCGCCAGCCAGTAATAGGGAATGTCGAGAAAGGGATTGTAGTAGCTCGCCTGATGGGCGACCACGACATCCATGGTCTCGCGATGATTGAGGAAGGCGTAGGGCGCGTACCAATGATAGTTGCGGAAGTCCCAGCTGGTGTCCTTGCCCAGGACGATTACGAAGGCCGCCCAGAACAGGGTGGCGAGCAGCAGGAACGCCACCTCCTTGGCCGAAAGCAGGCTTGGGGCGCGGGACGGCGGCGTCATGGAGGGGTAAGCGAACCTAGCTTGGGTTGGACCGGCTGGTTCTAGCCTGTAGGGCCCTTCCGGGGAAAGGTCCGCCTTCGCCCAGGCCGTCCGGCAAATGTCTTTTGGGTTAAGACCTTAGGCCTGACCGGGCCATCAGGCCTCGTCCGGCTCGACGATGATATTGCGCAGGAATTGGAGAGTGCAGGCCCGCCACGAATGGTCTTCGGCGAAATGCCGGGGCGTGAGGGGGCCTGGATGACGAGCGATTTCCAGCGCCGTCAGGCAGGCGCTTTTGAGGTCCTGGTCCAGAGCGCCCACAGGAGCGCTCCCCACCACGTCCAGGGGCCCTTGGACCGGATAGGCGGCCACCGGCACGCCGCAGGCCAGCGCCTCCAGCAGGACCAGCCCGAACGTGTCGGTGCGGCTAGGGAAAACAAAGACGTCGCTTCCGGCGTAGGCCTCAACCAAGGCCTCGCCTGACAGGGCGCCCAGGAAGCGCGCATCCGGGTACCGCGCCTCAAGCTCGGCCCGCGCCGGCCCTTGGCCCACCACCACCTTGGTCCCCGGCAGATCCAGCGCCAGGAAGGCTTCGATATTCTTCTCGACGGCGACGCGGCCCACATAAAGCCAGATGGGCCCCTGATAGGGCAGGCGCGCGCCGGCTATGGGGTGGAAATGGTCCACATCCACACCCCGCGACCAGATGCGCAGATTGGTGAAGCCGTGCGCCTGAAGCTCGCGCCTGAGGCTTTCGGTCGCCACCATCATGGCGGTGGCGGGACCGTGAAACCAGCGCAGCCAGCGATAGACCAGTTCCTCTGGGATCAGGGGAAAACGCGCCCGCACATATTCGGGGAAGCGGGTGTGAAACGAGGTTGAGAACGCGATGCCGTGCTTGAGACAGATTGAGCGTGCGCTCATCCCCAATGTGCCTTCGGTAGCGATATGCACCGCATCGGGCGCGAAATCGCGAATCTCCTTTTCCAGCTTCCAGCGCGGAAAGACCGCCAGGCGGATTTCGCGGTAGGTGGGAAGGCCCATCGTGAAGCGGCCCTCCGGCGTGGCATAGCGCACGCTGTGGCCCAAGGTGGCCAGATCGCGGCCCAGCACCTCAAGCGTCGTCACCACGCCATTGACCTGGGGCTTCCAGGCATCGGTGACGATGAGGATCTTGAGGTGGGCGGCGATGCCGGGAACCGGTCCCGGCGTCAAACGCCTGGTCCTACGCGGGTATAAGCGCGGGCGCTGCCGCTTCGGCGGAGCCCAGGGCCGCGTTTCTTTGAGAAGGACTGGCCCAGCGAAGAATCTCCAGATTTCCGCGGGCATCTTCGACAAGGGCGCTGCAGCTTTCAACCCAGTCTCCGTCGTTCAGGTAAAGCACGCCGCCGATATGGCGGATCTCCGCATGATGGATATGGCCGCACACCACCCCGTCCACGCCGCGCTTTCTGGCTTCCGCCGCCACCGCTTCCTCGAACCGGGAGATATATTCGACCGCGTTCTTGACCTTGTGCTTGAGCCAGGCCGACAGCGACCAATAGGGCAGGCCCAACTGCTTGCGAACCTGGAACAGAAGGTCGTTCCAGCGCAGCGCCATGCCGTAGGCCCAGTCGCCCACATGGGCCAGCCATTTGGCGCAGGCGATCACCCCGTCGAAACGATCGCCATGCAGCACCAGAAGGCTTTTGCCGTCGGCGGTTTCATGCACAGTCTCGTGGATCACTTCCACGCCGGCGAACATGCGCCCCGCATAATCGCGGGCGAATTCGTCATGGTTGCCGGGGACGAAGATCACGCGCGTGCCATTGTCCACCTTGGCCAGGATCTCGCCCACCACGCGGCTTTGCGCGTCGTTCCAATACCAGCGGCGCTTGAGCTGCCAGCCATCCACAATGTCGCCCACCAGGAAGAGGGTGGAGCATTCATTATGGGCCAGGAAATCCGCCAGCGCCTCGGCCTTGCAGCCGCGCGTGCCCAGATGGGTGTCCGAGATGAAGATGGTGCGGTGTGTGCGCGTCGGCCTGAGGCTCGCGACCGATGTGCCCCGTCCGCGTTGGGTAGCCAGCGCACTCTCGAACCAGGCGCCGCCGCGAAGTGGCGTGTCAAAGACCGATCGTGTCATCCGGGTCTCCCGCTTCGTCCGGGTACGTCCTATTCCCACGCCCCGGTGGCCGCCAAGTAACTGACCCGCGCGAATTTTTTGTTGCGGGCAAAAGACGGACTGATGAATTCTGCGTAGGGAACCTGTCTTTGTCGGACGAAGGTAAATTGCCCGTTATTGCGCCGCACAATCGCCCAAATCCTGAGCAGGTGCCTAAAAAAACCAACCCAGTCATGTAAAATACACAGGATTTATGCGGGAAAATTCGTGTCTGAAGATGCTTTTAGGACTTGCTGGAAGCGGGCAGTTCAATCATATTGTTGCAGCGCGGTATTACGGACCCGTTCCGTGAAGCCGCCGCCCTTCCTGGGCGTTTCCTCCCTGAACTTGGCCGCTTTGGATTTTCCAAAGCGGCCTTTTTTCCAGACACGCGTCTTCGCCGCATGCCGCGCGGATTGATTCGGGAAGGGTGTTTTCTATTCCGCCGCCAACGGAAATGCGCGACCGCCCAGCAAGGCGGGATCGATGGCGGTCAGCCGCGCCAGCGTTTCATGGAGGCGCTTTCTCAGATTTTCGAATCCGGCTTTGCGCTGGAGGCGGTCTTCGTCGAGATAGAGCGCGCGATTGATCTCGATCTGGAGACCGAACAAGCCGCTATGGCCCCGGCCATACAGCATCGTGGTGTAACCGCCGGCATAAGGCGCGTTGCGGGCGATGGAAAAGCGCGCCGCGAGAAACGCATTCTCGGCCCAGCCGGTAAGAAGCAACGGCGCGGATGCGCCATAGCGGTCGCCCAGGACAATATCGGGTACCGACAGCGCCGATGGCATGGAATGACAATCCACCACCACCGCCACGCCGAAACGCTTGACCGTCTCGCCCGCCAATTGCGCCAAGGCCGCATGATAGGGCCGGTAAAGCCCCGAAAGCCTGAGCTCGGCTTCGCGGGGCGAAAGCTTGCGAGCATAGATCTCCGCGCCATCGCGCACGATGCGGGGAATGACGCCCAGCCCGGCGGCGACGCGAGGACTGGGAAGATCGATGGCCATGCCCAGCGCGGCATCGAACATGCCGCTGTCCAATTCGCCGCTGGCCCGGTTGACGTCGCAATAGGCCCGGGGAAATTCGGCCGCGATCAGGGGTGCCCCCAGATCAACCACGCCCGCGAACAGCTCATCGACAAAGGCATCCTCCGAGCGGCGCAGGGTGAGCGCGTCCAAGCGGCTCTGCGCGATCAGGCTTTCGGGATAACGCCGGCCGGAATGTCCTGAAGCAAAGATGAACGGCACTGTTTGGAGTTGGGGCCTGAGAATGCGGAAGGGCTTGGCCAGAAGCGACGCCAGAACCGGATCGCCGGCGGAACCGGCCGCTCTGGGGGCAGGGTCGAGATTCTTGTCGGAGCCGCTGGACATGGCCGTTCTCGCGTAACGCGGGGGACAGGGGAGCCCAAAGAGGCCCCCCGTTTCAAGTATGGACACTTGTTTACCGTTCCCCGGATATGGTTTTTACTGGGGACAGGCGAGGGTCCGGGAGACGATGGCGCATATCCTGTTGGCGGAAGACGATGAATCCCTGCGGAAGTTCCTCACCGCAGCGCTGGTCAAGGCCGGGCATGCGGTGACCGATTTCGGCGATGGCGGCGACGCGTATGAGTGCCTGAAAGGCTTCAATTTCGACCTGCTTCTCACCGACATCGTGATGCCCGGCATGGACGGCATCGAGCTGGCCAAGCGGGCAGCCGAACTGAATGACGGGCTGAAGATCATGTTCATCACCGGCTTTGCCGCCGTGGCGCTGCACCCCTCATCCAATGCCCCCAAACAGGCCAAGGTCCTGTCCAAACCCTTTCACTTGCGGGAAATCGTGGCCGAGGTGGAACGGATGATTGCGGCCTGAGGGCCCCGCTTTTCTTTGGCCGTGCGGGCGGCTATAGAGGCCGCCCGCCGATATGGACTTTCGGGCGCGTAGCTCAGCGGGAGAGCACTACCTTGACATGGTAGGGGTCACAGGTTCGATCCCTGTCGCGCCCACCACTTTCAGTTTCGCTATGTGCGGCTGGATTTGGTCAATATAAGCCGGCCTTCGCCGCTCCAGGGATCTGTTTTATTTTTGCGCTTCGCTGCCCGGTCCTGCGGCGCCCTCACTTTTATAGTTAATCTCGTATTAATTTCGTGCGGCCATTTTTGCCACCTGCCTGCCCGCACACCGTTTTGCGCGGGCAAGCTTCGAGGCAAGGGGCCCGCATGGCGACCGCAGCACTGCACAACGCGCTTGAGCGGGATCGAGTCGATATATCGAGGCCTGACCTCTCTCGAACCGCCGGAGCCGCGCTGTCGCGCGTTGCCGCCGACGGTCCGCGATCCCATCTCTCGCTCCTAACTGAATTCGCAACGCTTTGGTTTGGCGCCGGCCGCGTGTCATTGCACGAATATCTCGATCTAAAACTCTTCGACAACGACATTCACAAGCATGGCGGCAAGAATGAATTTGTCGGGTTAAGGGCCGCCAGCAAAATTTGGTTTCAAGCAAACTACCGGGTCGATCTTTTTGCCATGGCGAACAACAAGATCGCATCCGCCATCTGGTTTGCCGCCCACGGCCTTCCCATCCTGCCAACCCTCGCCATCTTCCATGAAAGCGTGGGGAGGCCGAGCGCGCGCCTGCTTCGCAGCGACATCGAACTGCGGACCTTTCTGAAAACCAGGGAGAACTACCCCCTGTTCGGGAAACCGATTGAAGGGTGCCAGAGCAAGGGATCGGCGAGTATCGAGAGTTACGAACCGGCGGCGGACTGCCTGGTGACCACCGCCGGGCGCGTGCTCTCTCTTGATGATTTTGTTTCCTACGTGAAGTCGCACGCCCACGCGGGTTATCAATTCCAGTCGCGCGTCAGTCCTCACGCCGCGGTCCGCGAAATGTGCGGCAACCGCTTGGCGACGGTGCGACTGCTGACCGCCGTGAGAAATGGAAAGCCGAAGATTTTGCGGGCTTGCTGGAAGATTCCGGCGGGGATGCATGCCGCCGATAATTTCTGGCGTCCGGGAAATCTGCTTGCTCAACTTGATCTGGAAAGCGGACGTGTCCTTCGCGTGGTCCGCGCAACCGAAACCACTTATGAAGAGATCGCCCATCATCCCGATACCGGCATTCGCATACAAGGGGCGGTTGTTCCAAATTGGCCTGAAGTGATGCGGCTTGCGATGGACGGCGCGAAACTTCTTGAAGCGTTGCCGCTGGTTGGCTGGGATATCGCGCCGGTCAATTCAGGGGCCGTCCTGGTCGAAGCCAATGTGACGCCGGATTTCCGGCTTCACCAAATAGCCGATCGTCGCGGCATGCTAAACTCCGATTTCACGAGTTTCCTTCAGCACAGAAGGTTCGAAGCGGCAAATGCGGTGTCCGCGGCCAAACGGGAATTGGCCCAACGGAGGCTGGCTTTCCTCAAACACCTTGCGCGGGATATGATCTCGGCAATTGGCCGGCGGCCCCGATAGAGGGGTATTCGACGAAGGTCGCCGCGCACCGGCTTTGTGAATATTCGGCAACCAGTCAAGGTCCATCGGGCCCGTCCGGCTGTTCTCTTCTTCGGAGAACCGCTCGGCCGATTTGCCGGGCGCGGCATTTCCGAGGTGACCCCGTGCTTGAAGCGCTCCCGACCCTATGTAACCCTCAGGTTCGCGCGGTTTTGGGGAGCATGCGATGGCATCGAAGATGGATCGGCGGCGCCTTATCCAAGGCTCGCTGGCGCTGGGCCTGACCGGTTCGGCTTTGGCCGGCTGCACCACTATTGGCACGCGGCCGCTGAACACCGCTGGCCTCGCCGTCGACGATTTCCCCCCGCCCTTGGCGCCAGTACGCGCCCATCCCGACCGGTTGTTCGACATCACGGTCTGCTTGCGCCCTTTCCGCGCCCAGGGCCCGCGCATCGAGGCCGAACAGATCGGCGATACGCTGGTGGTGCATAATTACGGCCATGGCGGCTCGGGCTGGTCGCTGTCCTGGGGCTCGGCCAATCTGGCAATTCAAAAGGCGCTGGTGAACAGCCCCGCGCAAGTAGCGGTGATTGGTTGCGGCGTGATCGGCCTCACCTCCGCCATCATGGCGCAACGCGCCGGCGCGTCTGTCACCATCTATGCACGCGATCTTCTGCCCCAGACCCGCTCCAGCCGCGCCACCGGAAGCTGGACACCGGATTCGCGTATCGCGCTGAAAGATTCAGCCGGCCAGCAATTCGGCGAAGTGTGGGAGCAGATGGCGCGCTTCTCCTTCAAGACCTATCGCCAATATCTGGGTCTGCCCGGCACACCGGTGGAATGGACCGACCGTTATTCGCTCTCCGACATTCCTTTCGAGCAGGCGCGCGCCGAGGCCGAGCGAAAACCAGGCGATCTGATTTTTGGCGAATATAACGATCGCATCCGCGACCTTACCCCACGCGCCCAGGATTTGCCCGAGGGTGCCACGCCTTTCCCGGTCAAATATGTGCGCCGCTCGGAATCCATGCAGTTCAACATCGCCGATTACGGCCATACCCTGATGACCGATTTCTTCACGGCCGGCGGAAAATTCGTGCGCAAGGAATTCCATGCACCCAATGATTTGACCCAGCTGAAAGAAAAGGTGGTCATCAACTGCCCCGGCTATGCGGCGCGGGAATGGTGGAACGACAATTCCATCGTGCCGGTGCGCGGCCAGATCGCCTGGCTGATCCCGCAGCCGGAAGTCCATTACGGTTTCAACTACAAGAACGTCTCCATCCTGTCGCGGCGCGACGGCGTCGTCGTGCAGGATCTGAATGGCGGTGACATGCGCGGCTACAACAACAGCCGGGAATTGGCCGATCGCGCCGAAGCCGATAACGCGGTGGGCGTGATCGCCGAGCTTTATTCCCGCTTCCGTACCGCCTGAGGGTTCTCAGGCAGCCTGTTGCGGCGTCCAGCGGGTAAAAGCCAACACCCACAATCCCAGAAGCGCAGCGATCGGCACATAACAGAGAACCGCCCACCACATGGAAAGGCCCAGGCGCTTCAGCACCACGCCGGCGGGAACGGCGAACAGCGTCGCAGCCACCAGCAGGGTTATCGCGAAAGACGTGTCAAACATCGGCATCATGGTGAAACCCTTCGAAGTCCCCGGGCAACATAAGCACAAGAGCGATGGATGAAAAAATCTATCTTTTCGGGCTTGGAGAAAATTCGTGTTTTCCGGAGGCCGGGGGCTCGAGGCAGGCCATGGCTTGCCAGCCCCGCTTTGCCCCACCATTGTGATGGGCCTTATGGCAGGCAGGACAGTTCTTCCCCGCGCACGGGATTCCCGCTCGGACGATTGGTCGCCGCAACTCCTCAAGTCGCGGCTTTACAGCAAATTGCTGGTGGACATCATTGTCGGCCGGCTGGCCCCGGGCGAGCGGCTGGACGAGCGGGCGCTGGCCCAACGCTATGGCGGCGGCCTTGATGGCGGTGGTCTGGCCGGAATCCGCGAAGCCCTGACGCGCCTGGCGCTGGAAGGGTTGGTGCTGCGGCGCGCGCGCGTCGGCACCATGGTGGCGCCGCTGGACCTGATGGAGGCGCGTGAGGCATTCGCAGCCCGGGCCCTGATCGAGATCGAATGCGCGGGTCTTGCCGCCCGGTTCGCCAACGAGGCCGATATCGCCCAGATCGGCGCCACGCTTCAAGGTGGCGAGGACGCCATCGCCCGGAATGACGTTCGCGCGCTTGCCGCCATGGATGAAGCCTTTCACGTGGCTGTCGCCGAGGCCAGCCACAATCGCGTGCTGGCCAAGATGGTGACAACCTTGCATCATCAGACGGCCCGTTTCTGGTTGAACACCATGCGTGAACCCTCGCCCACGGATAATCGCCGCGCCTTGGACGAGCATCGCGGCTTGGTTGAGGTTATCGCCGCCCGCAATGAAGACCGCGCGCGCCAAGTGATGCGCGAGGCGCTGGGCGATTTTCCCTCCGACCTCAAACGTCTCTGGGAGAGGCCGTGACGCCCCGCGCCGTCCGCACGCTCGCGGCGATGAGCGTGGTTTTCTTCCTCATCACCGCCACCACTTTCAGTTCCTTGGGCGTGGCGCTGCCCGCCATGATCGCCGAACTTCATTGGAGTTGGGGCGCCGCGGGGAGCGGGTTCGCCCTCCTGGGCGTTGCAGCGGGCATCACCGCCACCATTCCCGCCAGCATGATCCGGACCGTGGGCGTGCGCGCGACTTTGGTGGCGGGCAGCCTGGCGATGGCGGCGGCGTTCTTCTGTTGGATGGCCGCCCACGGACTCACGCTCTATTTTGCCGGTTGCCTGCTGGCGGGTTTGGGTTTCACCCTGCTTGCCACCGTACCGGGCACCTATTTGCTGGCACGGCTGTTCGCCAAGCCCTCCTTCGCCTTTGGCCTTTATTTCACCGTGGGTGGGCTGGGGGGCGTGGCGGGACCGGTGCTTTATTTGTGGGTGATCTCGGCGGCGCATGATTGGCGCAGCTATTGGCTGGTGTCGCTGATTCTGGTGGCGGCGGCAGGTCTGGCAAGCGCTGTCCTGGTGGATAGCAAGACCGACGTGCGCGCCAATGATGAACAGGACCCTCACATCACCGGCGATGATTGGACCGCTAAAGCGGCGCTGAAAACGCCGCAATTTGCCGTTCTCGCCGCCGCCTACAGCATCTTTCCTTTTGTCGGCATCACGGTGAATGCGGTGGCGGTGGCGCATCTGATGCGGCACGGCGTGGCGGTGGCGCTGGCCGGCGGGGCCATGAGCCTGGAAGCCTTGTTCAATGCCGGCGGCCGGCTCTTGGGCGGCGTGATGGTGCGCTGGGTAAGCGCCAAGACGCTGTTGCTGGTGGCGCTGGCGTTGATGATCATGGGCCTGATGGCATTGAGCGAAGCGCGCGGAACCGGATTGATGGTGCTCTATGCCGTGGGCGTGGGCGCGGGCTACGGCCTCACTTTCTTCGCTTCGACCATTCTTCTTCTCGATTATTTCGGCCGGGCGCCCAATCTGGAATTGTTCGCGGCGGTCAATCTGATTTCCACCATCGGCGCGGCCGGTCCCGCCTTTGCCGGCTTTGTCGCCGACAACACGGGAAGTTTCATTCCCGCTTTCACCATTCTCGAGGCCCTGGTTCTCATCGTGCTGATCGGCGTCGCCCCCATGCGTCCGCCCCAGCGGAGCCGGTGATGGCCGCGTTCGGTGTTTTCTTGCCGATGGCGGTGCGAAGCGCGCGCGAGCGCGTTCGCCAACAAATAACGTTCGCCACATGACCGCCCAAGCAGAATTCGGTGTTTTCTTGCCGGTGGCGAACGGCGGTTGGATCGTGTCGCGTACTACGCCCGTGCTGGATGGTGGCTGGGCGCAAAATCGCGATGCCGCGCTCCTCGCCGAAGCCGAAGGCCTGGATTTCGTCATGTCCATGAGCAAATGGCGGGGCTTTGGCGGGGCGACCGATCATTGGGGCACCTCGCTGGAATCGGTGACCATGATGGGGGGCATCGCGGCCCTCACCAAACGCGTGAAGGTTTGGGCGACTCTGCACGCCATCCTGCACAATCCGGTGGTGGCGGCAAAAATGATCGCGACGCTGGATCATATTTCGGGGGGCCGGGCCGGGCTCAATATCGTGGCTGGCGCCTATCGGGGCGAATTCGAGCAAATGGATGCCTGGGACCCGCGCCTCGACCATGACGCGCGCTATGATTTGACCGAGGAATGGACGGCGATCATCAAGCGACTGTGGACCGAGAAACGGGTGGACTTCACGGGCAAATATTTCACCATCAAGGATTGCGTGTCGGAGCCCAAGCCGCTGCGCCGGCCCGACTTGATCTGCGCCGGCATGTCCGAACGCGGCTTTGCCTTTTCGGTGCGCGAGGCCGACATCTGCTTCATCGGCGGCCGCGACGAAGCCGAGACACGGACGGCTTCGCTCCGTGCCAAGGCGTTGGCGGAACAACTCGGCAAAAGCATCAAGACCTACGCCATGTGTACGGTGATCTATGGCGGCAGCGACGCCGGCGCCGAAGCCACCGCCCGGAAATATCGCGCTGGCCTGGATGAGGGCGCGGTCCTGGGCATGCTGGAAAGTTATGGCGCAAGTCCCGCCGGCGCGAACAACGCCATGGTGGCGCGGTCCAAGGGCGCCTTCATGACCCACACCGTGATCGGCAGTCCCACGAGCTGCGCGGAAAAAATCGCTTCTTTCCTCAGGGATTGCGCATTGGACGGACTGATGCTGGTTTTCGCCGACTATGACGAAGGTTTGCGCGTGATGGGCCGGGAAATCTTGCCCAGGCTCAGGTCATGATCGCGCTGAAGGATTGGATCGCGCCGGCGCGCAGCGCGCTTCTGCTGGTGGATTGCCAGGTGGACTTCGCCTCGCCGGAAGGCCTGATGGCGCGGGAAGGTCATAACATGACAGCGCCCATGGCGGCGCTCGGCAATGCCGTCCTACTGGCAGGTGCCGCGCGGGGGGCGGGCGTGCCCTGTCTATTTGCGCGTCTGGTCACCAGCGATGAGACACAGATGATGCGGGAATGGAAGGCGCGGCGCGGGCACGAGAACGATCCGTTGCTCTGCCGCGAAGGTTCCAAGGGCGCGGAATTCATCGGGCCGAAGCCGTTGCCGGGCGAGATGGTATTTTCCAAGAGCCGCTACAACGCCTTTGCCGGCACGGAGCTGGACCGGCATTTGCGCGAGCTCAAGCGCGACACCCTGGTGCTTGCCGGTCTCACCACCGAATGCTGCGTCGATTCTACCGCGCGCGACGCCTTCGAGCGCGACTATCACGTCTTCATCGCCGTCGATGCGGTGGCGGCCTATGACAAAGACCTGCATCAGGCCGCACTGCGGGCGCTGGAGCTCAATTGCGCCACCTTGGCGCCCACCCTGGCGATCACTGAAATCTGGAAATAGTAATAATATCAATGTCTTGTCGTGCAGCTGAGGAGTGAGCTTGGCAAATTTCTGTGAAATGTTAGAAGAAATGTGAGTTGCAAAAGCACCTATTTTCTCCATGCCCTCGCCCCTGCGTCGCTTGGCCGGCTTTTTCGGCCTCTTTGGTCTCTTTATCGCAGCGCCAGTCGTTGCCGACGAATCGATTGAGACGGTGGTCGTTACCGGTGACCGCGCCCATCTGATCGAAACCCAGCCCGACGACACCGCGCTGGGCTTGGATCTGCCCCTGCTCCAGACGCCGCGCGCCGTCACCGCCGTATCCGACACCACCCTCGACCGCTATGGCATCACCGGCGTCGATACCCTCACCGCGATCACGCCCTCGGCCTATACCGCCAGCTATTATGGCGTCGAGGGCGCGGTCAATTTGCGCGGCACCCTGGCGGAATCCTATTTCGAAGGCTTCAAGCGGGTGGAAAATCGCGGCACCTACACCACGCCCTTGGGCGATGCCGCCGAGATCGAATTGGTGCGGGGACCGCCGTCGGTCATCTTCGGGGCGGGCAAGGTGGGCGGGCTGGTCAATTTCGTCCCCAAGAGCGAAAGCGCCACCGAGGGCGATGTCTCGGGCGAAGTGGACCTCACCTATGGCAGCTATTCGAAGCGCGATCTGGCCGGACAGATCGGCGTGCCCGTTAGCTTCGGTGGATTTGCCGGCGGCATCCATGCCTATGGTGAGTTAGACGATTCTTTCAGCTATTACCGCGGCATCCATCCCAGCCATCAACTGATCGAGCTGAGCGCCAACGAGGCGGCGGGCGCCTGGGTGCTGTCGGCGGATTACATGTATTACCATTCCAACGGCGATGTGCAGACGCCGGGTTGGAACCGCCTCACCCAAGCCCTGATCGATAACGGCAGCTACATCACGGGCAGCAACACATCGCTATCCACCAATGGAAAGCCGTATCTCACCTTCAACGATCTGGGCGGCAATCCTTATATGTTCTCGCCAAGCTACACGCCGCTTTACATCGCCTCGCCCGGTTGCGGATCGTGCACCGACGCCACCCATACACTGAATAGCGGCGTGGGCACGACGTATCTGGACCGCCGCACGGTCTATATCGATCCCGGTGTGGATTTCTCCAACACCATTACCCACACCGGTTTCGCCGAGTTAAGCCGCGCGCTTGATGGCGATGACCGCATCCGCCTGCAGGGTTTCGTCGATACGCTGGCGAATGATCGTTATGTGTCCTACGGCTTTCCCGCCTCCTACCGCACCCTGATCGGCGAGACGCGGGCGCGTTATGACTTCGGCGAAGATTTCGGCCGCCTCACCATGAAGAATGTCGTGGGTGCGTCCTATCGCTATGCCGGCGCCATTGGGAAAGAGAGTTTCAACAGCGGTGTGATCGCGCTCGACCGCCGTGACATCAGCGTGCCGGCCTTGGCCAACGATATTTTCGCTTCTCCATTCCAAACGCTTCCGGCAGGGCAGGAAGGCCTGGGCTGGGAGAACAATGTCCACAGCACCACCACCGACGCGGGCGCTTTCGCCACCTCCGATATCGCCTTCAACAAGACGCTGAATCTGATCCTGGGCGGACGCTATGACGTGTATAATGTGCGCTCGGTGGATTTGGGCGTGGAATCCTTCGAGCCCGGAAGCGGCGCGGCCGGCAAAGCCATGTTCACCTATTCCGCCAGTCTGGATTACCAGACCGGTTTCGGCCTTGTGCCTTATCTCACCCAGGCCAAGGATTCCGCCATCGAGATCGGCCAGGCCAGCCAGGTGCTCACATCGCTTCTAGCGGACAATGATTGGCTTTCCGCCTCGTTCCTCAACGAAGTGGGCACGAAATTCTCGTTCTTCGATCAGCATCTGGTGGGGTCGCTGGCCTGGTACCGGCAGGAGCGTACCCAACTGCAACAGGCGGGCGGCGTCACCACCGTGATAGGCACACGCTCCAAGGGTGGCGAAGCCGAAATCCGCTATGTGATGGACCAGAATATCAGCGTGACGCTGGCGGGCAGTTTGCAACACACCATCGCCGACAGCCCGCCCAACAATTTCCAATATATTCCCGCCCGCACTGCCGGGGTCTCGCCTCAGCAGGGTTTCGGCGGCAGCTATGTCATTTTCAATTTTGCGAGTCTGCCGGGATTCGCGGGCAGTTACAAAGACACGCTGATCCCGCATGCGGTGATCAGCCCCTATCTCACCTACACCAGCGACAGCCAGAATTGGGGCGCGACCTTCGGGGGCACTTATGTCTCCCGGACCGCGCAGACCGTGCCCGACCCAATTCTGTTTCCCGCCTATGTGATGATGAACGCGTCCAGCTTTGTGCGGATGGGCCTGTGGGAAGCCGAGTTCAATGTCGATAACCTCGCCGACGCGCGCTATTTCACCCCTGATGCCGACACCTACGCCAATCTGGCGGCATTGCCCGGCATTGGCCGCACCTGGCGCATTACCCTCAAGCAGACGTTCTGATCCGGTAGGCCTCGCCCAGAATGCGGCGCATCTCGCTCAGGACCGTATCGAAATCGCCGTCCAGCTTGCCGGCCAGTTGCAACACCATCAGTCCGTGCATGCTGGCCCAAGCGACATGCCCGATCAGTTCGGGATCGCCTTCGGCATAGCCCTGATCCACCATCATGCGGACGGGGGCGATGATCGCGGCGCGCGCGCGGGCTTCGGCTGCCAGCAATTCGGGCGCGCTTTGCCCCTTGGGCTGGGCGAAGTCGAAGATCAGCCGATAACAAGTCTGTTCCTCCAGCGCGAAGCGCACATAGACGCGCATCACCGCGGCGCTTTTGTCGGGCGGCATGCCGGGCAGGGCCAATGCCTTTTCCATTTGGTCGGCCAGCCGAGTAAAAGCGCGGGCGCGGATGACCGATAGGATTTCCTCCTTGTCGCGGAAATAGCGATAAGGCGTCATCGCGCTCACCCCCATCTCCGCCGCCAGAAGGCGCATGTTGAAATTGTCCGCCCCGCGCGCGACCAACAGCCTGGTCGCCACTTCGCAGAGCCGCTCGCGGAAGCCGGCGATATCGGTTTCGGTGAGGAGGCGGGGCACGGCCAGATCCTTCTATCCAATGGTAGATTTACGGTGTACGTGCAAACTGCCGAGCGCCCGCAATAAGCCCAGCGCCATTCGATTCATTCGCGGTGATGGATGGGCCGGTTACAACCGGTGGAAAAATTTAATCCGCGTCAATTGGTGGCCCTCACCGAAGACGCTTTGCTGGCGTCATTGTCCAGCAACGCAAGTATCACCGCGGTGGGATAGGCGTCTGCCGGCAGGCCATGCGCCACCTGATATTGACGAAGGGCGATGCGGGTCTTGCGGCCCAGAAGCCCGTCGAGCTGGCCGGCGTCGTAGCCCAGCGCCATCAAGTCGGTCTGGAAGCGCAAGCGGTCGGCGCGCGACAAAGGCTTTTCGCCACGCGGCCACGTTGCCTGGATGCCGGGACGATCCATCATGCGGTCGGCGAGAAGGCTCACCGCCAAGGCATAGCTGGCGGCATTGTTGTATTTCATGATCTGGCGGAAATTGTTGAGCAAGAGAAGCGCCGGCCCATTCGCGCCGGCCGGAAGATAAAGCGCCGCCATGTCATCGCCTTGGGGCAACTCCCCGCCCGAAACCAGCCTCACACCCCGCGATGCCCATTCGGACAACGGCCGGAGGTTGCCGAGATCGGCGTCCTGATAGGCAAAGCTCGCGGGCAGGCGCACTTCGAAACCCCAAGACTTTCCTGCTTCCCAGCCTTCGCGCTGAAACAACACGGCGGTTGACGCCAGCGCATCGGCGGTCGAATGCCAAAGATCGACCTTGCCGTCGCCGTCACCGTCGGTCGCATATTTGAAAAAAGTGGACGGCATGAACTGGGTCTGGCCGATCGCACCCGCCCAGGAGGACACCATCTCGGACGGCACATAATCATTCTGCTGCAGCAGCCTCAGCGCCGCGATCAATTCCCGCTGCGCGTACATCTGACGCGGACCGTCATAGGCTTGGGTGAGGAGGGTGGCGAAAACATTGTAGCTGCCTTCGTCACGGCCATAATCGGTTTCCATGCCCCAGATCGCGACCAGGATCTCCTTCGGGACCCCCGTGCGTGCCTCGATGGCGGAAAGCAGCGCCGCATTCTGTGCCAGAAGCTCCTTGGCGCGGGTTATCCGCCGTGCCGATACGGCCCCGTCCAGGTAGGCCCAGACCGGGCGCACGAATTCCGGCTGTTCGTCGATGATGGGTTGAAGGCTGGCCACCGGCGCGATTCCGGCCATTGCCCGGTTGTAAGTCCCGGGCGTGATGCCGCTGGCCACGGCCGTGATCTCGAAGGTCCGGACAAACGCCTGGAACTTTTCATCCCCGCCCAGGGGGGGAAGGGGCGGCAGGTTGGGCGCCTGGGCCACGGGAGCGGGCGGCGGGGGCGCTGGCGCCGCGGCCGGGGGGGCGGGCTTTGAGGCGCAGGCGGCCAGGGCCAACAGGCTGGCGGCAGCGAGAGCGAGGGAAAGTCGGCGCATGCCCCCTTTTACCACGCTTTTGCGCCAATTTTTCCTTACAAAATCCGTCCTTTTGTGCGGTTGACAGGTGGGGGCGGCCTGAATAGTTTCCGCGCCTCTTTGGGGGCCCCCCAAAAAGCCCTGAAGAATCCCGACGGTCAGAAGGCAGTGTCATGAAGGTTCGCAATTCCCTCCGGTCCCTCAAGAAGCGGGACAAGGACTGCCGCGTAATCCGTCGCAAGGGCCGGGTCTATGTGATCAACAAGAAGAACCCGCGCTTCAAGGCCCGCCAAGGCTGACCGGTTAAAGCGCCGATCCTTCCACGGTGACAGCAACGCGTGTGCGGGATTAGAGTTTATCCCTCATGCGCAAACGTGCCTTGCTCGCCGTATTTTGTCTTTTGCCGCTTGGTACCGCCGCGGCTGCGCCCAGCGAGGAGGACAAGCTTTTCTCCCAGCTCAAGACCGCGGATTCGGCGGAGACCGCCAAACCCATCGAAGAAAAACTCAGCCAGCTGTTCCGCGTTTCGGGCAGCCCAAGCGTCGATCTGTTGATGACCCGCGCCGGAACCGCGCTCGGCCAGGCGGACAATGGCACCGCCCGCACCCTGGTCGAAGCGGTGACGCATGTGGCGCCGCGTTATGCCGAAGGCTGGCGGATGCGCGCGCATATGCAGCAGGCGTCGGGCGACGACAGCGGGGCGATGATCTCGCTTCAGCGCGCGGTGGTTCTTAATCCCCGCCAGTTCGCCGCCATGACCGAGCTGGCGGAAATGCTCGAGGACTATGGCGACAAGCCCGGCGCCTTGAAGCTTTATCGCCGCGCCCTGGTGCTCGACCCGCAATTGAAAGTCGCCGTGGAACGCGAAAAGGCCCTGACCAAGGAAGTGGAAGGGCAAGGAATCTAAGGCTCCAAATCTCTTGAAGCTTGGTCATGACCTCTCTCCCCCGCGCATGCGCAGCATGCCGTTTGCGATGCGAAGGCCAGAGGGGGGAAAGATGGCAGTAGTAGGAACTATTTAGTTCCCACCACGGCAACACGCAGCATGTTGGTCGTTCCGGTGACGCCCAAGGGCACACCACCGGTGACCACGATACGGTTACCCCTGCTGGCGAAGCCTTCGCGCTCCGCGAAATCCACCGCGTGGTCGACCATCTCATCCAGACTGTGGACTTCCTCGGCGGTGAGGCAATGCAGCCCCCACACCAGCGAAAGCCGCCGCGCGGTTTCGACCGAAGGAGTGAGCGCGATGATGGGCGCGCGCGAACGCTCGCGCGCGGCACGCAACGCGGTTGAACCGGATTGTGTCCAGCAGATGATGGCGCTGGCCTGAATGGTTTCGCTCACTTCATGCATCGCCGCCATGATCGCATCGGCGGTGGTGGCTTCCGGCGGGTTGCGCTGGGCGTCGATCAGGCTCTGGTAAAGGACATCGGATTCCACTTTCACAGCAATGTGATCCATCATCGTCACGGCCTCGACCGGATGGGCGCCCGCCGCGGATTCCGCCGACAGCATCACCGCGTCGGCCCCGTCATAGACGGCGGTGGCCACGTCGGAGACTTCCGCCCGGGTGGGGGTGGAAGACTGGATCATGGATTCCAGCATCTGGGTCGCCACCACCACCGGCTTGCCTGCCTTGCGCGCGGCGCGGGTGATCTGCTTCTGCAGGCCCGGCACCGCTTCCAGCGGCAATTCCACACCCAAATCGCCGCGCGCCACCATCAGCGCGTCGCACAATTCCAGAATGTGGTCGAGACATTCGAGCGCCTTGGGTTTTTCAATCTTGGCCAGCACTGATGCCCGTCCCGCCACGATCTTTTTCACTTCGGCGATGTCTTCGGGCCGCTGCACAAAGGACAGCGCCACCCAATCCACGCCCAGCGCCATCGCCGCGTCAAGATCGGAGCGGTCTTTGGCCGTGATCGCGGACAAGGGCAGCAGCGTGTCGGGCATGTTGACGCCCTTGCGGTCCTTGATCTCGCCGCCCACCACCACCACTGCATCGGCATAATTGTCGGCGCGCTTGGTGAGGCGCAGCCTGACCTTGCCATCATCGATCAGAAGCGCGTGTTTCTGCTTGATCGCCTGGAAGATTTCGGGATGCGGGATCGGTACTTCGTCGGGCTGGTCGCTGCGCTCAGCCAAGATCAGGCGGATCTTATCGCCTTCCTTCAACTGGCGCGGGCCACCTTTCAGCACGCCCAGCCTTATCTTGGGCCCTTGCAGATCGACCAGAATGCCGATGGGTCGGCCTTTGGTCTCGGCCAGCGCGCGCAGATCGCCATGCATGCGCCGCAAGAGATCGTGCGGCGTGTGGCTCATATTGATGCGAAAGACGTCGGCGCCGGCATCGAACAGGGCCGCCATCATTTCCGGGGTGTTCGAAGCGGGACCCAACGTGGCGACGATCTTGGTCTTGCGCTGACGTCTCATGGGTACCGGAGGTTAGTTGGAAAGGGTCTGCGTCCAATCCGGCGCATTGCCGGTATCGACCTCAAAGAATCCGCGCCGGTCGAAGCCGCGCTTGGAGCAATCTTCCCGGCCGGGTATGAGAAATTTCGACCCGGGCGCGATGCAGAAATGGGTTTTTCCTTCCCATGTGCCCGCCGCACTGTCGGCAGCGTAGAGATAATAGTACCGCGCCTGCAAAGGTCCGGTGAGAATCCGCGCGCAGGTCTTGGGCGTCACCGTCCACCAGCCCTGGCTGGTCCAGTGCGTGCCGTCGAAGCGGCCCAACGCCACGCGGGTGCTGGCATCGCTTTTGTTGCAGACATTGAAGGCGGCTTGCGCCGGCGAGGCGACAAAGGCCGCGGCCAGAACGGTAAAAAGGATTGCGAACGGCGCGCGACGCATGATGGCAGCATTTGGTGTCGCGGGGGCGGCGTCAAGGGGCCTGCTTGCTCCCAAGGAAAGCGCCATCTAAAAACCCGCCGGATGGACGCGCCGTTCACCTCGATCCCGGCATCGGGCGATAGCCCGCTTCTGTTCCTTTGCGACCACGCCTCCAACATTGTGCCCGCGCCTTATGGCGATCTGGGGCTCGCGCCGTCGCTGTTCGAGACCCATATCGCCTACGACATCGGCGCGGCCGAAGTCACCGTGGCGTTGGCCAGGGCCTATGGGGCTGCCGCGTTACTGGGCGGCGTGTCGCGGTTGGTGATCGATTTCAATCGCGGGCCCGACGATCCCACCCTGGTGATGAAGCTCTCGGACGGAAGCATCATTCCCGGCAATCGCTCCGTCGATGACCGGGAAGTGGCGAGGCGGATCGTGCAGTTTCACGCGCCCTATCACGATGCGATCCGCAAAGAGATCGCACGCATTAAATCCCTCCCCCGCGCGCGCGATAGCGCGCTGGCGGCGGGGCGAGGTTCGCAGCCAAGCGAACCAAGCGCCGTAGCGAACTCTCGAGGCTGCGAAGGCCGGAGGGGGCCAATATTGATCGCGATGCATAGTTTCACGCCCTCCTGGAAGAAGGTGGCGAGACCCTGGGAGGTGGGTGTGCTTTATGGCCAGGACGCAAGACTGGCAAAGCCTTTGATGCGATGGCTGGCGGCGGCCGGCTTCACGGTGGGCGACAACGAGCCTTACACCGGCGCCCTGGAAGGCGATACGCTGGACAGGCATGGCACCAGGACCGGCCACACCAACGTGCTGATCGAGATCCGCCAGGATTTCCTGGCCGACGCGTTGATGGCGAGGGACATGGCTGCCCGGCTCAAGCCGGTGCTCGACGCCAGCTTGAAGGATATGGAGAGCTGAATGGACGACAAGACCCGCACGGAATTGGAAGCGTCCGTCTTCCGGCGTCTGGTTCAACATCTGCGCGCGCGCACCGACATCCAGAATATCGATCTGATGATCGCGGGCGGCTTTTGCCGCAATTGCCTGGGCGACTGGTATCGCGAAGCGGCGGCGGAAAAAAACATCATCCTAGGCAAGGATGAAGCACGCGGCCTGGTCTATGGCATGCCGCCCGCCGAATGGAAAAAGCGCCATCAGAAGGACGCGACGCCGGAACAAGTTGCTGCTTTCGAGCGGTCGCAGAAAACCCACAGCTAAGGCTATTGCGGCGCGTTGCCTCGCGCCGCCGCCGAGGCTAGGGTCCGCGCCTTTTCCAAAATCCGCAGGCCCTCAAGTAGCGCAGCGATAGGGCATAAAAGGTTTTAACGATGGCCAAGTCCGGTTTTGCCAAAGAACATCTGCGGTCTTTCGTGGACCGTATCGAAAGGCTGGAGGAAGAGCGCAACGCGCTGACCGCCGACATCCGCGAAGTCTATTCCGAAGCCAAGGGCACGGGTTTCGACACCAAGATCATGCGTCAGGTTGTCAGGATGCGGAAATTGGACAAGGCCGACTTCCAGGAGCAGGAAGCGATCCTGGATCTTTATCTCAATGCCCTGGGTATGCGCTAAACTTCAGCCGGCCTCACGGACGTCGCCGTCGAGATTGCCTTCCTGCGGTGCGCCTTCCGGCTCCAGCCCGAATTCCTTGAGCTTGCGGTAAAGGGTCGAGCGGCCGATACCCAGGCGGCGGGCAACCTCCGACATATGGCCTTCATAACGCGCGATCGCCAACCGAATAATGTCGGATTCCAACGCCTCGAATTTGCGCATATGGCCGTCTTCGCCGGTCAAGGACAGCGCATAAGGCGAAGGCGTTAGACTCCGGCGTGTGCGGGACCGCGCGAGACAGCGGTGCACCGGCGTCGCCATGCGCGTTCATGCCCATAGCCGCGGCGATCTGGGGAAAGTCGCAGACATCCAGCACCGCGCTGTCGCACAAGACCACGGCGCGGAAAATGGTGTTCTCCAACTGGCGCACATTGCCCGGCCAGGGGAAGCGCTCGATCAATTGCGCCGCCTCCGGCGTCAATCCGCTCACCGTCTTGTGTTCTTCCGCGGCGAAACGGGCGATGAAATACCGCGCCAGGGGCGCGATGTCGCCCGGCCGCTCGCGCAAGGACGGCATCAGGATGGGAAAGACATTGAGCCGGTAATAAAGGTCTTTGCGGAAGCCGCCTTCCCGCACCATCTCGCCCAGATCACGATTGGTGGCCGAGATGATGCGCACATCCACTTTCACCGGGCGCTTGGAGCCCACCGGATCCACTTCGCCTTCCTGCAGCGCGCGCAACAGCTTGACCTGCATGTCCAGGCGCAATTCACCGATCTCGTCCAGAAACAGGGTGCCGCCATCGGCTTCCTGAATTTGCCCAGATGCTTGTCCGAGGCGCCGGTGAAGGAGCCTTTCTCGTGACCGAAGAGAAGGGACTCGATGAGATTTTCCGGAATCGCGCCGCAATTGACGGTGACGAAAGGCCGGCCCGCGCGGGCAGAGGTGCCCTGGATGGCGCGGGCGATCAATTCCTTGCCGGCGCCGGATTCGCCTTCGATCAGGATCGGAATGTCGGATTGCGCGGCGCGCGCGCCCAGCTTCAGCACCTGCTTCATCTCGGCCGAGACGGCGATGAGATCATCGAAGGTGAGGCGGTTGTCAGCCTTTTTCTTGAGCTGCTTCACTTCGCCGGAAAGGGTGCCGATCTTGAGCTGATTGCGGATGGAGACGGAAATGCGTTCCGGGCTGGCCGGCTTGACCAGAAAATCATTGGCGCCCGCGCGCATGGCCTGAACCGCGGCTTCGATGCCGCCTCTGGCCGTGAGCACGATCACCGGAAGTTCGGGATGGGTGGGCCGGAGCTTGGCCAAGACGTCCAGCCCGTCCATGTCGGGCATCACCAGATCCAGCAGGATCAGCGAAATCTCTTTGCCGCGGGGGCCCTTGACCAGGTCCAGGGCCGGCTGCCCGCCGGGCGCGGTGATCACCGCCATGCCGCTGCGGGTGATGACGGCCTCCTGCAGACGCCGCTGAACCGGGTCGTCGTCCACCACGAGGATCGTCTGCACCATCACCCAATTCCTGAATGGAATGGCGCATTGTGCTGCCACAGGGGTAAACGAGGCGTTTAAGCCTGTCCTCTTTAGGTACAACCCGGCCGCGCGGTTAACGGGCGGTTATTCCGGGACATAAGGGGAACATTCTGTCGCACCTTGTTGTGGCGTCATGACCGATTGCCCGGAAAGTCGTCTTTGCTATATTGCCCCCGCTTCATTTTCAGGCGAATCCATCTGATGGCCAGCAAAGACGAACACTACACATCCGGCTCGATGGATATCAGCCAGCATCAGCGGGCCTATGCGGGCTTCTTAACCTTCGTCAAATATTCGATGGGGTTCATCCTTCTGGTGATGGTCTTCTTGGCCATTTTCCGGACCCACGGGTAATTGGGCGGGGGGCTGGAGAGTATGAAACTCGCGGTCCCCAAGGAAACAGCAGCCGGTGAGACGCGCGTCGCCGCGACACCGGAGTCGGTGAAAAAATTCAAGGCCCTGGGCTTGGACGTGACGGTGGAAACCGGCGCCGGCGCGTCGGCGCATCTTTCCGATGCCGATTATGCCGCCCAAGGCGCCAGCATCGCCCCCGACGCTCGAAGCGCGCTGGCCGATGCCGATATCGTGCTCAAAGTGCGCGGTCCTTCTCAGGCTGAAAGCGCTCTGATCAAAAAGGGCGCAGTGGTGGCCGCTCTTCTGGCGCCGCATAGCGAGAAAGCCGCCATCGCGGCCTTGGCGGGCCAGGGCGCGGTCGCCTTCGCCATGGAATTCCTGCCGCGCATCTCGCGCGCGCAAGCGATGGACGTGCTGTCCTCGCAAGCTAATCTCGCCGGCTACAAGGCGGTGATCGATGCCGCTGCCCAGTTCGGCCGCGCCATGCCGATGATGATGACGGCGGCGGGTACTATTGCGCCGGCACGGGTGCTGGTGATGGGTGTAGGAGTGGCCGGCCTTCAGGCCATCGCCACGGCCAAACGACTGGGTGCGATCGTCAGCGCCACCGATGTGCGCCCCGCCACCAAGGAACAAGTGGAGTCGCTGGGCGGCACGTTCGTCGCCGTGATGGATGAGGAATTCAAGAATGCCCAGACGGCAGGCGGTTATGCCAAGGAAATGTCGCCGGAATATCAGGCCAAACAGGCGGCCTTGATCGCCGAGACGATCAAGAAACAGGACATCGTCATCACCACCGCGCTGATCCCGGGCCGCAAGGCGCCCATTCTGGTGACGGAAGAGATGATCAAGACGATGAAACCGGGTTCAGTGATCGTGGATCTGGCCGGTGAGCAAGGCGGCAACACGCCGCTCACCAAGGCGAATGAGGTGGCGACGGTCCATGGCGTCACCATCATGGGCTACACCAACCTGCCGGGACGGCTGGCGGTAGACGCATCGTCGCTCTATGCCCGCAATCTTTTCAACTTCATCTCGCTCCTGGTGGACAAGAAAACCGGCCAACTCGCCATCGACTGGAACGACGACATCGTCAAAGGCGCGCTGGTGGCGAAAGATGGCGAAGTGGTGAATCCAGCGGTGAAAGGCTGATCCATGGAAGCGATTGATCCCTTTGTCTTCCGGCTTTCGATTTTCGTGCTGGCGATATTTGTCGGCTATTTTGTGGTTTGGGGCGTGACCCCCGCCTTGCACACGCCCCTGATGAGCGTCACCAATGCGATCTCCTCCGTTATCATTGTGGGCGCCTTGATCGCGGTGGCGGTGCCCGCGCTTTCGAGCGCTTCCTGGACATCGAAGATCCTGGGCTTTGCCGCCCTGATCCTGGCCAGCGTGAATATCTTCGGCGGCTTCCTGGTCACGGCCCGCATGCTGGCGATGTATAAGAAGAAAGGCGCGAAATGAGCGCCTTTACAGCTTGCCGAAACTGACAGGCCGATATCGCCGCCCTGCTTTATCTGGTCGCGGGCGTCCTCTTCATTCTGGCGCTGAAAGGATTGTCGTCGCCTGCTCACTCGCGCACCGGCAACCGCAACGGCATGCTGGGCATGCTCATCGCCATCCTGACCACGCTGTGGGTGGCCGGCGTCTCCGATCCGCTCACCTGGGGCCTGATCGTGGCGGGCATTGCCATCGGCGGCGCCATCGGCGCGGTGACGGCCAGGCGCATCGCCATGACCGCCATGCCGCAATTGGTGGCGGCGTTCCATTCGCTGGTCGGCCTGGCGGCGGTGCTTGACCGCGGCGGCGGCGCTTTATTCGCCTGAAGCCTTCGGCATCGGCGCCGAACACGCCATCCGCAGCCAGAGCCTGATAGAGATGAGCCTGGGCGTCGCCATCGGCGCCATCACTTTCGCCGGCTCGATCATCGCCTTCGCCAAGCTCAACGGCAACATGTCGGGCGCGCCGATCATTCTTCCCGCGCGGCATCTGCTCAACCTTCTGATCGCCCTGTCGATCGTGGGCCTGATCGTTTATTTCACCATGGATCAGCCGCACTGGGCCTTCTGGGCGATTACCGGGCTGTCGTTCCTCTTTGGCATCACGCTGATCATCCCCATCGGCGGCGCCGATATGCCGGTGGTGGTCTCGATGCTGAATTCCTATTCGGGTTGGGCGGCGGCAGGCATCGGCTTCACCTTGGAGAACACCGCGCTCATCATCACCGGCGCGCTGGTGGGTTCGTCCGGCGCCATCCTGTCCTACATTATGTGCAAGGGCATGAACCGCAGCTTCATCTCGGTGATCGCGGGCGGCTTCGGCGGCGAGACCGCGGCGGCAGGCGGCCCCAAAAAAATCGCGGCCTGTGAAACAGGGCTCGGCCGACGACGCCGCCTTTATCATGAAAAATGCCGCCAGCGTGATCATCGTGCCCGGCTATGGCATGGCGGTGGCCCAGGCCCAGCATGCGGTGCGCGAGATGGCTGACAAGCTCAAGGCCGAAGGGGTGAAAGTCTCCTACGCCATTCATCCCGTGGCGGGCCGCATGCCCGGCCACATGAATGTGCTCCTGGCCGAAGCCAATGTGCCTTACGATGAAGTGTTCGAGCTGGAAGACATCAATTCCCAGTTTGCCCAGGCCGATGTCGCCTATGTGATCGGCGCCAATGACGTGACCAACCCTTCCGCCAAGACCGATCCCAAATCGCCGATCTACGGCATGCCGGTGTTGGATGTGGAAAAAGCCAAGACCGTGCTCTTCATCAAGCGCGGCATGGGCTCAGGCTATGCGGGGGTCGAGAACGAACTCTTCTTCCGCGACAACACCATGATGTTGTTCGGCGACGCCAAGAAGATGACGGAAGAGATTGTCAAGGCGCTGGGGTGAGCCGCGACCGCCGCCAAGCGGGCGAAATGGTCCAGCGGACCATTTCGAGCGGCGAACGCCGCGAGCTTGGGCGAGCGGCCGGGCGAAACCTCCGACCTTGGCCGCGAGTTTGGGCGAGTGGCCGGCAAAAAAAAGACGCCACCGCGATCAAGCGATGGCGTCCTTATTTTATCAGTCCGAGCTCAGATTCGCCGCGGCATATTCAGGACCGCGATCCCCATCTCGGCCAAAATGCGCACCACCATCAGCGCGACGAAACCTCTCAAGAGGCTCGCCACGATCAAGAAGATGCCGGCCCCCATCGGGTGACGGCGCATCATGAAAAAGCGGCGCTCGGAGCCGTGGCGGTAAAAACCGCGCGGGCCCATCATCGGCCGCATGGCCCGCTCGCCCCCTTGCGGCGTCTGCTGCATCATCATGTTGTTGGCCGGCGGAGTGGCATTCGCCGTGACGGCGGGCGGCGTCATCGGCGCGCGGGTTGCCAGCATCACGCCTCGCCAAAGACCGAAAAGAACGCCCAATGTGATCAGGATCAGGGCAAGACCATACAGCAGGCGGATCGCCCGCTCGCCTATGGAAGTGTTGAGAGAGAAAATATCGCTTGCGGCCATGTGTTTCCTCCGTGGCGCCCCTATAGCGTGAAGGAACTATACCACCGGCCGCGGGCCCAACCTTGTCATATGTTTGTCAGCTTTTGAGGCCGCCCATGGCGCAGACGATCTTCCATTCCTGGGGCGTCACGGGTTGCACCGAAAGCCGGGCGCTGTTCACCAGCACCATCTCGGAAAGTTTGGGGTTGGCCTTGCATTCCTTGAGCGTCACGTGCCGGGGCACATCCTTGACCGCTTTCACCACCACCAAACCGAATATGCCTTGTTCGTCCGTGGGATCGGGCTGGTATTCCTCGATTACCTCGACAATTCCAACCACCGCCTTTTCCTCGCCGGTGTGATAGAAAAACCCGAGATCGCCCTTCTTCATCGCCTTCATATTTTTCTTGGCGATGTGGTTGCGCACCCCACTCCAGGGCTCGCCCTTGGCGCCCTTTTTCTTCTGCATTTCCCAGGACCAGGTTTCCGGTTCGGTCTTGAACAGCCAGGTGTTCATTCGCTTTTCAGCCTTCTGCTCATCAGCCGCGTCAGCGCTTCAGAGAGCTGGAGCGCTCCACTCAAAAGATCGGCCATTGCCTCGGCAATGGGAAGCTCAATCTTCAAGGTCCGTGCGCGCTTGATGAGGGCGGGCGCGGTCGCCACCCCCTCCGCCAGGGGATGGCCGGGCGCGTCCAACTCCGTAAGCGACTTGCCCTGGCCCAGGGCCACGCCAAAGGAAAAATTGCGCGAGCTTTTGCTGGTTGCGGTCAAGACCAGATCGCCCAACCCGGACAGCCCCATCAGGGTTTCGCGCCTGGCGCCCAGGGCTTCGCCCAGTCGGGCCAGCTCGGCAAAACTGCGCGCCAGAAGCGCGGCGCGCGCATTCTCACCCAGGCCCAGGCCTTCGACCACGCCGCACGCGATGGCATAGACATTCTTGGCCGCCCCGCCCAAAGCCACGCCGGTCACGTCTTCGCTGGCGTAAGGACGAAAGGTGGGTGAACCCAGGCTGGCCTGCAGCCGGTCGGCGATCCCAACTTTGGCGGCGATGGTCACCGCGGTGGGAAGGCCCAGCGCCACTTCACGCGCAAATGAGGGGCCGGAGAGAATGGCGCACACCGCATCGGGCATGATCTCGGCTAGCATTTCATGGACCAGGCGCCCGGTGCCTTTCTCGATGCCTTTGGCGCAGATCACCAGGGGCGTGCCTTTTTTCACCAAAGGGGCAAGCGCGCGGGCAAAATCGCCCAAGACCTGTGCCGGCGCCGTCAGCAGCAAGGCGTCCGCATCGGCGGCCTTCGCCAGATCGGCGGTCGCCGTCAGCGTCTCGGGCAGTTTCACGCCGGGGAGGAAGCGCGTGTTCTCGTGATGTTTGGTGATGCTTTCCACCACGTCCGCTTCGCGCGCCCACAAATGCGTCGCGCGGCCCGCGGCGACCACGGCGGTCGCCAATGCGGTGCCCCAGGCGCCGCCGCCCAGGATGCCGATACGGGAATAAGGTTCAGCCGTCATGGCACCAGGGGGAGCGCGGTTGCGCGGGCGAAAGTGAGATGATTTGGTGGGCCGCGAAAGCCCAAATTAGCCCGATCATGCGCCGCTTTGCCATATTCGCCGCCCTTGCGCTGGCGCTCGCCGTCCCGGCCGCGTTTGTTCCTTCTGCCTGGGCTGCGCGCTATCCCGGCACCTACAGCGAGAGCGAAGGCCAGGAACTGGACAAGCTCAGCGCCTATCTCAACGCCATTCACACCTTGAAAGGCAATTTTGTCCAATTGGGCCCGGAAGGCGATCTGCAGCAAGGCGAGTTCGACCTCGCCAAGCCCGGCCGGCTGCGTTTCGCCTATAACCCGCCCAGCCCCATCCTGATCGTGGCCACTGGCGGGAACATCTATGTCAAGAATGCGCAGCTCAACACGGTGGACCGTTCCTCGCTTTCGGACACACCGTTGGAGCTCCTCCTCAATCAGGACCTGGACCTCAGGCACGATCCCATGGTCACCGGCATTGAGGAGCAGCCGGGAGCCCTGATCGTCCATGCCCGGGCTGCCACCACGCGCAGTCAGAGCAATATCACCATGGTCTTTTCCTATCCGGCGATCGAGCTCCGCCAATGGATGGTGAAAGACAACCAGGGCGGCGTGACCACGGTGGCGCTTACCGGCCTTCAGACCGGTATCCCCCTCCCAGATCCCATTTTTGCGGTTCCGCAGAAGGATACCAAAGCCAAATAGATTGATTTTTTGGTAAGTTAAAGCTTACGGTAAGGTATGACTTACGAAAATACCTTGTCAGCATTGGGCGATTCTACCCGAAGATTGATATTCGACCGGCTACGGGAAGGCCCCGGCTCGGTCGCGGCCCTGGCCGCTGGATTGCCGGTAAGTCGGCCCGCCGTTTCCCAACACCTCAAGGTCCTGAAAGAGGCAGGGCTGGTGACCGATGAGGCGATGGGCGCGCGGCGGATCTATCGCGCGGCGCCGGGCGGCTTGATGGCCCTGCGCGTCTGGCTGGACGGCGTCTGGGACCAGGTTTTCGCGGCTCATCAGGCCGAAATACAACGCCAGATGGACGAGCGGAAAAACACTTGAGACGCGCCGGACGGTCTGCAAATGGCCCGAGGTCGATATGACAAATCTGCAACTGTCACGCTTAATTATTTGTAAAACACAATTCAAATGAAAATTCTTGAAAGGTGTGGCTTTCGAGCATATCTTCCTCCTCAGAAGACGGTTCGGTCCGGTAGGCTCTGCCCCCCCGCTCGCATATTGGACCCTGTTTTCGCCGGATGTCGGGTATCCCCTCCAGGCATCCTTGCGCGTAACGGCGCTATTTGACGCCCAGCCCCGAAAGGGCTGGGCGTTTTTTTATGGGGTTCACCCGCCGCAGGGTGAGATTGATGCGGCCGCCGCCAGGGACGAGGGACGAGCTGCCTGCCCGGATACGATCGATGCCGTGATAGGCAAGCCGCGCCGGTCCGCCGAACATCACCACATCACCTGAAGACAGAGTCATGCTTCGCGTCGGTCCACGCCGCGTGTCGCCGCCGATGCGAAAGACAGCCTCGTCGCCCAACGACACTGACACCACCGGTGCTGAAAGCGCGCGCTCGTCTTTATCCTGATGCAGGCCCATGCGCGCGGTGCCCCGGTAGAGATTGACCAGGCAGCATTCCGCGTCGGCATAGGCGGCGATCTCGCGCCATAACGCCACCAGGAGGGGCGGAATATCGGGCCAGGGTTGGTCAGTGACGGGATGGGTGGCTTGATAGCGATAGCCGGTCTTGTCCGAGATCCAACCCAGCGGACCGAAATTGCTTTCCTCGACGGAAAATTCCTTGTCCGATCCCGGCATGCGCGGCCGGTAAAACGGCGCCACCGCGAGGCGTAGCATCACGTCATCCACCAGCGCCTGCTGCTGCTCGCGCGAAAATCTCTCCGGCCACAGCATCACGCCGGGCTGAAGGCTCAAGGCACTCACCATTGAAAGGGACTGCGGGTGGGAAAGACGAAGATGCCCGCATAACTGTCTTTCAAGCCGCGGCCATCGAGCCATTGTTTGAGCCGTTCGGGCGCATAATGCTCGCCGATCCATTGGGCCAGCGGCAAGCCGTTCGAATCCTCCGCGGCGAAATCCAGAAAAGAACGCAGCCAACGCTGGTGGCGCTTGGGAAAATGCAGATAGGGAAAGCGCGCATATTGCGCGCGTGCATCCGCCATCGCCGTCCAGCCGCCGCGATGGATCAGATAAAGCGCGGCGGCGAAGCTGGTGCGGTCTTGCCCGCCCGAACATTTAAGCACGAACGGCCTGGGCGCTTCGTTGAAGGCATCGATCAGGCGCATCAGCATGGGCTGGGTCGGGAGCCTGCGCGAATCCAGCATGGCGTCGAGATGGGCGATGCCGCGGGAGCGTGCGGCGCCCGTCTCGTTTTTCCACCAGGAAAGATCGTCATTCCGGCCGCGCAGATTGATCAACGCATTGATCCCGCGCTTTTCCAGAAACGGTCCCACGCCGCCAGCCCAGGCCTGGGCGGCGCGGGCGCAATCGCCGGGTATCACCCAATGGAAATTGTAGAGAATATCGCCCAAGGATCGCATAATGCCGGGCTTATACCAGAACGGGGACGTGATGCGCATTTCCAAGGCGGCGCTTTATCAAGGTTGGATCTGGGCCACCGTGGCGGGCGCGACCGTCTATGCTGTGCTCGCCCTTCTGGACACCACGCTCAAGTCGCTGACCGGTGTTTCCACCGCCGACCTCGATGGCCTGTCGGGCGCGCTTCAATACCGCCTGGCCTTCCATGCCTGGGCCCCTGAACCCTATGCGGTACGCGCCGGGTTCCTTCTGGGCTTCGCCTATCTCTCGATGCCGCTTTATGCGTTGAGTTTCTTTTTTTCCGGCGTGATCGTGGCCGAGCGTTTCACGCCGGGCAAAAGTCCGTTCCGGCGCTGGGTGCTGTTGGCGGCGATGGTGGCGCCGGTAGGCGCGTTGCTGGATGCGGTGCTGAAGGGCTTGCAGTTTTCGATGTTGCTCTCTGGCGCCGATGAAGGGCTTGTCCATCTGGCGGCAGGCTTGGCCGGCGCCAAGACGGTGGCCTTTGCGGTGGGGTTTGCGCTTCTGGTGGGGGCCCTGGTGGCCCAGTTTGAGCGGCGCAGGGCCAAGGTGTGACGCTCTCCCTGATGCCGGAAAAGTCTTTCTGATCCGGCGCTTGACGACGGAGCCTCTTTCCGTATAGTGCGCCGCTCTTCGGAAAGCCCTCTTTTCCGGAAAACCTTTTATTTTCAAGGAATTAGACCATGTACGCGGTCGTCCGCACCGGCGGAAAACAGTATCGGGTGGCCAAGGATTCGATCCTTGAGGTGGAAAGCCTCGCGGGCGATGTGGGCTCCAAGCTCACCCTGGGCGAAGTTCTGATGCTGGGCGGCGACACCCCCAAGCTGGGCGCGCCGCTGGTCAAGGGCGCCTCGGTCGAATGCGAGATCCTGGAGCACGGCCAGGGCGAGAAAGTGATCGCCTTCAAGAAAAAGCGCCGCAAGAACACCCACAGGAAGCGCGGTCATCGCCAGCACTTCACCAAGGTGAAGGTGCTCTCGATTTCGGCCGGCAAGGAATAAGCCATGGCACACAAGAAAGCAGGCGGCTCATCCCGTAACGGGCGCGACTCCAACGCCAAGCGTTTGGGCGTGAAATTGTTCGGCGGCGAGCACATCGCCGGCGGCAATGTGATCGTGCGCCAACGCGGCACCAAATTCTGGCCGGGCGAGAATGTCGGTATCGGCAAGGACCATACGCTTTTCGCCCTTTGCGACGGCAACGTCTCGTTCAAGACCGGTTTCAAGCGCCGCACTTTTGTATCCGTCATCGCGGCGACGGCGAACCCGGCCAAGACGGCGGCGGAATAAGGCGGCTGAAGACATAGGCCGCCAAGAAATTGGCGGCCCGTGTATGCGAGGGAGATGGTCCGCCATCTCCCTTTTTTGTTTCCCTCGCGAACAGGAGCGGGGAAACGTGTCATGTCATTGGTGGAGAGTGAGAGACTGATATTGCGGCCGCCCAGGCACGCCGACATCCAGGCGATGGCGGTTTGGCTGGGCGATTTTGAAGTGTCGCGCAATCTGGCGCGGGTGCCTCATCCTTATGGCGAGGCCGATGCCGAAGATTTCGTCGTCAAGCGCAGCCGTCATGGCGACGGCCATTATGGCTTCGTGGTCATCCGCAAAAGCGACAATGTCTTCATGGGCTGCATCGGGCTGCATCTGGAGGATCAGGGCTATGAGTTCGGCTATTGGTTGGGCAAGCCCTTTTGGGGCCTGGGTTATGCCAGCGAGGCGGCACGTGGCGTGGCGCAATTCGCGTTCGAGAATCTGGCCGCGCCCTTTCTCTGGGCCGGCTGGTTTCACGACAATCCGGCGTCGGGCCATGTCCTGGCCAAGCTGGGCGCGCGCCACAATGGCAGCCGCATGCGGGACTGCCTGGCCCGGGGCGTGCCGGTTCTCTGCCATGAGATGCTGTTGACGCGAGAGGCGTTCCTCTCGAAAAAGGCCGCCTAGGGAGCGACTTGTCTTATGAGGTTTCTCGATATCGCCAAGGTCTATGCTTCCAGCGGTGCTGGCGGCAATGGCTGCATTGCGTTCCGGCGCGAGAAATTCATCGAGTATGGCGGGCCCTATGGCGGCGATGGCGGCAGGGGCGGTGATGTCTGGGCGGAAGCGGTGGACAATCTCAATACCCTGATCGACTACCGCTTCCAGCAGCATGTCCGCGCCAAGAATGGCGAAGGCGGCAAGGGCAAAGTGATGACCGGGGCCGGTGGCGCCGACGCGGTGATAAAAGTCCCCGTCGGCACCCAGATTTATGAAGAGGACGGTGAAACCCTGATCGCCGACCTTCAAGACACTGGCCAACGGGTGAAGCTGCTCAGGGGCGGTAATGGCGGCTTCGGCAATGCCCATTTCAAAAGCTCCACCAACCGGGCACCGCGTCACGCCAATCCTGGCCAACCGGGAGAGGAGAAAATCCTCATCCTCAAACTCAAATTGATCGCCGATGTGGGACTGATCGGTATGCCCAATGCGGGAAAGAGCACCTTTCTATCCCGCGTCTCGGCCGCCACGCCCAAGATCGCCGATTATCCTTTCACCACACTCGAGCCGCAACTCGGCGTGGTGAAAATCGATTCCACCGATTTCGTGCTGGCCGATCTGCCGGGCCTGATCGAAGGCGCGCATGAAGGCGTGGGATTGGGCGACCGCTTCCTGGGCCATGCCGAGCGTTGCAACGCCATCCTGCATCTGGTGGACGGCACGGAAGAAGACGTGGTCAAAATCTACAAAACCATCCGCGCCGAATTGAAAGCCTATGGCCACGGCTTGAGCGCCAAGCCCGAGATCGTGGCGCTGAACAAGATCGACGCCGTCGCCAAAACAGCTTTGGCCAGGAAACGCGCGGCGCTGGAGAAAGCCTGCCGTCACGAGGTCCATGCCATCTCCGGTGTATCCGGCGCCGGCGTGACCACCGTGCTGCGCGCGCTGGCGAAAGAAGTCCAGGAAAAGCGTAAGGCAAAAAAGTCCGCCAAAGCTGTCAAACCGGTCAAGAAAGCGGCGAAGGAAAAGTGGACGCCATGAGCGGGCTTTTTTCAAACGCCAAGCTGGTGGTGGTGAAGGTGGGCTCGTCGCTGTTGGTGGACGGCAAGAGCGGAACGCTGCGCCGCGACTGGCTGGTCTCGTTATGCGAGGACGTCGCCGCGCTGCGGCGGCAAGGCACGAAAGTGATCCTGGTCTCTTCCGGCTCGATCGCGCTGGGACGCAATCTGCTCAAGCTTCCGAGCGGAGCGTTGCGCCTGGAAGAAAGCCAGGCCGCCGCCGCAGCTGGGCAGGTGCGGTTGGCGCACGCCTATTCCAATCTCCTGGCCGACCAGGAATTGGTCGCGGCGCAGGTTCTTCTCACTTTCGGCGACACCGAAGAGCGGCATCGCTATTTGAATGCGCGCGCCACGCTCAAGACCTTGCTCGATCTGGGCGCGGTTCCGGTGATCAATGAGAACGACACGGTGGCCACCGCCGAGATCCGCTTCGGCGACAATGACCGGCTAGGCGCACGTGTCGCCTCGATGATGGGTGCGGACAAGTTGATTTTGCTGTCCGATGTGGATGGACTCTATACCGCCAATCCCGCGCGCGATCCCTCCGCCACCCATATTCCCGAAGTCGCGGCCATCACCGCCGAAATCGAAGCCATGGGCGGAGGCAGCGTGTCCGGCCTGGGCCGGGGCGGCATGACCTCCAAACTCATTGCCGCCAAGATCGCGACGGCGGCGGGTTGCGATGTGATCATCGCCAAGGGCGAAAATCTTCATCCGGTGGCGGCGATCGCCGATGGCGGGCGCCACACCATTTTCCGGGCCAGCCTGTCGCCGGCGCTCGCCCGCAAGCGCTGGATCGCGGGTGGGCTCAAGCTCGAAGGCGTGCTGGTGATCGACGAAGGCGCGGTGAGGGCCTTGGGCGAAGGCAAAAGCCTGTTGCCGGCGGGTGTGCGCCAAGTGGATGGCCGGTTCGAGCGCGGCGACGCGGTTCTGGTCAAGGACCGGCAGGGCCGCGAAATCGCGCGGGGACTGATCGCCTATAATGCGTCAGACGCGGAGCGGATCGCCGGCAAACGCACGGTCGAAATCGAAGCCATTCTGGGCTATCGTGGCCGGGACGAGATGATCCATCGCGACGATCTGGCGATCCTATGACCCTGCACGACAAAAACGATGCCTTGACGGCGGAGATGATGGCGATTGGGGCGGCGGCCCGCGAGGCGGCGCGGCCTTTGCGCGAGGCCGATGACGCGATCAAGACCAAGGCGCTCAAGGAAGCGGCGCGCGCCATCCGCGCGCGCACAGCCGACATCCTGGCTGCCAATGCGCGGGATCTGGAGGCGGCGAAAACGAACAACATGCCCGCGCCCATGCAGGATCGTTTGGCGCTGAACGATGCGCGCATCGAAGCCATGGCCAAGGGCGTGGAAGAAGTGGCCATGCAACCCGATCCCAATGGCCGCGAACTCAAGCGCTGGACCAGGCCCAATGGCCTCGACATTGCTCGTGTTTCGACTCCCATAGGGGTGATCGGGATCATTTACGAATCGCGCCCCAATGTGACGGCGGACGCGGGCGCCATCGCGCTCAAGGCGGGTAACGTCGCCATCCTGCGTGGCGGCTCGGATTCAATCCATTCCTCCAGCGCCATTCATGCCGCGATGGTGGAAGGGCTGAAAGCGGCGGGCCTGCCCGAAGCCGCCATCCAATATGTGAAGAATCCCGATCGCGCCGCGGTGGGCCTGATGCTGGAAGGTCTTTCCGGCACCATCGACCTGATTATCCCGCGCGGGGGCAAGGGCCTCACCGGCCGGGTGATGCGCGAAGCGCGTGTGCCCGTGCTCGCCCATCTCGAAGGGCTCTGCCATGTCTATGTCCATGAGAAAGCCGATCTAACGATGGCGCGCGAAGTGGTGCTGAACGCCAAGATGCGGCGCACCTCGATTTGCGGCGCGGCGGAGACCTTGCTGCTGGACCGCGCCGTGCTCAAAAGCCACGGGCTTCCCATTCTGGAAGATCTGGCCAAGGCCGGCTGCGAAATCCGCGGCGATGATGCGGTGCGCGCCATATTCCCGTCGGCCAAGCGGGCGACGAAGAAGATTGGCGCACCGAATATCTCGACGCCATCATCGCCGTGCGTGTGGTGGACGGATTGGAAGCCGCGATTCAGCATATCGAGCATTATGGCTCGCATCACACCAACTCCATCCTGACCGACGACGAAGCGGCGGCGGAGACGTTCCTCAACGCTTTGGACAGCGCCATCGTGTTGTGGAATGCCTCGACCCAATTCGCCGACGGTGGCGAGTTCGGCATGGGGGCCGAGATCGGCATCGGCACCGGCAAGCTCCATGCACGGGGACCCGTGGGTGTCGAACAGCTCACCACGTTCAAATATGTGGTGCGCGGGACGGGTCAGACGCGGCCGTGAATTGGCTTCGCCCCCCCGGCCCGACGGCAGAGGGCCTTCGCATCGGTCTTCTGGGTGGTTCCTTTAATCCGGCGCACTCCGGACATCTCTATGTGAGCGAGACCGCGATGAGGCGGTTGAAACTCAATTCCGTCTGGTGGCTGGTCAGTCCGGGCAATCCACTCAAGGATGCAAAGAGTATGGCGCCTTTGGCGGAGCGGCTCGACGGCGCGGTGAAGCTGGCGGTGCATGAACCGCGCATCCATGTGTGCGCCTTGGAAACCGCGCTGGGAACTCGGTTCACCATCGACACGGTGACGGCGTTGCAGCGCCGTTTCCCCAAGGTTCAGTTCGTCTGGCTGATGGGCAGCGACAATCTCGCCCAGTTCAGCCGCTGGCGGCGCTGGCAGGATCTGGCCAGGAAAATTCCCATCGCGGTGGTGCAGCGGCCCGGCAGTATCCTGGCCTCGCTCAATGCGCCCCTGATCCGCCGTTTCAGCAGGGCGCGGAGGCTCTCCAGTCCGCCGTCGGTGATGATCCTGGACGGCGCGCGCAACCATGAAAGCGCCACAAGGTTGCGGGCTACCGCCCTTGGGGGCGCGCAACGCCCGTGCTAGATATTTTCACTTCCGTTTGGAGACACGACCCTGACACGTAGAAAAGTGCCCGCCAAGAAAATCGTCACCGCCAAGAAAGCCGCCAAGGTGAAGAAGCAAGCGGCCAAGGCTTCGCCCCGCAAGGCCGGCAACAAGAAAAGCGTCAAACCGGCATCCAAGACGCGAACCTCCGAGGCTCCAATCTCCAAACCGCGCAAAGCGCCCACCTATAGCGAATTGTTGAAGCGGATTGTAACCTCCCTGGAAGACGACAAGGCCGAGGCCATCGTCACCATCGATCTGGAGGGTCGCTCCTCGCTCTGCGACGCCGCTGTGATCGCGTCGGGGCGCTCATCCCGTCATGTGATGGCGATTGCAGAACATCTGGCGCGCCGCCTGAAAGAGGAAGGCTATGGCACCCGCCCCGTCACCGGCGCCGCCCAGGGCGATTGGGTGCTGGTGGATGCGGGCGATGTGATCGTGCATGTCTTCCGTCCGGAAGTGCGCGACTATTACGACCTTGAAGGCATGTGGAACGTCGCCGCGCCCAGCCGGGCCTGAGCTACGCCATGCGTCTCACCATTCTGGCCATCGGCAGTTCGCGCGGGACGTCGGAAGGCGTGCTTTGCGGCGAGTTTCAGAACCGTGCGCAGAAGCTGGGTCGCAATATGGGCTTTCCTCAGCTCGCCGTCGAAGAATTGAACGTGGGAAAGGCGCGCGATGCCGCTACGCGCATGACCGACGAGGCCGCGCGTCTTGCCGCCAAGGTGCCCGATGGCGCTCATGTCGTGCTGCTCGATGCCAGGGGCAAGGGCATGACGTCGGAGGATTTCGCCGAAATGCTGGCAAGTCTGCGCGACGTAGGGACCGGGGACATCGCTTTTGTGATCGGCGGCCCCGACGGATTGAAGCCCCTCCCGGGACAGAAAGCCGGACGCAGCCTGGCCTTTGGACCGCAGACCTGGCCGCATCTTCTGGCCCGGGTGCTTTTGCTGGAACAGATTTACCGGGCGATGACCATCCTGGCAGGTCATCCCTATCACCGCCCCTGAGGTTCCGAAGGCGCAAGGCTTTCTTAACCATGCTGGGCGATGCTCGACTGTCGGAGTGGGATTTCGCACGCCCATGGAAGTCAAAAGCACCAGCCGGGTCGAGACCGCCGCCATCAGGCGCAAGACCATCAATGCGAATAGCGGCGGAAGCTTCACCGTTTCCGACGCGCCGGAAGCGCATGCCCAGATCGTCACCGGTCCCGGTCCCATCGCTGCGTTGGATTCCATCCTGGCGCTGCAGGACATGGGCGATGCCGTGGACGGCCGTTCCAAGGGTCTCGCCCATGGCGAACAGCTGTTGGATATTCTGGATTCGGTGCGCGACGGGCTTCTCGCCGGAGGCATTCCGCGCGCCACGCTCAATCGCCTGGCCGTGGCGGTGACGCGCCGTCACGACGTCTTCGCCGATCCCAAGCTCCAGGACGTGCTGGATCAGATCGAGCTGCGCGCCCATGTCGAGCTCGCCAAGCTTGAGCAGATGGACAAGCGAGTCGCTTAAGGCGCGGATCTTTTGATCTCTGGCGTCCGCACGCTGTCGCTCCGGACTGCTCGTCGTTCATGGGCGTCTTGCCCGCCCATAGCGACAGCGTATGGACACTCCTCGCTCCTGCCCAGCCACCAAAATCTCTCGCGCCGAGAAAGAAAGGCGGCCGATGCCGCCTTTTTCCTTCTCGTCCTGGTCGTGACCTTCCTCCCCCGTGCGCGCAAAGCGCGCTGGCGGGGGAGATGACCGTAGCAGCGCTTGCGAGGCGTAGGCCGGAGGGGGATTAAACGTCCAGCAACATCCGTTCCGGATCTTCCAAATTCTCTTTCACCCGCACCAGGAAGGTGACCGCGTCGCGGCCGTCCACCAGGCGGTGATCATAGGACAGGGCCAGATACATCATGGGGCGGATTTCAACTTTGCCGTCGATAGCCATGGGGCGCTGCTGGATCTTGTGCATGCCCAGGATGCCCGACTGGGGCGAATTCAAGATCGGTGTGGACATCAACGAGCCGAACACGCCGCCATTGGTGATGGAGAAGGTGCCGCCCTGCAATTCTTCCAGCTTGATCTTGCCGTCGCGGGCGCGGGTGCCGAAATCCATCACCACTTTTTCGACCGCCGCCAGCGAGAGCTGATCGGCATCGCGCACCACCGGCACAACCAGGCCCTTGTCGGTCGAAACCGCCACGCCGATATCGAAGTAATTCTTGTAGACGATGTTATCGCCTTCGATCTCGGAATTGACGTTGGGCAATTCCTTCAGCGCGGTGATGCAAGCCTTGACGAAGAAGCCCATGAAGCCCAGGCGCACGCCATGCTTCTTCTCGAAACTGTCCTTGTATTCGCTACGCAGCGCCATGATGCGGCTCATGTCCACTTCGTTGAAAGTGGTGAGTTGGGCGGCGGTGTTCTGGGATTCTTTCAGGCGCAGCGCGATGGTCTTGCGCAACCGCGACATCGGCACGCGTTCCTCGCGGTCGGCGCGGTTGCGTGGACCGGATGGCGCGGAAACCGGCTGGGCAGGCTTGGCGGCGCGCGCCTCCAAGGCGTCGAGCATGTCGCCCTTGGTAACACGGCCATCGCGGCCGGTGCCGGGCACCGAGGCGGTAGGAATGCCGGATTCTTGCGAAATACGCTGCGCCGACGGCATAGCCTGGGTGTCGGCTTTCGCGGCCGGCGCTTCCGCTTTCGCCGGAGCGGGCTTTGGGACTTCGGTCTTGGCCGGGGCGGGTTTGGCGGCGTCAGGATTGGCGGCCGGGACGGCTGCGGGTTTGCCCGCCTTGCCTTCGGCGATGGAGCCCAGCACCGCGCCCACCTGCACCGTGGCGCCGGCCTTGACGGAAATGGATTCGATCGAGCCTGCGGCAGGCGCGGGCACTTCCACCGTCACCTTGTCGGTTTCCAGCTCCAGGATGGGTTCGTCGCGGGCGACGCTTTCGCCTTCCTTCTTGAACCAGCGCGCCACCGTGGCTTCGGTCACGGATTCGCCCATCGCGGGCACTTTGATTTCGATGCTCATAAAATCCTCTCGAAGGCGATTGCCGCCATCACAATGTCAAAGCGTCGTTCAGGAATGTGGCCAATTCGGCCAGATGCTGTTTCATCAAACCCGCCGCGGTCGAGGCATATTCGGGACGTCCCACATAGCGCGGCCGCTTTTTGCCGCCGGTGAGCGCTTCCAGCCGCGGCGCCACGAACGTCCAGGCGCCCTGGTTCTGCGGCTCTTCCTGGCACCAGACCAGGTCGGCCTTGGGGAAGCGATTCAATTCTTCCGTCAGCACCGTGTCGGGGAAGGGATAAAGCTGTTCCAGGCGCAGGATCTGGATGCGGTTTCGCCCCGCTTCTCGCGCTCTTCCATCAGGTCGAAATAGACTTTTCCCGAGCAGAGGATCACCCGCTTGATGTCGGCATCCTTGACCAGCGTGATGGTGGTGGCGCCGGGCACTGCTTCGGCCTGGTCGCGCAGCACGCGATGGAAACGTGTTGGACGGCTCCATGTCGGAGAGGAAGGATACGGCGCGTCTTGTGACGCAGCAGCGACTTGGGTGTCATCACGATCAAGGGTTTGCGGAACGGGCGGTGCATCTGCCGGCGCAGCATGTGGAAATAATTGGCCGGCGTGGTGGGCACGCAGACCTGCATATTGTCTTGGGCGCAAAGCTGCAGATAACGCTCCAGCCGCGCCGAGGAATGTTCCGGTCCTTGGCCCTCATAGCCATGCGGCAGAAGCAACACCAGGCCCGACATGCGCAGCCATTTCATTTCGCCCGATGAGATGAACTGGTCGATCACCACCTGGGCGCCGTTGGCGAAATCGCCGAATTGGGCTTCCCACAAGACGAGAACCTTGGGCTCGGCCAAGGTGTAGCCATATTCGAAGCCAAGCACCGCCTCTTCCGACAGAAGCGTGTCCACCACTTCAAAGCTGCCCTGACCTTCGCGGATATGATTGAGCGGCAAATAGCGTTCGTCGCTTTCCTGATCGACCAAAGAGGCATGACGCTGGCTGAACGTGCCGCGCGAGGCGTCCTGGCCGGAGAGGCGCACATCCATGCCTTCATCCAGCAGGGTGCCGAAGGCCAGCGCTTCGGCGGTGGCCCAGTCGAAGCCTTTGCCGGTCTCGAACATCTGTGCCTTGGCTTCCAGCTGACGGGCAATGGTCTTGTGCAGATGGAAGCCCTTGGGCGCGGTGGTGAGCGCCTTGCCCACTTGCTTGAGCATGTCTTCCGGCACACCGGTCAGGCCGCGGCGATCGCCGCTCTTGGGCGCGGCGGCAAGACCCGCCCAGCGTCCGTCCAGCCAATCGGCGCGGTTGGGCAGGTGCGACTTGGAGGCATTGAATTCCTCGTCCAGCCGTTCATTGAAGGCCTTCTGCATCGCCGCTATGCCGGCCTCGCTCAGCGTGCCGTCGGCGACCAGTTTCTGGCCATAAAGCGTGAGCGTGGTGGGATGATCCTTGATCGCGCGGTACATCAAGGGTTGAGTGAAGGCGGGTTCGTCCGTCTCATTGTGACCGAACCTGCGATAGCAGATCATGTCGATCACCACGTCCTTGTGGAAGAGCTGGCGGAATTCGGTGGCGATGCGCGCGGCATGCACCACCGCTTCGGGATCATCGCCATTCACATGGAAGATGGGCGCCTGCACCATCAGCGCCACATCCGTGGCATAGGGCGAAGAGCGCGAATAGATCGGCGCGGTGGTAAAGCCGATCTGGTTGTTGATGATGAAATGGATGGTGCCGCCGGTACGGAAGCCCTTGGTGCCGGACATGGCGAAACATTCCGCCACCACGCCCTGACCCGAAAAGGCCGCATCGCCATGAATCAGCAGCGGCAGCACCGAGGCCCGGCTTTGCACATCGCCCAATTGATGCTGCTTGGCGCGCGCTTTGCCCAAGACCACCGGATCGACGATTTCGAGGTGCGAAGGGTTGGCGGTGAGGGACAGATGCACCTGGCGGCCGTCAAACTCGCGGTCCGATGACGCGCCCAGATGATATTTGACGTCGCCCGAGCCTTCGACTTCGGAGGGATTGGCGGCGCCGCCCTGGAATTCATGGAACAGCTGGCGATAGGGCTTGCCCATCACATTGACCAGCACATTGAGGCGGCCGCGATGGGCCATGCCCAGCACGATTTCTTTCACGCCCAATTGGCCGCCGCGCTTGATGATCTGTTCCAGCGCCGGAATGGTGGATTCCGCGCCGTCCAGGCCGAAGCGCTTGGTGCCGACAAAACGGGCGGCCGCGAATTTCTCGAAGCCTTCGCCTTCGATCAGCTTGTTGAGAATTGCCTTCTTGCCTTCGGGCGTGAAGCTGATTTCCTTGTCGGGGCCTTCGATGCGGCGCTGCAGCCAATCCTTCTGCTCGGCATCGGTAATATGCATGAACTCATAGCCGATCTTGCCGCAATAAGTGCGCATCAGAAGATCGACGATCTGGCGGGGCGTCGCCGTTTCCATGCCCAATACGCCGTCGATGAAAATCGGCTTATCCATCTCGGCGTCGTGAAAGCCGTAAAAGCCAGGATCAAGTTGGGGCAGCTTGGGCCGGGCCGACAAATGCAAGGGATCGAGATCGGCCTCGAGATGACCGATGATGCGGTAGGCGCGGACCATCTGGACGGCGCGGATCGAATCCTGCGCCACGGCGCGGGCGTTGACGGTGTCCGTGGCTTTGGCAGCCACAGCCACTTTGGCGGGCGCGGCTTCGCCGGTGAGCGCGGCTGTGATGTCGTCCTTGGGACGGGCGACTTCAGGTCGCGCCGCCAGGCGGGACCGCGCCCCGTCTGGGTGGGGGTCAGGCTCTGTTCGCCCAGGCTTGCGAAATAGGCCCGCCAGTCGGCATCCACCGAGGCCGGGTTCGCCAGATATTGGGCATAGAGCGCTTCCAGGAATTGGGCGTTGGTCGCCGAGAGGAAGCTGGTGGCTTCGAAAATGTCGTTGGAAGCGCGGTTGACGCGATCTGACGGGGATTGTTCTGTCATTTCAGATATTTAAGGGTCAGCTTGTTGGGCTGTGACCTGTCCTGGGGGCCGCTAGAGTGCGGGTGTTCCGAGTGGGTGGCGTGGTACCGGTTTTGCGCCGTCAATTCAACGGCGCTGAAGGTTAATATGGGCTCAAAAACGCGCAATTACGCCCCCTTCCACCGATGTCTGGGTGGAGAGGCTGCCATGCAAATTCAAAGCTAGGCTATTTGCCCGACAGCAGGTCCAGCATTGTGGTGCCGAGTGCTGCCGGATTGAGCGAGACCCGGATGCCGGCCGCTTTCATCGCCTCGATCTTGCTCTCGGCGCCGCCTTTGCCGCCGGAGATGATGGCGCCGGCATGACCCATGCGGCGGCCAGGCGGCGCGGTGACGCCGGCGATGAAGCCCACCATCGGCTTTTTCACTTTGGAATGTTTGATGAAGTCGGCGGCATCTTCCTCGGCGCTGCCGCCGATCTCGCCGATCATGATGATGGATTCGGTCTCGGGGTCTTTCAGGAACATCTCCAGCACGTCGATATGTTCGGTGCCTTTGACGGGATCGCCGCCGATTCCCACGCAAGTGGTCTGACCCAGGCCCACCGCCGTGGTCTGCCACACCGCTTCATAGGTCAGCGTGCCGGAGCGCGAGACGATGCCCACTTTGCCGCGGCGATGGATGTGACCGGGCATAATGCCGATCTTGCATTCGCCGGGCGTAATCACGCCCGGGCAATTGGGCCCGATCAGGCGGGACTTCGAACCGCACAGCGCGCGCTTCACCTTGACCATGTCCAGGACCGGAATGCCTTCGGTAATGCAGACGATCAGCGGCACTTCGGCGTCGATCGCTTCCAGGATGGCGTCGGCGGCGAAAGGCGGCGGCACATAGATGGCCGACGCATCCGCGCCCACGGCTTCTTTGGCTTCGCGCACCGTGTCGAACACGGGAAGGCCCAGATGGGCGGTGCCGCCTTTGCCCGGCGTGGTGCCGCCCACCATCTTGGTGCCATAGGCGATGGCTTGCTGGGAATGGAAGGTGCCTTGATTGCCGGTAAAGCCCTGGCAGATCACTTTTGTGTTCTTGTCGACCAGAATGGACATTATTTCGAACCCTTGACGGCCTTGACCACCTTCTCGGCGGCATCGGCAAGATCATTGGCGGAGGTGATCGCAAGGCCCGATTTGGCCAGGATTTCCTTGCCCAATTCGACATTGGTGCCTTCCAGCCTGACCACCAGGGGCACTTTCAGCGAGACTTCCTTGGCCGCGGCGACGATGCCTTCGGCGATGATGTCGCATTTCATGATGCCGCCGAAGATATTGACCAGAATCCCTTTCACATTGGGATCGCTGACAATGATCTTGAACGCGGCGGTGACTTTTTCTTTCGACGCGCCACCACCCACATCCAGGAAATTGGCTGGCTCGCTGCCATAAAGCTTGATGATGTCCATGGTTGCCATGGCCAGGCCCGCGCCATTCACCATGCAGCCGATTTCGCCGTCGAGCTTCACATAGGAGAGATCATATTTGGAGGCTTCCACCTCCATGGGATCTTCTTCGTCCAGATCGCGCAGCGCCTGGATGTCCTTATGGCGGTAAAGCGCGTTGTCGTCGAAATTGATCTTGGCGTCGAGGCAGATGACTTTGTCGTCCTTGGTGATCACCAGCGGATTGATTTCCAAAAGGCTCATGTCCTTGGCGACAAAGGCGTCATAGAGGCTCTTCACCACCTGGCCCATTTGCTTGGCGGTGTCGCCCTTGAGTTTGAGCGCGGCGGCGATCTCATTGCCCACATAGGGCGAGTAGCCGGCTGCGGGCTCAATCTGAAACGTCTGAATTTTTTCCGGCGTCTTGTGCGCCACTTCCTCGATGTCCATGCCGCCTTCGGTGGAGGCGATGAAGGCGATGCGGCTGGTCGAACGATCGACCAGGGCGGAGAGATAAAGCTCGCGCGCAATCGCCGAGCCGTCTTCGATGTAAAGCCGCTTGACCACGCGGCCTTGTGGTCCGGTCTGATGGGTGACCAAGGTCATGCCCAGCATGCGTTGCGCTTCTTTGCGCACGTCTTCGATGGATTTGACCACCTTGACGCCGCCGCCTTTGCCCCGGCCGCCGGCATGGATCTGCGCCTTCACCACCCAGACCGGGCCGGGCAGGCTTTCCGCCGCCTTGACCGCTTCCTCCACCGTGAAGGCGGGCTTGCCGTTGGGCACGGGCGCGCCAAAGCCGCGCAGGACATCCTTGGCCTGGTATTCATGAATATTCATGGAGTTTTCCGGAAGGGAGGCTCGATTTGCGGCGCACAATAGCAGCCGAAATTCATGGCGCAAGGCAAAGGCTTGCGCCCCCATGCGGCATGCGGTCGTGCGCAAAAACCAGAAAGGCGCGCCCATGACATCGCGGTTCTGGCGCTAGGCTGCCGAAGCCAAGATTGCGGAGCATCCCGGAGGCCCCGCCCCGGAGGGCCCCGTCTTAACGAAGTTTACCGATATGGGACAAATCTTTTGCTTGTGTCGCAATGAGATAGTCGAAACCGGATATCCAAACATGGTTAATCGGCCGGGAATGGCCTTTTCCACACCATTCTTTCCGATTCTGGCCGTCGTTGCATGCCGCCTTCCTTGGCACGGCTCCTGCTCCGTGATGATTCATCTATGCCGAGTCCGTTCCGGACCGCGGCCAAGGACGTTGGGGATGAAGCACAGGAATTCGCATTTGCTGGTGGGTTATTGGAGCCGCCTTCGCCAAGGCCGGGCCGTGCCCGACCAAACCGAAATCGATCCGCGCGCGATCAAGCGGCTTCTTTCGTATGCGTTCATCCTGGATTGCGAGCATCAGGCGCGGCCGGTCTATCGCCTGGCCGGCACCGCCTTGTGCGAACGCTTCGGTGTCGAGATGAAAGGGACGGGCTTTCTCACCCATTGGGACGCGGAATCGGCGCTGTCGCTGTCATCGCTGCTGAAACAGGGGCTCCGGCAAAGACGGCCGCTCTGCCTCTCATCCGTCGCCACTACCGCCACCGGCAACGGCATGGCGGAGCTCGAGACGGTGCTGACGCCGATGAGCTTCAAGGGCGGCGAGCCCCGGCGCTTCTTCGGCCTGGTGCAGCTTTTGTCGGACCATACGCCGCTTCTGGGCCGCACGATCGCCTATGAGAAACTGACAGGCTCCAGCTTTGTCCAGGAAGACTTGCCGATCCGGGAGGAGGTTCTTCCGCTGCCGACACGCGTGGTGCTGCGATCCCATCCCAGGGCCCCGTATCTGGGTCTGGTGATCAGCCGGGATCAAGCCAATCTCCCCCACTGATGGTTGAACGGCGGTGCGCGAACAATCGCGCCTGAACGGCGACGAACCGCGCGGTGTTGAAATCTGAAGAAACGCTCAGGGTTGCGGCGTTGACGGTTGGCGATTGGGATCCTGGGTCTGCGCCTGGGGATTCTGGCTCACCGGATTGTCCACGGGATCGTTCTGCATGACGTCGCGGCGGATCGCCAGATCATGCTGCTGCTGTTGCAGATAGGGCACTTCATAGCGTTCGATCTTGGTGCGGTAATCTTCGAAAGTTTTTTCATCTTCCGCCGAGCGTTTGTCGCAGCGGTCGGCCGGCAAATGCGCCTGCTCCTGGCACCACATGTCGAAATTCATGGTCTTGACGTCGTAATTCTGGCCGGTTTGGGCGGAAGCAGCGGATGCCACCAGCAACGTCAGCGACACGACAACGCTTGCACGGATCATGTTTCCCATAACGTTAAGCCTATGCCTTTGGCTGCCGTTTAAATAGCCCCGAGCGTCCATGGCTCCCATCTGCTCGCCGCGCGCGGCAATTAAGTCACGCAAAATGTCGCCGAACGTTCTTGAAACTTGGTCGTGACCATCCTCCCCCGTGCGCGCGAAGCGCGCTGATGGGGAGGTGCCCGTAGCACGCCTTCGGGCGTGGGAAGGGGGGGTACGATCACGGAATAAGCGCAATCACACTTCTGCGATTTTTCGCTTCCTTCACGCCGTCCGGGGTTTGCACGGCAAGATCGGTCTTGCCCACTCCCGACGCCTGAATGGCAGCGCGGCGCGCGCCCATATCGACCAATGCCTCGACCACGACATTGGCGCGTCGCACTGACAGCCTCTGGTTGTAGGCCGCCGATCCCGACGTATCGGTATGGCCCACGACAGTAATGTGCGATTGGCCGCCGGCGCGGGCGGTGTTGATCGCATTGGTGATCACTGCCAGGTCCTCGGCCGTCAAGGTCCAGGAATCGAAATCGAAATAAACGGTATAGTCGGGCGGCGTCGCGCCGGCCGAAGCGGCAGCGGACACGCTCGCCATCGGCGCACTGGTCACGGGCGCGCGCAGCGGTGGCGGCGCGGGACGCGACGCATTTTCCAACGCCGGAAGCGACGTGTTCAGCGCGCCGCGGCAGGCTTGCGCCTCCCCCAAAAGATTGGCGGCGCCGCTATCCAGCGCCCAGCAATCGAAGTCCGCCTGGGCGCGGGCGGCCTGATCGGGGAATTGATCCTTTCCACGCGCCACCGCCGCCACCAGACGGGCGCGCATGCTTTGCGCCAAGGGATCGGCGGGCGCAGGTTCGGGCGCAGGTTCATTGCCTTTGGCGGCTTGATCGGCCTTGGCGTGGAATGCATCCGCCACCGCGCTGGCAGGATTATCGGAACCGCCGCCGAAGATGCCGGCCAGGTCGCTGAAGAAACCGGTATCGGGGGCTTCCGGCGCAGGCGCCGAGGACGCCTGGGTGGCGAGGTCGGTATAATCCTTGAACAGGGCTTGGCTGAAAGGCGAACCCGACGCGGTCACGTCTTCGTCACCGGCGCAACTTGCTAGAACCAGACTAATGCAGAGCAGGGAGGCGCCGGCCAGGCTGCGCGAGGTCAATCGGCGTGAAGAAAATCCGCCAAAGCGGGTGGAAAATTGCATCTATTGCCCCAATGCCAGCCAAAGGTCCAAGGCACATATAACGCGCCCAATGGGTTTCGTTAAGCGGGGGGTGTTTGGAGGACAAAAGGGGCGAACCGTTAGGAAGCCTGGAAGTTTGGTAACCGTCTATTGAGGCGCCGCGCCTTACAAAGGGCCGACGCAGCTATTCAAGGACCGGCCGCCCCGGCCTGCCATGACCGAAGCCGAGTCACCCCGCAAGTCGCGCGCCGAGCGCCGGCGCTTCCGCCGCGTGCGGTTGGACATGGCCGGCCAACTCTTCATTCCCGCCGGCAGCGAAGAAGCGCCCTGCCAGGTGGTGGACCTTTCCCCCGGCGGCGCCCACATCATCTGCGAACTTGCGCCGCCCCAGGGAACCCAGGTCGTGCTCTATCTCGACGGCTTCGGCCGTTTCGAAGGCCAGGTGGCCAGGCGCGACGCAAAGGTCTTCGGCGTGCGTTTCTCGTGCACGCCCTTGAAGCGCGAGCGCATCGCCGAACAGCTCACGCTCTTTCTCAACCACGCGTTGGTGGATGGCTCGGTGATCCGCTCCAAACGCGGCAACCACAAGGAATTCGCCAAATTCACCCGCGCCGACGGCCAGATCGTGCATTGCGAGATCATGGACATCTCGACGGGTGGCGTGTCGCTGCGCACCGACACTCGCCCCGCGCTGGGCGAATTCGTCCTGATCGCGCAGATGGCCGGCCGCGTCGCCCGTCACCACGAAAAGGGCATCGATATTGAGTTTGTAGGAGCACAGGCGGGCGCAGAAGCGCCAGCCAAATTGAATCTTGTGCGGTAAATCCCTTTCTTGCTCGGCTCCCCGCCTGCTTTTTCTCTTTGATCCCCATCTGTCTCTTTCGCGCAAGCGCTCAGAGACATGCGGAGCACTGGTGGGGAAAGAGGCCGTGGCAGCGCTTGCGATGCGTAGGCCGGAGGGGGTTTCAAAAAAAGCGAGCCCTCTTAAATGTCGGCCAGTTTGTGGATCTGACTATTGGCGAGCGTCAGCTTGGCGATGGAAAGATCGCCCGACGTCTCCAATGCCGCGAGGAAACTTCTGGTCCGTCCCACCGCCTCTTCATGTGCCGCCACCCAGTCCCTCAGCGCCTTCAAGGCGCTGTCCGGCGTGGTCGCGGCGGGCAATCCGGCCAGAAGATTTTGCGACAGAGCGCGCTGGGCGGCGAAAAGATCGTCCACCAGCCTGCGGATGGCCAGCCGGTCCCAATGTTCACCGGCGCTGATGCGCGCGGCCAGCAATCGCAACCGGTCCAACCCCAGTTCAGCGCCTACGGCGAAATAGAGCGCCGCCACCGCCGCGATGTCATGACCGCTGGCGCGGGCCAATTGCGCGATCTCCGGCGCCACGCCCAGAAGCGGCAACGCAGCGACATCCTGTGCCAATTCCTCCATTATGCCGGGCGCCCGGAACAGAGCGGCACGCGCGTCCAACTCCTGGATTTGCTCGGCGGACATGAATTGCTTGTGGCCGGTGCGCAGCGCCTCCATGCCCGCGCGATAAAGCGCGATGGAAGAGGCCAGATCGTCCTTGGCCGAGACATGGGCGAGGAACCAGAGCCCCAGGCGGCGCAGAATCTCGGCGATCTCGGTGTAAAGCCTGAGCTGAAGCTGGGCGTCCACTTTGCCATCCAGGGCATCGATCCGGCTCTTGAGGCCTTCCAGCCCGAACGCGCCCTCGGCCACGGTGAAGGCGCGCGCCACTTCCGCGCCGCTTGCTCCCGACATTTCCTTCATGCGGGCGACGAACACCGGCCCGGCCAGATTGACGATGCGGTTGGCGATGGTGGTGGAAATGATCTCGCGCTTGAGGCGATGCTGGGGCGGTTCGGCGGCGAAGGTCTTGGCAGCCTGCTGCGGGAAGTAAGCGGCCAGCGTGGCGGCGAAGGCGGGATCGTCGGGCAGCGGGCTGTTCAAAATCTCCGCGTCCAGATCCAGCTTGGCATAGGCCATCAGGACCGCCAGCTCCGGGCGGGTGAACCCCTTCTTGTCATTCTCCAGTTTTGGATTTCGGCGTCGCCGGGCAGGAATTCGACGGCGCGGTCGAGTTTTCCTTCCGCTTCCAGCACCCGGATGTAGCGCGGCATCGGCATCGATATCGCGCGACGCTGCCGCTTCTGCCACCGACAGCGCCAGAGTCTGGTTGTAATTATCGGCCAGAACCAGCTTTGCCACGTCGTCGGTCATGCCGACCAGAAGCGCGTCGCGCTCGGCGCCATCGATCTCACCCCGGCGATAAGGTCCCGAGAGCAGGATCTTCAGATTGACTTCGTGGTCGGAGGTGTCCACGCCGGCGGAATTGTCCACCGCGTCGGTGTCGATCCGGCCGCCGGCGCGGGCATATTCGACCCGGCCTAATTGGGTCACACCCAGATTGGCGCCTTCGCCGATCACTTTGGCGCCCGACTTCGGTGCCGTTGATGCGCACCGCGTCATTGGCGCGGTCACCCACATCGAGATTGGACTGCGAAGCCGCCTTGACGAAAGTGCCGATCCCGCCGAACCACAGAAGATCGATCTTGGCCTGGAGCAGGGCCTTTATCAGGGCCGGGGGCGAAAGCTTGGCATCCCGGTTCCGATCAGGCCCTGAATTTCGGGAGTGAGCGCGATCTCCTTCAAGCTGCGGGCGAAGACGCCGCCGCCCGGGCCCAGCAGATCGCTTGATTGTAATCGTCCCAGCTCGAGCGCGGCAGATCGAAAATGCGCTTGCGCTCGGCGAAGCATTTGACCGGATCGGGCTCGGGGTCGAGGAAAATATGGCGGTGATCGAACGCCGCCACCAGCTTGATATGTTTCGACAACAGCATGCCGTTGCCGAAGACGTCGCCGGACATGTCGCCCACGCCGATGACGGTGAAATCCTCGCTCTGGATGTCTCGGCCCATTTCGCGGAAGTGGCGCTTGACCGCTTCCCAGGCGCCACGGGCGGTGATGCCCATCTTTCTTGTGGTCATAGCCATGGCTGCCGCCGCTGGCGAAAGCATCGCCCAGCCAGAAGCCGCGTTCCTCGGCGATGCCATTGGCGATGTCGGAGAAGGTCGCGGTGCCCTTGTCGGCGGCGACCACCAGATAGGGATCGTCCTCGTCATGCCGCACCACTTTGGGCGGCGGCACCACTTGGCCGTCGGAATTGAGATTGTCGGTGACGTCGAGCAAGGCATGGATCAGCATCTTGTATGCGGCCACACCCACGGTCATGAATTGATCGCGAGTGGGATTGGCCGGCATGGTTTTGGGATAAAACCCGCCCTTGGCGCCCACCGGCACGATCACGGCATTCTTGACTTGTTGCGCCTTCACCAGCCCTAGAATCTCGGTGCGAAAATCCTCCCTGCGATCCGACCAGCGGATGCCGCCGCGCGCCACTTTGCCGAAGCGCAGATGCACGCCTTCCATCTGCGGCGAATAGACGAAGATTTCCCGCCACGGCCTGGGTGCGGGCAGATCGTCGAGCGTGGCGGAATCCAGCTTGATCGCGATCACATGGACGCCGTCCTGGTAATAGTTGGTGCGCAGGATGCCGGCGATCACGTTGCGGAAGCGGCGGATGGTGCGGTCGTCGTCCAGGCTGGGCACTTCGGCGAGCGCGGCTTCGATCGCGTCCGCAAGCTTCTTGGCTTCGCTCTCGGAATGGCTGCTGGGATCGAGCCGGGCATGGAACAGCCCGGTGAGCAGGCCCGCGATGGCGGGATTGCGGACCAGCGCCTGCTCCATATAGTCCTGGCTGAAGGGAAAGGCGGCCTGTCGCAGGAATTTCGCCACCAGTCTCAGGATCACCACGTCGCGCCATTCAAGGCCCGCGCCGATTACCAGGCGGTTGAAGCCATCGCTTTCTGCGGCGCCTCCGAGAACGGCATGAAACACGTCTTGCAAGGGTTTCTTGATGTCGTTCAGGCTGGCGGCTTCGCCGTCGGCGCGCTCCATCTGGAAATCGAGAACGGCGCTCTCTTCGGTCCAGCCATCGTCGCGCTTGAAACGAACCGCATAGGCGTCTTCGGCGATCACCTTCAATCCCAGATTCTCGAAAATCGGCAATGACACCGAGAGCGGCAGCACGTCGCCCAGCACATAGAGCTTGAGACGAAGCGCGCTGTGCGCGTCATTGGCTTCGCGATAGGCGCGCGCCTCGACATGCAGCCCGCCTTGGCGCACTGCGAGATTCTCCAGGATCTCCAGATCGGCCGCCGCTTCCGCCGGCGAGAAGACGCCGCGATAGCCGGGGAGAACTCGGCTGTCCTGGCGGTGAGCCGGCGCAGGCCCTCGGCGCGCCCATGCCGCGCCGACAGGGCTTCGAGAAAAGCGTCGTCCCAGGTCTTGATGGCGTCAGCGATCTCCTGCTCCAGTCCGCGGATATCGACATTGGGGCGGGGGCTGGGATTGCGGCCGATGATGTAATGGATGCGCACCAGCGCGCTTTCATCGTCGATGGCGGGGATCGAAGTCGACATGCGCCCATCCAGCGCGCGCGCCAGGATGGCGTGAATCTTTTCTCTCAAGCCTGCCGTCACATGATCGCGCGGCGCGAATACCAAAGCGGAGACGTAACGGTCGAAACGGTCGAAGCGCAGGAACAATTTGACCTTGGGCCGGCCGCCCAGGCGCAAGATTCCCATGGCGGTCTCGAACAATTCGTCTTCGGAAATCTGGAACAGTTCATCGCGTGGCAGCGAATCCAGAATATGAGCCAGCGCCTTGCCGTCATGGCTGGCAGGCGCCAGGCCCGCGCGCGCCATCACTGCCGCGCATTTGGTGCGAAGCAGAGGAATTTCGCGGGTGGGAAGATTATAGGCGCTGGAGGTGAACAGCCCGACGAAGCGGCGCTCGCCATTGAAGCGGCCCTCGTCGTCGAAGGTCTTCACGCCCACATAATCCATCTGGGCGCGGCGATGCACCAGGCTGCGGGTATTGGATTTGGTGACGATCAAGGGCTCGGGCCGGTCGAGATAGGCCCGCACTTCGGCGGTAAGGGCGGGACGTTCCGCGGTCTGGCGGATCACGCGCGCCTCTTCGTCGGACAGCGCGCCCAGCCCGCTTCCTGGCACCGGATCCAGCCTTCCATGCTCGCCGTCGGGATCGAGCGCGTAATCGCGTGCGCCCAGGAAGGTGAAATAATTGTCGCCCAGCCAATCGAGAAAGGCCAAATCTTCGCCGATGTCGGCGCTCTTACCGGCGATCTTGGGTGGATGCGCGGCTAGACCGTCGCGCGCCTCCTTCAGCCGCGCCAGCATCTTCTTCCAGTCGCGCACGGCGTCGCGGCCCTGAATGAAGGAAGCGGTGAGATTGTCGGTGAGCGCCTTGGCCGCGGCGTCGTTCAAACCGGCATCCACCACCAGCAGGATCACGCTGATGGGGTCGCCTTTCATTTCCAGAATGGGATGAAAGGCGGCACGGACACGTGCGCCCGAAGCGATGGCGGCGGCGAGCGCGGAATCGAACAGGAAAGGCCGGTCGTCATTGATCGCCACCATCACGCATTCGGGTTCCTGGGCATCGGGCCCGGGGACGAGTTTCACTTCGATCCCGCCCGGCTTGTGTTTCTCGGCTTCGGCCAGGGCCAGGCGCGAAAGCGCGGCCAAGGCCTTCGCATTGCTGCGGGCGATGTCTTCGCTGGCCGCGCCGGCGAAGAGGGCGTCGAAGAATCGCTGTTCTTCGTCCTTCTTCAGCAGTGCACGGGCCTGGCCGAGCAGGGCGCGGGCCGCTTCATCCTCGGAATGGTGGAGATCATGGACCGTCATGGAATTCTCGTTTGCCAGGAGGAGGGCTCATCATGTTTCCGCGACTGCCGCGCCGCACGGCGCGAGAATCTCAGCCTCGGAGCAGGAAGGCTTGCGCGGAAAGACACCGGCCAACAATCCCAATTGGGTGACGAAAATCAAGCGCAGCCCGTCATGCAGCCATTGCAGAGCAAGCGGGCTTCAGTAACAAGAGCTTAATGAAGCCCGCTGTTCATGAATCCCGGGACCCGACGATGCGCAATTTGGTGGTTTTTGACCTGGAATTCACCGCCTGGGAGGGGTCCTTGGCGCACCATTGGCTCAAACCGGGCGAGTTCAAGGAAGTGGTGCAGATCGGCGCCGTGCGTCTCGCCGCCGGCACTGGGACGATCGCGGATGATTTTTCCTGTCTGGTCAAACCGCGCATCAATCCGGTTCTGTCGGATTATTTCGCGGGGCTCACCGGCATCACCAATGAAAGGCTTGCTAGGGACGGCGTGGATTTTGATGCCGCCTATCGCCGGTTCATCGGTTTTGCCCAAGGCGACATGATCGCTTCCTTCGGGCATGACGAATGGGTGCTGGAAGAAAATATCCGTCTCTACGGTTTGAAGCACGCGCCAACCCTTCCGCCTTTTCTGGAATTGCGGGGTTGGTTCGCCAGCCAGGGCATCGATCCCAAGGGACTTCATTCCTGCGATGTGGGACCCATGTTGGGCGTTCCCTTCGAAGGCCAGACCCATGACGCGCTCTGCGACGCGCGTTCGATTGCGGCGGGGATGGCTGTTTTGCTCAAACGCGGCGCGAGGTTCGACCTTTCTTGAAGCTTGGTCGAGGTTTTCTTCCCCCGCACGGCGAAGCCGTTGGCGGGGGAAGAAGTCCGCCTGCGGGCTTGCCCGCGTTGGCGGACAGATGGGGGGATCAAAAAACTAGGCCGGTTCCTGCAGCGCCAACAACTTTCCCAACGCGTAAGCGATCGCGCGCGACGAGGCGCGGCCCGCCGCGCCGGAGGAAGGAACGAAGCTCACCAATAAGGTGCGCCCGGAGATGGCGATGGTGGGCTTGTCGCCTTCCACGATGCGCACGGAATCGAAACGGTGGGTGAAGGCGGCGCGGCCGGCCGGTGTGGCGACGATGCGCTCGATGCCCAGTTCGCTGTTGACCAGGGTGTCGAAACCATAGGCGCGGACGTCGTCGCCGCCATTCAGGATCGAGGCATCGGCGGAAAAGTGCAGCTTCAGCCGTTCGGTATAGGCGAGATGGTTTTCCTCGTCCGTCAGCGCAGTGGCGAGGCTTGCCGCCGGGACTGCGAGTTTGAGCGCCATGCTGGCGTCTCCCGTGCGTGTGGCCGGAAGGCCGCTGGGCGCCTCCTCCGTATAAAGCGTGATGCCGCCCCAAACCGAAATCTTCAGCGCCAGCGCACCGGTGTCGTATTTGAGTTCGCGTCCACCCAGCGCCACCCGGTCGCCATAAAGAACGAAATTCTCGGGGTTGCCGTCGAAACGCAGCAGATATTTGTCGCCGCCATACGGCAGGATGGTGAAATTGATGTTGTCGGCGGCGCTGTAGCTGCCTGCGGCAACGTCGCTCACTTTCTCCGCGGAGAGTCGCGCCGCCATGGGGTCGGCAGGCTCCTGCGCCAGGGCGGCACCGAGCCCCGAAAGCATGAGACCAAAGAGAATCGGAATCGCGCGCGCGCTCATCTGTCTTTGTTGCCCCAGGCCCGCATCCGTTCCCCTTGTTTACAGGGTGATGTGCGAATCAGGCGATTTTAAGCCTGGAAAGGCCGCAATCGCGGCAAAAACGCTATCTTTTGGCGGCGATTTTGACTAAATCCGGCGCCGACTGAACAAGGCAAGGCGGGAGCAATCCGTGACCAAACAAACCAAGAGCCACCCCGACAGTTTCAAATGCCGTCGCACCCTGAAGGTGGGCAGCAAGAGCTATGTCTATTTCAGCCTGCCGCACGCGGAAAAGAACGGGCTCAAGGGCCTTTCCACACTCCCATTCTCGATGAGGGTGCTGCTCGAGAATCTGCTGCGCCATGAGGATGGTCAGACCGTCACCGCCGACGACATCAAGGCGGTTCTCACTTGGCTCAAGACCAAAACGTCCGACCGGGAAATCGCTTTCCGCCCCGCCCGCGTCCTGATGCAGGACCTGACCGGCGTGCCCGCAGTAGTGGATCTCGCCGCCATGCGCGACGCTATGAAAACGCTGGGCGGCGACCCGGAAAAGATTAACCCGCTGGCCGAAGTCGATTTGGTGATCGATCACAGCGTGATGGTGGACAATTTCGGCCACCGCGATTCCTTCAAGAAGAATGTGACAATCGAATATGAACGCAACCGCGAGCGCTATGCTTTCCTGCGCTGGGGCCAGCAGGCGTTCGCCAATTTCCGCGTCGTGCCGCCCGGCACAGGCATCTGCCATCAGGTCAATCTGGAATATCTCGCCCAGACGGTGTGGACCCGCAAAGTCAAGGACGGAAGCAAGACCGTCGAATATGCTTTTCCCGACACCGTGGTGGGCACCGACAGCCACACCACCATGATCAACGGCCTGGCGGTCTTGGGCTGGGGCGTAGGCGGCATCGAGGCCGAAGCGGCGATGCTGGGCCAACCCATTTCGATGCTCATTCCGGAAATCGTGGGCTTCCGCCTCACGGGCAAATTGCGCGAAGGCGTCACCGCGACCGATCTGGTGCTCACCGTAACCCAGATGCTGCGCAAGAAGGGCGTGGTGGGGCGCTTTGTCGAATTCTATGGCCCGGGCCTGGACGAGATGTCGCTCGAGGATCGCGCCACCATCGCCAATATGGCGCCGGAATATGGCGCCACCTGCGGCTACTTTCCCATCGATGGCGAGACCATCCGCTATCTCAAGAATACCGCGCGGGCCAATCACCGCATCGCCCTGGTCGAGAAATATGCCAAGGCCCAGGGCCTCTATCGCACCAAGAAGAGCGCCGATCCCGTTTTCACCGATACGCTGTCGCTCGACATGAACGAGGTCGAACCCTCGATGGCGGGACCGATGCGTCCCCAGGACCGCGTCGCCCTTTCGGATGTCGCCGCCAATTTCGCCGGTCATCTCATCAACACCTACAAGAAAGAAGAGAGCGTCAATAAGCGCGCCCAGCTGGAAGGCTCGAAAGCCTCCATCGGCCATGGCGATGTGGTGATCGCCGCGATCACCTCCTGCACCAACACCTCCAATCCGTCGGTGATGATCGGCGCGGGTCTGGTGGCGCAAAAGGCGGTCAAGCGCGGGCTCAAGGTCAAGCCTTGGGTGAAGACCTCGCTGGCGCCGGGAAGCCAGGTGGTCACCGACTATCTGAAGAAAGCCGGCGTGGACAAAGCTCTCGACAAGCTGGGCTTTGCGCTGGCGGGCTATGGCTGCACCACCTGCATCGGCAATTCCGGCCCCTTGCCCGATCCTGTCACCAAGGCGGTGACCAAGTCCGATCTGGTGACCGCAGCAGTGATCTCCGGCAACCGCAATTTCGAAGGCCGTGTCCATCCCCTGGTCCGCGCCAATTATCTCGCCTCGCCCATGCTGGTGGTGGCCTATGCGCTGGCCGGATCGGTCAATGTCGATCTCGCCAAGGAACCGGTGGGCTATGACCGGAAAGACAAGCCGGTCTATCTCAAAGACATCTGGCCTTCCTTGAAGGAAATCGCCGGTGCCGTCCGCAAAGCGGTGAAAGCCTCCAACTTCAAGTCACGCTATGGCGATGTCTTCAAGGGCGATGCCAACTGGAAGAAGGTCAAGCTGGTCAAGGGCCAGACCTATCAGTGGGACATCGGCTCGACCTATGTGCGCAATCCGCCCTATTTCGAAGGCATGAAGCTCACGCCGGCGCCGGTCAAAGAAATCAAGGGCGCGCGCGTGCTGGCCTTGTTCGGGGATTCCATCACCACCGACCACATCTCGCCCGCTGGCAACATCAAAGCCACCTCGCCCGCCGGCGTCTATCTCGAGGAGCGCCAGGTCGCCCAAAAGGATTTCAATTCCTACGGCTCGCGCCGCGGCAATCACGAAGTGATGGAACGAGGCACTTTCGCCAATATCCGCATCCGCAATGAGATGATGGGCGGCAAGGAAGGCGGCAACACCCTCTATTATCGCGACGTGAATGGCGACGGCCAGCAAATGTCCATCTTCGACGCCGCCCAGGCCTACAAGAAGGACAATCTGTCGACGATCGTGATTGGCGGCAAGGAATACGGTACCGGCTCGTCGCGCGATTGGGCCGCCAAAGGTCCCAAGCTTCTGGGCGTGCGCGCTGTGATCACCGAAAGCTTCGAGCGCATCCATCGCTCCAACCTGATCGGCATGGGGGTCGCGCCTTTCTGTTTCGAAGCCGGCAAGAGCCGCAAGGATTACGGCTTCACCGGACGCGAAGTGGTGGACATTCCGGGCCTTTCCGGCGAGATCAAGCCACGCATGCGGGTCGAGGCGACCATCCATCGTCCCGATGGCTCGACCGAGAGGCTGCCGCTGGTCTTGATGATCCTCACCGCCGACGAAGTGGCCTATTTCAAGAATGACGGCATCCTTCCGTATGTCTTGAGGAACCTCATCGCCGCCTGAACGGAGTGGATTCAAAAAAAGCCGTGCGTGGCGCATAATCGCCATGCATGGCTTTTTTGTTTGAATTCGCTGTCGGCGGTGCTGCTCTTGGCTGTCACCATTGTGAGCTGGCGGATGGCGGGGACGTTGCGCACGCCGGTGCGTATCCATGTGCGTTTCGCCGCCGTGCTGCTGGCGGCGCTGGCGGCCTCGCTCTTGCTGCCGGCGCCAGAATTGGCGGTGACCGTCGCGCTCATCACCGGAAGCGTGGCTGGCACGGCTCTGGCGCTGGCCGTCTCTTTTCCCCGCGGCGCGCCCGCCTGGCTCTCCAGCATCGCGCTTGCGGCGGCGCTGGCGGCCGGCTTGTTCGCCGCCTTGGCGGGGATGCCGGGCTTTGCACTCTTCTGTCAGATCCTCGCCGCCGCCGCGATTTTCGGGGTGAGTGTTTCGCACCTCACGGAAAATCCCCGCATCATTTTCGCCGGCCTCGGCGCCGTGTCGCTGTTTCTGGCCGGCATGGCCTTGATGGGCGAAGGCCCCGGCCAGGCGTCGCTCTTCTTCGCGGCGTCGCTGGGCCTTGTCGCGCGGACGCTACAGAGTCCGGTCGCAGACGCGAATGCGCGCATAGAGCTCCCGATAGGCGGAAAGCGCGCTTGACGCTTTTTGCTCGGGATCGGGCAGGAGTTGGCCCAGCAACTGGGTGATGAAAGTCGGGGTAAAATGCGTATCCGGCGAAACGTGCCGGAATGGAACATCGGCCAGCGTCCCGGAATGAGGCACAGTCTCGTCGATTTGTTCCCGGGGAATCTCGGTTTGCGATTCCATTCCATCCGGCAGCCCGGCATGCAAGCCGCTGGCGGGCTTGAGCTTTTGTGACGCGCGGGCGCGTCTCGCGGCGGCTCTTGCCGCGCTTGCCGAAGACGATGTGAGAGGGCCGATCAGGCTCATGACAGAGCAAAACGCAAGGCTTGAGCCATTGCTTCCTCTTAACTCCGCTTACCCCTTTTTTAAGTGGTGCGCCGCCATACTCCGCGTGGGTAAAGGCCAGAAAGGCCAGGATGGTGGATTTTGCTTCAGAAAACTCTGCATAGGGGTGTGGAGGCGCGCGCCCAGATGGGCGCCGTCCACGAGAATGCGCGTCTAAGACTTGCTTCCCAGGCGGCGCGCGTGGTGGTGATCGACTGGCAGGTCGCCGAGGACCGCATCCAATGGGATGGGGCGATCGACATTCTTCCTTTTGCAACCGACGGCGACAGCCCTCAGATATTTCTCGACACGGTGACCCGTGCCAGCCGCGATGAACTGGCGCTGCTGGTGGAAGACCGCTCGCCCTATTCCTCGCAATTCGATCTCAATCTCGAGATCTCCTCGGCCTTGGGCGCGGTAGGTTTCACTTTTGTCGGCACCCGCGTGGCCGATGGCGATGGCCGCACCGAGCGGCTGATCGGCATGCTGCGCGAGAACACCGAGAAGCAGCGCGAGGTGCAGCGGCTCAATTATCTCGCCACCAGGGACGAACTCACCGGCCATCTCAACCGCAATGCGCTGCGCATCGAGCTGCAGATGGCGATTTCGCGCGCCCAGGAGGAAAACCGGCACTGCGCCTTCCTGGTGGCCTCGATCGACCGGTTGGCCATGATCAATGACGGCTACGGCTTCGATTCCGGCGACGAAGTCATCGTCGGCGTGGGCGAGCGCGTGGCCAAAGGCTTGCGCGCCAACGACATTATCGGGCGTATCGCCGGCAACAAATTCGGCGTGATCTTGCGGAACTGCAAGGAAAACGAAGTTGCTGTGGTGGCGACAAGGCTCAAACGCGCGGTCCGCGAACACGCCATCGAGACCAGGGCGGGTAAAGTCTTCGGCACCGTTTCGGTGGGCGCGGTGTGGTTGCCCATTGCCGCGGCCAACAGCCAGGATGCGATGCTGCGCGCCGAACAGGCGTTGGAGCGCGCCCGCACCAATGGCCGCGATGGGTTTGCGATCTATGCGGAATCCAGGCAGCGCGAGAATGCCCGGCTCAGGCAGATGAGCGTCGCCGACGAGGTGGTGCAAGCTTTGAAGGATAATCGCGTCCGCCTCGCCTACCAGCCCATCATCGATGCCAAAAGCCGCACCGCCACCCATTATGAATGCCTGCTGCGCATGATCCGTCCCGACGGCCAGGTGATGAATGCCGGTCATTTCGTGCCGGCCGCCGAACAGATGGGCATCGTCCATCTGGTCGATCGCTTCGCGCTGGAAACCGCGATCGAGGAACTTGCCGCCCATGAGGGCTTAGTCCTGGGCGTCAATGTCTCGGGCATGGCGGCAAGCGATCCGGCGTGGCTGCAAAGCTTCGTCGATCATGTGCGGGCCAACAACGACGTCGCTGACCGGCTGATCGTGGAATTGACGGAAACCGCCTCGCTGCATCAATTCGAGGACAATGCCCGTTTCGTCTCGCAGCTGCGCGAAATGGGGGTCAAGGTGGCAATCGACGATTTCGGCGCCGGCTTTACCTCATTCCGCAATCTGCAAATGATGCATGTCGATGTGGTCAAGATCGACGGCTCTTACGTCAAGGATCTTTCCGCCAGCCCGGAAAACCAGGTCTTTGTCCGCACCCTCACGGGGCTGGCCAAGAACTTCAACATGAAGGTGGTCGCCGAGTGGGTGGGTTCGGACGAGGACGCGGTGCTGCTGGAAAGCTTCGGCGTGGATTATTTCCAGGGCTTCCATTTCGGCGAGCCGCTGCTGGAACCGGCCTGGGCGCGGGACTGATATCGGAGGCGGGCGGCGCCGTTATTTGTTGCGCTGGCTGAGTTCGGAAATCTGCCTGCGCATGGCTTCCATCTCGCGCTTCAAGCTTTCCACGTCGCTGGCGGGAGGCTTCTCGGCCTGTGCCTCATCGTTCTTGCGCCCAGGCGTGGGGATGCCGAAGGGCGAGAACATCTGCATCGCGCGCTCGAACATGGCCAGATTCTGCCGGGTGAGGTTCTCGATCATTTGATTGCCGCCGCCCATGGCTTCGGCGATGCGGTCGCGCATGGCGCCCTGATTTTTGGTGAAGCTTTCCATGCTCATGTCGAGATAGCCGGGCACGAAGGCCTGCAGACTGTCGCCGTAAAAGCGGATCAGCTGGCGCAGGAATTTGATCGGCAGCAGATTCTGCCCCTTGGCTTCTTCTTCGAAGATGATCTGGGTGAGCACGGAGCGGGTAATGTCATCGCCGGTGCGCGCATCCTGAACTTCGAACTCGGTCCCATCCTTCACCATGCCGGCGAGGTGATCGAGCGTCACATAACTGGACGTCTGGGTGTTGTAGAGACGCCGGTTCGCGTATTTCTTGATGATCACCGGCTCGGTCTTGGTTTTTTCTTCTGACACGTGTTCCCCGCTATGCTGTTCTCGCCCCGGTCGCTTTTCGGAGCTCCCTTGGACGCAAAGACAATAGCATGGCGCGGGGCTCGTCCAGCGCCATTTTAGCAGGCGCAGCATGGCACGCCTTCCAAATTGCCAGGTAATGCCTTGATCCACATGGTAAATTCATTGCGGTTTACCGAGCCTCGCATTCGCGGCATTTTGCAGACGAGGTTAAGGTCCCAGGAGAATTTTCGTGGAAGATGTGGTGATTGTGGCGGGCGTGCGCACGCCGGTGGGCGCGTTCAACGGGGCATTCGCGACGGTGCCCGCGCATCAATTGGGACGCGTGGCGATCGAGGCGGCGCTCAAGCGCGCGGGCGTGGAGCCCGGCGACGTGAGCGAAGTCATCCTGGGCCAGGTGCTGACCGCGGCCCAGGGACAAAATCCCGCCCGCCAGGCCGCCATCGCTGCCGGTCTTCCCGTCGCCACCACAGCGTGGGGGATCAACATGGTCTGCGGCTCCGGTCTTCGCGCCGTGGCCTTGGGGGCGCAGGCGATCAAGAATGGCGACAGCCGCATCGTGCTGGCGGGCGGCCAGGAATCCATGAGCCAATCCACCCATGCTGCATATCTGCGCGCCGGCCAGAAGATGGGCGATCTCAATCTCATCGACACCATGATCAAGGACGGCTTGTGGGATGCCTTCAACGGCTATCACATGGGCAACACCGCCGAGAATGTGGCCCGCGAATGGCAGATCACCCGCGAGGAACAGGATCGCTTTGCTGTTGCTTCCCAGAACAAGGCGGAGGCAGCCAAGAAGGCCGGCCGCTTCAAGGACGAGATCGCGCCCGTCACGGTGAAAAGCCGGAAGGGCGAAACCGTGGTGGACTGGGACGAATATATCCGCGAAGGCGCGACCTATGAGTCGGTAGCAGGTTTGAAACCGGCCTTCGCCAAGGACGGCACCGTCACCGCCGGCAATGCCTCGGGCATCAATGACGGCGCCGCCGTGCTAGTCCTGATGAGCGCCAAGGATGCCGCCGCGCGCGGGCTGACGCCCTTGGCGCGCATTGCCAGTTGGGCGCAAGCGGGCGTCGATCCCAAGGTGATGGGGTCGGGCCCCATTCCTGCGTCCCGCAAGGCGCTGGAAAAGGCCGGCTGGAAAGCGGCAGACCTGGATCTGGTCGAAGCCAATGAGGCTTTTGCCGCCCAGGCCTGCGCCGTCAACAAGGACATGGGCTGGGACACCGCCAAAGTGAATGTGAATGGCGGCGCCATCGCCATCGGCCATCCCATCGGCGCCAGCGGCGCGCGCGTGCTGGTGAGCCTGTTGTACGAGATGGGACGGCGGGGAGCCAAAAAGGGCCTTTCCACCCTTTGCATCGGCGGCGGCATGGGCATTGCCATGTGCGTCGAACGCTAGCGATCTTTCTGTTAGAAGAACAAAAGAGCCCATGGCGGGCCGTTAACAGGGAGTGGGTCGATGGCAAGGGTAGCGGTGGTCACCGGTGGCACGCGCGGCATCGGAGAAGCGATTTCGGTGGCGCTGAAAAAGGCGGGCTACAAAGTCGCCGCCACCTATGCGGGCAATGACGAGCGCGCCAAGGCCTTTGGCGAGAAGACCGGCATTTCGGTGTTCAAATGGGATGTCGCCGATTACGACCAGTGCGTGGCCGGGATCGCCAAGGTCGAAGCCCAATTGGGGCCTGTCGATATCGTGGTCAACAATGCCGGCATCACCCGCGACGCCACCATGAAAAAGATGGGCCGCGATGCCTGGGACCAGGTGCTGGATACCAATCTGGGCGGTTGCTTCAACATGTCCAAGGCGGTGTGGGACGGGATGCTGGCGCGCAGCTTCGGCCGCATCGTCAATATCGGCTCCATCAACGGCCAGGCCGGCCAATATGGCCAGGTCAATTACGCCGCCGCCAAATCCGGCATCCATGGCTTCACCAAGGCGCTGTCCCAGGAAGGCGCGGCCAAGGGCATCACCGTCAACGCCATTGCTCCGGGCTATATCGACACGGACATGGTGGCGGCCGTGCCCGGCGATGTGCTGGAGAAGATCGTGGCCCGCATCCCGGTCAAGCGCCTGGGCAAAGCGCATGAGATTGCGCGCGGCGTGCTGTTCCTGGTGGACGATGACGCGGGCTTCATCACCGGCTCGACCATCTCCATCAATGGCGGCCAGCATATGTACTGACCGGCGCAGGTCTTTTGCCCGCTGGCGGCGTCGCGCGTGCTCACATGCTATACGCGCGCTCCACGCGACGCTTCTGGCCATCGGCCAAAATCCCTCGCGCCGATAATTTTGGGCTTGTCGAAGGACGCGAGCATTTCGTGCTAATTCAATCGCCATGATCCGTTCTCTTACCGCTGAGAAGCTCGCCCTGACGCGCGGCGACCGGCGCATATTCGCCGGTCTCGATTTTGCGGCGACGGCCGGCGAGGTGCTGGTGGTGGAAGGCCCCAATGGCGTGGGCAAGACCTCGCTCCTGCGCCTGATCGCGGGATTTCTTTCGCCCGCCGCGGGATCGGTCGCGCTGGCCACCGACAAGGGCGCAGTCGATGACGGCGAAGAACGTGGGCGTTACGTCGGCTGGCTCGGTCATCAGGACGGCATCAAGCCGCAATTGAGCGTGGAGGAGCAGCTGGCATTTTTCGCCCGGCTCTATGGTGCAGGCGAAGCTTCGGGAGGCCTTTTGGAACGGGTGGGGCTGTGGCGCCAGCGGCTGCTTCCCTGCCGTTACCTCTCCGCCGGCCAGAGAAAGCGTTTGGGCCTGGCGCGGCTGATCGCGTCAGAACGACCACTCTGGCTTCTGGACGAACCTTTCGCGGCGCTGGACACCAGCGGACGCGCCCTCGCGTCCGAATTGATGCAGGCCCATTGCGTGGCCGGTGGCATCGTGGTCGCCGCCAGCCATGATGCGTTCGCTTTCAAGTCCCGTATCCTGCGATTGGGTGCGGCATGAGCGGCGCCTTTACCAGTTTGCTGATGCGCGACCTCAAGCTGGCCGGGCGCTCGGGCGGCAGCGCGGCTCTGGCATTGGCCTTCTTTGCCTTGATGGCGACGTTGGTGCCTTTGGGCATCGGCGCCGACCTGCATCTTCTGGCGAAAGTGGCGGCAGGTGTTCTTTGGGTGGGCGCGGTGCTGGCGGCACTGCTGTCGCTGGATCGTCTGTTCCAGGGCGATTTCGATGATGGCAGCCTGGACCTGATCGCGCTTTCGCCGCTCTCGCTGGAGCAGGTGGCATTGGCGAAGCTCTTGGCGCATTGGCTCTCGACCGGTTTGCCGTTGACGCTGCTCTCGCCTCTGCTGGCGCTCTTCTTCGGCCTCCCGGGCACAGGGACCCTGATGCTGGTGATTACTCTTTTGATTGGGACACCGGCGGTGAGCGCGGTGGGCGCCATTGGCGCGAGCCTCACTCTGTCCTTGAAGCGGGGCGGCTTGATTCTTCCGCTGATTATCTTGCCCCTGCTCGCGCCGGTGGTGATTTTCGGCGCGGGCGCGGTAAGCGCGGCGCTGGATGGGCTCTCCAATGGCGCGGTGGGACTGTTGAGCGCTTTTTCCCTGGCCGCGGTCCTTGTCAGCCCTTTTGTCACGGCTGCATGCGTGAGGCTCAATCTTGCGGGTTGAGAGATATTTTGTTTGGTCGCATTCCCGGACGGAAAGCCGGTGCCCATTTTTCCCGGGAATGCTCCATGTGCGGCTCAATCTCGCGGGCTAAGTCAGCAGAAAAAGGATATATGTAAGCCCATGTTCCGCTACGCCAATCCCGCCCAATTCATGCGTCTGTCGGGAGCGCTTCTGCCCTGGGTATCCGGCCTGGCGGTGATCGCGCTGGCTGTGGGCTTGGTGATGGGTTTTCGCGTGCCCCCCGATTATCAGCAAGGCATGACCGTCACCATCATGTTCGTGCATGTGCCCGCGGCCATTGTCGCGGAATCCGCTTACGGTTTGATCGCGGTGGCGTCCCTGTTCTCGCTGGTCTGGCGTCATCCACTGGCGGACACCGCCGCGCGCGCGGCCGCGCCCTTGGGCGCGGTGTTCACGGCGCTGGGGTTGATCACTGGATCGCTCTGGGGCCGGCCCATGTGGGGCGCCTATTGGGTGTGGGACGCGCGTCTCACCAGCTTCCTGCTGCTTCTATTTCTTTACCTGGGCTATATCGCGCTATGGAGCGCGATCGAGGATGAAACCCGCGCGGCCCGCGCAGCCGCGATCCTGGCGCTGGTGGGAGCGGTCAATTTGCCCGTGATCAAATTTTCCGTCGATTGGTGGAACACGCTGCACCAGGGCGAAAGCATCCTCTCCGGCCAGATCGCACCTGTCTTTCTGTGGCCCCTCCTGACTATGGCGCTGGGCTATATGCTTTTGTTCGCCGCGCTTTGGATGGTTCGTGTCCGCACGGAAATCATCAATCGGCGCGCCCGTTCTTTGATGCAGCGGGGTGAGGCGGCATGACGCATTTCTTCGCCATGGGGGGCTATGGCGCCTTCATCTGGCCTGCCTATGGCGTCTCATTCCTGGGACTATTGGCCATGGTATGGCAAAGCTGGGCCGCCTGGCGCGCGGCAAAGAAGCGGCTGGCGGCGCTGGAAGAGGACAAGCCGTGAGGCGCTGGATTTACGCCTTGCCCGCCGCCGGATTTGTGGTGCTCGCACTCTTTCTGTTCCGCAGCTTGCTCGGCGGCGCGCCCGATGTGCTGCCCTCGGCCCTGATCGACAAGCCGGCCCCCGGTGTCGGCCCGACCGCCATGGACGCCAAGACACTGGGCTTCAGCCGCGCCGATCTCGCCCAGGGCCATGTCACGGTGGTCAATTTCTTTGCCAGCTGGTGCATTCCCTGCCGGGCCGAAAGCCCGCAACTGATGACGCTGGCCAAGGTACCGGGGATCGCGCTTTACGGCGTGGATTATGAAGAGCGCCAGCCCGGCGCTGGACGCGCGTTCCTAGACGAACAAGGCGATCCTTTTTCGCGCATCGTCACCGATCCCCATGGCGCGGCCGGGATCAATTGGGGTGTCTATGGCGTGCCCGAGACCTATGTGGTGGACGGCAAAGGGATCGTGCGCTTCAAGCTGGTGGGCGGCTTGACCGCGGACGCCCTCGCCAACCAGCTCCTGCCGGAAATCCAAAAGGCCCGGCAGGCTCCTTGAGCGATCGGTTGGAAACCTTTTGCTAACCTTGATTTCCTAAACTCGTCTGATGCAGATCAGCACTTCCACGCTACTGGCCAGCCAGCAAGCTGCGGTTCAGCACGCTTCCCAGCCTCAGGCCAAGCCTGCGGCGGCTTTTGCCGCGGCGCTGGAGAAAAGCGAGGGCTTCCAACCCTTGCCGCTGAAACAGGCAGCCGCGCCGCAAGGGCCGGCCGACGCTTTTTCACCGCCGGCCAAGGGATCCCAGAAGCTGGGATCGACCATCGACATCAAGGTCTGAAGTTCGCTTCGCACATCAGCTTGCCGTTGGCAGGCCTCAAGTAGCGAGCGGTAGGCCAAATAAAAAGCCGCCCGCCATAGCTATTGGCGTTGGAATTAAATCCGCTTGCCGTTGCGGCGGGCCGCCCGGTGCGCCTTGGCCGCGCCATTGACGGCATAGGCCTCTGCTGCCGAGGCAATCTGGGACAAAGACTTCACGAATTTTTGCCGCTCCGGCGCGGGCAGGGCATCGAGCAGCGCGCGCTCGGCGCGGTCGGCGGCATTGCGCGCGCCGCGAAGCGCTTTGCGGCCTGAAGGCGATATCGCAATGGCATTGGCGCGCTGATCTTCTTCGGTCCGTTCGCGGGACAACAGCCCCCGTTCCAGCATTCGGCGCACCATTTCCGCCAAGGTGGAACGGTCGATCCCCGTGATCTCGACCAATGTGGTCTGGCTTGCACCCTCGTTATGCTCGAGCGCGCAGAGCAAGGTGAATTGCTGCTTGGTCAGGTCGCGCGACCCGGCCTCGCGCGCATAGAGGTCGCCATAGAATTGCTGACAGCGGCGGATCAGGTGCGACGGCGCTTCGGACAATTCAAAGCCCCCGTTCGCCTTACGCTGACCCTTGAACATGAATTGAACCCCCAAGAACAACGCGGACGCAGAAGACCCGATGACATGAAACGTCAAAGCCGCGGATGAGGTCCGCACTAAACAGCAATGCGTCGCCGGGCGCCAGTCAAAAAAAGAATTTGTGCGACGGTGTCTCTCATTCTTACGATTGGGATATTTTGTTTCGGTGTGGCACTGACGGCGCATCAGAGATAGTGCCTGTCATTCCCGCATTCGTCCGAAGACGGACACAATGCGTTGTATGCGCGCTCCGGCGGTGCATATCTATTGCGGGCAGGGATGATTAGTCCCTAGACGGAATGGTGCGCTCGGTCAATTTTCCGGATCGATATGGTGCTTGACCAGAAAGGGGGTTTGGGCCAGCGCGAACAGAAATATCAGGGACATGATGCCCCAGACTTTGAACGAAACCCACGTCGCGGTGGAGGTATGGCGCCACACCGCCTCATTGACGGCGGCCAGCACCAGAAAAAATATCCCCCATCGCCAGGTCAGGCCGCGCCAGCCCTTTTCGGTGAGATTGAAGGCTTCGGTGAAGACATATTTTATGAAAAGGCGATTGAACAGCAACCCGCCCAGGAGCGTGGCGCCGAAGATCGTGTAAAGGACGGTGGGCTTCATCTTGATGAAGACGTCATTGCGCAAATAAAGCGTGAGCCCGCCGAACACCAGCACCAGGACCGCGGTGATCAAGGGGATCGGCGACAATCTTTTTTCGAGATGCCAGCCCAAGGCCAATGTCGCCAGCACCGCCGCCATGAAAATGCCGGTGGCGACGAAGATCCCCCCGAATTCGAAGGAAAGAAAGAACAGGAACAGGGGGCCGAGATCGAGCAGAAGGCGGCGGAGCTGCGGATTCATGCCGTTCCTATAAGAGCTTGAGCAAAAGCCTGGGCGTCGAAAGGCTGAAGGTCGGCTTCGCCTTCGCCCACGCCGATGAAATGCACGGGGAGTCCGAAACGTGCCGCCAGCGCCACCAGAATGCCGCCCTTGGCGGTGCCGTCCAGCTTGGTCATGATCAGACCTGTCAGCGGGACCGCAGCCTTGAAGGCTTCGACCTGGTTGAGCGCATTCTGTCCGGTGGTGGCATCCAGCACCAGAAGCACCGCATGGGGCGCGGAAGGATCGCGCTTCTTGAGCACGCGGGCGATCTTTTCCAGTTCGGCCATCAAATCGAGCTTTGTTGGACAGCCGTCCCGCCGTGTCGATGAGAAGGATGTCGGCATTTTCGCGCTTGGCTTTGTCCAGCGCCTCGAAGGCGAGGCCCGCAGCATCTCCGCCCGCCTTGCCGGAGACGAAGCCCGCGCCCGCGCGCCCGGCCCAGACGCCCAGTTGCTCGATGGCGGCGGCGCGAAAGGTGTCGCCGGCCGCCAGCGTCACTTTTTTCCCGTCATCGGCAAAACGGCGCGCCAGCTTGCCGATGGTGGTGGTCTTGCCGGTGCCGTTTACGCCCGCGACCAAAATGACGAAAGGTTTTTTGTCCTGATCGATCGCAATCGGCTTTTGCAGGGGCGCCAGCGTGGCCGCAATCTCCTCAGCCAGGATGGCGCGCACTTCGGCATCGCTGATCTCGCTGTCATAGCGGTTCTTGGCCACCAGCCCGGCCAAACGCCGCGCTTCCGTCATGCCCATGTCGGCTCGGATCAGGGCTTCTTCGAGCGCCGCCACACTCTCGGCGGTGAGCTTTTTCTTGGTGAAGAGCCCGGTCAGGCTTCCCGTCAGGCTGGCGCTGGATTTGGCAAGCCCTTTTTTAGGCGCGCGAACAGACCCGTCTCGTCGGGCGGCGCTTCGCCGAACGTCCTCATGCCGCGATGCCCGTCAGTCTTGTTCCGTCGCTGCCGGTGATCATCACCGGCACGATGCTGCCTGCCGCGGCGGGCCCCTGAAACCAGACCGGCGCAAAACATTCGCTATGGCCGAAGCCGGGTTTTTCCACCAGCACGGAACGGATCTTTCCCATTGTCGCCTGGAAACGGGCGTCCAGCACCGCTTCGCCTTTTGCGCGCAATCTGCCCCGCGTGCTTTGGCGATTGCGTGGCCAAGCTGCGGCATGCGCGCGGCAGGCGTCCCCTTGCGCGGCGGAATAAGGGAACACATGCAGCTGGGCTGAGACCGGCTTCGTCCACCAAGCGCATGCTGTTCTCGAACATGGCGTCGCTTTCGGTGGGAAAGCCCGCGATAAAATCCGCGCCGAACGCCGCGTCGGGCCTGAGAGCTTCGCACCTCGTCGCAGAAGCGGATCGTATCGGCGCGCGAATGCCGCCGCTTCATCCGTTTCAGGATCAAATCATCGCCCGACTGCACCGACAGATGGAAATGCGGCATCAATTTTTCCTCTTCGGCGATGGCTCGCATCAGAAAAGGATCGGCTTCGATGGAATCGATCGAGGACAGCCTGAGCCGCTTCAGCTCCGGCACCAGCTTGAGCAGCTTGGCCACCAACTGACCCAGGGTAGGTTGCCCCGGCAGGTCCGCGCCATAGGAGGTGAGGTCCACGCCGGTGAGCACGATCTCGGCGAAGCCGTTCTCGGCCAATCGCCGCGCCTCGCTCACCACCGCGCCCATCGCCACCGAGCGTGAATTGCCCCTTCCGTAGGGAATGATGCAAAAGGTGCAGCGATGGTCGCAGCCGGTCTGCACCTGCAGAAAGGCGCGGGTCTTGCCTTCGAAATGATCCACCAGCTGGGGCGCGACGTCACGCACGCCCATGATGTCATTGACCCGCACGCGCTCAAGCGCGCCCTCGCCAAAATCGGCATAGGCCCTGGCGTCGAATTTGTCCTGATTGCCCAGGACCGCATCCACTTCGGGCATGGCGGCGTAGGTTTCGGGTTCGGTCTGGGCGGCGCAGCCGGTCACAATGATGCGCGCCGTCGGCCGTTCGCGCCGAGTTTGCGGATCGCCTGGCGTGATTGGCGCACCGCTTCCGCCGTCACGGCGCAGGTGTTGACCACCACGGCATCGCGCAATTGCGCCTCGCCCGTGCGCGCCTTGATCGCCTCGCTGTCATAGGCGTTCAGACGGCAGCCGAAAGTGACGACGTCAACGGTCATATTGCTCCAGATCGATTTCGCCCAGGAAAGAGAAGGGTCGCGGGGCTGAGCT
>CAVXUV010000002.1:0-66436 GCA_963765095.1 uncultured Alphaproteobacteria bacterium
GCATAGAGTTGTCCATGACGCCCAGGTGGTGTTGACGCATTTCACCGAGGGCCCATCACATTGGGTGCCGCGTTGCTGAGAGGGCTTTGCCTGGTCCGCCGTTGAGCACGGTGGCTCACGGCGTGCCGTGGATCTGTAGACCCAGGGTGGCTTGGGCTCGTGAACAGTAACGGTTGAGCAGGCCCGCCTGCCACCGGGGATGGCGGCGGAAGAGGTTGGTTTGGCAGCCGAGGCGGATAGCTATGACTGCGCCGTTGGCAGACTGCCGGTGACATAGACCGGGTGGTGTCGATGGGGAAACTGCTGCTCGACGCCGCTGACCATGGGAGTTAGGGGGAAGCCCACATCGTCGATGGTCGGCGCGCTGCGGGCGCCCGCAACATGCTGCGTTCCAGGCCCGATCGACTCCTGTCGCAGAGGCAGCCAGAATCCGGTGTCGGTTCTTCCCGCGTCCCAGTGGTAGGCCCGTTCGGCCGCGCGCCGTCGCGGAGCCGCCGCGCAACATCATGACGTCAACGGGAGCCGCGCCGGTCAAACCGTCAGGCTCGGTATGACGGCGTCCGGTCAGGCTGCTGCACTTGTACCATGGGTGGACTGCCCGATCGGGAATAGCTCCAGCGGCGGAGACCCCGACGGCATGGCCGCCGACAACAGCTGCTGATGAGCATGGCGGAGGGCGCAACTGAGAGTAGTGCATCGCTCGGGCGGCCATGTCGCCGGACATCACGGGCCTCCGAACCAATTTTTGCAGCAAGTATCTTGTCAATTTGGGCGGTTAGACCGTGATTCATGGGCGAGATGTTTCCGATAGAGAGTGGCAGCCGACGGTGCCCGCGCCGGCGGCAGATGCTGGGTGCGGCGACCTGGCCTGCGGGCCGACTTCCGCCGCCGCCGGCCTCGACGGTATTCGCCCAGCACACGATGGCCGCGGCTGCTCGCGGGCGACTGCAGTGCCCTCGAACTCTGCGTCTCCAGCCGGTGTTACTGTTATAAAGCCGTAGCCCAGGCCGTCAAAGTGCTGGAGTCGCACGGCTACGTCGCGCGATCACCCGACGCTCCGAGACGCGCGGGCTCTGGGGTATCGATTCGACATGCCGCGCGGCCACCAACGCGACACGCCACGGGTCTCAAACGCCTGCTTGATTTCGTGAATATGCGGCAAGATATTCTTCGGCAACACCGCCTGATGCTTTGCGCGAGACATTCGGAAGATGCCGTCACATTGTCCAAAAGATCGCGCCGCACACGGGTTGCCGGCGCGGCCATCATGCAAGCGGGGCCTCCCGCGTCAACACAACATCGTGGTGGCGATGATCGCCAACTGCGCCGTAGCGCCGGGCGCCAGGGCGAAGCACCACAGATCAGACGCGCGGCTGACGTAGGTGCGCAGGAAGGGCTGGGTCGGGAAGGGGACCCCCGAGCGGTTTGTATTTGTGGGCGGCCTCGAAGGCGGGGTCGAGCACCAAAATTTTTTCTGAGCATCGTGGCGCGAGCGGTAGCGCATGGAAGCGCACGATGTAGCTTTTTAGCCCCGGATCGGGGCCCACCAACCTAGGCAATCGACGCAGCCGCCGACTTTGCGGAATCTGTGCAGTGCCGCATGGCCGCCGCGTCCGTAGCAGCAGCGGCGCAATGAGCGGTTTGTGCGGCCGTGGATCGACGCCTGCAACATCCCGCTTCCTGTGCGGAGCGCGCGATAATGTCCGTCGAGGGTGGGATTCAGACTGCCGGGAAACTTCGGAGGAGCCCTTGTTGTGGCCACACCACGCTGGACTCGTCGACGAGCATCCAAGCAATTCGATCTGAAATCCAAGCTTGCCGGCAAGCGGATATTGTTCACGGGCGCGGGGATATTGCCTATGCTGCCCACTGCGGCGGCGGTTGCCGACAGTGGGCCGTGCTTGGGGTGCCGACTGGATGCGGAACGTGTGTTGGCCGAATGTGGATGCTCGTGCTCATCGCTTGCCCGCTCCGGCAACAGCCTGGAAGTGCCGCGGTGGTGGAGACACGCGCTTCGTCCCGACCGAATTCGCCATCACGTGGATGTCACAGGAGCTCACCCGCGCAAGCTCACGGCGCACTTTGCATGAGACGTCACGAAAGCCTGGCCATGACCAGTGCTTTTTCCAACCCGGCCGGTCCGCGGGCCTCGCTCTTTTCGAAGCGCGAAGCGGTGGGCGCGGCGGTAACGGCATGCGCCGCACCCAAGGCGCAAGCATTGCTGGGCAGATCACCAAGCCTGCCACGGTGCGGCAAATCCAAGGTCCATGAGACGGGATCGTCATCCTCTCCTCCTTGTTTGCTGCAAGATCAAGGTGTGGAGAATGACGGGAGGGGCCTTTCCCGCCATGGCCGAAACCTTTGGCCTGCGCCATGCGATCTAATTGCAGAAGGAAACGCTGGTGTGCGCTTCTCTCCAATTATTCTGGTGCTGCTTGCTTTATGAGTGATCTTTTGAAATAATTCTGCCAATGGGACCCCGGCGGGAATTGCCGAAGCGTCAGAACATCTGATCGATGTGATCATTCCGGCGGTGTCTCCCGGAATTGCCATGCGCTCCAACTGCTGTTTGAGATCATCACGCCCCAACTTCTGGGCTATCATTTTGGCCCGACGAAAGTCATCCTGATTTACACCGCTAATCCAGTGGTCCAGGAGACGTCAAGATGATTCATCCCGCGAAAAAGCCGTGAACCGCCCATGAAACAGGTTCATCTCCGCCGCGCTTTGGCTCCTGACCCTGACTCCATCCGCATGGCCATTATCCAGCCCACCCGGTCATGGCATCTATGTGTATCAGCAACACCGCGCACGAGCATGTCGTCACGGCCAATCCCATCGCCTACCGCCATCAGCTACGGGAACCGGATGGCGCGCATCTATCCCAGCGCCGGGTTCGGCCTACACCTATGTGGCGCGGGAAAATGACATCCCACCCCACGGGCTGGAGCATGGTGATGGACTATCTGCTCAATCCCCGACGGCCAAGGCGGCGATGGAAACAGTACCACACGGTCGGCTGGCGGTGTTCGTGGCCTTCTTCACCTGGCGAGTTTGCGCGGCATCAAGACCTCCGCGCGGCTGAACGAAGTTCTGTGCCTGGCGGACGATCGTGGTGGTGGTGATCTTCTTTGCCGCGGTTGGAAATGTGCTCTGGCGCGTCCATCATGATCCGGTTGTTCTCTGTTTCCCAATTGATGCGCCGAATTTCAGCTCCGGGTCGCCGGCACCTCCGTCGCCGTGCTCGACTCATATTCGGCTTTGACGCCATTTCGACCTTGTCGAAGCGGAAAATCCGCGCGAACCGTCGGCCACGTGCTGGTCTGCGTCTTCGCGGGTATTCTGTCGGGCCTGGAAAGTGACCGTGCGCGCAGCTGGTGCGGGCTCCAAGCCCTTTGCGCCGGATCGCGTGGAATTGCTGTTCGTCGCAGCAAGTGGGCGGCGGGGCCGCGGTTCCAGGTGATGAATTTCACCTTGCTGGTGGCCAATGCGGGCACCGCGCTCTCACAGCTTGCGGGGCGGGCGGCTCGTCCACGAACGGGCAAGGCAACGCCATTCCCACAAAATCCTTTTTCGGCGCGATCGAGCCCAAGACGCGCGGCATCGTGCTGGAGGCGTATTCGCGCTAGCTCGGCGCCGCTCCGATGACCGGCGCGCGGTGGGCGCGCAGGCGCTCAACTTCGGGCGCCTTCATCGGCTTTATGGGGCACGTGCGTCCTTCACCGATCATTGGTGGCGCGGGAATAACCAGCTGGAGCAATCTGCTGGTCCCGGCGCCAAGCTTTGTGATCTGTTTCTTCATCTGGCTGCATTTGAGCCGCGCCGCCAGACTCTTGGCGCGATCTGGATGGCGGAAGGATAATCTATGGCGCGATCCGCACGGTGGGGCTTCCGGGCCGAACCGGTGCGTTTTGCACTTCCACCGGAAGATGCCTAGAAACCTGCAGGCCGCGGAATAGAGTTCAGCACTGTCGCGGATCTTGTCCACAATCCACGGGATCGCGGTTCAATCACCCTCTCGCACGCGCCAGATTGCGCCGGCAGGAGCGGCTCAAACACAGTAACATCCGGCGGCGGCGTGGCTGAAAGATTCGAGATGAGCTGGCCATCGCCGCGTCGATTATTCGGATCGGGCCAATAATATCGAATGCGGTCGCTATAACTGTTGAAGAGCAGAATATCCTGCTCGGCCGGCGTGCCAGGCACCACACGTTTCTATGACGCGGATTCGGCTGATCACCGAGCGAAAATGCATTTCCAGCAAGCGGACCGATCGTTTGGTGTGATGATGGCTTGCTCGATCTCCGCCAACGCGCAAAAGCCGCAGCTTTTTCCCGCATGGCAAAGGTCAGACCCGGTCCCACTTTCAGGACTGCAAAACCAACTGCATGCAGGGCCATAGGCATGTTCCCTGTTGGAAATCCGTCGAATGCGCTTCGAAGACAATGTTCTCGGCCTTTTGCCGTCGCCATTGCACCAGATCGCGGCTCGTTGTCCGGCTGGTAGTCCACCACCGAGACATTGTCGAGCTCGATGCTGGGGCTGAACCACCACGCCCACTACCCGCGACCAGGCCTTCTCTCGTAGACCGGAACGGCGGCGCAACGCCTGTTTGTGGAGGAAGGGTGCGGTATGCCGCGTCCGGTGTGGGCGAGATGGAGCGCATGACCCTCGCAGCGCCGCACCGGGGACTTCGGTGCCGGATGAAAGCGACGGGGCCGCCGTGAATCCGCCTTGCCGGTCATCTGAAGATGGCGGGATCGCCTGTGCATGACATGCTGGTGTCCAGATGGATTTTGGTGAACCCGTAGGCCGCGATCATCACCTTGAGGCTTTTGCCATGGCCTCGGCGGTCATCTGCGTGGACCTAGATGATCCCCGCCCAAGCAGAAGTGGTCGGGATATCGCCGGGCGGGGATCATCTGGGTCCGCATCCCTGGCGCAAAATCGCCCGCCAAGAGGCCATGGCCAAAGCCGAGGTGATGATCGCGGCCTACGCCAAAGCCGGGTTCACCAAAATCCATCTGGACGCCAGCGATGTCATGCGCGGGCGATCCCGCCATCTTGCCGGATGAGATCGTGGCCCCAGCGCGCCGCGCGGTTGGCGCAGGCGGCCGAAGGCTCCCGACCGGCGAGCCGCTTTATATCATCGGCACCGAAGTCCCGGTGCCCGGCGGCGCATCGCAAGGTCATGCGCTGCAAGTCACCACACCGGACGCGGCATACCGCACCCTTGCTATTCACAAACAGGCGTTCGCCTGCCTTGAAGTCTCGGAGAAGGCCTGGTCGGGGTAGTGGGCCTGGTGGTTCAGCCTGGCGTCGAGTTCGACAATGTCTCGGTGGTGGACTACCAGCCGGACAAAGCGCGCGATCTGGTGCAATGGTGACGGGAAAGCCGCCGAACATCGTTTTCGAAGCGCATTCGACGGATTTCCAACAGGACTATGCCTATGGCGCCCTGGTGGGGAGATGGTTTTGCCATCCTGAAAGTGGGACCGGGTCTGACCTTTGCCATGCGGGAAGCCATTTGCGCGTTGGCGGAGATCGAGCAAGCCATCATCGCACCGAACGATCAGTCCCGCTTGCTGGAAATCATTCGCTCGGTGATGCAGGCCAATCCCGCGTCGTGGAAAGATTATTATGCCGGCATGCCGGCCGGGCAGGATATTCTGCTCTTCAACAGTTATAGCGACCGCATTCGATATTATTGGCCCGATCCAATAATCGACGCGGCGATGGCCAAGCTGGTCTCGAATCTTTCAGCCACGCCGCCGCCGGATATTCTGTTGAGCCGCTACCTGCCGGCGCAATATCGGCGCGTGAGAGAGGGCAATTGAACTGTAATCCCGAGGCGCTGATTGTGGACAAGATCCGCGACGTGCTCAGACTCTATTCCGCGGCCTGCAGGGTCTAGGCATCTTCCGGTGGAAGATCGAGCGCAGCGGTTCGGCCCGGAAGCCCCGCGTGCGGATCGCGCCATAGATTATCCCTGCCGCCATCCAGATCGCGCCGAGGGTCATGGCGGCGCGGCTCAAATGCAGCCAGATGAAGCCACAGATCACAAAGCCCAGCACGGGACCAGCAGATTGCTCCAGCTGCGGTTATTCCCGCGCCACCAATAATGGGTGAAGGAGGCGGCATTGACGCCCATAAAGCCGATGAAGGCGCCGAAGTTGAGCGCCTGGGCGCCCACCGCATAGGCGCTCCCGCCAGCAATGCCGGAAAAGAACTCCAAGGCGGCCGCGCCGATCAGCGCGAACACACCCACCAGCACGATGCCGTTGCGCGGCACGCGATGCCTGGGCTCGATCGCGCCGAAAAAGGATTTGGGAATGGCGTTGCCTTGCCCCATGCCATAGAGCAATCGCCCTGCCGCAAGCTGAGAGGCGATGGCGGTGCCGGCATTGGCCACCAGCAAGGTGAAATTCATCACCTGGAACAGGAGCATGCTGCCCACTTGTTGGGAGATCGGTTGCGAAGGCGGATTCCACGCGATCGGCGGCAAAAGGTTTGGAACCCCACACCAATTGTGCCGCATAGACCTCAGGCCCGGACAGGATGCCCGCGAAGACGCAAACCAGCACAGTAGCGAAGAGGATATTGCGGCGGGGATTTTCCGCTTCCTCGGACAAGGTCGAAATGGCGTCAAAGCCGATATAAGTCAGCACGGCGACGGAGGTGCCTGCGAATAAAGTTTGCGAGCTTGAAATTGGGCGGGTCGTAGAAAGGCTTGAGAAAAAAACCCGGATCATGATGGACGCGCCACAGCACATTTCCGACCGCGCCGAAAAAGACATCACCACCAGGATCATCGCCAGGCAGAGAATTTCGTTCAGCCGCGCCGAGCTCTTGATGCCGCGCAGATTTACCCAGGTGAAGAAGGCCACGAACACCGCCAGCCAGGCGTAAAAGGGCAGGCCGGGAATGATGTTCATCGCCGCCTTGGCCGAGAAAGCAGTGCAGATCAGGGGATTGAGCAGATAGTCCATCACCATGCTCCAGCCGGTGATAAAGCCCAGGGTGGGATGAATTTCCCGCGCCACATAGGTGTAGGCCGAACCCGCGCTGGGATAGATGCGCGCCATCCGTCCGTAGCTGATGGCGGTAAACAGCATCGCCACCATGGCGATCAGGATGGTAGTGACGACATGTCCGTGCGCGGTGTTGCTGATCACACCATAAATGCCCATCGGCGCGGTGGGCTGGATAATCACCATGCCGATGAAGATCAGGTTCCACAGGCCCAAAGCGCGGCGGAGATGAACCTGTTTCATGGGCGGTTCACGGCTTTTTCGCGGGATGAATGGTGACGCCCTGGACCACTCGATTGATCACGCCCGTGGGGCTGGGATAGTCGGGGTTCAGGCTTTTCATCAGGCTCAAATGATAGCCCAGAAGTTGGGGCGTGATGATCTCGAACGGCGTGCGGAGCGCATCGGCGATTCCGGGAGACACCGCCGGAATGATCGCGTCGAACAGATCATGTTCTGACGCTTCGGCGATTCCCACCAGGGTGCCAAGGTTCTTGGCGCGGAGTTCTTTCAAAAGATCCCGCTCGATAAAGCCGGTGCACCGGATCATTGGAGAGAAGCGCCAGCACCAGCGTTTCCTTCTGCACGAATGACATCGGCCCATGGCGCAAGCCGAGAAAGGTTTCGGCCATGGCGGGAAAGGCCCCTGCCGTCATCTCCAGCACCTTGAGCCGTGCTTCGTCCGCCCAGCCGAACAAGGGCGAGGAGGAGAGGATGACGATCCGGTCATGGACCTTAGATGCCGCCGCGTGGCAGGCTTGGTCGATCTGTGCCAGCAATGCTTGCGCCTTGGGTGCGCATGCCGTTACCGCCGCGCCCACCGCTTCGCGCTTCAAAAAGAGCGAGGCCCGCCAGCACCAGGTTGGAAAGCGCTGGTCATCACCAGGCTTTCGTCATTGCTGCGGGGGTCCAGGAAATTACGCCGTTCAGCTTGGCGCGGCGGAGCTTGCTGTCGGCGTTGCAGGTGATGGCGAATTGGGGAAGGTCGGGACGAAGCGCATGTACCCGTTCCACCACCGCGGCGCTTTCCGGGCTGTTGCCGGAGCGGGCGAGCGAGATCATCACATCCACATTGGCCAACACACGTTCCGCATCCAGCAGAAGATCGGTGGTGGGGACCGCCAAGCACCGCCTGTCGGCAACCGCCGCCGCATGGGCGGCATAGCCGGAATGTCCCCGCGCCGGTGAACAATATCCGCTTGCCGGCAAGCTTGGATTTCAGATCGAATTGCTTGGATGCTGCGTCAACCCGCTCCAGCGTGGTCGGCCACAACAAGGGCTGCTGGAAGATTTCCCGGCGAGTATGAAGTCCGGCCTCGACGGACATTATCGCGCGCTCCGCACAGGAAGCGGGATGTTGCAGGCGTCGATCGCGCCCGCCGGCCGCACGAACCAGTCATTGCGCCGGTTGCGACGCGCTTCGACATAGGCGGTGAACGACGCTGTGCCGGGCTTGAGATATTCCAGCTTCAGGCGCTGGGCCGGCGGCAATTCCGAGGCCAAACGGATCGACTTGATTTCCGTGTACTGCGAAGGGCTTTGGTAGAAGCCCATATAAGCGCCCTGAGCGCTGCCACCGCGCGGCAGCGACGAGAGCAATTCCATGCCCTGCACCACACGCCCGACCAAAGTGATGTTGCGGTCGAGCTGACGCGGCGCCTGGCCAGTGACGGCATAGAGCTCCACCCCTGAGCCGGAATCCGGCGGATTGTCGCGGCCCGCGCCCACGCTGCCATAGCAATGCAGCAGCCATTCCGATTTGCCATCGCTGCCGGCGGCGAAATCGCCGTCAAAGCCGGTGATCGGTGCGTAAGTGTCGTGATCGGGCAGGCGCGTCATGGCCGATGACAGAGGCCGCTCAAACTCCGCATAACCTTTGAGTTTCGCGTTGGCGGTTTTCTCGGTTTTGTCTTCCTGCGACCATTGCACGACATAATTGTCCTGCGACCGGACGATGGCGCTGTTGTCGAAATAGCGCGCGCCCACCAGCTGTCTGATATTCGCCACCGTCTTGGGCGCGAAGCCGGGCGCCAGCAGGATCACCACCCGCCCGGCGGGCAGGCCCATATAGAGTGTGTTGGCAGGATCGAGCGCAGCCCAGGCGTTGGCCGGGGCCTTGGCCAGCACCTCATCCGGTGATGGATAGGCGGCCGCGCCGCCCAGCAAGAGCGGCGCCAACAGGGCTGCGGCAAGTGCCCGGCGCATCAATACCCGACGGCCGCGCCCGCCTCGACGCGCCCGTCATTGGCGCCGTAGAGCATGCGCTTGCCGTTCTTGGTGCCGATGACAATGCCCTCCGCTTCGCCCCAGGGATCGTCGTCAACCAATTTGTAGCCCTCTGCGGTCAGCTGTTTCTGCACATCGGGCGACAGCGCGCCTTTCTCCAGATAGACCACGTCCGGCATCCATTGCTCATGGATGCGTGGATAATTGATCGCCGCCTGGATATTCATATTGTGGTCGATCACATTCATGATCGCTTCCATGGTGATGGTGATGATGCGCGAGCCGTCCGGACTTCCCACCACCATAAAGATCTTGCCGTCCTTGGTGACGATGGTGGGGCTCATGGAGGAGAGCGGCCGCTTGCCGGGTTCGATGGCGTTGTTCTTGCCCTGGATCAGGCCGAACAGATTGGGCGCGCCCACTTTCGAGGTGAAATCGTCCATCTCGTCATTGAGGAAGAAGCCGGTATCGCCCGCGATCACATTGGCGCCGAAATTGTTGTTGATGGTGTAGGTGATCCCGACGGCGTTGCCGTCCTTGTCCACCACGGAATAATGGGTGGTCTGATGGTTCTCATGCGGCGCGGTGCCGATCTTCACTTCCACCGAGGGTGTCGCTTTGACGGGATCGATATGGCTGCGAATGTCGGCGGCGCGTTTGGCTGACAGCAATTGGTCCACCGGATTCTTGATGAAGTCGGGATCGCCCAGCGAGAAATTGCGGTCCACATAGGCATGGCGCATCGCTTCGACCAGCAGATGCACGCTCTTGGCGGAATGGGCCGGCATCTTGTCCATGGGATAGGCCGAGACGATGTTCATGATCTCGCACATGGTGACGCCGCCGGACGAGGGCGGCGGCGATGAAATGATCTGATAGCCGCGATAGGAACAGGTGATGGGCGTGGTCTCTTCCACATTATAGGCGGCGAAATCCTTCATGGTGAGAAGGCCGCCATTGGCCTTGGACGCGGTGACCACACGCTCGGCGATATCGCCTTTGTAGAACACGTCGGGACCTTGCTTCTCGATCTCGCGCAAGGTGGCAGCCAACTGCTTCTGCACCATCTTCTCGCCCTTCTGATAGGGCTTGCCATGATTGAGGAAGATGGCCGCGACATTGGGCTGCTTGGAGAAATATTCCGTGCCCCAATGCAGCAGATCCACGTCACCTTGTTTCAGGGTGATGCCGTTTTCGGCCAGCTTGACGGCGGGCTCGATCAGTTGGGCGCGGCTCATGGTGCCATATTCGGTGCGCAGCTTCTCGAAGCCCATCACGCTGCCCGGCACGCCCACCGCCTTGTAGCCGAACAGGCTCAGGTTGGGGATCACATTGCCCTTGGCATCCAGATACATGTTCTCGCTGGCGGCGCCCGGCGCCTTTTCGCGGAAGTCGACAAATGTGTCCTTGCCATTGGCGAGATGGATGGTGGCAAAGCCGCCGCCGCCGATATTGCCGCAGCAGGGATGCACCACCGCCAGCGCATAGCCGACCGCCACCGCCGCGTCGATGGCGTTGCCGCCGGCCCTCAAGACATCGGCGCCCACTTGCGAAGCATAATGCTCCGAGCTTACCGCTATGCCGTGCTCGGCTTCGACCGGAGGCGGCGAATTGGCGGGTGGCGCGATGCCGGTGAAATCGGCGCTGGCAAGCGTTGGCGACAGAAGAAAAGTCGAGCCGACAAATAAAGCCAATAACCGGCGCATGGTGTGATGTCCCTTCGACATGGAGGACTCCTCTATTTCCGCCCAACAAATTCTGGCGCCTTGGTCGGGACCTCCCTCCCCTTCGGCGCGAAGCGCCTGGAAGGGGAGGTGGCCGTAGCACCGATTAGGTGCGAAGGCCGGAGGGGTTAATTTCCAACGGCCGCTCCGGCCGTCGCGCGGTCGTCATTGGCGCCATAAAGCATGCGTTTGCCGCCCTTGGCGCCGATGATGATGGCTTCATCCGAACCCCAGGTGCGGTTCTCGGTGAAGCTATAACCGGCGGCTTCCAGTTCCTTCTTCACCGTGGGCGAGATCGCATTCGGCTCGGCGTAGACCGTGTCGGGCATCCATTGATGATGGATGCGCGGCGTGTCCACGGCGGCCTGAACGTCCATATGGTGATCGATCACATTGAGGATGGATTCCAAGGTGATGGTGATGATGCGCGAGCCGCCCGGGCTGCCCGTCACCATGAAGATTTTCCCGTTCTTGGTGACGATGGTGGGGGCCATGGAGGAGAGCGGACGCTTGCCGGGCTGGATCGAATTATTGTCGCCCTGTACCAGGCCAAACATGTTGGGCGCGCCCACCTTGGAGGTGAAATCGTCCATCTCGTCATTCAGGAAGAAGCCGGTATCGCCGGCAATCACCTGGGCGCCGAAGCCGCCATTGATGGTGTAGGTGACTGAGACGGCGTTGCCCGCCTTGTCTACCACCGAATAATGTGTGGTCTGCTGGCTTTCATGCGGGGCGACTCCGATTTCCACTTCGGATGACGGCGTCGCCTTGACCGGATCGATATGGGCGCGGATGTCGGCGGCGTGCTTGGGCGACAGCAGCATATCCAGCGGATTCTTTACGAAAGCGGGATCGCCCAGCGCGAAATTGCGGTCCACATAGGCGTGGCGCATCGCCTCCACCATATAATGCACGCTCTTGGCGGAGTGGACTGGCATCTTGTCCATGGGATAGCCGGACAGGATGTTGAGGATCTCGCACATCGAGACGCCGCCGGACGAAGGCGGCGGCGAGGAGATGATGTGATAGCCGCGATAATCGCAGGTTAGCGGCGCGTTTTCCGTGACGGTGTAATCAGCGAAATCCTTCATGGTGAGAAGGCCGCCATTGGCCTTGGAGGCCTCCACCACGCGGCTGGCGATGTCGCCCTTGTAGAAGACGTCGGGACCCTGCGCGGAGATTTCCTTCAAGGTGGCAGCGAGCTGCTTCTGTGAAAGACGTTCGCCCGCTTTCCATTGCTGGCCATTGTTGAGGAAGATGGCCGCGACATTGGGCTGGGTGGCGAAGGCCTTGGCGGCGAAGGCGTAACCGCGCGCGTCGCCATCCTGCAGCACATAGCCTTCATCGGCCAGTTTGATGGCCGGCGCCATTACCTGGGCGCGGGTCATGGTGCCGTATTCTTTGAGCATCATTTCCATGCCCATCACGGTGCCGGGCACGCCGACCGCCTTGTAGCCATGGATGGAAAGGCCGGGGATCACATTGCCGTCGGCGTCCAGATACATGTTGGCGCTTGCGGCTGCCGGCGCTTTTTCGCGGAAGTTGATGAAAGTGTTCTTGCCGTTGGCGAGATGAATGGTGGCGAAACCGCCGCCGCCGATATTGCCGCAGCAGGGATGCACCACGGCCAGCGCGTAGCCCACTGCGACCGCCGCGTCGATGGCGTTGCCGCCGGCCGCCAGGATTTCCGCACCGGCCTTGGAGGCGTCGCGCTGGGAGCTCACTGCCATGCCGTCGGGCGCTTCTACCGGCGGGGGAAATTTTTGCGCCACATTCGCGCCGTTGAATTCGGCGACATTGGAATTGGCGGATTGCTGCGCGAAGCCGGCAGTGGGCGCCAGCAAAAGCGAAATGCCGGTCAGAAGACTTAAAACACGACGCATAGACTATTCCCCCTAGCAGTTTGTTATGGGCCGGAGCCTAGCGGTGGGCCCAAGCGAACGCCAGACTTTGGCCCGCCCGTGTCAATTTGCCCAACAAAGAAAAGGGGGCTTTGAACCCGATTTTTCAGGTCAGCGGCCGCTTGGCGCATCAGGGCCGCCGTGTCAGATTTCCATTCCAGAGCATCCGATGAACGACATTTTACCCTCCGCCGCCGATCCCGACATTGCCGAACTCACCAGAATGCTGCGCCAGGCGCACCGCGGTGTGGTCTTCACGGGCGCGGGCATCTCAACCGAATCCGGGATTCCCGATTTCCGCTCGCCCGGCGGCATCTGGACCAAGATGATGCCGGTGCAGTTCCAGGATTATGTCGCCGATCCGGAAGCGCGGCGCGTCTCATGGGAGCGCCGCTTCGAGATGGAAGAAACCTGGAACGAGGTAAAACCGAATGCGGGCCATCTGGCGGTGGCTGAGCTGATGCGGCGCGGCCATGTGAGTGCCGTGATCACCCAGAATATCGACAATTTGCACCAGGCCGGCGGCGTGCCCGATCAACAGGTGATTGAGCTTCACGGCAATACCCGTTACGCCAAATGCCTTACTTGCAATACGCGGGTGGAGATCGCCGATATCCGCCTTCATTTCGATACGCATGGCGAGGCGCCCGACTGCAAATTCTGCGGCGGCATCGTCAAGACCGCCACCATCTCCTTCGGCCAGGCGATGCCGGAAGACGAGATGGCGCGGGCGGAGCAGGCGAGCCTTAACGCCGATCTGTTCCTGGTGGCGGGCTCGTCGCTGGTGGTCTATCCGGCGGCGGCTTTTCCGCTTGTGGCCAAGCGGGCGGGTGCCCGGCTGGTTATTCTTAATCGCGAGGAAACCGAGCAAGACCCCTATGCGGACTTGGTTTTGCACCGGGAAATTGGGCCGACTTTGACCGCCGCTCTTAAGGCCTTATAACCGGCGCGGTCCATTTGGCCTCTGGCTTCGTCGCTCGTCGCTCATGGACGCTTAGTCCAATCGCTCCTCGCTCCTTGCCAGTGACCAAAAATCCTCGCGCCGGGCGGTAATGGAAATTTGAGGAGTTGCTCCCCATATGAGTATCACTACTATTTCGAATACCCTGCCAAATCTGGAGTTCACCTTGCGACGCGCTGACGAAGAAGATCCCGACGAGAAAGACGACGAGAAATCCAAATCGCCGGAGCCGCAATCCTCCGAGATCGCCAAGGCGCTGTTCAAGTCGCGCACCGTGCTGATATTCGGCGATGTGGACACGAAGATGGCCGAGCGGGTCACCGCCCAGCTTCTCGCCTATGCCGAAAGTGAAGGCGATATCCGCGTGATCGTGAATTCGCCGGGCGGCCATGTCGAATCCGGCGACACCATCCATGACATGATCCGCTTTGTGGGCAACCGGGTGAAGATGATCGGCACCGGCTGGGTCGCGAGCGCGGGCGCGCACATCTATCTGGGCGCCAAAAGCGAGAACCGCTATTGCCTGCCTTTCACCCGCTTCCTGCTGCACCAGCCCTTGGGCGGCGTGCGCGGCCAGGCCTCGGACATCACCATCGAGGCGGAAGAGATCCTCAAGATGCGCGCGCGGCTGATTAAGGAGATTTCGGTCGAGACCGGGCAGCCTTACGAGAAAGTGGTCACCGATACAGAGCGCAATTTCTGGATGGACGCGGACCAGGCGGTGAAATACGGCCTGGTCAGCAGGATCGTTAGCTCGGCCAGCGAGGTGTAAGTGCCTTCGACTCTCCCTCCTTACGGGGGGCGAGATTTTCCAGGTAAATTCGAGGAGGGTATTGATGCGCACACCTTGGTGGAAAGGCGCATCGATCTATCAGGTCTATGTCCGCAGTTTCTGCGACAGCAATGGCGACGGGCAGGGCGATTTCGCCGGCCTGATCGGTAAACTCGACTATATCGCCTCGCTGGGCGTGGACGCGGTCTGGCTTTCGCCCATTCATCCCTCACCCGATCGCGACTGGGGTTACGACGTCTCGGATTATGAAGGCGTGCACCCCGATTACGGGACGCAAAGCAATTTCGAGACATTGCTGAAAGGGGCTCACGGCAAGGGCCTCAAAATCATTCTCGACGAGGTGCTGGCGCATACCTCGGACGAGCATGCCTGGTTCGCCGCCAGCCGCGACGGCGATCCCGCCAGGCGCAATTGGTATGTTTGGGCGGATCCCCGGGATGACGGCACAGTGCCCAACAATTGGCTGTCGGTATTCGGCGGCCCGGCATGGGCCTATCAGCCGGCGCGGCGGCAATATTACCACCACAAATTCCTGCGCCAGCAGCCCAAGCTGAGCTGGGTGGATGCCAACGCGCGCGAAGCCGCGCTCAAGGTGTTGGATCTATGGCTGACACGCGGCGTTGACGGCTTTCGCCTCGACGTCGCCAACGCCTATCTTCACGACCCCAGTCTTGCCGACAATCCTGCCATACCGGCGGCCCAGCGCACCGAGAGCGAATGGTCCGCCGCCGCCAACATGCAGCGCCATCTGCACAACTTCAATCTGGCGGAGAACAAGGCGGTCCTTGACGCGATCCGCCGCCGGGTCGAAGCGTTCGACGACCGGTTTGTCTTCGGTGAATTCTCCGAAGAGTTCGAACGCGCGGGCGGCTATCTCCCGCCCGGCAAAGGCCTGCACAGCGGCTACAATTTCGCGCTGCTGCACGCCACCGATGCTGCCGCCATCCGCGCCCATCTGGAGACGCTGGCGCGCCATCCCGATCACTCGCCGTGCGTGTCCTTCTCCAACCATGACGTGATCCGCACCGCCACGCGCTTTGGCGAAGGCTCGGCCAAGGTGATGATCGCGCTGCTATTCGCTTTGCGCGGCACCGTGCTCATGTATCAGGGCGAAGAATTGGGCCTGCCGGAAGTGGTTTTGCGCCGCGACCAGCTGCGCGATCCGGTAGGAGATCTTTATTATCCCCTGTTCAAGGGCAGGGATGGCTGCCGCACGCCCATGCCGTGGGAGGCGGCCAAACCCAATCTCGGTTTCAGCACCGGCAAGCCTTGGCTGCCCTTGGGACCAGCCCATGCCCGGCTTGCGGTCTCGGCACAGGAAAACGACTCCAACTCGACGCTCGCTTTCACCCGCAAAATGCTGAAGACGCGCAATCACTTTGTTAGCCTGCGCGATGCCGGCCTGACCTTGCTGGACGCTCCGCTTCCTTTGCTGGCCTTCCGGCGCGATGAGATGCTCTGTGTTTTCAATCTCGGCCAGACGGACATGGATTTCCCCCTGGCGCAAAAGGTCATGGGCCTGGATCTCGGCACCGGCGGCGTTGCGCGGATGGCGGGGGGCTTGCGCCTGGGGCCTCTAAGCGCCTGGTTCGGCCGTCTCTAGAACATCGAGTGCTTCCAGCGCCGCTTGCAGGGGCAGAAGCACACAGGCATGCCGCCCCTTTTGCCCGGCCACGCCATCAAAGGCGCCATATGCTCCGAAGGGCGGCTCGGGGGCGGGCCCGCCTTCCAGCATCGCCGCCACCTGGTCGCGCAGGGACGTCAGTCCTGTCCGGTCGAGGCCGACCGCCTCCGCGCCCAGGATGGCAGCCGAGGCCTGGGTGAGGACGCAGGCCTGGGCATGGTGCTTCATGGCGGCGATGCGGCCATCCTCCAAGGTGATGTCCACCGTCACCCGGTCGCCGCAGGCAGGATTATGGACCGTGGCTGAGCCATGCGGCGCTTCCAGCCGTCCCGCACCCACCGCGTCGGCGGCCAGCCGGAGCAACTCGCGGCGGTAGATGGGATCGCTCATGCGTCGCTCCGCGCCCGGTAGGCAGAGAGCGCTTCCTGGGTGTCGAGGTCGGTGAGGGGGGCATCCGAGCCAGCCTCGACCTCGCAGATCAGTCCGGCATAGGGGCCGAACAGGGCCCGTGCCCCGGCATCCCCCGAAAGTTCCCGCATTTCTGGGAAGAAGCGCCTGGCCCACAGCACGGGATTGCCCCGCCGCCCGTCGTGGCTGGCGACGATAATAGCCCGCTCCTCATCCGGATCGAAGGCGGCGATCAACCGGTCGAGCAAAAGCGCGTCCACACCGGGCATATCGCCCAACAAAACCAGGACGCCGTCGCATTCATCCGGCAACGCATTAAGACCACAGATGAGGGACGTGCTCAAACCTTTTGAATAATCAGGGTTATCTATAAACGAAATCGGCAAGCTACGCAGCGCTATCGTTATCCCGGCTTTCTCGTTGCCGGTGACAACAACCACATCTGAGGCAGCGCTGGCCAAGGCGGCCTCGGCCACATGGCGCACCATGGGTTTGCCGGCCAACGGCTGAAGCAGCTTGTTCACGGCCCCGCCGTTGGCCCGCATCCGCGAGGAGTTGCCTGCCGCCAGAATGACCACGCCGATGCGGGGAAGCCGGGGCGCCGTCACCAGCGAAGCTTTGCGCGGATGGGGCCGCACAGAGCTGTCGGCCAGAAGCCCGCCCACACCCATGGCGGCGATCTCGGTCCGTCCCACGGGCAGTCCTGCCAGGACCCGCCAAAGCACAAAATCAAAACCATTGAGCTTGGGGGAGCGGGCGCAGCCCGGCAGGCCCAGCACGCTCCGCCCGCCCAGGCGTCCCGCCATCAGAAGATTGCCGGGGTCCACCGGCATGCCACAGCACGTCCACCTCGCCCCCGGCGCGTTCCAGCGCCGCGGGCAACACGTCCCGCCGGTCGGCGATGGCGCTGGCGCCGAACAAAAGGACGGGATCGGCGCCCGCCTGGACGGCGTCGGCGATGGCGCCCGCCACTGCCTCGATCTCGTGGGCACCCGGCGCTCGAAAATGATTGTCGAACCCAGCGGGCCCAGCCTCGAATCCAGCGCCTCGCGATTTTGGTCAAAAGGGCCGGTTTCATTCCGGGGAGGCGGGTGGAAATCAGCGCCGCCTGCTTGTGTTGAAACGGCGCAATGCGGATCGCGGGTGGGGTGGACAGCTTCTTTTCCACTGCCGCGACACTCGCTTCAGGGGCGGCAAAGGGAATGATCTTGACGGTGGCCAGCATTTGGCCGGTGGACACTTTCGCGAAGGGTGCCAGCGAAGCCAGCGTGATGGCTTCGTCCGCCGCGTTGGCATCCTCTATTTCCGCGCGGTCGATCAGGGCCAAGCCCGCAGCCAGCGCATAAAGATTGGCGCGGCCGGTGAAGGAGGCGCCCACGCGCACATGGTCTCGGCCAGCGGCGGCCTTGGCGATGCGCGCCGCGGCTTCGTCCTCGCCCACGTCGCCGGGTTCGAGCCGGGCGATGGTGATTTCAGCGATGCCGGCGTCCGCCAGTTGCGTCACATCCTCGGCGGACAGCACGCGCCCCTTGCGGAAAAAGAGGCTTCCCTGCCGCACGCCATGGGCCAAGATCGCGCCGGCAGCCCCGGCCACGGAGAACGTCCGAATTGCATGCGTGAATTGTAAGCCGTCTAGACGCTGGCCGCCATGCGGGGCAGGTGCATGCGGGCCCTGAGGCCTCCGCTGGGACGATTTTCGAGCATGATGGCGCCGCCATGGCCTTCGGCGATGGCTTTGGCCAAGGTGAGGCCGAGGCCGGTTCCGCCGGTGGCGGCATTGCGCGAACTTTCCAGCCGCACAAAAGGTTCGAACACGCGCGAGCGCTCATCCTCAGGAATGCCGGGGCCTTCATCCTCGATCACGATGTCGTAGCCGTCACTGTTGGCTGCGATCTGGACCTCCGCCTTGCTGCCATAGGCGACGGCGTTTTCGACCAGATTGCGCACGGCGCGGCGGATCTCGTTGGGACGGCAGATCACCGGGGCAGGGGTATGATTTGCCAGGTCACGGGCTCGCCCAGATCGTCGAGATCGGCGCAGAGGCTTTCCACCAAAGCAGAAAGATCGACATTGCGCTTGGTTTCCCCGCTTGCGCCCCGCGCTGCGGCCAGCACCTGTTCGGTCAAGTCCTGCAACTCGTCCAGATTCTGCTGCAGGCCTTCGCGCAATTCTTCTTCCTGCACGAACTCCAGATTGATGCGCATGGCGGTAATGGGGGTGCGCAGATCATGGCCCACGGCGGAGAGAAGATGGCGCTGGCTTTCCAGGGTGCGGGTGAGCTTCTCGGTCATCTGGTTGAAGGCGATGGCCGCGTTCCTCACATCGTCGGGACCTTTTTCCTCGACATGGGGAGCGTTGCCGCCCCTGGCCACGACCGAGGCCGCGGCGGTGAGATCATAGAGCGGCCGCGCCACCCGGCGCGCCATCAAGGCGGCAGCAGTGGACGCCACCAGAATCGCCACCACGGCGGCGACAATGATTTCCACCGGCAAGGGCGGTGGGGTGCGCAAGAACACCGCGGACAATTTGTTGTGATGATCGAGCGGGATCACCAGGCGGAAGGCCTCGGAGTCCATGTCCGCGTCATGCGGCAGAAGATTTGTGGGAATGGCATGGGGGGATTCATGCAACTGGGCTTTCACGGCACCAAAGCGCGCTTGGGGTGGAAGCGCGGCCGACAGTCTTTGGGCGAAGCGTGTCTCCTCGTCGTCCATCGGCTGGTTGACCACCGCATCGCCTTCCGGCAGCTCGGTGAACTGCCAGATGCGCGAACTCATGGTCTTCATGATGACGTCGCGCGAGGCGGGCGGAATGGTGGCCAGCGTGGTGGCGACGGCGACGGCGCGATCCACCACGCGTTCGGTGAGCGAGGATTCGTTTTGCAGCTCGTTGCTGCGCTCGAACCACCACGCCACGGCGAAATTCGAGATCACCAGCGCCGCGGCCGTCACCGCGATCAGCTGCACCACCAGAGTGCGAGGCCAAAGTTTCACTTTCATGGCGTTACGCCGCTTCGGGCTCCATCGCGAAGATGTAGCCGCCTCCCCAGACTGTCTTAATATAGCGCGGATTTTTGGGGTCCGGCTCGATTTTCTTGCGCAACCTGCTCACATGGTTATCGATCGAGCGGTCGAACAGGTCGGCGTCGCGGCCCTTGGTGAGGTCGAGAAGCTGGTTGCGGGTCAGCGCGATCTTGGGCCGCTCGAGCAGCGCGGTGAGCAGCCGGAATTCGCCCGACGAAAGCGGCAGCGCCACCCCGTCAGGGCCGATCAATTCGCGCTGGCCGGTATCGAGCGTCCAATCGCCGAAGCGGATGCGCTCGGCGCCGGGCGGCTTCTGCCTGGGCGGAAGCGCCTGGGTGCGGCGGAGCACGGCGGTTACGCGGGCGATCAATTCGCGGGGGCTGAAGGGCTTGGCGATGTAATCGTCGGCGCCCATCTCCAGCCCGATGATGCGGTCCACTTCCTCGCCACGGGCAGTCAACAGGATCACGGGGATCTGCGACGTCTCGCGGATGGATCGGCAAAGGCTGAGGCCGTCCTCGCCGGGCATCATGATGTCGAGCACGATCAAATCGATGGCCGCGCCTTTGAGCACCTTGCGGGCGCTGGCCGAGTCGGCGGCGGTGGTGGCGCGATAGCCATGTTCGCGCAGATAGCGCGCCAATGGCTCACGAATGTCGCGGGCATCCTCCACCAAAAGGATATGCGGCTTTGCCTCTTCCTTGTTCATAGAATGTAATTTTGCGGTCACAGTGGCAGCCCTGCAAACAAGGATTTGTCGCAAATCCTGTCAACATCGCAAAGTCTGGGTCATTTGCGCCAAAATCGAAAGAGCAATTTCGGCCGGGCTGCGCGCCCCGATGGCAAGCCCTACCGGGCCTTGGATGCGGGCGAGGGTTTCGGGGGCAAAGCCGCGCGCCTGCAGCCGCTCCAGCCGCGCGGCCTGGGATTTTCTTGGAACCCAGCGCGCCGATATAGAAGGCAGTCCGAGTAGAGCGCCGTTTCCAGGCCGGGTCGTCGATCTTGGGATCGTGCGCCAGCACCACCAGACCCGAGCGGGACCCCAGAGGGTGTTTTGGCCAGGGCCTCAGCCGGCCAATCCTGCACCAGCCTCACGCCGGGAAAGCGGGCCTCGGTGGCAAAGGCCGCGCGGGGATCGATCACCCGCACTCATAGCCGGACAGCGCCGCCATCGCCGCCAAGGGCTGGGCGATATGCACCGCGCCCACCAGCACCAATTCGAGGGGAGGGTTGTGGACTTCCAGGAACCAGGTGCGGCCTTCGATCTCGGCTTCGCCGCTGACATCGGCGCGCGCGGCGGCGCGCGCCGCCTGCCCCAGGGCGCTGTCATCCTTCAAGGGATCGATAGCCGCTCTTCGCCACAGGCGCGGTCCAACGCCCGCACCCAGGGGCGCGCGCCGCTCCCTGACCAGAGTCTCGAGCACGCTGCGCTTCATGCCGTGATCTTCATGCTATGACCGGCTCGACGAAAGATCCGCGATGCGCCCGCCGCAGGCCAGGCCAACGTCCCAGGCCTGCTGGTCGCTTACCCCGAATTCCAGTTCGCGGCTGGCTTCCGTCTTGGATGCTTTCCAGCGCCGCCTCGATCACCGCGCCTTCGACACAACCGCCCGATACCGAGCCAGGAAGGCGCCATCGTCGCGCACGGCGATCTGGCTTCCCGTTTGCCGGGCGCCGAGCCCCAGGTCTTGATTACGGTGCCCAGCGCCACCTTGTGGCCCTGGGCCAGCCAGGCGGACGCTTTTTGCAGCTCTTCGCTCATGAAGGAAGTTTCAGCCGCGCCGGACCAAATCACAAGACGGGATATCCCGATTGATTTCCGCATGCCCCGCTTCTAATCAGGGGAGACGCTTTCGGGGATTGATTATTGTATGTCCTATCGTTCGCTACTTGAGGACCAACGATGCGCGCTTTGATATCTGCGGTTTTCGCCGCCCTGGTGCTGACTCTGGCCAGCGGCTGCGCCTATGCCGACGGGCCCCAGACGGGACTTCCGATCGAGACCATCACCATCGACACCAAGGCGGGCCCGCATGCATTCAAGGTGGAAGTGGCGGCGGACGACCAGAGCCGCGAGACCGGACTGATGTTCCGCAAGACCATGGCGCCCGATGCCGGCATGCTGTTCGATTTCCACACGCCGCAGGAAGTGAGCTTCTGGATGGAGAATACCATCCTGCCGCTGGACATGCTGTTCGTGCGCGCCGACGGCACCATTGCCCGCGTCGCGGAAAACGCCACGCCCTATTCGCGCGCCACCATCCCCTCGGGGGAGCCGGTACAGGTGGTGATCGAGCTCAATGCCGGGCGTGCCGAAGCCCTGGGGATCCGGGAAGGCGAGCGCGTCCATGCCCCGCAATTCGCGGCGAAACGGCGCTGATTTGCCTGCGGTTGCCCAGGTCCGGCCCAGCGTGTATGGGGAGCCCCGTCAGACGGCGGAGCGTAGCGCAGCCTGGTAGCGCATCTGCTTTGGGAGCAGAGGGTCGCGTGTTCAAATCACGCCGCTCCGACCAATTTTTGTGAGGGAGACGACTATGCGCGCGCGCATCTACAAACCGGCCAAGAACGCGATGCAGTCGGGCAAGGCCCGCACCAAATTATGGGTGCTGGAATATGAGCCCGAGAGCGCGCGCGTACCCGATCCCCTGATGGGCTGGACCAGCTCCCACGACATGCGCCAGCAGGTGGCGCTGGAATTCGACACACGCGAGGAAGCCGTGGCATACGCGGAAAAGCACGCCATTCCCTATCAGCTGTTCGAGCCGCATCTGCCCAAAACGCGGCCCAAATCCTACTCCGACAATTTCCGCTTCGACCGCAAAGTGCCCTGGTCACATTAGTGCAGGGCTCGGGCTATTCGCTGACGCGGCCCTCGCCCTGCAGATTCTGGTTACAGGCCATTGAGGCCGCGGCCTTTTCATGCCGCACCCGTTTTGGGATAGCCAAGTTTCTGGCTTAAACTCTGCTCAAGACTCCGTAGCTCAGCTGGATAGAGCACCTTGAGCCGCGACCGCGGAGCGGACGAAATGGTCGGGGGGAGTGAGGAGCGGCGCGCAAGCGCGTGAGCAGGTCCAGTGGACCTGCGAAAGCGACGAACGCCCCGAGCTTGGGCGAGGGGCTCGAGCGGCGCCTCCCTCGCTTCGCTCGAAGAGGGGCAAGCTTTTCTAGGCTCGCCTTGCTTGCCGAGAAAAGCTAAGCCAACGCCGCGAGCTTAAGCGAGCGGCAGCCGTCATTCTGGATGGCCGGTTCTTTCTTCCTTCCCGCGCTACGCGCGGCGGGGGCTGGCCATGTTGAGAAAGGGTTCTGATTTTCCCGGCTTTTTCGCTTAAACTTCCCGGCAAAACTCCGTAGCTCAGCTGGATAGAGCACCTGCCTTCTAAGCCGGTGGTCGTTGGTTCGAATCCAACCGGAGTCGCCAGTTTTTTTGGAGCAAGTGCCAGCGTAAAATCGTGCAATTCTGTGGAGCGGGGGATGACCATCAAGCGCACCATCAATCGGCTGCTGGCCATCCTCACATGCCTGGCCGGCGTTCCCCTTTTGATGATCGCCCGGGGGACCGATGATATGATCATCCGTACACTGACCAGCGTGGCGGGTATTTGCCTGATGATTTCCGGAGGAATGCAGTTCTGGCTGCTCAGGAAACGCAAGCGAACGGCATGGGACGAAAGCCCGTATTAGGCCCGGCTCCTATTCCGCCGCTTTCTCCCCCACTGGTTTCGCGGCGCGGCGGGCGAAGATCAGAATATGATGGATGGTTTCCTTGAGGCCGGTGGTGACCACATCGGCTTCCGTCGCCTCGACGCTGTCGAGATAGCGTGAGTGATCGTCGCCGAGCCCCCAGAAGATCGCCAGAACGGGAACGCCGGGCAGGCGCTTGCGCAACCGGCGCACTTGATGGCGCGCATTCTTGTAGGTACCGGGCTCCAGATAGGACACGCAGGCAAGCTTGATGCCGGTCACATCGAGCAAATCGATCTGGGCGACTGCGATGTCTTCGGGCGGCACCACCCGTCCGCCCAGACCGTATTTGTCCAGCGTGTCGAGCAACAGCAGCGCTGCGGCTTCGTCCAGGGGACCGCGCCCGGCGACGCAGAGGATGGGCTTGCCCTCCTGCCAGGATGGCGGCAGCACCACCTCCTGCACGCCTTCCTTGCGGCCGGAGAGATTGAAGATCACGCCCTTGATGGCGTCGCGGATGCGCGCCTGGCGCAGCGCATCGAGCGCGCCGCGATTGGCGTCGGACTGCGCCAGCATCAGGGCGCGCGCCGCCACCTCGTCGTAATAGGCGACCAGGCTGTTGGAACGCAGGAAATCCTCGGCATCCTCGCTGGCCTCGTCGGGATTTTCCGCCAGCATGCGCAGATAGAGGCTTTCCTCGCTCTTGAGCGCGGGCGTGTCGCCCAGCATGACGTCCAAAAATTGCAGGCTTTCGATATGCCGGCCCAACACCACCACGCACATGGTGAGCGGCGTGGACAGCAAAAGCCCCACAGGTCCCCACAGCCAGGTCCAGAACACTGCCGCCACCACCACGGCAACGGCTGAGAGCCCCATACTGCGGCCATAAACGAATGGCTCGACCATCTGGCCGATCACCGCCTCGACGCCGCCGAAGATCGCCATCACCCAGATCAACATGGACCAGCCGGGATCCACCGCCAGCGCCAAGGTGGCGGGAAAGAGAAAGGCGAGGGGCACGCCCACATACGGCACGAAGCGGAACATCATGCCGATCAGCCCCCACAGCGCCGCGTCGGGAATGCCCACCAGCCAAAGCCCGCTGCCGATGATGAAGCCGAATGAGCCGTTGATGATGGTCTGCAGCGCCAGATAGCGCGACAGGCGCGAGGCCGCTTCGTCCAGCGCCACGGTGGTGCGCTGCATGTCGCCCGAGCCCGCCAATCGCACGAAGCGATCGCGCAGATCGTCCTTCTGCAGCATGATGAAAGCCACGAACACCAGCACCAGCGCCATGGTGGCCAAAGGCTCGAGCAGCGGCCCCAGGATATTCTGTGCCACTTCCCACGGTGCCAGGCTTTGGCGGCGAATTTCCACCGGCACCGGCTTTTCCTCGGCAGGCACGGCGATGGGCTGGTTCTGCTGGTCGCGCGAGCCGGTGATCTGGTCGGCCAGATTCTCGATGGTCTGGTTGAGCCGGGCGATGGTGCCGTGGCCGGTCGAGCCGCGGATGGATTGGATCTTGTGGCCGATATTGGTCTGGTAGCGCGGAAGTTCGGCGACCAGGCCGGCGAATTGCGAGCCCACAAAGGTGCCCACCGCGGATAGGATCACTAGCGCCAAGGCCAGGCTCAGCAGCACCGCTGGCACATGCCCCAGCTTGAGATGGCGCAAAATCTCGACCAGAGGCGCGATGGCGAAGGACATCACCACCGCCAGCGCCAACGGCATCAGCACGGGGCGGCCGAAATAAAGCCCTGACACCACCACCGCGGCGATCACCGCGGTCATGAATTTGGGCGTCAGACTGTCGCTCACGGGCACGCGCGTTGGCATGGCGCCAGATGCTCCAAAGCCGCGGGAACGCGGCCAACTCCACTATAGCGTATCGGACTGGAGTTGGTTCAGGCCAGTTGGCGGTAGAAGCAGCTTGGCGCGCCGGTGTGGCAGGCCGGACCCAATTGATCGACTTTGAGCAAAATCACGTCCCCGTCGCAGTCCACCAGGGCGTCCACCAGTCTTTGGACATGGCCGCTGGTCTCGCCCTTCTTCCAGATCTTCTGGCGCGAGCGGGACCAATAGGTCACTTCCTTGCTGGCGAGGGTCATTTCCAGCGTCTCCCGCGTCATCCACGCCATCATCAGCACCTGGCCGGTGGCGGCGGACTGGGCGATAGCCGGGACCAGGCCGCGATCGTCAAAACGGACGGCGGCAAGAAAGGCGGCATGGCTCAGCGTTTCGCTCACTTTTTTCCCTTCAAATTATCCTTCAGGTGGGCAAAGCCCTGGTCCAGATCGGCGATCAGGTCGTCGGCGTCCTCGAGCCCGGCATGGATGCGGATGACGGGGCCGTTGGCGGCGAACGCTTCGGCCGTGCGATGGATATGGCTGGGAAGGATCAGGCTTTCAAATCCGCCCCAGGAATAGCCGATGCCGAAATGGTGCAACCCCTCGACCAGGGCGGCGACGGCGGCTTCGGACGCGGGCTTGAGTTCGAAAGCGAACAGGCCGGAGGCGCCCTTGAAATCGCGTTTCCACAGGGCATGACCGGGATCGGAGGGAAGGGCGGGATAGATCACCCGTGTCACCTCTGGCCGCCCTGCCAGCCATCCCGTGAGCTTGAGCGCCGTCTCCTGATGGCGCTTGAGGCGGACGGAGAGCGTGCGCAAGCCCCGCAACGCCAAAAAACAATCGTCGCCGCTGGCAGCCAGCCCCAGATTGCCGTGGGTCTCCTTCAGCCGTGCGGCATGGGATTCATTGGCACTCACGGTGCCGATATTCACGTCGGCATGGCCGCCCAGATATTTGGTGCCCGCCTGGATGGAAAGATCCACGCCATGGCCGTGGGCGTCGAACAGAAGTGGCGTCGCCCAGGTATTGTCCATCAGGACGCTGGCGCCATGGCCATGCGCGGCCTCGGCGATGCCGGGAATGTCCTGAATCTCGAAGGTGAGCGAACCCGGGCTTTCGCAGAACACGGCTTTGGTGTTGGGCTTAAGCAAGGGCGCGATATCGGCGCAGGGCGGATAATAGCTGGTCTCGATGCCCAGGCGCGCCAAGGTCGTGTCGCAGAAATGCCGGGTCGGTCCATAGACGCTGTCGGTGACCAGAAGATGATCGCCCTGGCCCACCACCGACAAGATCGCGGTGGTCACGGCATTGAGGCCCGACGGTGTGAGCACCACAGCCGTGCCCCCCTCCAATTCGGCGATGGCGTCTTCGAGGCTTTTCGAGCCCGGCGTACCGCGACGGCCATAGGTGTAGAGTTGTTTGCCCGGCGCCATGCTGGCGAGATCGGGGAATAGGATGGTGGAGGCGCGATAGACGGGCGTGTTGACCGCGCCGAAATGGTCCTTGCTCATGCGGCCCGCGCTCACCACCTTGGTGTCGGGCTTGTCGTTACTCATTGGTTTTTGGGCTCATGATTTTTCCTGCAACAAAGGCCGAAGCGGCCGTTCCATCGCCCAGATGATCAATCCCGCAACGGCGGAGATCGCGGCGATCATCACAAAGAAAGCGGGCTTGCTCATCGCCGTCCAATAGGTTCCCAAATAGCCTTGCAGGAAACCACCACCCAGGAAATTGGGGACGAAATTCACTGCCATCATCAATGAAGCGATTTGGAGTGGTGCGACTTTGGAATAAAGCGAGAGCGAGATGGGGGAGAGGTAAAGCTCGCCCAGTGTGACGAAGACAAAATAGATTATCAGCCACCACCAGCTCGCCTGGACCCCGCCTGTGTACCAGGCGGCGAAGGCGAGGATCAGGCAGGCGAAGGTTTGAAGAAAGCTACCATAGACCATCTTGGTCATTGAGTTGGGCTCCCGATTTTTCTTGGCTTGCCACGCCCAGAGCGGCACAAGGAACAATGTGAAGCCCAAGATCATCACGGAATTGACAGACTGGAACCAAGTCGCTGGAATTTGCCAGTTAACAACACCGGGGATGAGCGCGCGGTTGGTGTTGTCCATCGCCCAGAGCGCGAAAGTGTTGCCCTGCTGCTCATAACAGGCCCACCACAGCGTGACGGGAATCACCAATAGGATCAGCGCGCCCACCGACTTCCATTCCGCGCGCGTCAGTTTCTTGCGTTCGCTCTTGTGGGTCTCGACGCGACGTTCGGCGGGCAAAGAGCGCCAACCATAAATGTAATTGATCAAGGCCGCCACCATGCCCACACCCGCCGCGGCAAAACCCCAGCGCCAGCCATAGGTCTCGCCCAAATAACCTGCGATGAGCGGTCCGATCGCGCCCCCCACATTGATGCCGACATAGAAGATCGAATAGGCGCGGTCGCGCCTGGCGTCTCCAGCCGCATACAGCATGCCGACCTGGGCGCTGGTGTTGGTCTTGAGAAAGCCGGTTCCGAAAATGATCAGGAGCAAGGACGGGAAACAGCAACGCTTCCGACGTCAGCATGAATTGCCCGGCGCCCATCAGCAAAATGCCGATGACGACGGTCTTGCGCTGGCCCAGATAATTGTCGGCGATCCAGCCACCCAGAAGCGGCGTGGCGAATACGAGGCCGGTATAGGTGCCGTAGATCATCGAACTCAGCTGCTGCACATTCAGCGGCCCGCTCATCCATTCATAGAACGTCTTCATCTGCGGATAGAACAGGACATGCTCGACATGTCCGGGCAGCAGCACTTCCATGGTGAGGTAATAGATGAGGAGTGCCCGCATCCCGTAATAGGTGAAGCGTTCCCACATCTCGGTGCCAAAGAGGGTGGTGAGGCCGCGCGGATGCCCGAACAGATCGCGGCTCATGAAGTGGCCCGCTTCCGCCGCATCAACCAGCCGTAAAGAAGAACAATCAACCCGACGAAGCCCAGGATCGCGACGGCATTGGCCGGAAAGGTCGCGCCGACCACCGCCAAAGGCGCATCCTTGTTGAATCCCACGATCAGCCCGGCATTGAGAACGCCGAACAAGCTTTCGCCGACGATCATGCCGGAGGCGACGAGCACGCCCAACCGCTCAGCGCGCTCGCCCTTCACGCTGCGATTATAGAGCCAGCCGATCACGGCCCCCACCACGACAGGAATGGTCGCTTCCATGGGGAGATAAATTCCCAAACCCACGGCCAAGGGAGGAATGCGCATCAGCTTGGCCATGCGGAGGATCTCGTCCAGAAGCACGATGCCGGCTCCAACCACTCCGCCGATCTCTATCAGGCTCCAGTTGAGTTTCCCGCCGACCACCCCTTGCGCCAACGCCGCCATTAAATTGGCCTGAGGCGCCGCCAAAGGCTGGGACGTGACGGTGTGAAGATTGGCGGCGCCGGAAAAGCCATACGCTTCGGCCAGAAGATTGAGCACGATGGGTATGGTGACCGTTGACGCCGCCACGCCCGCAAGCAGCGCCACTTGCTGGCGCCACGGTGTTGCCTTCACCAGCTGGCCGGTCTTCAGGTCTTGCAGATTGTTGTTGGAGCTGCAGGCAACCGCGAACAGGATCGCGGTGATGAACAGCGCGGTCGCCACCAGAGGTTGGGCGCCATGGCCGTTGAACAAAAGCGCCAGGCCCAGCGCCGTGCCCACGACCGCCAAGATGCCCACGCCCGAGATGGGACTGTTGGACGAGCCGATGAGCCCGGCCATATAGCCGCAAATGGCCGAGACGAAGAAACCGCCGGCGAGGATCAGGGGAATGGAAAACAGCGCGATCCCAAGCGCGGAACTTGTAAGGCCGGTCTCGCCGCTGAAGCGCCACACCAGCCAGGTCGTCATCGCCGTCGACGCCAAACCCAGCACCAGGATGATGGGGAACGGCATATCGCGATCGGTTTCGTCGATGAGGTTGAGTGCGCCGCCACGAGCGCGCATCGTCGCCTTCAGCCCCCCGACAATGGGACCCACGGTCCGGAGCAAAGACCAGACCGCCGCGACCGCCATGGCGCCGGCGCCGATGAACCGCACGTCATTGCGCCAGATGCCGCTGACGAAGCTCGCCAGATCGCCATGCATGGGCGTCATCGCCGTGATGATCGGCACCGCGCCGGCCCAGGCGATCAAAATGCCCACCAGCATGGCGAATCCCACGGAGATGCCCACCAGATGGCCCGCGCCCACCAACGCCAGCGAGAAGGAGAAGCTATAACCGGTTGCGGCCATGGCACCGGTGCGAAAATAGCCTTGCGCCCCATCGGCGGCCAGGCGCATCGCGGTGGCGATGGCCAACCCTGCGGACGCGAGCGCGCCATACATCACGGCCAGCAGACCCTCGCGCGCTTCGGGATTTTCGGCGCGCATGTCGGCGCCCACCTTGAGCACTTCGGCGGCGGCCACGCCTTCGGGATAGGGGAGGTCGGATTGCGTGACCAAGGCGCGGCGTAGCGGAATGGTGAACAGCACGCCCAGCACGCCGCCCGCGCCGCAGAGAAGAAACGAAGTCCAAAAGGGAAAGCCCGTCCACCAGCCGATGATCACGAGACTGGGCAGGATGAAGATGACAGAGGCCATGGCGCCCGCCGCCGAACAGACGGTCTGGACGATATTGTTTTCCCGAATATTGGAGCCTTTGAACAGGCCCAGGAAAGCCATCGAGATCACGGCGGCGGGAATCGAGGTGGCGATGGTAAGGCCCACCTTCAATCCCAGATACATATTGGCGGCGGTGAAGAGAAAGGTCAGCGCCATGCCCAGGGCGACGCCGCGCCAGGTGAGTTCTTTGCCTTGGGTCATGCACCGCCTTGAGCCTGGAGCCGGACCGACTTTGCCTTCAAATCGGGACTAGGGCAATTCCACGAAACGCTCTTCCCGCGAATAGGGCGTGAAGCCCATGCGCTGATAGAGCGGCAACGCCCTTGGATGGTCGAGGGTGCAGGTGTTGACCAGGAGCTTGGAGATGGGCTGGGACCAGGCGCTCATGCAGGTCTGATAGAGGAAGAAATAGCCCAGGCGCTTGCCCAGTGCTTCCGGCATCAACCCGAAATAGGCGATGTTGGCGGTGCCGTCGGCGCGGAAATCTAGTTCGGCCATGCCACCCGGATTTCCTTCCGTGTACAGAATATAAAGATGGTTGGAGGGCGCGTGAATAATCTCCGCCAGCTTGGCGTCGGACAATTTCTTGCGATCCACCCAGAAATATCTCCCGCCGACCATGTCGTAGAGATAGCGGTAGAAATGGATGGGCGGGTGCTCGCTTCTCAGAAACGCAATTTTGCTCTTGGGAACGGGCGGCGGCAGCGCCGCGGGCCTGGCCGTCATCTCCAGAAAAGTGACGGTCATGGGGATGCGGCGGGGACTGGGACTGACAGACATCAGGGACCCGTGACGATGGGCGCGTCGCTGCGTCCGCCCCATTCCGCCCAGGAACCGTCATAAAGCGAAATCTGCCGGGCGCCCAGTTTCTCGGCCGCCAGCATCAGGATGGCGGCGGAAATACCCGAGCCGCAGCTGGTAATGATGGGCGCGCGAAGGTCGACGCCTTTTTCGGCAAAGAGCTTCTGCAGCGACGCATCGTCCTTGAGCTTCAGGTCCGCGGTGAGCACGGCGCGCCAAGGCAGATTGGTGGCGCCCGGCATGTGGCCGGATTGCAAACCGGCACGCGGTTCGGGCTCGCTACCTTCGAAGCGGGGTGCGCTGCGCGCATCCAGAACCTGTGTCTGGCCCAGCGCGCTTTTGACTTCCCCGAAGTCGCGCACAATCGCCTTGTCGAGACGCGGCGTGAATTTGGCCGCTTTGGGGTTTGCCGGACCCTTCTCCAGCTTGCCGCCGGCGGCTTTCCAGGCAGGCAATCCACCATCCAGCACCGCGACCTTGTCATGACCAAAGGCTTTCAGCATCCACCACACGCGTGGGGCCGAGAAAATCCCCATCGAGTCATAGACCACCACCATGTCACCATCGCCGATACCCAGCGCGCCCACATCGCGGGCGAATTGTTCGGCAGGGGGCAGCATATGGGGCAGGGCGGTGCCGTGATCGGCGATGCCGTCAATGTCAAAGAACACGGCGCCGGGAATGTGCCCGTGCTCCTCGAATTCCTTGTACGTGTCGCGCTTGTCGTCCGGCATGTACCAGGACGCGTCCACCACGCGCACATTGGGCAAATTGTTCTTCAGCCAGTCGGCGGAAACGATGTCGTTCATTTTTGATAAGGGACTTCGATGGCGCGCGTCGCGGTCAGCCAGGGCGGCGCGGGCAGTCCCTTTCCTTTCAGGAATTCCGGGTTGAACAATTTGCTTTGATAGCGGTTGCCATAGTCGCACAGCATGGTGACGATAGTATGGCCCGGGCCCATCGCCCGCGCCATACGGATGGCGCCTGCCACATTAATGCCCGACGAGCCGCCCAGACAAAGGCCCTCATGTTCGAGCAGATCGAAGATGATGGGCAGGGCTTCACCATCGGCAATTTGATAAGCGTCGTCGATGGGCGCGCCTTCCAGATTGGCGGTAACGCGGCCCTGGCCGATGCCTTCGGTGATCGATGAGCCATGCGCTTCCAGCTTGCCCGTCTTGATCCAGGAATAGATCGCCGATCCTTCCGGATCGGCGGCGGCGATCTTTACGCCCGGCTTTTTCTCTTTCAGGGCAATGGCGACCCCGCCAAGGCTTCCGCCGCTTCCCACCGCGCAGATGAAGCCATCAATCTTGCCATCCGTCTGCCGCCAGATCTCCGGACCGGTGGTTTCGATATGGGCCCGGCGGTTGGCGACATTGTCGAACTGGTTGGCCCAGATCGCGCCATTCTTTTCCGTCTTCGCCAATTCCTCCGCCAGCCGTCCCGACAGCCGCACATAATTGTTGGGATCGCGATAGGGCACGGGCGGCACTTCGATCAGTTCCGCCCCCATCAGCTTGAGCGTGTCCTTCTTTTCCTGGCTTTGGCTGTTGGGGATCACGATCACGGTGCGGAAGCCCAACGCATTGGCCACCAGAGAAAGCCCGATGCCGGTATTGCCGGCGGTGCCTTCCACGATGGTGCCGCCGGGGCGAAGCTTTCCCTTGGCAATAGCGTCGCGGATAATGAAAAGGGCGGCGCGATCCTTGACCGACTGGCCGGGATTGAGGAACTCCGCCTTGCCGAGAATTTCGCAGCCGGTTTCTTCGGAAGCGTGTTTCAGGCGTATCAGCGGCGTGTTGCCGATCGCCGCGATGACATCGGGGAGGACCATGGGCGGAAACTAAGGACCCCCGAGCCGGGCTTCAAGTCCGACGTTGCGCCAGCCGCGCGCATTCCGCGTGGCGAAAGCAATGGGTGACATGATCATTGACCATGCCGATGGCCTGGGCAAAGGCGTAAACGATCACCGGCCCGCAGAAACTGAAACCGCGCCGCTTCAAGTCACGCGACAGCGCCTCGCTCATTTCACTTTGCGCGGGGACCTGTTCACGGCTCTTAATGCGGTTGTCCACGGGCTTGCCGTCCACATGCTTCCAGATGAAATCGCGGAAGCCGCCAGGCTCTTCCTCGACCTCCAGCCACAGGCGGGCACCCTTGATGGCGGCTTCGATCTTGGCGCGGCTCCGGATGATGCCCTCATTCTTGAGCAGGCGGTCGATGTCGCGCGCGCCGTACTTGGCGATGCGATGCGGATCGAAATCATGGAAAGCTTTGCGGAAATTCTCCCGCTTACGCAGGATGGTGATCCAGGAGAGGCCGGCCTGGAAACCGTCCAGCACCAGTTTTTCGTACAAAGCGCGGCCGTCATATTCCGGCACGCCCCATTCTTCGTCGTGATAGGCCACATAAAGCGTATCGTCGCCGGGCCAAGCGCAGCGCTGCTTGTGCTTCATGGCTCTAACCATGGCGGTGTGAACCAGGTGATCGGCATGTCGTCAGCGCTCAGGGGTTCCTTTGCTTCATCGAGGCGATCGAGCCGCATCATGGCGAAACCGGCCGCGCCATAGGTCGAAAGGATTTCCCCCACGAAGATCGTACCGCTCATCACCTCGGTGCCGGGAGGCGGCAAGGTGCCGTCACTCTCGATGCCGATAATGCGCTTGCGCGCTGTGCCGCGATGCTTCATGCGCGCGGTCAGTTCCTGGCCGATGTAACAGCCTTTGGAGAAGCTCACGCCGTGAAGTTCTTCCAGCCCCGCATCGAGGGCGAAGATTTTGTCGCTGCCGAAATCCAAACCTTCCGGCACGCCCAGCCTGACGCGTTCGACATGATAGGACGCGGGTCCTTCGAGAAAATCGGGCATCTCGGCCGCCGCGCCGATGCTCCGTGGGCCCAGCGCAGCCAATCTTGGATCGGGGAAGGTGATCGCGCGCTCGGCCGGGCGGCCGTTCAATCCCACATAGACGGATAATTGCGTCCGCAGCACGATGTCGATCTTGGCCCGCAGCCGATACATGGAAAGGCGTTTGACCAGCGCCTCGGCTTGGATAGCGGCGCAATCGATGAGGACCGCGCCGTCGCCTTCCGCCACCAGGAAGTCGAACTGAATCTTGCCTTGGGGCGTTAGCAGGGCGGCATAGATGCCGCGCAGCGGCGATAGCCCCGCCACGTCATTGGTGATCAGCCCTTGAAGAAAGTTGCGCGCTTCGCCGCCTTCCAACGCGATGACGGCACGGTCGGACAGATGAAGGGATTCCATCCCCGTCAGGTAATCCTCTCCGTCAAGGTTGCCAAGGTGGGGCGTAAGAGCTAACCCAGACCCGATGAGCCAGACATTCGATTTGTTGATCCGGAACGGCACAGCGGCCACGCCCGGCGGTATTATCCCAGCAGATTTGGGGGTTATCGGGGGGCGCATCGCGGCCATCGGCCAGTTCCCTGACGCCAAGGCGGCCGAGATTTTCGAGGCCAAAGGCCTGGTCGTCCTCCCTGGTGTGATCGACAGCCAAGTGCATTTTCGCGAACCAGGCAACGCGCACAAGGAAGACCTGGAAACGGGCAGCCGCGCCGCCATCCTGGGCGGCGTCACCGGCGTGTTCGAAATGCCCAACACCAATCCGCCCACCACCACGCACGCCGCGATCGAAGACAAGCTTTCGCGCGCCAAAGGCCGCATGCATTGCGATTATGCCTTTTATGTGGGCGCCACCCCCGCCAATGTGGGCGCATTGGCGGCATTGGAACGGCTTCCAGGCGTCTGCGGCGTAAAGGCGTTCCTGGGTTCCTCGACCGGAACGCTTTTGCTCAGTCATCCCGACGATATTCTCGCCGCCTTGAAGGCTGGAACACGGCGCGTGGCGGTTCATTCCGAGGATGAAGACCGGTTGATCGCGCGCAAGCATCTGGCCGAACGCGGCAAGCCCACCACCCATCCCATCTGGCGCGACGCCGAAACGGCGCGCGCTTCGACCGAGCGTGTGCTGAGGCTGGCGAAGCAAGCCGGGCGCCGGCTCCATGTGCTGCATGTCACCACGGGCGACGAGATCCCGTTGCTGGCGGCGGCGAAAGATTTCGCCACTGCGGAGACCACGCCGCAACATCTCACCTTGAGCGCGCCGGAATGCTACGAAAGGCTCGGTAGCTACGCGCAAATGAATCCGCCCATCCGCGACGAGAGCCATCGCCAGGCCTTGTGGCAAGCGGTGCAGGACGGCGTGATCGACGTGATCGGTTCGGACCACGCGCCTCACACGCGCGAGGAAAAGGACAAAACCTATCCCGATACGCCGTCCGGCATGCCGGGGGTGCAGACCCTGGTCACGTTGCTGCTCGATCATGTCAACAAAGGCCGTCTCAGCCTGGAACGGTTCGTCGATCTTACGGCGTCGGGACCGCAGCGCATTTTCGGCCTGGCCGGAAAGGGCCGCGTCGCCTTGGGTTATGACGCCGATTTCACCATCGTCGATCTTAATCTCACGCGCACGATCGAGAACAAATGGATCGCCTCGCGCTGCGGCTGGACGCCATTCGATGGGATGAAAACCAAGGGCTGGGCCATCGCCGCGATCCTGGGCGGACAAATTGTCATGCGTGATTTTGAGTTGACCGGCAAAGCCAGGGGCAAACCGCTGCGTTTCGTCGAAACGCTCTTGCCTGATGCGGGGCGGCAACCTTGACGGGCAGCCGCAAACGCGCCAATTCCTGCCAGGGCTGCCGATGGATTATCTAGTTCTGATATTTGCGGGCGTCATCATGGGGCTGATCGCGGCGGTCCCCATTGGCCCGGTCAATCTCATCTGCATTCGAAGAAGTTTCGCCTTCGGTCCGCTCAACGGCTTTGTCTCCGGGCTTGGCGCGGCGCTGGGCGACGGCGTGTTCGCGGCCATCACTTTCTTCGGCCTCACCTGGATCGCGCAGCTGATTCAAAGCTACGACGCCATCATCGAAGTCATCGGCGGCGCGCTCTTGGTCTGGTTCGGCGCCCATGCCGTGCTCGCCCCCTTCACCAGCAAGGTGGACGAGGGCGGCGAGAAGAACGACAGTGGTCCCTCGACTCTGGTCAGAGCCATCGTCTCGACCTTTGTGCTCACCATCACCAATCCCGCCACCCTGATCGCTTTCGCCTCCATGTTCGCGAGCTTCCGGGGCCTGATCGGCGGTGTCGACAGCTTCGTCGATGCCGAATTCGTGGTCGCGGGTGTTGTGGGCGGCTCGGCCGGCTGGTGGCTGGTTTTGACCACCGTGATCGGCCTGTTCCATACCCGGATCACCGACAGGACCGTGCGGATCATCAACCGCGTTTCGGGGGCCCTGGTAGCCATGTTCGGCCTAGCGGTCCTGATCCATGTGGTGATGAAAGTCTTCGGGCTGCATGTCTGAACTCAAATTTGCCCAAATCCTGCGTTTTTTTAAGCGAATCCCCTGTTCCGGCCGGACTTAAGCCGCGCTAAATTCGCCCTGTTTGGAGAATCCCTCGATGAAGCTTTCCCGGGCATTTCTGGCGGCGTCGCTTTTGCTGTGGCCGGCCGCGGCGATGGCAGCGATGACGCCCGGCGCGCCCACCACCGACCCCAGCCTCAGCCCTGAGGCCAATGGCGCTTTTCTTGCAGCGAACGCCAAGAAGCCCGGGGTCATCATCCGGCCCGACGGACTGCAATTCCGCATCGTCCAGAACGGCTTCGGCAAGCGGCCGACGGCGACCGACACGGTTTCGGTCTATTACACGGGAGCACTGATCAACGGCCGGGTGTTTGACGGAACCTCGCCGGGGCTTCCCGCCTCCTTCAAGGTCAACGAAGTGATTCCCGGCTGGACGGAGGCGCTGGAGTTGATGCGCGAAGGCGATCACTGGCAATTGGTGATCCCGTCTGGGCTGGGCTATGGCCCGCGCGGCGCCGGCAACGCCATCCCGCCCGACCAGGTTCTGGTCTTCGACATGACGCTGGTTTCGACCACGCCCGCGCCCAAACGCGGCGAGCCGGGATATATTCCGGATCCCAACGATCCCTTGGACAAAGACCAGAAATAGCGAAAGACAGATTTTGCGGCGGATTGGGCAATTCCTGAGCGGGCCTTCCTCGTTCGGCGGGAGGCTGCGCATCTTCATCGCGCTCATCATGGTGGTGGGCGCGACCGCCTTGTTCTGGGCCAGCCGCGACTACACGGTCGTGGCGCCCGACTGGGACGGGCAGGTGCGCGGTATCGGCTATAATCCCAGCCACCTTTTTCGTTTCCGCGATCAGCTTCACATCACGCCGGAACAGATCGACCGTGATCTCAAGCAATTGTCGCGCGTCACCGGCCATATCCGCACCTATACGGTGGACAATGGCATGGACAAGGTTCCCGAGATCGCGCGCGGCTATGGCATGACGGTCTCGATGGGTATCTGGATCAGCCCGGATCTCGCCAAGAACGATCAGCAGATCGATCTGGCGATCAAGACCGCGCTGGCCAACCGCCGCGTGATCGATCGTGTGATCGTAGGCAACGAAACCCAGCTGTTCGGTTATGTTTCGCAAGAGCAGCTCGGCGCCTATCTTGATCGCGTGCGCGCCGCGTTGCCCGCGCGCATCAAGGTGACGACGGCCGAACCTTGGTCCACCTGGGTGGTGGTGCCGGAAGTGGCCAAGCATGTGGACATCATCTTTGTTCATCTCCTGCCTTATTGGGAGGGCACGCATATCACCGCCGCGACGCACTTTGTCGGCAAGGCGTTCGACATCATGCAGCAGACGTTCCCGGGCAAGCCGATCATCATCGGCGAAGCGGGCTGGCCGTCGGAAGGCAACACCAGAGGGGCGGCGCAAGCCTCTCTTTCCAACGAAGCCTATTTCATCCGCAACTTCGTCCAGTACGCCCAGGAAAAGGGCTATGATTATTACCTTTTCGAAGGTTTCGACGAGCCGTGGAAAGGCAGCGCCATCGAGGGCGCGGTCGGCGCCTATTGGGGCCTGTTCGACGCCACCGGCCATCCCAAATTCGGTTTCACCGGGCTTCTGCGCTCATTCCCGGAGTGGCGCGGTTATGCCTTGCTCGCGGCGGTGTTGAGCCTGTCGCTGGGTCTCCTGATCCTGGGGCGCATGCCCAAGGTGCGCCAGACCGGCTATCTGGTGATGGGCGGATTGATCGCGCTGGTCTCAACCGGCCTTCTGGCGCTGATCGACGCCACGGCGCTGGAATATATCGATCCCACCAACATCGTCGCCATCATCGCCATGTCGCCGTTGGTGCTGCTCGCATGTGCCATCATTCTGACCGAAGGCATCGAGCTGGCGGCTTCGCTGTGGCGTGTGGACCGGCGCATTGTCGTTGCCGCCATTCCCGAGACCAGCCTGCGCGTCTCCATCCATGTGCCGACCCATAACGAGCCGCCGCAAATGGTGATTGCGACCTTGGATGCGCTGGCGGAGCTGGATTACGACAATTACGAAGTCATCGTTCTGGACAACAACACCCCGGATGCCGAGACATGGCGGCCGGTGGAAGCGCATTGCAAGACGCTGGGCCATCGCTTTCGCTTCTTTCATTTCGATGGATTGCAGGGCTTCAAGGCCGGCGCGCTCAACCGGGCGCTGGCGCTCACCGATCCCAAGGCCACCCACATTGCCGTCATCGACAGCGACTATCAGGTCGAGCCTTTCTGGCTTCGGCGCGCCACGCCCCTGTTCGCGTCACCCGCTATCGCCCTGGTGCAGGGGCCGCAGGATTACCGCGACGCCGGCGAGAACGCCTTCAAGGCCATGGCTTACGAGGAATATCGCGGCTTCTTCCATATCGGCATGGTCGAGCGCAACGAGCACAATGCCATCATCCAGCACGGTACCATGACCATCGTGACCAAGATCGCGCTGGAGGAAGTGGGCGGTTGGAGCGAATGGTGCATCACCGAAGACGCCGAGCTCGGCCTCAAGCTGTTCGAGGCCGGCTATGAGGCGGCTTATATCCCCCAGACAATGGGCGCCGGGCTCGAACCCGATACCCTCGAAGCCTTCATGTCCCAGCGCTATCGCTGGGTCTATGGCGCCATGCAGATCATGAAGCGGCATGCGCGGGAAATTTTCCTGGGCGGCTCGGGCCTCTCCTGGGAGCAGCGTTATCAGTTCCTCTCCGGTTGGCTGCCGTGGATTTCCGACGGGCTGGGCATGGTCGTGACCTGCACGGCACTGATCTGGACGCTGCTGATGTGGGTCGCGCCCAGTTACATCGACGTGCCGATGCCGGCTCTGTCGGCGGCAGCGATGGCGCTCTTCGCCACCAAGCTGGTCAAGACGTTGCTGCTCTATCCGCCCAAGGTGCGTTCGGGCGTCAAAGGGGCATTGAGAGCTTCCGTGGCGGGGCTAGCGCTTACCCATACGGTAGGGAAGGCAGTGTGGTCCGGCCTGATCACCGCCAACCAGCCTTTTCTGCGCACGCCCAAATGTGCCGATCCCGCCCAGTTCAGCCAGGCGCTGCGCGTGGTCTGGCAGGAAACCGCGCTGCTGGTCGGGTTGCTGGCGGCCATGGTGTCCATGGGTTTCGACCGCGGCTTCGAGGATCCTGCGGTTAGCCTCTGGATGGTGATGCTGGGGGTGCAGAGCCTGCCTTATGCCGCCACTTTCGTCACGGCTTCCATCAGCGCTATCTCGAACAAGAAGCAGCGCGTGGTCCCCGTCGTTCCGGAACCGATGCTTTCCAAAGCCGCTTAGTTTTTTTGTTTCCCCTTCTGGCCTCCGCATCGCAAGCGCGTCCATACGCCGTTGCTATGGACCGGCCATCTCCCCCGCCAGTGCTTCGCACGCGGGGGAGATAGGGCACGACCAAGACGCCCTAGCTAGAGTCTCCGAACTGCTGGAACTGTTTTTCCTGGATTCAGGATATTCTTGGGATCGAGGGCGTGCTTGATGGCGCGCATCACGTCCAGCTCCTCGCCGGATTTGTAGCGCGGAAGTATGTCGCGCTTCATTTCGCCGATGCCATGCTCGGCGCTGATCGAGCCCGAATAGCGATGGACAATGTCATGCACGGTGAGCTGCATCTCGTCCCATTGCGCGGAAAATTCCGCGTCCCGGCCCGGCGGCGCGTTGAAATTGAAATGAAGATTGCCGTCGCCCATATGGCCGAAACAAATGGGCCGGGCGCCGGGGAATTTCTCCACCACGATGGCGGTCGCTTCCTCGATGAAGCGGGGAATGGCCGCCACCGGCACGGAAATGTCGTGCTTGATCGAGACGCCTTCGCGTTTTTCCGCTTCCGAGATGGTTTCGCGCATATGCCAGAAGCTTCTGGTCTGGGCTTCGTTTTGCGCCAAGGTGGCGTCGCTCACCAGATCTTGCGCCATCGCCTCCTCCAGCGCCGATTGGGTGAGGGTCTCCAGGCTTGCGCCCGCGCCGCCCGAGATTTCCATCAGCACGTACCAGGGCGACGGCTCGGACAAAGGATCGCGCGTGTTGGGAATATTCTTGAGCACAAGCTCCAGGGTGGGGCGCGAAACGAGTTCGAATGAAGAGAGCAATCCGCCCGTCCTGGCCTGCATCAGGCCCAGCAATTGCAGCGCGGCTGAGGGCGAGGGTGCGGCGGTGAAAGCCGTGACCATCTGGGCGGGGCGTGGGAAGAGGCGCAAGGACGCGGCAGTGACGATCCCCAGCGAGCCTTCGGCGCCGATGAAAAGTTGCTTCAGGTCGTAGCCGGTATTGTCCTTCATCAGCGAGCGCACCATCGAAAGCACTCGCCCGTCGGCCAGCACCACTTCCAGCCCCAGCACCAGATTGCGCATCATGCCATAACGCAGCACATGGTTGCCTCCGGCATTGGTCGAGATATTGCCGCCGATGGTGCAGCTTCCTTCAGAACCCAGGCTCAAAGGAAAGAGAAGTCCCTCGCCGGCGGCGGCATCCTGCGCCTGCTTCAGGGTGACACCCGCTTCGGCGGTGAGGTTCATTCCGCTCTTGTCCACATGGCGGATGCGGTTCATCCGCTTCAGGCTCAGCACGAACTCGCCATGAAGGGGAATCTGTCCACCCACCAGACCGGTGTTGCCGCCCTGCGGGACGATGGGCGTTCCGCTTTGGTGGCAAACGGCAAGAATGGAAGAAATCTGTTCGGTGGTTTGCGGCTTGAGCAGGAGCGCGCTTTTGCCGTGGCTTCGGCCGCGCCACTCCACCAGATAGGGCGCGATCTCATCCTTGTCTTCGCTGAAGCCGTTTGGTCCTGCCGCCGCCTTCAGCCGGTCGATGATGTCACTCATTTCAATGGGGTTCCCGTGATTTGACAACCGCGGCGCGGTTGAGGCGGTCATTGATGGCTTCGCCCAATCCGGTTGCCGGAATAGGCATTACCGCGATCCGTTTGGCGCGCTTGTCCAGCGCGCGCAACATGGCGAACAAATTCGCCGCGGCTTCCTTGAGATCGCCGGAAGGGCTGAGATTGAGGGTCGCTTCATCCGACGGACCGAAGCCCAGCAAGACTTCTCCCCGCTCCGGCTTGGATGCGTTCAAACGCAGGGCGGCGGACGGCGCGTAATGACTTTCCAATTGGCCGGGCGATTGAATGTCGGGGCCGGCCTGGCGCAAGGTACCCGCGATGCGTTCGATCTCGGCGCAGGCGATCGCGCCCGGGCGCAGCAGAACCGGTGCATCACCATCGAAGCCGATCACCGTGGATTCCAGGCCTAGCGGCGTTGGTCCGCCATCGACGATCACGTCCACTTTCTCATTCAGGCCCTCCATCACATGTTGGGCGGTGGTGGCGCTGACACTGCCGGACAGGTTGGCGCTGGGCGCGGCGACGGGAATGCCGGCCTCGCGGATGAGTTTTGCCGCGGCGGGATGGGCCGGCACGCGCAATGCCACGGTGGAAAGCCCCGCGCTCACCAATTCCGAAAGCGGGCTGTCCGGCCGGCGCGGCAAAACCAGGGTAAGGGCGCCGGGCCAGAAATGCTGCGCCAGAAGACGCGCTTTATCTGAAAACACGGCATGATTTTCGGCTTCGGCCGGATCGCGCACATGGACGATCAGCGGGTTAAAGCGAGGCCGGCCCTTGGCGGCGAAGATGGCGGCGACCGCGTTGCCGTCGGTGGCGTCGGCGCCCAGGCCATAGACGGTCTCGGTGGGAAAGGCCACCAGCCCGCCGCCGCGCAAAATCCGCGCGGCATGCGCGATGCCCGCATCATCCGCGGGGACGATTTTTTTCACCAAACTGTCCATGGCGCTTTGTAGCGGCTTGGCGTGGCTAGGTCAGCTTTTCTTTCGGCCAATCCTGTCGCAGGCGCAATCGATCTTGTACGGTCGCGGCCGTCAGGGATCACGGGTGGTTGCATGTCGCTCAAGGGAAAAACACTTTTCATCACCGGCGCCAGCCGCGGCATCGGTTTGGCCATTGCGCTCAAGGCGGCAAAGGACGGCGCCAACATCGCCATCGCCGCCAAGACAACCGAAGCACATCCGAAATTGCCCGGAACCATCTTCACCGCGGCGGCGGAGATCGAAAAAGCGGGCGGCAAGGCGTTGGCGCTCCACTGCGACATCCGCTTCGAGGACCAGGTGGCGCAGGCCGTCGCCGCAACGGTGGAAAAATTCGGGGGCCTAAATATCTGCGTCAACAATGCCAGCGCGATTTCCCTCACCGGTACGCTGGAAACCGAGATGAAACGCTTCGATCTGATGCTTGGGATCAATACGCGTGGCACCTTCATGGTAAGCAAATATTGCCTGCCCCATCTTCTGAAGGCTTCCAATCCGCATATCCTGATGCTGTCGCCGCCTTTGGACATGCAGGCCAAATGGTTCGCCGGTCATACCGCCTATTCGCTGGCGAAATACGGGATGAGCATGTGCGTGCTGGGCATGGCGGCGGAATTCGAGGGCCGAGTAGCCGTCAATGCGCTTTGGCCCCGCACAGCCATCGCCACCGCTGCCATCCGCCTGGCCGCTGGCAGCGACGAAGCTGCCAAGGCCTGCCGCACGCCCGAGATCGTGGCCGATGCGGCCTATGTCCTCTTCGCCAAGCCCAAAAGCTTCGGTGGCCAATTCCTGATCGACGACACATTCCTGGCTGAAAATGGCGTGAGCGATTTTGACCATTATCGCGTCGATCCCACCCAGGATCTGATCCAGGATTTCTTCGTGCCTGATAGCATGCCGCCGCCCGAGGCGGTGTCCCTCAAAGCCATTCGATGATGCGCGTTTCTGTTTTCCTCATCGTGGCGGTCACATTCTGGCCCGCGGCGGTCACCGCCATGCCGCTGCCCGATTGCGCCAACGAGGTCGCCATAAGCCGCGCCCAGGTGCTGCGCGTGGAAAAGGACGGCGCCTTGATCTTGAGCAATGGCCGCACGGCGGTTCTGGAAGGTATCCGCCTGCCGGGCACCGATAATTCCGATACGCCGGTCGCCGCGCAAGCGCTTCAAACCTTGCGCAAATGGGCTATGAGCGCGCCGCTGGTCCTGACAGCGGACGAACCAAAGCTGGATCGCTATGGCCGGATTCGCGTGCAGGCCTTCGATCATGCCTGGCTGCAAATGACGCTTCTGGAGCGCGGCCTGGCGCGGGTTCAGATCGCGCCTGACCGGCAGGAATGCGCGCCCGATCTCTATGACGCCGAGAAAAAGGCGCGCCGGCCTCGGCCGGATTGTGGGCGCTGCCGCAGTACAAGGTGAAATCCGCTGGGGCGCTTTCGGCGACCTTGGCTGGCACGTTCCAATTGGTGGAAGGAGCGGTGGTGGATGTCGGCGTGCATGATGGGCGCGCCTTTCTTGATTTCCAGCAGGACTACCGGCGCGGCTTTTCCGCCACCATTGCGCCGGAAGACCGCAAGACGTTCCGCAAGGCCGGATTTGCGCCGGAAGACTTGGAGGGGCATCGGGTGCGCCTGCGGGGGATGGTCGAGGCTTTCGGCGGCCGGCCCGAAATCGCGCTGTCCAATCCTTACCAGATCGAAGTGCTGGATTGAGCCAACAAAAAAACCCGGCGTTTCCGCCGGGCTTTCTCGTTCAGTATGCGATGTGGTTCAGGCCGCCTTCTTGGTGAGCATGCCTTCGACGCGCTTGACCGCGGTCTGCTCGTCCGTGCGTTCGACAGCGGCGACTTCGCGGGCCATGCGGGCCAGCGCCTTTTCATAAAGCTGGCGCTCGGAATAGGACTGTTCAGGCTGTCCGCCGGCGCGGTGCAGGTCGCGCACCACTTCTGCAATCGATACCAGGTCGCCGGAGTCGATTTTGGCTTCGTATTCCTGGGCGCGGCGCGACCACATGGTGCGCTTGATGCGGGCGCGGCCCTTCAGCGTGTTCAGCGCATTGCCGACCACTTCGGGCGACGACAATTTGCGCATGCCCACGGCCTTGGCCTTCATGGTGGGGACGCGCAAGGTCATCTTGTCTTTTTCGAAATCGATGATGAAGAGTTCGAGCCTAAGGCCGGCGACTTCCTGTTCCTCGATGCCCGAGACTTTGCCTACGCCATGGGTCGGATAGACGACATGGTCGTTGGTCTTGAACTCGTGCTTCCTGTTCGAATTCGCGGGAACTTTCTTGGGCTGGGCAGGGGCAGCGGCGGCCTGCTTGGGGGCGGGCGCATGCGTTTTGGGTGCGGTCATTTCCATTTCCATTGGGGCTTCGGGCGTGGCGCGCGCGACAGCGGGATAATTTCACGACAATATGGCCGAAACGCGCCGGCGGAGATGCCGGCACGCGCCGTCCGAAAGCGGGACCAGATTAAAAACCACCTTACCACAGGGGAACCGGAAAGGGAAGAAAAATCGTCACAAACCTTTGAATTTGCGGTGTTTATTATTAACACTCGGCAAATAATATGTCGCAGAATTCAAGCCCTTGGGACAGGTTGTTCTTTGTACGGAATACAGTTTTTGGTTGAGTCGCAGCGGCAGCGCGCCTAGGAGCCCGAGCCAGGCTTGGGATCGAAAAATTTCTCGAACTTGTCGGGGACGCCATCCCACTCTTTGGCGTCGGCCGGTGCTTCGCCTTTTTGGCTGATATTGGGCCAGGTCTTGGCGTATTCGGCGTTGACCGAAAGCCATTTTTCCAGGCCCGATTCGGTATCGGCCTTGATCGCTTCGGGCGGGCATTCCGGCTCGCAGACGCCGCAATCGATGCATTCATCGGGGTTGATCACCAGCATATTCTCGCCCTCGTAGAAGCAGTCGACCGGGCAGACTTCGACGCAGTCCATGAATTTGCACTTGATGCAGGCTTCGGTGACGACATAGGTCATGGGGCGGGCTCCGGCAGCGAAATCTGGCGGTAGGTCTCTAAAACCGGGCCGCCTTCAAGGCAAGCATTCAATCCGCGACGATTTCGTAGAGAAGGCGTGCCTGGCTGGCAGGGCCGCGCCGGTCCGCCACAGCCAGGACCCTGAGCGCCAGAACTCGCTGCCACGGCCCAAGGTGAGGATATCGCCCGGCTTCAGGGTGTGGGCCGGTTTTTCCACCCGCATGCCGTTCAGCCTGACTTTGCCCGCGCTGGCCGCCTGCTGCGCCAGGGCCCGGGTCCGGTAGACGCGCGCATGGAACAGCCATTTGTCGATGCGCGTGAGGTCATCGGTCGACGTCCTGGAAAACGTTCGCGCTACGCGCGCTCAATTTCGCCAATGCTCCAGTCATTTGGCGACAATTCCGAGACCGGCGAGGGCGATGTTTGGCCGGCGGGCTGCGGCCGCCGGCGTTTGGCTTTGGTCTTGCGCCACACCGGCGGCGCGTCGGTGACATCCACCTCGCGCCAGCCCATCGCGACCAAAACTCGCGTTGGCTTCGTCATTGCCCGCGCCCAACAGCGAGACCAGCTTGGGCAACAGGGCGGTCGGCGTCTGACCCGCCACGGCGGCTTTGTCCAGTTCATCTTCCAGCCGCTCCAGCATGTCGAAGCGGATGGCGCGGCCACCGATCAACGGCAAATCCGGCGGCATGAAGAAATTCGCGCGGTTCGCGGTCCATGGGCGAAAGAGGTGAGACCGGGCGCTGGCGGTCCCGTCAATTGCGGCGCCTGCGTCCACATACCCCATAACAGCGCCAACAGGCTTGCCGCATCGGGGCGCAACAAGCGCGGAAGATAAATGGTGCGGCGGCCAAACCAGATCCGAAGGGCTTGAGCGCCCGCAACACCGGCCCCAATTTTTCCGGCAAGGGGAGATTGTGCCGGTCGAGCGCGCCGAAATTCTCAGCCAGTTGATGCGCCAGCCCCCGCGCCTGGGCGGGAAGCGCGGTCTCGCTGCCGGCGCGCGCTTCTGCGGCACGGGCCAAGGCCAGAAGCGGCTCCAGCCTTTTTTCCATCTGCGCCGCAAGCCAGGCACTCAGCCGCGCCTCGACCGCAGCGCGCGACGCGCCTTTGAGCAAATCGTCGGCGGCAAGGCTGATCTGCGGCGACAATGGCGATGGGCCGGCTGTCAGATGAGCCGACCATCGCGCCTTCCCACCACAATTTGCCATGCTCGCTGAGCGTGATCGCCGCGTCCGGCGCGGCCGCAAGCGACCGGGCCCGGGCCAGGAATTCGCTGTCCAATCCGCGCATCGCGGCCGTGCGCAGCATGCGCGCATGCAAAGGGCTGTTGCCGTCCTTTTCGCCGCGCGGATCGGGCGTGAAGCGGAAACCATCCAGCCGGCCGATCAATTCGCCGCCGATCAGGACGCCGCCATCTTCCTCGAGCTTCACCTCTGCGATTTCATCCTCGCGGAGATGCTTCATCAGGATCGATGTACGGCGGTCGATGAAACGCTGGGTCAGCCTTTCATGCAGGGCGTCGGAAAGACGGTCCTCCACGGCGCGGGTCTCGGCTTGCCAATGTGCGCCATCGCGGGTCCAGCCGGGACGGTGCGCGGCATAGGTGAAGGTGCGGATATGCGCCAGCCGGCCGGACAAGGTCGCCACATCGCCTTCTGCCACATCGAGACGGGCGATCTGGCGCGCCATCCAATCGTCGGGAATATATCCTTGTTCGCCTGTCAGGAACAGAAACAGCGCGCGCACGGTCTTGGCGTGCTCGTCAGCCGACAATTTGCGGAAATCCGGAAGCTGGCAGACGTCCCAAAGCCGCCTCACCGTATCGCGCGAAGCGGCGATGGCCTGGATCTCCACCTCATTCGCCAGGTGATGCAAGGCAACGGCGTCGGATGCCGGACGCGCCCGCGTGAGACCGCGTTCCGGTGGTGGTGCATCCAGACTTTCCAGCAACGCGGGAAGGGAATGAAAGGCCAGCGCCGAATTGCGCCATTGCAAAACCTTGATGACGTCATAGCGATGGCTCTCGACCCGGCTCACCAATTCCGCGTTAAAGGGCTCGCATTCGCCGGTGACGCCGAAGGTGCCGTCATTCATGTAACGGCCGGCGCGTCCGGCGATCTGCCCGACCTCAGCCGCAGTCAAAGGACGAAAGCCGCGCCCATCGAATTTCTCCGCCCCGGCAAAAGCCACATGGTCCACGTCCATGTTGAGACCCATGCCGATCGCATCGGTGGCGACCAGGAAATCCACTTCGCCGGATTGATAGAGCGCCACTTGCGCATTGCGGGTGCGTGGCGAAAGCGCGCCCAGCACCACAGCCGCGCCGCCACGCTGGCGCCGCACGATCTCGGCGATGCCATAGACATCCTCTGCGCTGAAACCCACCACCGCCGAGCGCCTGGGCAGGCGGGTGAGTTTCTTGGCGCCGGTATAGGCCAGGTCGGAAAAGCGCGGCCTGGTGATGAACCAGGCCTTGGGAATGAAACGCTGGATCACGCCGCGCATGCTCTCCGCGCCCAGGAACATGGTCTCTTCCTCGTCCCCGCGCATGCAAAAGCCTGTCGGTGAAGATGTGGCCGCGCTCCGGATCGGCGGCGAGCTGGATTTCGTCCACCACCAGACAGGCGACCTCGATCTCCAGCGGCATCGCCTCGACGGTGCAGACATAGAAGCGCGCCGCCTTGGGCGCGATCTTCTCTTCACCGGTAATCAGCGCGACGTCGTTCGGGCCCTTGAGCTTGACCACCCGGTCATAGACTTCCCGCGCCAGGAGCCTGAGCGGCAGGCCGATCATGCCGGACCGGTGGGCCAGCATCCGCTCGATGGCGAAGAAGGTCTTGCCGGTGTTGGTGGGTCCCAGGACGGCACTCACGCGGGGCGGCGTGGATCTGTCGGTCATGATTTCAATATGGGATGGCAGGGCCCGGGCGGAAAGCGCGTTTCGATCAAGGGGTTGAGGTGGCTTGCTGTGGATGTACCGAGACGAAACAGAACGAACAAAGAACGAAGCGTGGTCGAATCACTAACCCGATCAATATCTGTGTTTGTTCTCATACATTTAGCTGTTTGTCAAGGCGCGTTAACCACCACATCTTGTTGATAAGGCCAGTCGTGGAGTTCGGAACAGCTTTGCGGGGACTGATCTTCCGTAGGCGGAGAGAAAGGTGCGGAATTGCGCATTCGTCCGCTCCTGAGGAACATGGGCCATGGCCGATCAGCGCAAGGAATGGGAAACGGCGGCGGCGCGGGAATTGAAGACCCGCACCGCCCGGGATCTCGTCTGGGAGAACCCCGAGGGGATCGCGGTCAAACCTCTGTACACGGAGGAGGACCTGGAAGGGATCGCGGCGGCGGGCTGGCCCGGCCTTCCCCCGTTTACCCGGGGTCCTCGCGCCAGCATGTATGCAGGACGGCCCTGGACCATTCGCCAATATGCCGGCTTCTCGACCGCCGAGGAATCCAACCTCTTCTACCGCCAGAATTTGAAAGCGGGACAGATGGGCCTGTCGGTGGCGTTCGATCTCGCCACCCATCGCGGCTATGACAGCGACCACCCCAGAGTTGAAGCCGATGTCGGCATGGCGGGCGTGGCGATCGATTTCCGTCGAGGATATGAAGATCCTGTTCGATGGCATTCCGCTCGACCGCATGAGCGTGTCCATGACCATGAATGGCGCGGTTCTGCCGGTGTTGGCCAGTTTCATTGTCGCCGGCGAGGAGCAGGGTGTTTCCCTGGACAAGCTCTCGGGCACGATTCAGAACGACATCCTCAAGGAATTCATGGTGCGCAACACCTATGTCTATCCGCCGGGGCCATCCATGCGCATCGTCGCCGACATCATCGCTTTTGCCGCGGAGAAGATGCCAAAATTCAATTCGATCTCCATCAGCGGTTATCACATGCACGAAGCGGGCGCGACCGCGGTGCAGGAATTGGGCTTCACCCTCGCCGACGGCATGGCATATGTGCGTGCGGCCCAGGAGCGGGGCCTGGACGTGGACGGTTTTGCGCCGCGCCTGAGTTTCTTTTTCGGCATCGGCATGAACTTCTTCATGGAGGTGGCCAAGCTGCGCGCCGCGCGTCTCGTCTGGTCCGAAATCACGGAAAAATTGGGCGCAAAATCGTCCGAAAGCCGCACCCTTCGCACCCATTGCCAGACCAGCGGGGTTTCGTTGACCGAACAGGATCCGCTGAACAATATCGTCCGCACCACTTTGGAAGCGTTGGCCGCGGTGCTGGGCGGCACGCAATCCCTGCACACCAATGCGTTCGACGAGGCCATCGCGCTTCCTACCGAGGCGTCGGCGCGCGTCGCGCGCAACACGCAACTTATCCTCCAGCATGAATCCCGGATCACCCATGTGATCGATCCGCTGGGCGGGTCTTACTATGTGGAGGCGCTGACGCATGCCCTGGCGGAAGCCGCGCGCGGCCTGATCGCGCGCGTGGAAAAAGACGGTGGCATGGTCCAGGCGGTGAATTTGGGCTGGCCCAAACTCGAGATCGAAGCCGCGGCGGCGCGCCGCCAAGCTCGCATCGACCGGGGCGAGGATGTGATCGTGGGAGTCAATCAATTCCGCCGCGAGGATGAACCACCCATCGATGTTCGTACCGTCGACAATGCCCAAGTGCGCGCTGCCCAGATTGCCAAGCTGAAAAAATTGAAAACGTCGCGGGACAGAGCGAAAGTGACGGCCGCGCTGGAGGCGCTGAAGCAAGGGGCGCGGGGTGACGCCAACCTTCTGGCGTTGGCGGTCGATGCCGCACGTGCTCGCGCCACGGTGGGCGAAATCTCCGCCGCGCTGGAAGAAGTATTCGGCCGGCATCGGGCCGAGATCCGCTCGCTGTCCGGCGTCTATGGCAAGGATTTTCCCGCGCTGAACGAGATCGCCGACGAGGTGAGGAATTTTAGCAGGGAAGAGGGGCATCGCCCGAAACTGCTGGTGGCCAAGCTGGGCCAGGACGGTCATGACCGCGGGGCCAAGGTGGTGGCGACGGCCTTTGGCGATATGGGCTTTGATGTGGAAGTCGGTTCGCTTTTCCGCACGCCGGAAGAAGCGGTGGACGACGCGCTTGCCGCCGAGGCCGACGCCATCGGCATCTCCAGCCTGGCGGGCGGGCATCTCAAGCTGGTGCCGCAAGTGATGGAGCGGCTGAAAAGCAAGGGACGAAGCGACATCCTGGTGCTGGTGGGCGGCGTAATCCCGCCCAAGGATTATGAGGCGCTGCGGGCGGCCGGCGTGGCGGCGATCTTCGGACCCGGCACGCATATTCCCGAAGCCGCGCGCTCGGTCTTGAGCCTGATCCGCGCCCGGCGGCGGCGCAACGAACCATGATGCAGGGCTGTCCGCTGGTTTGGTGAGAAAGCAGTGGTGGAAACCTACTGTTTGGTGGCCGGTTTGGCGGCGATCGCTCCGGATGCCGCCATCGCGCTGACATTGAAGTACAAGGTGCCTTTTTTGCCCGTCTTCAAGTCGGTGATGGCGAATTTGTCCACCGGCCCGTGACTGGTGCTGAGGGTGGTCTCGCCTTTTCCTTCCAGGCCCGCCACGGCCAGGATCACTTCTTCTTCATGCCGCGTCACCACCCAGAAGGCGGAATTGGGTCTTTTGCCGTCGCCGCTGGCGAGAATGGAGGCGAACAGTCCCTGGGCGATGGCTTCCTCGCGCGCTTCGCCTTGCTTGTCGCCCGCCTGTTCCAGGCAATCGGCGCTCAAGGCATGGGCGTCGGACAGGGTGAAATTGAACGCGATCGCCATCTTGAATTTGCCAAGCGCGGTTTTGCAGTCCTTGGCGACATAAGCCAACTGGGCATCATGCATCAGACCATCGGTTTTCTTGCCCAGGGGATCGTAATCTCGGGTCTGGGTGTAGGTCCGGCGCATCACAGTAAAATCCACACCCGGATCGCCGTCCTTGGCCGCGGTGACGAGGGCCTCATAATCGCTCGAGGGATCCGCCGATGCCACAACCGGCACAAGCAGGAAACCCAAAGCGAGCGCCGCGTTTTTCAGCATCAATTCACCGGGGCGTCTGCCCATCGACCTTGAGCGAGCTCGCCACCACCGAGATCATGCCATACGCCGTGTCGGTCCAGAGCCGGAGGGGTACGACATAATCACTCCCCTTGGTCGCGCTGGGGTAAGTCGCGACCCAGGCATTGATGACGGGAAAACTCTCATTCTCTTTGATCACGTGCGGTTTGAAGCCGGCAAGCTGTCGATAACGGATCTGACAGAGCAGGGCGTGGCCGGCGTAAAGCCCGTTATCCATCTTGATGTCCACGTCCTTCACTTTGGTCATCTCGATATTGTAGCGGCGGCGGCCGTCGAACACCGGGGCGGTGACCGCACATGGATTGGCGCCGGCGCCAGCGCCGGTGACGATGAACATCACCGCCGAAAGCGGATCGAAGGTGGCCTTCTGCTCGTCGGGCTTCACTTCGTAACCAGTGGTGGAATAGGGCGGGTCGGCATAGAGCCGGGGCGGATTGCCGCTGTCATAGGTGAGCGACACTTCCTGCTTCTTGCCGGTGCGATTGATGTCGAAGGAATCGTATAGCGCAGGCGAAAAGCTTTTGGCGCCTACCTTGCCCGATGAGGTCGCCTGGATCTCCGCCTGCCAGAAGGCATTGACCACGCCCGAAGTCTCCAGATTGGAGACGACATGGTATTCGCCGCCCCGCACGGTGGCGTCCATGTCCATTTTCCCCAGGGTGATTCCTCCGGCATAGATGGTCAATGCCGCCTGGAGCTGGGAAACCGGGCCGGTTTCGCTGCCCGCGCCGCCGGCCGCAAAGGATGGCCCGGCCAAGGCCAGGGGCGCGAACAGGGCAGGCAACAGGAATTTGAGCTTCATGGTCTCTCCAAAGAACCCAACCGACTGGTATTTATAGTGTTTCCCCGGCTAAGGGGGCAAATTGCTTGACCCGGAGGGCCAGTTTCCGTATGAGAGCGCCCTTCCGACCCCTAAATCCCTGGAATTTGAGAGACTATCCCATGGCCCGCCGCTGCGAACTGACCGGAAAAGGCACCCTCGTTGGCAACAATGTGAGCCATGCCAATAACAAGACCAAGCGCATCTATCGTCCCAATTTGCAGACCATCTCCCTGGTCAGCGAAGTCCTGGGCAACAGCTACAAGCTGAAAATCTCGATGAACGCGTTGCGTTCCGTGGACCGCAATGGCGGACTGGATCCCTTCCTGCTCAAGTCCAAGGACAATGTGCTGTCGCCTAAAGCGTTGCGCCTGAAGCGCGCCATCGCCAAGAAGACGGCCAAACAAGCCGCTTAAACACTTGAGCGTCTTGGTCCCGGCTTTCTTCCCCCGCATCGCGAAGCGATTGGTGGGGGAGGATGTCTTGCGAGGACTTGCCCCGAGCAAGACAGATGGAGGTAAAATTAGGCTCGTTTACGGGCCGCATGCCGCTCGCGCACCTGGTCTTCCTCGAACAATGAGATGAGCTGGTTGGTCATGGCGCCGCCCAGTTGTTCGGCATCAACGATGGTCACCGCCCGTTTGTAATAACGGGTCACGTCATGGCCGATGCCGATCGCGGTCAATTCGATGTCCGAACGGGCCTCGATATCCTCGATCACCCGGCGCAAATGGCGTTCCAGGTAATTGCCGGAATTCACGGAAAGGGTGGAGTTGTCCACCGGGGCGCCGTCCGAGATCACCATCAGGATGCGGCGCTGTTCGGACCGCGCCATCAGCCGGCGATGCGCCCACATCAAGGCCTCGCCGTCGATATTCTCCTTGAGCAGACCCTCGCGCATCATCAGGCCCAGATTCTTCTTGGCCCGCCGCCAAGGTTCGTCGGCGGCCTTGTAGACGATGTGGCGCAGATCATTGAGACGGCCCGGATTGGGCGGCTTGCCGTCCTGGGTCCATCTTTCGCGCGATTGCCCGCCTTTCCAGGCGCGGGTGGTGAAGCCCAATATCTCTGTCTTCACGGCGCAGCGCTCCAAGGTGCGGCCCAATATGTCGGCGCACATCGCCGCCACCATGATGGGGCGGCCCCGCATCGAGCCGGAATTGTCGAGCAGGAGCGTCACCACCGTGTCGCGGAAATCGGTGTCCTTCTCGCGCTTGAAGGACAAAGGATGCATGGGATCGATGATGATGCGGGGAAGTCTGGAGGTGTCGAGTATCCCTTCCTCCAGATCGAATTCCCAGTGGCGGTTCTGCTGAGCCAGGAGCAGCCGCTGGAGCTTGTTGGCCAGCCGCGACACCACGCCCTGCATCTGGGCAAGCTGCTGGTCGAGGAAATTCCGCAGCCGCGTCAACTCTTCGTCGTCGCAAAGGTCGGGCGCGGAAATCTCTTCGTCGAATTGGGTCGTGTAGACCTTGTAGCCCCAGGTCTCGGCATCGGCGAATGGCGTGCGCGCGCGGTTGGGGCGCATGGCATCGTCCGCCTCATCGGCCTCGCTGAGGTCTTCGACCTGGTCGCCGCTGACTTCGGCATCGGCATCCTCCCCTTCCTCGCCATGATCCTCGCTGAATTCCGCTTCGCCGGCTTCGGATTGTTCCTGGCTTTCCTGCTCATCGCCCTGATTTTCATTGGGCGAGGCTTCGCCTTCGCTGTCCTCATCGCCCGAGGGTTCGGATTCCTCCCCCCGCATCAGGTCGGCAAGGATGGTGCGGGTCAGCCGTGCAAAGGCCTTCTGGTCGCGCATGGCGCCTTCGAGCTTGGCGAGGTCCTTGCCGGCGCGTTCCTCGACAAAAGGCCGCCAGAGATCGACGGCTTTTTCCAGTGGAGCGGGGGGCTTCTGCCCCGTGAGCGCCTCGCGCACCATCAGGCCCACAACATCGGACAGCGGCACCTCCTCGCGCGTTTTGGCCCGGCCTAGTCCCTTGGCGACCAATCGCTGCTCCAATTGCGCCGCCAGATTCTGGCGCACACCCTCCATCGCCAGCGCGCCGATGGCTTCCACCCGGGCCGCTTCCGCCGCCTCGAAGATGGCGCCGCTGTCGGCGCCGGAAGGGCGGAAACGGGCATGGAGCTTCTCGCTATGGTAGGCCTTTTTCAGGGCATAGGCGTCACCCGTTCCGCGTACGAACGCCACTTCATGGGGCGGCAGCGTGCGCGTGGGCGAGGGGAGCCGCGCCTTCAACCCTTTGAGGCTGGGCGGCTCGGACGAAAAATTGACTTCCAGATCGGGTTCGCCCGCCAGCGAACGCACCGCGGTGGCGACGGCACGCTTGAAAGGCTCCGAAGGGGATTCAGGTTTGGCCACTGGGGCTCCCCTTGGTCAAATTACGCGACCAGGACCTTTGCGGCGCTTTCCGGCAATTCTTGGCCGAAGGCCCGCTGATAGAATTCCGCCACGCTGGCACGCTCCAGCTCATCGCATTTGTTGAGGAAGGTGACGCGGAAGGCAAAGCCGATATCGCCGAAGATTTCGGCATTCTGGGCCCAGGTCATCACGGTGCGGGGACTCATCACGGTCGAGAGATCGCCATTGATGAAGGCGTTGCGGGTCATGTCGGCGACCCTGACCATGGCGGAGATGGTCTTCTTGCCTTCCGGCGTATTGTACGAAGGCGGCGATTTCGCCAGCACGATTTCGGCCTCGGCATCATGGCTGAGGTAATTGAGCGTGGTGACGATGCTCCAGCGGTCCATCTGACCCTGGTTGATCTGCTGGGTGCCGTGATAGAGCCCGGTGGTGTCGCCCAAGCCGATCGTGTTGGTGGTCGAGAACAGCCGGAAAGCGGGATGCGGCTTGATCACCTTGTTCTGGTCGAGAAGGGTGAGTTTGCCCTGTACCTCCAGCACGCGCTGGATCACGAACATCACGTCGGGGCGACCGGCGTCATATTCATCGAACACCAGCGCCACCGGACGCTGCAGCGCCCAGGGCAGCAGGCCTTCACGGAATTCCGTCACCTGCTGGCCGTCCTTCAGCACGATGGCATCCTTGCCGATCAGGTCGATGCGGCTGATATGGCTGTCGAGATTGATGCGAATGCAGGGCCAATTCAGGCGTGCAGCCACCTGTTCGATATGGGTGGATTTGCCGGTGCCGTGATAGCCTTGGATCATCACCCGGCGGTTGAAGGCGAAGCCCGCCAGGATGGCCAGCGTGGTCTCGCGGTCGAAGCGATAGGCATCGTCGCGATCGGGCACATGCTCGCTCGGCTTGGAGAAGGCCGGCACTTTCATCTTGGTCTGAATGCCGAAGACCTTGGCAGCGTCGATTTCGATATCGGGAAGCGCCGCGGGGTCCAAACCTGTTTCTGGAAAACTCATGTCTCTGTTCCGGATGGCATCCATCCGGCGTTGGCCGGCGGTGACCTTCAGGCCAAGCCCGATGCGCGCAATACGCCGTAGGCCTTGATTACCTGTTTCAGACGCTCTTCGGCGCCCCGGTCGCCGCCATTCGCGTCGGGATGGAACCGTTTCACAAGTTCCTTATACCGCGCCTTGATCTCATTCAAGGTGGCGTTATGCGCCAGCTGAAGCGTGTCCATCGCCGTGACCTGGAGGCGCGTCAATTGGCGTTCCGGGCGGCGCGGTTGGCCGTTTTCGTCATCTTCGCCGAATACCGCATGGCCGTCATGAAAATGCAGCGGAGCTTGGCCGGTGCGGGACGGCGCGCCGCGTTTGCCCATCGGCCAGGTGGGACGGTGGCCGAATATCGCTTCCTCGCGGAACCTCTCGATGTCGCTGTCGTCCATGCCCTTGAAGAAATCCCATGCCTCGTTATGCGCCCGGGCGTGGGCGGTGCAGAGGAAGAGATACTCCGAAAGATTGTCGCGCGACTTGGGCACCCGGCACTCACCCGGTTGCTCGCAATTTTTCACCGCGCAACGCCGCGCCTGCGGCTTGGCAGGCGCGGCCCCGGCTGCATCCTTCTTGATGCGGATGTCGCTTTTGAAGCGCGGCCGGGCTTGAGTCATGCGGCAATTATGGGTGCGAAAGGCTAAAAAACAAGAAAAGGTATTGCTTGACTTTGGCTTTGACTTCGCCGCTTGGTCTGAGGATGGGCGTTGCCGAGAATATTCGCGACAAACTCACCAAGGAATTTTCTCCCCGTGACATTTCGGTGATTGACGACAGTCACCTCCATGCCGGTCATACTGGCGCCGCGCGCGCCGATGGCGGCGAGGGCGAAACGCATTTCACCGTGCGCATTGTCTCCGAGAAATTCGCCGGCCTGTCGCGGGTCGAGCGCCAGCGCCGCGTCTATGACGCGCTCTCCGACGAAATGCGCGGGCCCGTGCACGCGCTGTCACTGACCGCGCTCAGCCCGGCAGAGCTCTGACGCTCAGCGGGCCGGTTTGCCCAGCAGCAAGATCAGCGCAAGACGACGCATCTCAGGCCTTGGCCTGCTTGAGCGGTGGCGTGACCTTGAGTGCGGTGATCTGGTTGCGCTGACGCCGGAGGACTTCGAACTTGTAACCGAAGAAGGCAAAACGTTGCCCGGTATCGGGAATGGTCTGGGCCTCCTGGATCACCAGCCCGGCGACGGTGGTGGCGCCTTCGTCCGGTAAATTCCATTCCAGTTCGCGATTGAGGTCGCGCACCGTCACGGTGCCCTCGACCAGGTATGAGCCGTCGGGGCGGCGTCGGATATCCGGACGCCCTTTGGGCTGATGTTCGTCGGGAAGCTCGCCAAAGACTTCGTCGAATATGTCCTCCAGGGTGACCAGGCCTTGCAGTCCCCCATACTCGTCCACCACCAGGGCGAAATGGGTGCGCCGCTCGCGGAAGGCATCGAGCAATTCCTCCAATGTGGTGGTTTCGGGCACGAACCAGGGCGGGGTGGCCAGGCCCACCAAATCAAAGGCGGCGACATCGCCCTTGTGCTCGATTAAGGCTGTCGCCAGATGCTTGGTGTGGAGCACACCAATGATGTTTTCCGGCTCGCCGCGCCAAAGCGGCACCCGGGTATGCTGGGTCTCCGTCACCTGGGCCACAATCTCCGCCGGGGAAGATCGGCATCCACGCTCACCATGTTCGTGCGATGCATCATTATATCGCCCACCGTCAGGTCGCGCAGATCAAGGATGCCGCCGATCATGTCGCGATGTTCGCGCTCGACACTGCCTTCCTCGTGATGGAGCGCGACCTGGCCGCGTATCTCGTCATGGGCGGCTTCGGTGGTCTCTTCGGCCGCGGGCCTGACGCCGAACAGGAAAAGAAGGCGCCAGACCAGCCACTGTACCGCCGCCACGATGGGCGCGAGGATGGCGACGACTTTGCGGAGCGGGGCCGCCACCGCCAGGGCGAAACGGTCGGTGCGGGCGATGGCCAAAGTCTTGGGCAGCACTTCCGCGAACATCAGGATCATCACCGTCATCACCGCGGTGGTCACCGCCACGGCGCGGGGGCCGAGCCGGGCGTTGAGAAGCTGTCGTCGCCAGCGACGACGCCAGGATGTTGATGAAGGTATTGCCCAGGAGCACCGCGCCGATCATGCGTTCGCGGTTGGCGACCAGACGGTTGACGTCGCGGGCGGCGCGGCTGCCGTCCTTTTCCAGCTGGTGCATGCGCCCCCGGCTAACGGCCGTGAGTGCGGTTTCCGAGCCCGAGAAGAAGGCGGAAACGATCAGAAGCAGCACAATGGCGGCGAGCGTGGGAAGAAGCATGGGTCCTGGTCCCGGAAATCCCGGCCAGAATGACAGGTTTCAGGGACTCAGAACATCTTTCACGGCGTCGAGGGGCACATCGCTGGTGACAAAGGCCCGCCCCAGACCACGCGCCAGAATAAAAGTGAGTTTGCCGTCCTTGGTCTTCTTGTCGTGCATCATGGCGGTGAGGAGCGCCTCCGCCGAAGGCCGGGGCGGGGCGATGTCGGCAATCGACCAGGGCAGTCCCACCGCTTTGAGATGACGCGCCAGGCGGTCGGCGTCCGCTGCCGGGCACAGGCCCAGCTTTGCCGAGAGTTGGAACGCCAGCACCATGCCGATGGCGACGCCCTCGCCGTGAATCAGGCGCGAGGAAAATCCCGTTGCCGCCTCCAAGGCGTGGCCGAACGTATGCCCCAGATTGAGCAGCGCGCGTTCGCCGGCTTCGCGCTCGTCGCGGGCGACGATGTCAGCCTTCATCCGGCAGGAATGCGCGACCATGTAAATCAAAGCGGCCTGATCGCCCGCCAGAGCTTTCGGGCCATTGGCTTCGAGCCAGGAAAAGAACTTCGCCTCGCCCAGCGCAGCATATTTGACCACTTCCGCATAGCCCGCCAGCAATTCGCGCCGGGGCAGGGTGCCAAGGAGCGCGGTATCGGCGATCACGATGCGGGGCTGATGGAACAGACCGAGCAAATTCTTGCCTTGCCGCGCATTGATCGCGGTCTTGCCACCCACCGAGGAGTCCACCTGGGCGAGAAGCGTGGTGGGAATTTGCGCAAAGGCCACGCCGCGTTTGAGGATGCCGGCGGCAAATCCCGTGAGATCGCCGATCACCCCGCCCCCCAAAGCCACGATCAGGCCGCCGCGATCGATGCCGAGATCGAGCAGTTCGCCGGTCAATTCCTCCAGGCCGGCAAAGCTTTTCGACTGTTCGCCGGGGGGAAGCACCAGCGGCCGGGCATCGAGCCCGGCATTGCCGCAGCTTTCCAAAAAGTCGGCAAGATGGATCTCGCCCACGGTGGCGTCGGTGACCACTGGCAGAGGGCCGCGTGCCAGCGGCTTGAGCAGCGTTCCCGCCTGCGCAAGCAGGCCGTGACCGACATGGATGTCGTAGCTGCGCGCTGCCAGGCCGACTTTGATGATCTCACTCATGCGTCCCTGTACAATCCGCGCTCCCGCAGCGCCTCGATGATGTGATCGACCGCGATCCCATGCGGTTCGTCCACGCTTTCGACCGTCATATCGGCCGTGGCATAGACCGGTTCGCGCACCGCCAGCAACTTTTCCAAGGTTGCGCGCATGTCGCCATTCTTGAGCAGGGGGCGGGATTCGCGCTTCTTCACCCGCGACAGCAAAAGCCCGATCGGCGCCTTGAGCCAAATGGTGAAGGCGCTTTGCGCCATTGCCGCGCGGGTGGTTTCGTCCATGAAAGCACCGCCGCCCGTCGCCAGCACATGGGGAGCCTCCTCCAGCAGGCGCGCGATCACCTTGCGCTCGCCCTCGCGGAAATGGCTCTCGCCGAAGCGCTCGAAGATTTCCGCCACGGTGAGGCCGGCCGCCGCCTCGATCTCGTGATCGGCATCTCGAAAAGGCACCGCCAGCCGCGCCGCCAGTCTGCGGCCGACGGAAGTCTTGCCGGCGCCCATCATGCCCACCAGCGCTATGGTGCGGTTCAGCATCATGAGGTTTCGCATACACGAAACTTTCGGGGAGCGAAGCTGGAGCCCCAAAAAATGCTAAAGCAGGGCCATGAGTCGCCCATCGGGCCTTATTGACGCCTTTCTGGAGATGATGAGCGCCGAGCGGGGGGCGGGCGCCAACACGCTGGCCGCCTATGCTCGCGACCTTGCCGATTTCGCGGGTTTCGCCAAGGGCGGCATCGCGGACGCCAGCCGCGAGGAGATCCGCGCCTATCTCGCGCATCTGTCCAAGGCGGGTCTGGCATCGTCGTCCCAGGCGCGGCGGCTTTCGGCCCTGCGCCAGTTCTTCGGATTTCTCTACGCAGAAGGGACGCGAAAGGACAATCCCACCGAAGCCATCGATGCACCCAAGAGCTCGCGGCCGCTGCCCAAGATCCTTTCGTCAGAGGATATGGAGGCGATGATCGAGGCCGCCGGGCAGAATGACGATGCCGAGGCCAAGCGTCTCACCTGCATCGTGGAAATGCTTTATGCGGCGGGATTGCGGGTGTCGGAATTGGCAGGGCTTCCCCTCCAGGCAGTGAAGAGCAAAGAGAATTTCATCCTGGTCAAAGGCAAGGGCAACAAGGAAGGCTCGCGCCCTTGAACGCCGGCGCCCGCAGCGCCATCGAGGCTTATCTCGAGGTCCGCGACGGGTTCCTGCCCAAAGGCCAAGGCGCGCGCATGCGGAACGCTTTCTGTTCTGTTCGCGGGCCGCTGGACGGGTATCTCACCCGCCAGCGGCTCTATCAATTGTTGAAAGGCCTCGCACTCAAGGCGGGACTCGATCCCGCCAAAGTCTCACCGCATGTGTTGCGTCATGCTTTCGCCACCCATCTGGTGGAAGGCGGCGCCGATCTCAGATCGGTTCAGACGCTTCTGGGCCATGCTGACATCGCCACCACGGAAATCTACACCCATGTCGCCAAGGATCATTTGAAGAAAGTGATGCACAAGGCCCATCCGCTGGCGAAACCGCGTAAATCGTGACAGGGAAGTACGTCTTGGTTCCGGCTTTCTTCCCCCGCGGGGCGGGGCCCTAGCGGGGGATCGAGGCGGGCGGCCAAGTCCGCCGAGCGTCTCTGAGCGCTTGCGCGAAGAGACAGATGGGGAAATAGATATTCATGCATTACTTGGATTTTGAACGCCCCATCGGCGACCTGGAAGGCAAGATCGTCGAGCTGAGGAAGCTCGCCCAAGACGATCCCACCATGGATATCGGCGGCGATGTTGCGCGCCTTAACGCCCGGGCGGAGCAGTTGGTGCGCGAGACCTATGCCCACCTGACGCCCTGGCAAAAGGTCTTGGTGGCGCGCCATCCTGACCGCCCGCATTTTCTCGACTATGCCAAAGTGATTTTCGACGACCTGACACCGCTGGCTGGCGACCGTTCCTTTGGCGAAGATCAAGCGATCGTGGCGGGTCTGGCCCGGTTCCGCGGACGGCCGGTCGCGTTTCTGGGACAAGAAAAGGGCAACGACACCAAGACCCGGCTTCAGCACAATTTCGGCATGGCGATGCCGGAAGGTTACCGCAAGGCGGTGCGCCTGTTCGAGCTGGCCAGCCGCTTCGGGCTGCCGGTTTTGTCGTTCTGCGACACGTCGGGGGCCTATCCGGGGGTGAGCGCCGAGGAACGCGGCCAGGCCGAAGCCATCGCACGTTCGATCGAGGCGGGCTTGGCGGTCAAGGCGCCTTTCATCGCGACTGTGATCGGCGAAGGTATGTCGGGCGGGGCCATCGCCATCGCCGCCGCCAACCGCGTTTACATGCTGGAGCACGCCATCTATTCGGTGATCTCGCCCGAAGGCGCGTCGTCCATCCTGTGGCGCTCCGGGGACAAGGCGCAGGAAGCCGCAACCGCGCTCAAGATCACGGCGCAGGATCTGTTGGACTTCAAATTGATCGACGCCGTGGTGCCGGAGCCCGAAGGTGGCGCCCATCGCGCGCCTCTGGAAACGATCCAGGCGGTAAGCGATCAGATCGCCAAGGGTTTGGCCGAACTTCAGGGCCTGAGCGGCGAGCAATTGGTCCACGCAAGGCGAGAGAAATATCTCGCCATGGGCCGCAACCTCTAATCCGCCTTTCGTTTAGACCAGCGCGCCGTGACAATGCTTGTATTTCCGGCCTGAGCCGCAAGGGCAGGGCGCATTGCGCTGAACTTTGGTCCAGGTCTCCGGCTTGTTGGGATCGACCGGCCCGAGAGCCTCGATGCCGGGACGCGCGCGGGGGCGCCATCTCATCTTCGCCGGTCAAGGGATCGATATGGCTTGCCTGCATGGCGGGAAGCGGCTTGGGCGCGATTTCCGGCGGAGGCTCGCCGGTCTGGATCTGCACATGCATCAGCTGCTCGATCACTTCGCTGCGCAGCTTGGCCAGCAGCGCCTCGAACAGTTCGAAGGCTTCGCCCTTATATTCATTGAGCGGATCGCGCTGGCCGTAACCGCGCAGGCCCACATATTGGCGCAGGTGGTCGAGATTGACGATGTGCTCGCGCCAATTGGTGTCGAGCGTCTGGAGCAGGATGGCCTTTTCGACATAGCGGGTGACTTCCACGCCGAAATTGGCGGCGCGTTCGGCGGCGCGGCTTTCCACCGCCTTGAGGATGCGCTCGCGCACTTCCTCGTCGGCGATGCCTTCTTCCTTGGTCCAATCCACGATGGGCAGATCGCACGGCGAAAATCTTGGCCATTTCGTCATGCAGGCCCGGCGCGTCCCATTGCTCGGCATAGGCCTTTTCCGGAATGTGGCGGGCGACCAGGGCCTCGACTACGTCCTCGCGGAAATCGGCGACCTGGTCGGAAACGTCGTCCGACGACATGATTTCTTTGCGCTGTTCGAAAATCACCTTGCGCTGATCGTTGAGCACGTCGTCATATTTCAGGATGTTCTTGCGGATCTCGAAGTTGCGCGCTTCGACCTTCTGCTGCGCCTTTTCCAGCGCCTTGTTCACCCAGGGATGGGTGATGGCTTCGCCAGGCTCAAGCCCCAGCCGGGTGAGGATCGCATCCATGCGCTCGGAGCCGAAGATGCGCATCAGATCGTCCTGCAGCGACAGAAAGAATTTCGACGCGCCGGGATCGCCCTGGCGGCCGGAACGGCCGCGCAGCTGATTATCGATGCGCCGGCTTTCATGCCGCTCGGTACCGATCACATAAAGGCCGCCGGCTGCCATCGCCTTTTGCTTATTGGCGGCGACTTCATCGCGGATGGCCTTGATCCTGGTTTCGCGCTCGGCCGGATCGGTCACGGTGGCCAGCTCATGGCGGATGCGCATGTCGGCATTGCCGCCCAGCTGGATGTCGGTGCCGCGGCCCGCCATGTTGGTGGCGATGGTGACGGCGCCCGGCATGCCGGCCTGCGCCACGATGAAGGCTTCCTGCTCATGATAGCGGGCGTTGAGCACATGGTGGGGAACGCGGCGCTTCTTAGAAGCTCGGACAGATGTTCGGACTTCTCGATCGAGGTGGTGCCCACCAGCACGGGCTGGCTTTTCTCGCGGCAGACTGATCAGCTTGATGATGGCCTCGTTCTTTTCGTCGGCGGTGCGATAGACTTCGTCGTCGTAATCGACGCGCGCCACCGGGACATTGGTGGGCACTTCGAGGACGTCGAGTTTGTAGATGTCCATGAACTCGGCCGCTTCGGTCATGGCGGTGCCGGTCATGCCGGCCAGCTTCCCGTAGAGGCGGAAATAATTCTGGAAGGTGATGGAGGCGAGCGTGACATTTTCCGGCTGGACCGTCACATGTTCCTTGGCTTCCAGCGCCTGATGCAGGCCTTCGGAATAGCGGCGGCCTTCCATCATGCGGCCGGTGAATTCGTCAATGATGATCGACCTGATCGTTCTTGACGATATAATCCTTGTCGCGCTGAAACAGGAAATGCGCCTTCAGCGCCTGGTTGACATGATGGAGGACGGTGATGTTTTCGGTGTCGTAGAGATCGCCATGCTCGAGGAGGCCCGCGCCGCGCAGCAGCTCGACCATATGCTCGGCGCCGCTTTCGGTCAGGGTCACTTGACGCTGTTTTTCGTCAAGATCGTAATCCTCGCGCTTGACAGATGGACCATGATTGCGTCCACCGCCCTGTACATCTCGGTCAGGTCCTCGGTGGGGCCGGAGATGATCAGCGGCGTGCGCGCTTCGTCGACCAGGATGGAGTCGACTTCGTCGACGATGGCATAGGCATGGCCGCGCTGGGTCATGGTATTGAGCGCGTATTTCATGTTGTCGCGCAGATAATCGAAGCCGAATTCGTTGTTGGTGCCGTAGGTGACGTCGGCGGCATAGGCTTCGCGCCGTTCCTCGTCGCTAAGGCCATGGACGATGCAGCCCACCGTCAATCCCAGGAAACGATAAATCTGGCCCATCCATTCGCTGTCGCGCTTGGCGAGATAGTCGTTGACCGTCACCACATGCACGCCTTCGCTGGCGAGTGCGTTGAGATAGGTGGGAAGGGTGGCGACCAGGGTCTTGCCTTCGCCGGTCTTCATTTCCGCGATATGGCCGTCATGCAGCACCATGCCGCCCACCAGCTGGACGTCGAAATGGCGCTGGCCCAGCGTGCGCTTGGCCCCCTCGCGCACCACCGCGAAGGCTTCCGGCAGCAGGTCCTCGAGGTCTCGCCCGCCGCCAGCCGCTCGCGGAAGGCCGGGGTCATCGCCTTGAGCTCGTCGTTGCTCATCGCCTGGAAGCGAGGTTCCAGGGCGTTGATCTTGGCCACAGCCGCCCAATAAGGCTTGATCTTACGCTCATTGGCCGAGCCGAAAAACTGTTTGGCAAGCGCACTGATGCCCAGCATGAAATCCTCTGGCCGGCTTTAGGGCGAAACCGCCAGTCCGGGTTGGCGGTGAAGGCCTGTGACATAAGAACGGCCTATCCCATTGTCAAATTTGGCCTTAGACGAAGACGGGGCTTGTCAAAACGGCCGATTTCCACACTATCCGCGCCCGAATGGCAGGGCGCAGCCAAGCGCACAGCCAATTTTGGGGGGGCCCCAAAACCCCAAAACCCCATAAAATAAACTAAAGAAAAATTGATAAATAATAGTTGGAATGATTTAAAATACAATGAAAAATAATTATAAGAAATCAAACATGAAATAACTCTTTCATAGACTTAGCTAAATAAAGGAGTTCTATTTATTTCTTAGCTTCTGTTACTAAAACACAAATATGACATCTTTCTGATGAAGAAAGCATTGAAGACATTTCTTAGAAATCTTTTTTTGTGACTTCCTAAGGTGAACAACCAATCTTTTTTATAAATTTTTTTTATGGTATTTAAAGTACCTAATTTATATCTTTAGTATTGAATTGATCATCTTTCAATCCATGAATCAACTACATATAGTAAACAATTGTTTGTCTCAAATAGGATGTATCAATGTTTTCATTTCCAAACCCATATGTATTCTTTGTCATATTAAAAGCACTTTTCATTTATGTATCAAGTGATTCAACTAGCTCTGGTAAAAACCTTTAGTAGAGATCAATAGCATGAAAATCCCAATTGAAGTCTACAATATCATGCAATTTATCCTCTTTGTTATTAAAGTTGACATACTCATTATATTTATTTAATCTATGCTTATTGAAATACATTTTCTTTTCTTCTATTCCTTTATCTTCCTTTTCTAATTTTTATTATTTTTTTTCTTCAACTTCTTCCTCTTTTATTACAGCTAATTTATTTTCATATTCTTTATTATCACCACTGTCATCTACTATATTGTTTATTTCTTTTTAATTAGCAACTTAATTTTCATTATCAACTTCCTCATCTTCAGCATTAGTAATATTACCTTTTAAGTAATTGAGAGTGATCTAATCAGTTTCAGAGATGTAATTATCAGATAGATATTTATTTTAAGCTTCTTAAACTATAGCAATATTATTTACAGAATCACTAAATGATTTGAAGGGTTGCCAATTTGATATCTGTCTATCAAACTCAAGAGCAAAATCTTGATAATTGTTTATACCTAAGCCAAAAACCAAACCGCACAAGGAATGATAACTTGCTAATATAGCTCCAGCATGTAAAAGCTCTGGAACAGACCATGCAGAATTCGCACTATTAGAAGGTGATTGTTCTTAATCAAAATCATCCCCTCTCAACAAAAACTCAATGTGGTCAATGGTTATATTCCAAGGTCTGAAAGCTAAAAGTTCATTTAATTCTCCAAGTTTTTATAGTTTTTTGTCAACTCTTTTAATTCCATCAGTCAGCCATTCAATGGGACCTCCATTTAAAATAAATTATTCTTCCAATATTTTTATTAAATAATAGTTTTGATAACAACTAACTGCCATTATTGCAATATAATATTTCCAAGTTACGGGCAACACATCTTCTTCTCTCTCCCATAAGTATTTCTTAAGTATGTAATGTCAGTTTAAGATATTATGGAAACCAGCAAAGCATTATATCATGTCTGTATAACCTGCCATTAGAGAAAAATGCTTTTACAAAAGGTTATTCTAAATTTACTTAGCATTTTTAATACTCATCATAATAACTTTTCAAATTACATTTTGGTGAAATACTACTTCTTATAATTATTTAAACCTATTGATATTTACTTAATATTTTATTTTATTAGCTTACGTCATTCTATTTATCAACTGATAGAGGTTTCTAAAATATTTAAGCACATTCACTTAAAGGAAAAAATTAGCTTATTTCTTCTTATTAAAGAACATCAAATGAAGATATATAATTCTAATAATAAGTTTAAATAGAATTAGAGGATACCTTATATTGTGTAAGTAAAATATAAAATATGTCTGATATATGAACTATTGGGCATTCATATGCTAATCTTCTTACTAAATTGCATTTAATACATAAACTTTCTATATTGTGCAATAATAATTCATAAAATTGTTTATTGTGGAAAAAAAATATATTTACCTTAAGTCTGGCTATAATGATGTCTTATCTAATTCCGATTAAAAGTCTTTTAATATTTTTTAGCACTAATTTTAAATTAATGATATAAAGATATGAACAAATTATTTAAAGAAATATTTGAGCTACAATTAAAGAGCAATTATGAATAAATAAAACAATAAATATTCAAGCCTTACAACTTGTCACTGCATGTCTTCACTTAAAAGAATAAACTTTTTAAATAAAGATCCTATTCCGAAATTATTAGTTGGCTTCTATAACAATTATTTGAGGTTTTCTTCACCTGTATTCTTTATTTTTCTACCATTTTAAAATTTATAAAATAATCAATTAAACATTTTCATTTTGCTAAATATTCTATCACCTGAATATTTTAACCAGGGGTTTTGGGGTTTT
>CAVXUV010000003.1:0-47061 GCA_963765095.1 uncultured Alphaproteobacteria bacterium
TAGATCGCGCGCAGGAACCGGGCGAGAGGACCTCCTAGCCCGGATCGTGCAGTAGCCGCGGAGGTGTGACGTCAGGGTCGGGAAGTCTTGGTGATCTGTCGTGTGGTGGGGGTTGTGGTTTGGCGCGGCGTTGTTCGCGGACGCGCAGGGCGTGTTTATGGAGCGGGTCTGGGCAGCGGTGGTCGCGGCGCGGGTCGCGGGGGTCTGCTCGGGGGTCGGGGGTCGCCGGCGGGCGAGGTCAGCCGCTTGCGGCCGGGAGCGCCGCGAGTCTCTGGAACGCGGCGGCCGAACTCCCGCAGTCGAAGGACCCCTACCACCCTTCCCTGCTCCCAGCCCGGCACTCCCTCCCCAAAATCGTCATTCCGAGCGAAACAAGGAATCTGCTTTTGCTGGAATCTTCGCGTAACTTAATTTGACTCATACCAATGAGTCCATTTAAACTAACACTATGGCTAAGCGACTCCAGGTAATCCTCCAGGATCCCGAATACCGCGAGATCCAGAAAATGGCCCGCTCCCGGCGCATGTCGCTGGCGGAATGGGTCCGGCAAGCGCTCGAGGGTTCTCCCTTGACCGTGATCCAGAGACTTCCGCTCTTGGCTTGCTTCGCGCTTTCGATGATGCCGGAGATTTCCTTGTTGGTTAGTCGCGGCAGCGGTTTCCCTCCGGCGTTGAACCAGTCGTCGTCGCATTCGCCGAAACCGCTGGGCCGAAGTCTGTGTGTGCGCCTCCTTCGCGGCCTTCTCGCTGGCGCGGGTGCGGCTGGGTGACCGGAGCTTTGTTCACGATGCTGTCCACGATCAAAGTCCTCGTGGCCGGTCAATTCTTCGGCAGGCGTCGGCTTATACCCGGCGAGACACAACAAACCAATGAAAGACGCCCTCGAGGGCCTTTGCCTCCGCGCGGGTCTGCGCCATCGACCGAAGTGGAAAAGAGGCTTGCTCTTGGTCCCCGGATACCTTTCGGCTTCATACCGCCCTTGCCTTTGCGAAGATTCGGTTCCAAATCTTTTTCCCGCTCTCGTCGAGTTTGTCTTTCCACTCGTAGACGGTGACTTCTCCCCACGAGTCCTCCTCGTCCAAGCACATCGACTCGGCGCGGCCAATTTCGTTCATCGTGTTCATGTCGATAACGATTGCGACAGCTTCGAATCCTCTTGTCGTGCCGCCGTTCCCTCGGGGAATTCAACATAGCGGGTCTCGATGCTCTTCGCCGTGCAGTCGAAGAAGCGACCGGCGGTTCCCCAGTCTTCGCGCTCAAGGTAAGTTTCGTTGTTAAACACTACCTTATTCTCTTTAAGGTCGAGGACGTTCTTCAACGCAATAGCTGCCTTCTCGCTTGTGCGAAACTTCTTCCGGGTCACGCCACTGCGCAATTGATCCGGACATCGTAGTGCTGAATCGCTGTGCTCATCTCATCCTCCATTATTCCGGTGCCTTCGTCAAAAGTTGAGTCCGGAATCCGCATTCCTGTTTGTCCGCTTCGTAGTCAGACTGTTTGAATTCTCTCCACCATGCCTTCGATGGAGCGTACCACCTGTACCCACGAGCCTTGGCGAGTTCCTTCTCATCGAAAGATACCAAGGCTTGTACGTACAGCGTCGGCTCCTGAGCCCTGGCAAGGATTGCGTCAAAGTCATAAAGCGATGCGACCTTGAACATCGTCAACACGTCAAATAATGCTCTGTGACGGTAGGGTGACACAAATCCATGGTCAGCCGCCAAGTGTTGCAGGTTCCGAGTCGTGATCTCGGGCGGGTACTTTACGTCGCTGGACAAGTCCACCCAAAAGATTCCCGAAGGTTCCACCCCAAGACGGCCACAAGCCGCAAGGTAAAACGGATGGTCGAATCGGGAACCGTTGAAAGCCGCCGCATAGTCTGCGTAGCTCATCAGGTCATGTAGTTCTGCAAATGCGGCTTTCTCCGACTTGCCGTACAGATCCACCAATTCATCCGTAATGCCAGTGAGTTTTTGAATCTCTTCCGGTATCGGACGTTCCGGCTTTACCAACGTCGAAATGATTTTCAGTGGTATGCCGGTCTCCCACTCCACCAACGCGGCTCCAATTTCCGTTATCCGGTCCTCAGTTGCCGAAAGGCCGGTACTTTCAAAATCAATTCCCGCGACAAGGCTCATTTTCTCCCTTTCCCCAATACTTTCTGTGACCGTTGTGCTCGTTGTTGCGAATGGCTTTTAGCCAATTGCAGCAATAACATAACAATTGGTAATTTCCTTCCGTGTCAGCAAGGGCCTTCTTCCACATTGCCTCCACGCCCATAGAATTCCTTTCTTTCGTTCCCCCTCAACAGGCGGACGGCCTCAATTTCCGCTTCCGTGAGAACCGCTTTGCCGTTCAAGTAAAAACGACCATGAAGCAATTCCTTCCGCAGTTTCTTCAGTTCCTCAACTTCAAAATCAGTCAATACGGCTTTCTCATTCAACCGTACAAACTTGTTCGTTCCGTACAGGTCAACCAAAGCCACAATCCGAGCAAGTGAGGGAATCAATTTTTCTTGCTCCCAACGAGATACCGACGATTGGTTGCAGCCATCCAGCTTTTCAGCCACATCCAAGAGCGACAGTTTCGACGCGATCCTTGCAGATGTAAGAGCCTTGCCATTCACCGTAAGCAGTTTCGTTTCTTTGTACATAACGAAGATAGTGTTGCACGTTAATTCCATACCGTCAAATAGCCACGTTTTGCGGATTTGCCCTGTTCGCACATTTTCAGTGGCAAGTCATTCTGCCTACATGGGATAATCGTTTCATGAAGACCGTTAAACCCAAATCCGTGAAGAAAGCCGTTATCAAGAAAGCCGTAAAGAAGATTTCCTCGAAGCCGAAACAGAAGTTGAGTAAGGACGACCCAAATTATTATGCCAAGATCGGGAAAATTTCTGCGGCTAAACGAAAACTCAATAAGCAGTATTTCTCGGACATGGCCCGTAAATCACACTTGCCAGGATCGCGGGATGGCTATTATGGCGGGAGGAAACCAAAGATTACTGACGCCTAGCATATTCCCCGAAATATTTTTTAGCGGCTTCTAGGTACACTTGGTGTGCCTCCTCTTTAGTCTCAAAACCACCGAGATGAATCAATCTTTTTTCGACCCATATAGTCGCAGTCCCATTTCTTCTTTTTTGATGAACTGTAATTCACTCCCTTCAATCCACTGCGACTGTTATATTTATGCTTTTTATTCATAGAATTCTGCTGTTTTGTCACAAGTCGCAGATTCTCTCTTCTATTATCTAGGCCGTTCCCGTTGATGTGGTCTACGACCTTGCCGTCTCCACGGATGCAATTCATGATTACGGAGTGCATTTTGACGTTTCTTCTAGATATGTCACCCTCTCTCAATCCCATACGACTGGCGTAATGGCTATGGTGCGGGTTCCTTCTATCGCTTTCTACGCACCAATCGTGGATACTGATTCCATCGAAGTCCTCTGGACTTACGAGAGCGACCTCGCCGTTCGTGAGGGGAATATATCCAATACCAGTTGACGATCATTCCCCGCCGCAATACAAACATACGCCTTTGTAGTTCTTCCATTTCAGCGGCTATTTTATTGACTACGACTTTGATTTCATGGTCTTGAAAGGGATCACTCATAACTAAATTATACTGCCAACACGGCTACCACGGAGGACGCCGCAAAAAGGAAGCCCGGCCTAGCCTCCGCACTCGCACGGTCCTATTTCTATTTGTTCCTTTGGCCGCTCTGGACGCTTCATTTGTTTCGTGTCTAATTCATCGAGAAAAACATCGGGCAGACAACTGTGTCCTACTTCTCTTTCCAATGCAGCTCGTCTTGCGAACACTTCCGGCGTGCGAATCTCGACCTTCTTCCAGTAATGATATTTCCCTCGGAAACAGCCCTCGCAATTAGCGTGCTCGAAGTCTTCGTATTGCTCTGACGGAACAACACCCATCGTGCAATTGCACCAGTCGGCGCATTGCTGCTTTGATACCCCTTCTTCCACCATCGGAAAACGGACGCTCACGTTACAGAAGAATGACGTTTGCTGCCAGACAAAGCGACATGGCGTTGAATCCGGTCTGGCTGACTTTCGCGGAGAATCCCATCACGCGAATGATTTCCGTTGCCCCCTGCTCCTGTAGTTCACAGATGTACTTCTGCTGGCTCCTGCTTCAATATGCGGCTACAGAACGCCGCTCTATTATTCGGGATCATGCCTTTTCGTCGCGGATAACCTCAGTGAGACTGCGGCCATCGGACCGCTCAGTAATCCGCACCCCAAGGGCGATCTCCATCTCGTGCAGGAATCGGTAGGTGTCCTTATGTTCTTCCTTGGTATCGCAGAAAAGCAGGACCACTTCTTCACGCGGGAAGTTGCGGAGCGCCCACCCCGCACACCAAGCCGATGTAACCCCGCCAGAGAAGCCGACTACGATTCATCATAGGTTGAGTATACTGCGAACATTATGTCTAGTCTGCCTCAACGCTGGCTCTCCCTCTCTGGACTTTGCAATACACTCAATCTCTTGCCATACCAGATCAAGAGACTCTACAACCAAAAACTGCTTGTGCGGATCGGCAAGAAGACCGAAGATCACCGCTACCTTGATCCCACCCCGGAGTACGCAGAAAAACTGCGGCTTGCGGCGGTCCTGCTTTCAAAACAAGCCTTTATCAATGTCAACCTGCCAATGATCACGGTGAGGCGGTTGCCCGACAAGGTGGCTACGTCCAGGCGATCGACGCGTCCCGCATCGGGCGAAAGCTGGATGGCGGTCACATTGGCGTTGAGCAGCGGCGTGATATGTGCGGCGCGCTTGAGGTCGTTCTGATAACGCTCGCCGAAATGGGTGGGAAAGATCCCGTCCCTGGTCTTGGAGAATTGGAACCAGCTGGTATAGAGCCCGCCTTCACCCAGCGCGATCACCGGACCGCTGTCGGATACCGCAAGGTCGGCGGCGTCATAGACCCAGGGCCCGGCCTCGACCAGCGCCTGGGCGCGGGTGAAATAAGGCTCGATCTCCTTGCGCGTAAAAGGCCAGCCGGAATGCGGCACCCAATCGCGGCTTTCGAAATCGATTTCATCCAGGGGCCGGCACCAGCCACCCCAATGATTGGTGCTGCCGCCCAGATAGCGCAGCCGCCCGTTCTCCAGCGGGACGTACAGACGCCGGTCTCGCTGCCTTGATAGAGGGTCTGGGTGGGCGCTTCGTATTTCATCCCGCCGGATTCCAGCAGCAGGATGCTCTGTCCGCTGTCGGCCAGCGCCAGCGCCAGGCTGATGCCGGCCGGTCCGCCGCCGATGATGGCGAGGTCGGGGGTGAGGACGGTGTCCTTGGGAAGGACCCGGGCATCCAGAAAGCTGCTCAAGGGGATATCCGTGTACGACGCGGGATTTTAACGCCTGGGCCGGCGCGAAGTCTTGTTGCAATTGTCGTTTGTGCGCGTCGGGAACCGGTGAAATCGCGTTCACGGATGCGCTGACGAGCCAGCGCGGGGCAGGGCGAAGCGGACCACCAGGGCGATGCCGCACAGCACCGGAAAAATCAGCCAGCTTGCTTCCGGTCCGGTGACGCCGCCCGTGAGCCACGCCGGGCCGGAAAGATCGAGATGGCTGAGCGCGCCCGGCGCGGTCATGCCGCTGTCGGGAACGCCATAAACATAGGTCTGGGCGAAGTCCCAGGCGCCGTGGCAGCCCAGCGCGAACCACAAGGCGCCGGTGCGGCGGAAGCTGTAAGCCAGGATCAGGCCGATGATGCCCACTTGAATAGACCGACCGGATTCTCGGTCCGATGCACCAGATGCAGCGCCAGGAAGATGACGCTGGTCACGATCGCGGCCGGCCAGAATGAGATCGCGCGGCTGAGCTGGACCAGGGCATAGCCGCGCAGCAAGCCTTCCTCGGAAATGGCGACCAGGGCAAAGGACAGGACATAGGCCAGTCCGTGCAGTACGGCCGCGCCGGGCGGTGCCGCCAAGGTCCAGCCGCGCACCCCGCCCATAAGCGCCATCAAGCCAATCAAGACGCTCATGGCGCCGAGACCGGTGAGAAGGCCCAAACCCAACTGCACCAGCCGTTGGCCAGGCCGGCCGAAGCCGAACCGGATCCAGGGCTCGCGATAGCGCCACGCCACAACCGCGCCGGGTATCAGCACCGTGGCGATGGTCTGGGCCGCCTCCGCCGTGATCAGGAATTTAAGCCCCGGAACCTGATCGAGGTTCAGATGGCCAAGAAGCTTCTGCGCGCCCAGCACCAGCGTCACGCCCAGCATAATGGCGAGGCCCAGGAAAATGCCAAAGCGCACCAGGGCCGCAGCGCGTTCTTTGGGCTCTTGCGCCCGGTCCAGCGGATTTTCGATGACGCTGTTCAAAAAGCTCATCCGAAAAGGCTCCGGTACTTTAATGCCTTAAATCAGGGCATCGTCGAATGGATATTCCCGATTTGAAGACGTAACGGCAACTTGCCGGAAGTTTTTTTAAAGTCAGACGCTTGGCCTCCGGCCTTTGACACCGGCCCGCCATGTCATAGTCTTCCATACAAGCTGCGGACCACGCAGCCCCTTGGGAGGGGGATATGCAAAAGATCAAGCGCGCTTTGGGCTTTTCTATTTCTATTGCGGCAATAACATTGAGCGCGGGCGCCGCCATGGGCCAGGCGCGAACGGACTGGCCTTCCGTCAACCACGACAATTCTTCGGTGCGCTATTCGCCGCTCACCCAGGTCAACCCTGCAAACGTCAAGAACCTGAAGCAGGAGTGGGTCTATCACCTCAAGCCGGCGGATTACACTGGCCGGTTGCGCTATGACGAATCCATTCCGATCGTCATCGGCAACACCATGTATCACGGCTCGCCCTATGGCGAAGTCATTGCCTTCAACGCCACCACCGGCGATGTGAAGTGGAAATTCAAGCTCCCGAACGATGACACCCCGGCCAAGCGCGGCGTCTCCTACTGGCCCGGAGACGGCACGATTCCGCCGCAGATCATCTTCGGTACCGAAAGCGGGTTGCTCTATTCGCTAAACGCCGCGGACGGCACCATCCGCACCGGCTTCGGCAGCAACGGCACGATGGACACCAAGACGCCCGAAGTGATGAACGGCTTCAAAGTGCCCTACAACGTTCTGCAGGCACCTGCGATCTACAAGAACCTGCTCATCATCGGCGCCGGCACTGGCGAAGGCCCGGGCGGCGCCGAGGGCGGCGCCGGGCCGGCCGGCGACACGCGCGCCTTCGACGCCAGGACCGGCCAGCTGGTCTGGACCTTCCACACCGTGCCGCGTCCGGACGAAATCGGCTATGACAGCTGGGAAGAACCGGAATCCACCATCGCCCGTTCCGGCGTCAATACCTGGGGTTATTTCTCGGTCGATGAGCAGCGCGGCATTCTCTACATGCCGCTGGGCGCGCCCAATAATGACCGTGTCGGCATCGACCGGCCGGGCAACGGATTGTTCGGCTCCTCGGTGGTGGCGGTGAACGCCGACACCGGCAAATATATCTGGCACTTTCAGATGGTGCATCATGACGCCTGGGATTATGACGCGCCCGAGGCGCCGCTGCCTGGTGAACATCCGCCATGGCGGCAAGACCATTCCGGCGGTGCTGGCGATGGACAAGGCCTCGCTGCTTTTCACCCTGGACCGCGTCACCGGCAAGCCGATTTTTCCGGTCGAGGAACGTCCGGTGCCGGCTTCGGACGTGCCCGGCGAGAAAATGTCGCCCACCCAGCCTTTCCCCACCAAGCCCGCGCCGATTGGCCAGCACACCGTCTCGCGCGACAATCTCTACAAGGGCGAACCGCAGCTTCAGTCCTATTGCGAGCATATGGTGGACGACAACCACATGAAGCTGGGCGGGCCCTTCCTGCCCATCGGCAAAGAGCAATACAGCATGTCGCCTCCGGGACCGGCGGGCGGGGTGAATTTCTGGGGCGGCACCTTCGATCCCAAACGCAATCTCTTCGTCACCAATGTCAGCAACGTCTTCCAGCCCATGCGCCTGATGCCAGCGAGCGGATGGCAGCTGGAGAAACCAGGGTCCGCTGGCGGGCCTGCGCCGCTTCGGCGATGTGGACCGCCATCTGCTTTGCGGTCCGACACCGTGGGGCGAGCTGGTCGCGGTCAACATGGACACGGGCAACGTCGTCTATGACAAGAGCGTCGGCGTTTCCGACATGCTGGCGCCGCCGTACCAGAATACCGGGCGGCCCACCGGCAGCGGCGCGTTCACCACCGCCAGCGGGCTGACCTTTCTCGGCGGCACCGACGACAACCGTTTCCGCGCCTTCAGGACCGCCACCGGCGAGCAGGTCTGGGAAACCAAGCTGGACTCGTCCATCGAGGACAGCCCCATCACCTACCGGGCGGCCGACGGTCGGCAGTTCATCGCCGCGGTGGCGACCGGCGGCGGCATCGGCACCGCCACCACCGCCGTGACCGGCGACGAACTTGTCGTCTTCGCCTTGCCCAAATAGCAGCAGCACGTCCGGGATTATCGCCATGCATCGTCCTGTCTTCGCCGCCGCCGGCTTTTTCCTTCTTACCCTAGCGGCGGCGGCACAGACCCCGCCACCTCCGCCCACACCCGGCGCCGTGCCCGGCGCCCAGCTGCCGCCGGGCGAAGGCCGCGAACTGGTGATGCGGACCTGCTCCAAATGCCATGACCCCAGCATCGCGGCGGGTCAGGATCTGGACGGACCGGGCTGGAAATTGCTGGTGGACCAGATGGCCGCCAACGGCGCCAATGCCACCGACGATGAATTTGCGCAGATCGTCGCGTACCTCACCAAGGCGTTTCCCGCGAAGTAGGGCGCGCGGTCTTCGCCGGTGCAGCCAGCGAAACTTCAAGCCGCCTAACTCCTTGCACGGTCGGTAAAAAGACCCGTTGAGTGAAGGCTGTGGCTCGACATGGGTCTGGCAATCTCAACCTTTCCGCGACAATCTGTACCGGCGCACGGGTAAGATGCGCCGGAAGACATAAGCAGGCCGCCCAATATCAGGCGCCCTGCTCGGGGGGCCCGACGCCGATGAATATGCAGATGCCGCCGCCGCAAATTGGCGCTGCTTCCCGCTGGCGCATCTGGCTTGTCGGCGGTGTTGTGGTGGCGGCGCTGGTGGGCGGTTATTGGTATTTTGGCCAGGACAACGCACCGGTCCGCAAGCGCAGCACCGTCATACCGGTCAAGGTAGGCCAAGTCGAACGCCGCGACATGGCGGTGGTGGAACATACGCTGGGCACCGTGGTGCCCTTCACCATTGTGCAGGTGGCCGCGCGCGTCCAAGGCGTGATCAATTCCACGTCTTTCAAAGATGGGCAGTTCGTCAAAACCGGCGATCTTCTTTTTGTGATCGATCCGCGCCCCTATCAGGCGGCCTATGACAACGCTCTGGCGACTCTGGCAACCTCCAAGGCCAAGGCCGACCGCTACCAGAAATTGCTGGCGCAGAACGCCATCTCCCCCCAGGACCAGGAGGATGCCCAGGCGGCCTATCTGGTCGCCAAATCCAATGCCGAAGCGGCGCGGCTCAATCTGGAATTCACCCATATCCGGTCGCCGGTGGACGGCAAGACCGGCGCGGCCATGGTCCAGACCGGCAACATGGTCTCGGCCACCGCCATGACGCCGCTTGTCACCATCGACCAGATCCATCCGATCAAAGTGGCTTTCTCCCTGCCGCAGACCGACTTGCCGCTGATCCAGGCGCGCCAGCGAAGTGGTGGCCTTGCCGCCACGGTGGTTTCGCAAGGCGTGGGCGGCGAGCCGCTCGCGGCGCCGGTGGATTTCATCAACAACGCCGTCAACAACGTCACCGGCACCATTGAGCTGCGCGCCACCTTCAAGAATGAAGATAATGTGCTGGTGCCGGGCCAACTGCTCAATGTCAGCGTGCAACTCGACGATATTCCCGATGCCCTGGTGGTGCCGCATGAGGCGATCAATATCGGCCCCGACGGCAATTATGTGTTCGCGCTGAAGGGCGCCAAGGTGGTCCAGAAACCCGTCACCGTGCTGTTTGATGACGGCAAGAGCACGGCGGTCAAAGGCGATCTCGCGCCGGGCGAGAGTGTGGTGACGGACGGTCAGCTGCGCCTGGTGCCGGGCGCCACCGTCCTGGCCGAAGGCGCCAAGCCGGTGCGCGCGCCGGGACCCAAGCGCGGCGGCCGCAAGCGGCCGGCGGGGGCTAGAGCGCCATGAACATCTCGCGGCGGTTTATCGAATATCCGGTCATGACCACGCTTGTGATGGCGGCGTTGGTGATTTTCGGCATCGTCGGGTATTTCGGCCTGCCCACCAGCGAACTGCCCAACGTGGATTTCCCCACCGTGCAGGTCAGCGCCCAGCTGGCCGGCGCCGATCCGCAGACCATGGCCTCGGCCATCGCCGCGCCGCTGGAAAACGCGTTCTCGACGGTGCCGGGCATCGACACCATGTCGTCGCAAAGCACGCTCGGCAACACCTCGATCGTGCTGCAATTCAAGCTGAGCCGGAACATCGACGCCGCGGCGCAGGACGTGCAGGCGGCGATCTCGTCGGCGACGCGCCAGCTGCCCAAGACGATGATCACGCCGCCGACCTATCGCAAGGTCAATCCCGGCGACCAACCGGTCTTCCTCATGGTGCTCACCTCCAGACACGTTGCCGATCACGACGGCGATCAACTACGCCAATCTTCTCGCGCGCGAGATTTCGGTGCTGGACGGCGTGGCGCAGGTTCAGGTCACCGGCGCCTCCAAATACGCCGTGCGCATCCAGGCCGATCCCAATGCCTTGGCTGCGCGCGGCTGGGGATCGATACCTTGGCCAACGCGATCAATGACGTGAACATCAACCAGGCCACCGGTTCGCTCAATGGCGCGAACGACGCCCAAGTCATTCATACCGACGGCCAGCTTTCCAATGCGGCGCAATTCCGCAATCAGATCGTCGCCTACAGCAATGGCGCCCCTGTCCGCCTGGGCGATGTCGCCAATGTGATCGACAGTTCGGCCAATATCCGCCAGGCCGACTGGTATCGCACCACGCGCGCCGTTTCGCTCCAGGTTCAGCGCCAGCCCGGCGCCAACACCATCGAGGTGGTGCAGCAGATAGGGCGCTGCTCCCCAGCTTCCTGGCCAGTCTGCCCGCCGGCATCCATCTGGAAATCCGCCATGATCGCAGCGAAATCATCCGCGCCTCGGTGGACAATGTGCAGGAGACGCTTTTGATCGCCGCCGCGCTGGTGGTGGGCGTGATCTTCATTTTCCTGCGCAAGGTGTCGGCCACCATCATTCCCGCGCTGGCTCTGCCCATCGCGGTGATCGGCACCTTCGCCGGCATGGCGCTGCTGGGTTTCAGCCTCGACAATCTCTCGCTGATGGCATTGACCCTGTCGGTCGGCTTTGTGGTGGATGACGCCATCGTCATGCTCGAGAACATCGTCCGCCACATCGAAATGGGCGAAACGCCCCGCGAGGCGGCGCTGAAAGGTTCGGGCGAGATCGCCTTCACCATTCTGTCGATGACCCTGTCACTGGTCGCGGTCTTCATTCCCGTGGTCTTCATGCGCGGTTTGGTGGGCCGGCTGCTTTACGAATTCTCGGTCACCATCATCCTGGCGATTCTTTTCTCAGGCCTGGTGTCCATCACCCTGACCCCCATGCTGTGCGCGCGCATGCTGCGCGACGAAGGCCACGCCAAGCACAATGCCTTCTACCGATGGAGCGAGAACAGCTTCAATTGAATTCAGGGCCAGTATGATCGCAGCCTGGACTGGAGCATGCGCCACAGATGGGTGATCCTCTTGCTGTTCTTCGCCAGCATCGGCGCCACGGTCTTTCTGTTCCGGATCATGAAGCAGGATTTCCTGCCCCCCGACGACCAGGGCCGGCTTAACGCCTCGATCCAGGCCGCCAACGGCACCTCGTTCGAGCGGATGGTGGCCTATGGCAAGCAGGTCAACCAAATCGTCATGGCCGATCCCAATATCGCTGGCTCCATGTTGGATGTGAATTCCAGCGGCGCGGGCGCCAATTCGGCCGGTCTCAACATCATGCTCAAGGAGCTGGGGCACCCGCGCAAGCTGCCGGCGGACCAGGTGGCGGCGGAGCTGCGCCGCAAGGTCAACAACATGCGGGGGATCAACGTCTTCGTCACCTATCCCCCGACCATCGAAATCGGCGGGCGATCTTCCCGCTCCACCTATCAATACACGCTGCAGGGCCTGGATCTGGCCCAGCTTCAGGATGTCGCCACCCAGCTGGAAACCGAGCTCAAGGACCGGCCCGAATTTGTCGGCGTCAACAGCGATTTCGACAAGGTCACCCCGTCCGCGGAAGTTCATATCGACCGCGACCGCGCCGCGGCGCTGGGCGTCACGCCCACGCAGATCGAGAATGCGATGGGCTATGCCTTTGGCGGCGAACAAGTCTCGCTGATCCTGGATTCCGCGGACCAGTATCCGGTGATGCTGGAGCTGCTGCCCAGCTATCAGAGCAACATCAGCGCCTTCCGCAATCTTTACGTCACCGCGAAAAACGGTTCCCTGGTGCCGCTCAGCGCGGTGACCAATTCCGCCGTCAGAATCCATGCCGCTCAGCGTCAATCATGCCGGCCAATTGCCCGCGGTGACGGTTTCCTTCGACCTGGCCCAGGGCTATTCCCTCAGCGACGCGGTCACCGGCGTGCAGAAGGCCGCCGATGCCATCGGCATGCCGCAGACGGTCCAGGGCTCATTCCAGGGCACCGCCAGCGCCTTCCAGCAATCCACCGCCAACATGCCCGAATTGCTGATGATCGCCATTCTGGTCGTCTATATCGTGCTCGGCATTTTATACGAAAGCTTCATCCATCCGCTCACCATCCTGTCGGGCCTGCCGTCCGCGGCGGTGGGCGCGCTGATCACGCTGTATCTGGTCGGCCTGCCGCTCACCGTCTATGCCTTTGTCGGCATGATCATGCTGGTCGGCATCGTCAAGAAGAACGCGATCATGATGATCGACTTCGCCCTTCACAAACAGCGCAGCGAGGCGGGCGTGACGGCGGAGCACGCCATTCTCGAAGCCGCGCGCATACGCTTTCGTCCCATCATGATGACGACCATGGCCGCCCTGATGGGAACCATTCCCATCGCCTTCGGCTTTGGCATCGGCGCGGAATCGCGCCGGCCGCTGGGTCTTTGCGTGGTGGGCGGGCTGCTCTTCTCGCAGCTCTTGACGCTCTACATCACGCCGGTGATCTATACCTATCTCGACCGGCTGAGCGGCGAGCGGGTGTTCGGCGCCAGGCCCGGCCCATCCCAGCCGGCGCCGGCGGAGTGAGGGGGGAGTAGTGTGGGGGCGTCTAGAAAACTCCCAAGAACACCGCAACAGCCGTTAGAATTGCCGCCGACGCGCTCCAGCGCGCAGCCCTCGCGTTAAGGGCCGCTGACGCGTCGTAAGCAGCTTTGGTCGCATTCACAGCCACGATTGCTTCAAGGATGCCAAGAGCGGGGTTATCCTCATGGGACACCTCTATCGCGGGTGTCGTATCCTCTATCGGTACCTTGCTTGCTTTCAGCCACAAGTGCGCGGCACGAAATGCCACCGTAGTAGCGGCTAGACCCACCAACCCGTCGATGAGTTTCACGGCGAACGCGATCTGTGGCGGAAAGCTGGCGGATAACATGATGGCTCCCGGCAATCGTCAGAGAGGGAGAGCTTTGCGGACTTCCGGGATTAACATTTGGTCGATGCGATCCCATCCCTGACAAGCGACCCGCTTTTCGTCGGCTCTTTCCCATGAAGCGATACCGCATAACATCGCAGCCGCGAAGGCGCCGTCCCCTTCTTTGCTATCATCATAGTAGATGCGCCACACGCCGCCTCCGCTCATTCCACCGAAACTGTCTGGCAGGTTCTCGCGGTCTTTAGGCTCGAAATGCAGAAGCCCGTTCTCGTGGGGTACAATTTGACCGGAATAAAGAACGGCGCGCAGATTACTTACGACATTTTTTCCGTCAACTTCCGGTTCGCCGGAAAATTCTCCAACCAGTCCGAAAATTACGTCGAAGAATTTGTTTCTCGTTGCAGCAAACTCTTCCATCTTCTTGCGGTTTTTATCGGCATTCAAAAAGACGCCTGATTTTGCCTCGACGGCGGTCGCCAGTTCCGGTGTGAGCAATGTGAACGCAAGATCAAGGACCGTTTCCGCTTCCTCGAACGAATGGCTGCTTTGGATAATTTGATTTAGATCGGCGCGGAGTGGGAATTTATTTTGCGCGGCGGAATTGAAAAACCCAAGCTGAACATCGTTCTTCTTTTCAAATTTCTCAGCGACATGACCACATGTTAAAATTCCACGGCGTCCGTCAATAGTAACAAGCACACCGGAGCCGAGTACTTCTCGCGCTTGCGATCCATCGCTGCGATAGGACAGGCCTATCGTGTGGAGTTTGAGCCGGGCTATGACAACATCAGTTAGATCGAGCGCCACGCCAGGCTCCTCGGATGGTCCGTGCTCGGCGGAGCATACTATAAAGGAGTTCCCTCCTACAGGATGTCGCAGCGCGTTGCCGCCTGCGCACCCCGCACGCCACGCGCGCGGCCCACGGCGGCCATGACGCTGCCGCTAGGCCGCCTTGGCCACGTGCAAGCGTGGCGTAGGCGGGGTCGCTTGGCTCCGCCATTTTCACCTTCCGGCGGCAATGAGAAATGGAAAGACTGGTGGGATGGAACGGGTTGAACGTCGGCCGTTGGCGCGCAGCCACCGGCGAGAGGCCTAGAGCCCGGCGCGGATGTCCAGGCCGTCGCGTATTCTATCGAGTGGCAGGCGCCGATCCACCACCGGCGCTATGGCGCTGCGCAGATGCGACAAAAGCTGGCTGCGAGGGCCATTCAAGGCGAGTGGCGCGCATGGCTCCATGGCCTCGTCTCTGTAGGATTCACAGAGGGCGCCTTCGGCGTCGATCACGTCATGGTTGTCGAATTCGAGATGGAAATATTCGAGGCTGTTGAGACCGATCTCGTCATGGAAGGAGATCGTCCTGCCGTTTACCAGGCTCACGATGGGCACCAGGACGTCGTTCAGAAACACGGCGTGGGTGGGCGTGACGACCAGGTCCCGTGCAGGAATATTATCGCCCAGCGCCCCGGCGCGAATGCGCACGGGCCTGGTTTCCTCCGGCCAGCGGCCTTTTTCATCGCGGCGGACGATGAAACTGACGACCTTTCGAACCACGGCCGTGCCCGAAAACTGAGTTGGCAGAACGTCGCCAACGGCGATGCTTTGGACCTGACGGTACCCGTTGACGCCGCGGATCAGAGTTCCGTGGAGGAAGCACCATTTCTTACCGGCGGTCTGGGTGGTACCGCTCGTCTGGCTGCCGAACACGGGGGTGTTCCCACTCTCCCAATTCTGCTGGGCGCTTGCCGGGACGGCGAGCGACGCACCCAGTGCGCCCGTCACGATGCCTGCCGTTTTCAGCAGGTGGCGACGCGACAAGCGGATAGGTGGGACAAAATCTTTTGACACCGGTGCATCCTCCGAACGCTACCAAAGAGCGTCGGTGGTGCCGATTACGCCCCTACTGCAAGTCTGCGCTAACGAAATCAGGATATGGCCAATCTGAAGCCGTTTTTCAATAGCGGCTGCGGAATGTAAGTAGAACTACTGTCTCGCGCGGCGCGGTCGCCATGCTCGGGCGCGCCTGGCTTTTCTTAGCGAGCGGCAGCCGCGAGGGAGGCTTGGCTCCGCCATTCCGCTTGCGCGGTCGGTTCTGTGAGATTTCGGAGGCGGGAATGGTGGAGCCAAGCGGGATCGAACCGCTGACCTCCTGCATGCCATGCAGGCGCTCTCCCAGCTGAGCTATGGCCCCATCTCGGCCGCCCGTCTGGTGCAGGGCGGCGGGTAAACTTAAGCTTCGTCCTTGGTGATGCCGGGATCGATGATGCCGGCGACATCGTCTTCTTCGTCTTCGACTTCGGCCAGAAGGTCGTCGCCTTCCTCGTCCTCGTCTCGTCCTCGACTTCGATGTCCTCGATGGCGACTTCTTCATCGCCCTCGACCACGCTCATGCCCGATTCCGCTTCGGCTTCTTCTTCCTCGGCGGTTTCGTCTTCTTCTTCCTCGCCGGTGGCGGCCACGATCAGCGGCGCCTCCTCGACCTTTTCTTCTTCCTCTTCGGCCTCGGCTTCGGCCTCTTCATTCTCGTCCTCGGACTCCTCGTCCTCGGTCTCCTGCGCCGCCCACGGGCGCGACCACGTCGGGCTGCCGGCCGCGGCGCTGCTTGTAAAGCGCCTCGGGCTCGAACGAGAAGCCGCATTTGGGACATTCAATCGGCCGCTTCGTCAGATCGTAGAAACGCGCTGCGCAACTGGGGCAGGCCCGTTTCGTTCCAAGATCCGCCTTGACCAAGGTTCTTGTTCCCATGAAGAAGAGTGTTTGGAGGGGCGCGTTTGCCACGGTTCGGCCCCGCTTGTAAAGGTCAATCGAAGCCTTCCATGCCTACCACCCCCGAACCCCAAAAAACCCAGCCGCTTCGCGCCCATAAGAGCGCGCCCCTCAAGGGCACCGCCTGGGTTCCCGGCGACAAATCCATCTCCCAGCGGGCCCTGATCCTGGGGGCCATGGCCGAGGGCGAAAGCCGGATTTCGGGGCTGTTGGAGTCCGAGGACGTGCTGAATACCGCGGGCGCGGTTCAGGCGCTGGGCGCCATGGTCGCCCGCGATAATGAAGGGTTATGGCGGGTGAACGGCGTGGGTTTGGGGGGCTGGAAAGCGCCCCATGCGGCGCTGGATTTCGGCAATTCGGGCACCGGCTCGCGCTTGATGATGGGCGCGGTGGCGACCCCGCCGATGACCGTCACCTTCACCGGCGACGCCTCTTTGCGGTCGCGGCCCATGGCGCGGGTGCTGGATCCGCTTGACCCAGATTCGGCGACGGCTATCAGGCGCAGGGTCCCAAGGCGCTGATGCCGCGTGACCTTGACGGGCGCGGCCGACGCCAAGGCGATCAGCTATGACGTGGCCGTGGCCTCCGCCCAGGTGAAATCGGCGCTGCTGCTGGCGGCGCTGAATGCCAAAGGCGAAAGCCGGATCCGCCAGAAGGCGCTGACCCGCGACCATACCGAAAAGATGCTGCAGGGCTTCGGGGCCCAGATCGCTGTCGTGCCCATGAAAGACGGCGGCGAGGAAATGCGCGTCACCGGCAAGACGGCGCTGAAAGCCTGCGCCATCGAAGTGCCGCGCGATCCGTCGTCCGCCGCCTTTCCGCTGGTGGCGGCCCTGATCGTGCCGGGATCGGAGATCTCGCTGCCCGCCATCCTGCTCAATCCCCGCCGCACCGGCTTGATCGAAACGCTGATCGAGATGGGCGCCGATATCCGCGTCGCAAATCGGCGCACCAGCGGCGGCGAGGAGATCGGCGATCTCATCGTCCGCCACTCCGCCCTCAAGGGCGTGCCCGTGCCGGCGGCGCGCGCGCCTTCGATGATCGACGAGTATCCCATCTTGGCGGTGGCGGCGTCCTTCGCTGAAGGCGATACCGTGATGCACGGGTTGGAGGAATTGCGGGTGAAGGAAAGCGACCGGCTCTCGGCTATCGCCCGGGGGCTGGACGCCAATGGCGTTGCTTTCACCGAAACGCCCGACGGGCTGATCGTACTTGGGCGTGGCAAGGTCAAAGGCGGCGGTAGGGTGGCGACCCACATGGATCACCGCATCGCCATGGCGTTTCTCACTTTGGGCTTGGCGTCCGACGAACCTGTCACGGTGGACGACACCGCCATGATCGCCACGAGCTTTCCTACATATCAGGACCTGATGCGCAGCCTGGGCGCGGTGTTTACGTGATGCCCAGCTACCGCAAACGTCCGCGCCAATCTTTACCCCCTCCCCATGGGGGAGGGAGCAATTCATCACCTGCCGCGCAGGCGATGAATTGGGGGAGGGGGCAGACCGCCATCTCTCGCCAACTTCGCGCTCATGTATCGGACGCCGAACAAAAGCTCTGGCACGCACTCCGGCGCAAACAGATCAACGGCCTGCGCTTCCGTCGCCAAGTTCCGTTAGGTCCGTATTTTGCCGATTTCGTTTGTCTTCCCGCGCGGCTGGTGGTCGAGGTTGATGGCAGCCAGCATGGCGAAGCAGAACAGATCGTCCGTGATCTGCGCCGCACGGTATGGCTCGAACGCCATGATTTTCGCATCCTGCGTTTTTGGGCGGATCAAGTGATGACGGACCTTCCGTCCATTCTGAATGGAATTGAGCTCGTGCTCCGCGAACCCCTCCCCCAAAGGGATGGCCGTGACACGCCCATCCCTTCGCCCCCTCCCGCAGGGGGAGGGGGTACAACGGAATCCGAATTTTGAGATCGCGTTTCCAATGATCACTTGCTTGCTGAATTGCCGATGCGAAAACCTTCCCCCGCCCCTCGTGGGAGGGGGCAAGCCATCGCGTGCGATGGCTTGGGGGAGGGGGATTACTCCATGACCAATTCCATCGTCATCGCCGTGGACGGCACCGCGGCCAGCGGCAAGGGCACCTTGGCCAAGAAGCTGGCGGCGCATTTCGGTTTCGCCCATCTGGATTCCGGCGCGCTCTATCGGCTCACCGCCCTAGCCGTGCTGGAAGCCGAAGGCGATCCCAGGCTGAAGCCGACGCGGTCAAAGGCGCGCAGGCCCTCGATCTGTCAGCGGGCGGGCGATCCCGCCATCCGCACCGATGTGGTGGGGCAGGCGGCTTCCCATGTCGCCGCCATTCCCGCCGTGCGCGAAGCGCTGTTCGATTTCCAGCGCAGCTTTCTTATCCATCCTCCGGGCGGCAGCCCGGGCGCGGTGATGGACGGGCGCGATATCGGCACCGTCATCTGCCCCGAAGCCACGGCCAAACTCTATGTCGATGCCCGTCCGGAACTCCGCGCCCGCCGCCGCTGGCTGGAATTGCGCAGCATGGGGATCGAGCGCGATGAAAAGGGCCTTTTGGCCGAACTCAATGCCCGCGACGCGGCCGACAAATCCCGCGCCTATTTCCCCCCTGAAGCAGGCCCCGGACGCCGACTTGCTCGACACCTCCGATTTGGGTATAGACGCCGCGTTCGCGGCTGCCCTGGCCCTGGTTTCTCCAAAGGTCGAGGGCGCGCTCAAGGACCGCCACAGGGGCTAAGGAGGCCCGGCGGCTTTCGGGCCATCCGCTTACTTCTTCCAACAACCCGCGCCCATGCACCCGCATGGGAAGTCCAATGGCTCCGCGCCATTCGGCATGACACTTTGTGCAAGGATCATTGAATGGCACGCGCCGCAGCCCAGACCAGAATTCATCACCCGGATTCGCTTTCCTCCCCCACCCGCGACGATTTCGCGGCCATGCTCGAACAGAGCTTCCAGACCCAGAGCCCCCAGGAAGGGGCCGTGATCAAGGGGACCATTGTCGCCATCGAGAATGATTTCGCCATGGTGGATGTGGGCCTCAAGACCGAAGGCCGCGTGCCGCTGAAGGAATTCGCCATGCCGGGCATTCCCGCCAATGTGCAGGTGGGCGATGAAGTCGAAGTCTATCTCGAGCGCGTCGAGAACGCCCTGGGCGAAGCCGTGCTGTCGCGCGACAAGGCCCGCCGCGAGGAAAGCTGGATCAAGCTGGAGCGCGCCTTCAACGAACAGACCCGCGTCACCGGCGTGATCTTCGGCCGCGTCAAGGGCGGCTTCACCGTGGACCTCGACGGCGCCGTGGCGTTCCTGCCCGGCAGCCAGGTCGATGTGCGTCCCACCCGCGATGTGGGCCCGCTGATGAACCAGGCCCAGCTGTTCCAGATCCTCAAGATGGACCGCCGCCGCGGCAATATCGTGGTCTCGCGCCGCGCCGTGCTGGAAGAGCGCCGCGCCGAGGAGCGCACCTCGCTGGTCGCCTCCTTGCAGGAAAAGCAGGTGGTCGAAGGCGTGGTCAAGAACATCACCGACTACGGCGCCTTCGTCGATCTGGGCGGCGTGGACGGGTTGCTGCATGTCACCGACATCGCCTGGCGCCGCGTCAGCCATCCCACCGAGGTCCTGTCGGTGGGCCAGACCGTCACCGTGCAGATCATCAAGATCAATCACGACACCCAGCGCATCAGCCTGGGCATGAAGCAGCTCCAGACCGATCCCTGGGAAGGCGTCGCCGTCAAATATCCCGTGGGCGTGCAGTTCAAGGGCAAGGTCACCAACGTCACCGACTATGGCGCCTTCGTGGAGCTGGAGCCGGGCGTGGAAGGCCTGGTCCATGTCAGCGAAATGTCCTGGGTGAAGAAGAATCTGGCGCCCTCCAAGCTGGTGGCGCCGGGCACCGAAGTGGACGTGCAGGTGCTGGAAGTGGATTCCAACAAGCGCCGCATCAGCCTCGGCCTGAAGCAGACCCAGGAAAATCCCTGGACCGGCTTCACCACCCGCCATCCGGTGGGCAGCACGATCGAGGGCGAGGTCAAGTCCATCACCGAGTTCGGTCTCTTTGTCGGCCTCGACAGCGACATCGACGGCATGGTGCATCTCTCCGACCTCTCCTGGTCCAAGCCGGGCGAGGAAGCGATCAAGGCCTATGAAAAGGGCCAGATGGTCAAGGCCAAGGTGCTGGACATCGATGTCGAGAAGGAACGCGTCTCGCTGGGCATCAAGCAGCTCGACGCCGATCCGATGGAAAAGGCGGGCCAGGGTGGCGGCGCGCTCCGCAAGAACCAGGTGGTCACCGCCACGGTTACGGAAGTCAATGACGGCGGCATCGAGGTTTCCCTCGCCGACGGCGTCAAGAGCTTCATCCGCCGCGCCGATCTGGCGCGGGACCGCAACGATCAGCGCCCCGAGCGTTTCGGCAAGGGCGACAAGATCGATGCCATGGTGACCTCGGTGGACAAGGCCTCGCGCAAGGTCTCGCTTTCGATCAAGGCCCGCGAAATCTCGGAAGAGAAGGAAGCGGTGGCGCAGTTCGGTTCGTCGGATTCCGGCGCATCCCTGGGCGACATCCTGGGCGCGGCGCTGAAGAAGAAGACCGCCAAGAAGGACGACGACGAGGAATAATTCCTTCGTCATCGGACCAAAGGAACGGGCGCGCGAGTCTCTCGCGCGCCTTTTTCTTTCCCCCAACTGTCCGCCAACTTTGGCCTGGCGCTCCGGCTTTCGCCTGCGCGCTGGGCAGGCCTGCAGGCGGACATCTTCCCCGCCAATGGCTCTGCCATGCGGCATGAACCGGCCAGAGCTGTGCGCGTGACTTAAAGCCCGTGTTCGCGCCCTACGCTGTCGCGAGGGCGGGGGAAGAAAGCCTGGGCATGATGCGATTAAGGGAACCAATTCACTCCTTCGTTTGTTTGGCTCCAGAATCATGGTTTGTGTGGATTTCAACCGAGGAGCATTTATGGCTGCGAAAAAGAAGAGCGTGTTGGCCCAACGGGTCAATGAATTGGAAGATGCGGTGACCCGCCTGTTCACCGGCGAGCCCCCGGCGGCGAAGCCCGCCAAGCGCCGCAAGGCCAAGCGCAAGGCTTCGAAGACTGCCAAGGTGAAGAAGGCCGCGAAGAAAGTGGCCGGCAAGGTGAAGAAGGTCGCCAAGAAAGTGGCCCGCAAGGCCAAGCGCAAAGCCAAGAAGGCGCGGCGCTAGCCATCGCAAGATTTGCAGCAAGGGCGCGGCGGTTCAGACCATCGCGCCCTTTTGCATGACCAAAATATTTCGTACGCTAGGATACAGTTTTTACAGGGGTTTCCATGCGTAATTGGCCGTTGTCATTGCTCGCTGCCGCTGCCGTGTCGTTGCTGGCCGCGCCCGTCTTCGCCGCCGATCTGGTCTATCTGCCGGGCGGCGCCAGTCAGGCCACCGATCCCGCCGATCCCATACCCGCGGTGCAGGCCGAACGTTTTCGCGGCTTTGTTTTCAACCGCGACAAGACCTCCGACGCCGAGCTGCATCTGGAAGGCATCGACAATGTGGTGGTGCTGGATGGCGACGCCACCCTGGTCTATGGCGGCGACATCAGCGGCAGCCACATGATCTCGGAAGGTGAATTTCGCGGCGCCGGCCTCAGCGGCGACACCAAGACCGTCGAACTCCACGCCAACGACATCGTGCAGATTCCCGCCGGCACGCCGCAATGGCTCAAGCCGCACGGCCATATCCGTTATGTCGTCTTCCGGGTGCCAGGACGGAAAGACTGATATAGTGTCCCCCGGGGCGTCACCGGGGACCATCATGAAACGCAGGCATTTTTTGGCAGGCGCGGCTGGCGTCGCGGCGGCGGCGGCTTTGCCCGCCAAAGCGCAAACCACGCGCGGCTTTGACTTCATCCAGGTCGATGTCTTCACCCAGACCCCGCTGGAGGGTAATCCGCTGGCCTGCTTTCCCGATGCCGCCGGTTTGAGCGATCTGCAGATGCAGAATATCGCCCGCGAACTCAATCACTCCGAGACCACCTTCGTCCTGCCCGCCACCGCCGGCGGCGACGCCAAAGTGCGCATCTTCGGGCAGCAGAACGAATTGCCGTTCGCTGGTCACCCCAGCCTGGGCACCGCATTCGTGATGGCGATGACCAGGCCCGGCAAGACCTCGCTGGTGCTGGAAGAACAAGTGGGACCCATCCCCATCACCCTGGAGCGGCGTTCCGACGGCATGTTCGTTGAGATGACGCAGAACGAACCTGTCTTCGGCGCCAAAGCCGACCCCAAAATGCTGGCCGATGCGCTGGGTTTCGGCGTGGACGAGATCGACACCCGGTATGCGCCGCAGATGGTCTCCACCGGATCGAATTTCCTGATCGTGCCGCTCAAAAGCGTGTCCTCCTTGGCCAAGCTCACCCTGGGTCACCAATTGCCGCCCGAGCAGCGCGCCGTCTTTCGCGGCGGCATCTATTACGTCGTGACCGGCGAGCCCGAGATCGAAAGCCGCCTGTTGGGCGCCACCAGCGAGGACCCCGCCACCGGCAGCGCGGTGGGTTGCGCCGCCGCCTTCCTGATCCAGAACGGCATCCGCAAGCCCGACGAACGGATCGCCGTCCGTCAGGGCCGCTTCGTCAACCGGCCCAGCATTCTTTATGTCCGCGCCGGCATGGCGAACGGCAAGGCGACCAAGGTGCGCGTGGGCGGCTATGTGGTGGAAGTCATGCGGGGCAGGTTCGCGGTCTGATCGCTTTGCGTGTTACCGGGCTTGTTGCGCGACGGGCGCAAGCCTGTTCACCCGCCGGCCCCAGAACAAATTAACCGCCAGGCCCGCCAACACCAGCACGCCGGCGCCGATCTTCCAGCCCTGCAGCGGCTCGCCCAGGATTAAGGCGGAAGCGGCAAAGCCGAACACGGGCACCAGCAACGACAGCGGCGACACCGTGGCGGCGGGATAACGTGCCAACAGCCATGCCCAGACGCCATAACCGAACATCGTGTTGCCCACGCTCTGGTAAAGGATCACCGCCCAGGTGCCCCAACCCGCATGGGAAAGGCCCACGACGATGGCGGGCCAGCCTTCGCGCCACAGCGACAGAAGATAAAGCGGCGGCAGCGAGAACATGCTGGCCCAGACGACATAGGCCAGCGCGTTCACCTTGCCCGCTTCCTTGGAGGCTTGGTTGGCCAAGGCCCAGCTCGCCGCCGCGGCCAAGGTCAGCGCCAGGCCCAAAATGGTGGCACCTTTCCCGTTATGGGCCACGATTACGCCCATCCCGGCGATGGCGAGCGCCAAGGCGCCCAATTGATAGGGCTTGAGGCGTTCGCCGGTGCGCACCATCGAGAAGGCGATGGTGAAGAAGACCTGCATCTGGATTACCAGCGAGGCGAGCCCGGGCGAGATCATGCCGTTCATGGCGATGAACAAAAGCCCGAACTGGCCCAGCCCGATCGCCAGGCCATAGACCGCCAGATTCGACCAACTCACTTTGGGCTTCGGCAAAAAGAACACCATCGGCAGCAGCACAAAGGTGAAGCGCAGCGACGCGAACAGCAGCGGTGGCAGCGCATCCAGGCCGATGCGGATGACGGCGAAATTGATGCCCCAGACGAACACCACCGCCAGCGCCAGCAACAGATCGCGAAAGGACAGATGGGATTGCACGCGCCACCTCGTTTCTGCTGCCAATATAATAAAGGTCTTGGTGTTTCAGACCCGCACTTTTGGCATTCCGGCTCTCAGGCCAGATAGGCCGTCCCGAACAACACGATTCCAACGACACCCAGCCCCATGGCGGTAAACCAAAAGGGCCTGCGCCGCGTGATGATCGCCACGGTGGAAAGGGCGATGCCGATTTCGACCAGGGTGGCGGCCCCGGTCAGCCAATGATGCCGTTCCTCATGCCGGGCGCTGGCCTGGAGATGGAGGTCACGCTCCTTTTCCGCGTCGTCGGCCTTGGCGCGGGCCTTATCCTGCGCGCCGCGCTCGTCCTGGCTGTCCTTGCGGAAGTGGGCGAGCCCGTTCTCGGCGGCGATGTCGTACATATGCCGCTTCAGGCTGTCGGCCTGGTACTCGTTCCAAGAGTCGGTGGCCTTGTCCTGGGCCAGGACGGCTTGCGATGATCGGTGATGGCGCGGCCATTCTCGATCGTCTCCAGACTTCCCGCTCCGGCGGCCAGCACCGCCAGCACCGCGATGGTGATGGAAACCTTGGAAATAAAGGGGTCGCGTGCATGGGCGGCCTCTTCGGCATGCTCGGCATGTTCGTGCGCGTCCAGTGCGGGATCGTGCTCCATGGCCCCTCCGGTGTCGGCAGGGGCCCACCCTAGCGGGGGTCCTTTGGAGGGGGAAGGCCGGACGAAAGGGCCCGGAGACCCTCCCATAAGGTTAAGACCGCGCCCGAAAAAGCCTGAATTTTCAGATGGTTCCCGTTGACGCCGCCCGAACCCTCTGACAATTTAATGCCGCTGGATGGCGTTACCCATCTGGGTCAATGTCCCGTAGGGGCTGGGATGATCAAATCGGAACTAGTGGCGCGGCTTACCGCGCGTTATCCGCATCTGTACCACCGCGACGTGGAACGGATCGTCACGACCGTATTGGACAATATCACCAAGGCTTTGGCGGCGGGCCACCGCGTGGAATTGCGGGGTTTCGGCGCTTTCTCGGTCAAGGTGAGGCCGTCGCGCATGGGCCGCAATCCCCGCACCGGCGAACCGGTGTCGGTGGGCGAGAAACGCGCGCCTTTCTTCCGCACGGGCAAGGAATTGCGCGAACGGCTGAATGGCGGTAACCCGAAGGCGTGAATCCCGTCTTCGCCGCTCTTGATACAACCGATCTGGACCACGCCAAATCATTGGCCGCGCGGCTCAAGCCGCATGTCGGCGGCGTGAAGCTGGGTCTGGAGTTCTTTTCCGCTCATGGTCCTGAGGGCGTGCGCGCTTTCAAGGATCTGGGCCTGCCGATCTTCCTGGACCTCAAATTCCACGACATTCCCAATACCGTGGCGGGCGCGGTGCGCGCGGCGGCGGCGTTGGGCGTGGACATCCTGAATGTTCATGCCGCGGGCGGCGAAGCGATGTTGAAGGCGGCACGCGAAGCCGCTCACGGCGTCCATCCCAAAACCAAAGTGATCGCTGTCACCGTGCTCACCAGCCTGTCCGACGCCGATCTCGATGCGGTGGGCCAGCGCGGCCCGGCGCAGGATCAGGTCTTGCGGCTTGCCACCTTGACGCGCGATTGCGGGCTGGCGGGGGTGGTGTGCTCGGCACATGAGATCGCGCTGTTGCGCCGGAGCATGGGGCCGGATTTTCTTCTGGTGGTGCCGGGCATCCGTCCCAAAGGCGCGGCAGTGGGCGACCAGCAACGGGTGATGGGACCGAAAGAGGCACTCGATCTGGGCGCCAGCATTCTGGTAATCGGCCGGCCGATCACGGGTGCGCCCGACCCAGCCCAGGCAGCCCGTGAGATCACCCAAAGCCTTGCGCTTTCCGAGGCTTAAGACCTCTGTTCCCTCTTGCTTGATTTTGAGGTTTGAGGGGACCATAAGCCCCATCCCATGCAGGTCCAGGTCAAAATTTGCGGGATCAATTCGGAGGCCGCCGCCGACGCCGCCGTGCGCGTGCGCGCCGAATTCGGCGGGCTGGTATTCTTCGCCAAAAGCCCGCGCCATCTTTCGCTGGAGCAGGCCGCGCCCTTGGCCGCGCGCATGCGGGGCCGGCTCAAGCTGGTGGCGCTGGTGGTGGATGAGGGCGATGCGCAGCTCGCCGCCATCGCCGCGCGCATCAAGCCCGATTTTTTCCAGTTGCACGGCAGGGAGACGCCTCAGCGCGTGGCCGAGATCGTGAGCCGCTTCTCCATTCCCGCGATCAAGGCTCTGGCTGTGACCGAACCCGCCGATCTGGCCCGGGCCGCCGTCTATGAAAAGATCAGCGAGATGTTTCTGTTCGACGCCGCACCCGCCCAGGACGCCACCCGTCCCGGCGGCCATGGCGCCGCCTTCGATTGGCGGATGCTGAAGGAAGAGAAATTTCGCCGTCCCTGGTTTCTCGCGGGTGGTCTCAATCCAGAGAATGTCACCCGGGCGATCGAAGTGAGCGGGGCGGAGCGGGTGGACGTCTCCTCCGGCGTGGAAAGCGCGCCCGGTGTCAAAAGCGACGCCCGCATCGCCGAATTCGTGGCCGCCGCCAAGCAGAAGGTGGGCGCATGAATTTGCCTTCTGGTTCTTTGGCCAATTCCTTGCGCGGCGGACCGGATGCGGAAGGTCATTTCGGCGCCTATGGCGGCCGCTATGTCGCCGAAACCTTGATGCCGCTGCTGCTCGATCTGGAGAAGGCGTACGAGGCGGCCAGGAAGGACCCGTCCTTCCAAAAGGAACTGGACGATCTTCTGGTGCATTATGCCGGCCGCGAGAGCCCGCTTTATTTCGCCCCGCGCCTGACCGAGCATTTCGGCGGCGCGAAGATTTATCTCAAGCGCGAAGACCTCAATCACACCGGCGCGCACAAGATCAACAATTGCCTGGGCCAGATCCTTTTGGCGCGGCGCATGGGAAAGACCCGCATCATCGCCGAGACCGGCGCGGGTTCGCACGGCGTGGCCACCGCCACGGTAGCGGCGCGCTTCGGCCTGCCGTGCGTGGTCTATATGGGCGAGGTGGACACCGAGCGCCAGAAACCCAATGTCTTCCGCATGCGGTTGCTGGGCACCGAAGTACGCACAGTGACGTCGGGCTCGCGCACCTTGAAGGACGCCACCAACGAAGCCTTGCGGGATTGGGTCGCCCATGTGGACGACACCTTCTACATCATCGGTTCGGTGGTAGGGCCGCATCCCTATCCCTCCATCGTGCGCGATTTCCAGACCGTGATCGGCAACGAAACCCGCGCCCAGATGCTGGAACAGGAAGGCAAGCTGCCCGATCTGGTGACGGCCTGCGTGGGTGGCGGCTCCAACGCCATCGGCATGTTTCATCCGTTCCTTGACGATGCCGAGGTGGCGATCCATGGCGTCGAAGCCGCGGGTGAGGGTGTGGACACGCCCCGCCATGCCGCCACCATCTCCAAAGGTTCGCCCGGCGTGCTGCATGGCTCGCGCGCCTACCTGCTGCAGGACAAGGAAGGCCAGGTGACGGAGGCGCATTCGATTTCCGCGGGCCTCGACTATCCCGGCGTGGGACCGGAACATGCCTGGCTGAAGGATATCGGCCGGGTGCAGTATTTTTCCGCCACCGACCAGGAAGCGCTGGACGCCTTCCGGCTTCTCTCCAAGCTGGAAGGCATCATCCCGGCGCTGGAATCCGCCCATGCCCTGGCGCATGTCGCCAAAATCGCGCCCGCCATGCCCAAGGACCAGATCATCGCGGTCTGCCTGTCGGGTCGCGGCGACAAGGATGTGTTCTCGGTTGCCGAGGCGCTGGGAGAAAAAATATGAGCCGCATCGCCCAGCGCTTCGCCGAATTGAAGGCGGGGGGCCGCGCCGCCTTTGTGCCTTTCATCACCGCGGGCGATCCGGATTTCGAAACCTCATTGGCGATCTTGAATGCACTGCCCGGCGCGGGGGCCGATTTGATCGAGCTGGGCATGCCGTTCAGCGATCCCATGGCCGACGGCCCCGCGGTGCAGGCTTCCAGCCAACGTGCCTTGAAGGCAGGCGCCACCATGGCCCGCACCCTGGAGATGGTGCGCGACTTTCGCAAACGCGACACCAAGACGCCCATCTTGCTGATGGGCTATTTCAATCCCCTCCATGCCATGGGCGTGGACAGGTTCGTGAAAGAAGTCGCCGCGGCGGGTGTGGATGGCCTGATCATCGTCGATCTGCCGCCGGAAGAAGATGCGGTGCTGTTGACGCCTGCCAAGGCCGCCGGCATCGACGTGATCCGCCTGGTCACGCCCACCACACACGAGGCGCGCCTGGATAAGGTGCTGAACGGCGCCAGTGGCTTTCTTTATTATGTCTCGATTTCCGGCGTCACCGGGACCAAGAGTTTCTCCGAGGCCGACGTGAAAGCGGCGCTCACCCGCATCCGCAAGGCCACCGATCTCCCCATCGCCGTGGGTTTCGGCATCAAGACGCCCGCCCAGGCGGCGCAGATCGCCCGCATGGCCGATGCCGCGGTGGTGGGTTCGGCGATTGTGACAGTGATCGGCGAGGGCGCGGGCAAGGACAAGATCGTGGCGGAAGTCAAGGAACTTTGCCGAGCTCTTGCCGATTCCACCCATGCCGCGGCGGGTGTTAGAGTGGGCGCATGAACTGGATCACCAATTACGTCCGGCCCAAGATCAAGAATCTGATCGCCAAGACGCGGCCGCGACACGCCCGAGAATCTTTGGCGCAAATGCTCGGCCTGCGGCGAGATGATCTTCCACCGCGACCTGATCGCCAATTTCTATGTCTGCCCCAAATGCGGCCATCACATGCGCATCGGCCCGGCCGAGCGGTTCGCCTATACTTTCGACGCCAATTCCTGGCGCGAATTGCCGCCGCCGCGCGTGACGCAGGATCCGCTCCATTTCAAGGGCGAAAAACGCTATGCCGACGAGATGAAGGCCGCCAAGGGCAAGACCGGACGCGCCGAAGCCCTCACGGCTGCGCGTGGCACATTGGATGGCCTGCCGGTGCTGGTCGCGGTGCAGCCCTTTGATTTCCTAGGCGGCTCGCTGGGCATGGCGGTGGGCGAGGCCTTCGTCCAGGCGGTGGAAGCGGCGGTGGCGGAAAAGCGCGGCTTTATTCTTTACGTCGCCTCGGGCGGCGCGCGGATGCAGGAAAGCATGCTGTCCCTGATGCAGATGCCCCGCACCACCATCGCGGTGCAGATGCTGAAGGAAGCGGGCCTGCCTTATGTGGTGGTGTTCACCGATCCCACCTTCGGCGGCGTCTCGGCGTCTTATGCCATGCTGGGCGATATCCATATCGCCGAACCCGGCGCGCAGATTGGCTTCGCCGGGGCGCGGGTGATCGCCCAGACCATCCGCGAGAAGCTGCCCGACGGCTTCCAGCGCGCGGAATATCTTCTCGACCACGGCATGCTGGACATGGTGACGCCGCGCAGCGAAATGCGCGCCACGCTGTCGCGCGTGCTGCATCTGATCATGAACAAGCCGAAGCCCACGCTGCGCACCGCCAACGGCGATGGCCGGGCCATTGCCTAGTTCTTTGGGCGCATTGACCGACTATCCGCCGAGCTCCGCCATTCTGGATCGGCTCCTGGCGCTGCATCCCAAGAAGATCGACCTGGCGCTGGACCGTATTCTTCGGCTTGCTGGCGGCGCTGGGCAATCCGCATTTGAAATTGCCGCCCGTGATCCATGTCGCGGGCACCAACGGCAAGGGTTCGGCCTGCGCTTTTTCCCGCGCCATGCTGGAGGCGCAGGGCCTGAAGGTGCACACCCACATCTCGCCCCATCTAGTGCGCTTTCATGAGCGCATCCGCATCGCCGGCGAATTGATCTCGGAAGACGAGCTGTGCGCCACCCTGGAAGAAGTGGAGCGCGTCAACAGCAGCGAACCCATCACCTTCTTCGAGATCACCGCGGCGGCGATGTTCCTGGCCTTTTCGCGCCATCCCGCCGACGCGGTGGTGCTGGAAGTGGGCTTGGGCGGCAAGTTCGACGCCACCAATGTGATCCCCCGGCCCGCGATGACCATCATCCAGCCGGTGGGGCTGGATCATGTGGAATTCCTGGGCAACGACATCGCCGCCATCGCGGGCGAGAAGGCGGGCATCATCAAGCCCGGCATTCCCGTGGTGGTGGGGCCGCAGGATGAGATCGCCCGCGAAGTGATTTTGCGCCGGGCCGACAGCCTCAGCGCCCCGGCCTTCGTCTTCGGCCAGGATTTTTTCGCCCGGCAGGAACATGGCCGCATGGTCTATGAGGACGAAATGGGCCTGCTCGATCTGCCCATGCCGCGCTTGGTCGGGCGGTATCAGATCGATAATGCGGGCGTCGCCATTGCCGGATTGCGCCATGCGATGTTGGACGGCAAGCCGCTGGATTGGGGCCGCGACGCCGCTGTGGAGCGGGGCTTGCGCACGGTGGATTGGCCGGGGCGCTTGCAGCGTATCACCCACGGCCCGTTGATTGCCGACGCGCCCAACGATTTCGAGATCTGGCTGGATGGCGGGCACAATCCCCATGGCGCCGCCGCGGTCAGCCGTGCCATCGCTGACCTGGATGAGAAAGTGGACCGTCCCCTTTACCTGATCTGCGGCATGCTCAAGACCAAGGACGCGGTGGGATACCTGTCAGCGTTCAAGGGGCTGGCGCGCCATGTGGTGACGGTGTCGATCCCGGGCGAGGCCGCCAGCCTGGGCGCTGGCGCTTTATACGATGCCGCGCGCGAAGCGGGATTGGACGCGGCACCTTCGGAAGATCTGGAAGACGCCATCCTGCAAGTGGGCGCCTGGGCGCGCGCCCATCCCAAGGAACCTCCGCCGCGCATTCTCATCTGCGGATCGCTGTATTTGGCGGGGAAAGTCCTCGCAGAGAACGGCTAACCGAACTCCTCATGCTGAGCCTGTCGAAGCATGAGGAGCGCGCTGATAGACCTTCCATCCTCACCCTTCGACAAGCTCAGGGTGAGGAGTTTGGGCGGACGGCTACCTCTTCATCACCGCCGTCGCCTGGTCCAGCCGCGCGCTATAGGCGTTGAGGGCATTGGCGGTGAGCGCAATGTATTTGTTCACATCGGCCCAGCGTTCTTCCTCGATCGCTTCGCGCACGCCCGGTAAGGTCTTGGCGCCATAGCCGGTGAAGCGGCCGGGCGCATAAATCAAATTCTTGTACCAGCTGCGTCCCGGCAGGCCCTGGTCCACCAGCAAGGTCTGGTCGATGGTCTGCATTAGGCCCTGCAATTTGGCGAGATTGTCCGCCGACAGATGCGCGCCGCCCGCCGCGTCGTCATACGACTTGGCACTGGCCTTGAGCTTCGATGCCGCCTGGTCGAGCGCGGCGAAATCGAACTTGGGCACGTCTTTCAGCACGGTGGGATTGGCGTGCGGCTTGGTGGGATCGTCCGCCAGGATGTAGGCATTGTCGGCCAGCGCCTTTTTCTGGTTTTCCGCCGCCTCGCGCCGATTGTCGGCCAGCTTCTTCACTTCCGTCACATATTGGGCGATGGCGTCGGAGAAATCGCCGCGCCTGCTGGATCGGCATGTCGGTGTCGGCCGCGGCGATCACCGCGCGTCCCACCGTCTTGGCCAGCATGGCGTCATAGACGAAGCCGGGATCGACGAAGCGGCTGTGATGCTCATAGGTGTCGTAGCGCGAGTGATAGACCCCGCGTGGAACGGCCTTCGCCGCCATAGCCGATAGTCCAGCGTCTCCAGCCCCAGATGCTGCAGGATAGGCGGAATAGTCCGAGCCCGAGCCCAACGGTTCCAGCGGCATGTTCTTCGCGTGGTCCGCTGCCTGCTTGGCCATCGCCTTGGCATGATCGTCGCCGGTCATGCCCGACATGCGCAGGCGGGCGCGGCTGCGCGCCTCCACCATCGCCTTGGTCTCGGGATCGACCACGCCTTTCAGCGTGTCGCTGACGAATTTCTCAAGGTCTTCGCTGCCGCCGACATTGAGGATGCCGCGGCCATTGCCGTCGCTGTTGATGTAGAGCACGGCTTTCTTCTGCAGTTCGGGGCCATGATCCTCGGCCCATTCGGTCGAGCCCAGCAGCATGGGCTCTTCCGCGTCCCAGCTGGTGTAAACGATGGTGCGCTTGGGCTTCCAGCCGCCCTTGACCAGCTGGCCCAGCGCCTTGGCCTCGGACAGCAGCGCGACCTGGCCGGAAAGCGGATCGCTGGCGCCTTCCACCCAGCCGTCATGATGGTTGCCGCGGATCACCCATTGGTCGGGATATTGCGCGCCCTTGAGGGTGGCGACCACGTCATAAATAGGCTTGAGGCCCCATTCCGACTTCACCGCCAGATGCACCGGGACGTTCCCGTCACCCGATAGGTGATGCCCAGATGGCCGCGCCAATTGCCCGGCGCCACCACGCCATCCATCGCGCCCAGCAGCACCTGCGCGTCGCCATAGGAAATCGGCAGCGCGGGAATCTTCATCAGGCTGGGCGAAGTCGCGCGCGTCAGCCGCTTGGCCCCGGTTGGCGGCGATGCCGGGCGTGAGCGGATCGCCGGGATAGATGGTCATGTCGGCAACCGAGCCGCGCTGAATGCCCTGGGACGGGCGCATCGAGCCGTTGGGATAGACCGCGTCCACCGAATAGCCGTCATCGGCGGGATCGGAATAGATCAGCGCGCCCACCGCGCCGTGGTCCTGGGCCAGCTTCACTTTCAGGCCGCGCCAGCCTTCGCCATAGCGGCTGATCACGATCTTGCCCTTGACCGAGATGCCGAATTGCTCGAGGCGCTTGTAATCCTCGATATTGCCGTAATTCACATAGACCAGGGGTGCGGTGACATCGCCGTCGCCCTGGAAGGCAAGATAGGCGGGAAGCGCATAATCCTTGGCGGTTGAGCTGGTGTCGCCGGGCAGCGGCCGCTCTTGCAAGGTCGCGGTCCATTTCTTGCCCTGGTAGTTGGGCATCTCCAGCGCTTCGCTGACCGGCGTGGGATAGAGAACGTCATATTGCTCGATATGCGCGTCCCAGCCGAAATCCTTGAATTGCTGCAGAATCCAGTCGGCGTTGATCTTGTCGTGCGGCGAACCGACCTGGTTGGGCTCAGACGCCAGGATCTTCAGCCAGCCATCCAGGTCGTGGGGATTGATCGCGGCATCGAATTTGGTGACGAGGCCAGCATCACTCGAAGGCTGCGCCAGCGCCGAACCCGAAAGCAGAAACCCGGCCAAGCCGAGTACCAGAAAACGCCGCATGAAAATCCCCATCCCTATTGCCCAGGGGGATGCTATCGGCGGTTTCAAGGGGCGTCAAAGCAGACGCGTGCGTAATGTCATGCCCGCGAAACCGGGCATCCAGGTCACGGCAACGCCACGTTGAAATTAAGCCTGGATCGAAGACTCGATCCATTCCTTGATCTTGGATTTGGGCAGTGCGCCCACTTTGGTGGCAGCGACTTGCCCACCGGAGAAGATCATCATGGTAGGAATGCCGCGCACGCCATATTTGGTGGGAACGTGGGGATTCTCGTCGATATTGATCTTGGCGATGGTCACTTTGTCGCCCAGCTCGGCCGCCAGTTCGTCCAGCGCCGGCGCGATCATGCGGCAGGGGCCGCACCACTCCGCCCAGAAATCCACCAGAACCGGCTTCTTGGCATCCAGGACATCGGCCTGGAACGAAGCGTCCGAAACTTTCAGGGCATGAGCAGCGTCCTAAAGACTCGTTGGTCGCGCGCCCGGACGGAAAACCGCTCGCCCGCCATGCGGGCTCCCACGTTTCCTGGGCGTCGCTCCGCCACAATATCTAGGAATCACCCTCCTCCGGGTCAAGACGCCGCCTCATTTGGCCCAATTGCGCGTCCAGCAGGGGTTCCGACAGCCGCATCAGGAACGGCCCGCCGGTCCAGACCAGGCCGCAGACGATTCGCCTACCGGGGAAAATGCGGGCTGCCGCGGCGCGGTAAAGCGCCATCTGGGCCAGATAGAGCGGGCTCACATCTTCCTCGCGCGTGGGCGGCGGGCGGTTGGTCTTGAAATCCAGGATCAGGACGTCCGTATCCGTCACCGCCAGCCGGTCCACCCGGCCATTCACTTGGGCTCCGGTTCCCAGTTCCGGCAGGTTGGCCAGGAACGCAACCTCAGCCCGGCTGGTGGGAGAGAAGGCGGGCGCGAACTCGGGATCGTTCAGTATACGGAGTGTTTCTTCCGCCAGCGCGGCGGCATCGCCTTCGCTGAAACCCTGGGCAACGGCATAGCGGAACGCCAGTCCCTTGCGCGCCTCTTGCGCCACTTCGGGCAGGCGCGAGAGCAGCGCGTGCACCACATTGCCGCGCTTGAACGGATCGATGCCGCCGCGCGAAGGCGAGAAGGGCGTCTGTTCCGGCATCGCATCGGAGGGACGGATCAGCCGCGGCAACACGTGTTCGGGCGGCGCGGGCCGCGTCATCCAAGCTGGGAGCTTGGCCGTGGCGGCCACAGCGACGGGCGCGGCCACGCCTTTCACGTTCTCGACATGGCCGAAGGCATGCGCGTCGCCGCCGTGGCGGATCAGGGGACGGCCCAGCGCCTCCGCCGCGCTCCTGGTCCAGTGGTACCAGGAGCCCGCGCGGGTGCCCCGCTTGTTCTCGAAGCCGCAGACATACAGCCGCTCGCGGGCCCGGGTGAGCGCCACATACAAAAGACGGCGATGCTCGCGCAGCATCTCATCCTGCTCGGCCTGTTTGGCCGACGCGACCACTTGCGGCGCTTCCGGCGCGGCCAGGGGAAAGAGCACGCCGTCGTCCTGATACAGCAGATGGCCCTTGCGCGACGGCGGATCGGGCAGGGTGGTGGTGTCGGGCAGGATCACGATATCAGCCTCCAGCCCCTTGGCCCCATGCACCGTCATCACCCGCACTTCGTTGCGGCCCCGTTCCATGTCGCGCTTCACTTCGGTGTTGCCGCGCCCCACCCAGTCGAGAAAACCTTCGAGCGACGGTGTCGCGCTCCGCTCATAGGCCAGCGCCAGGGAAAGGAATTCCTCGATCGCGTCCTGGGACTCCGGGCCCAGCCGCGCGATCAGGTCCCGCTTCTTGCCTCGCGCCACCAGGGCATGGCTGTAGAACTCGAACGGGGGGGCGTAGTCGGCGCGGCCGAGCATCTCGCTGAGGAAGATATGCACCCCGGCAAAAGTGAGTTCGTCGCGACGCTCGCCCAGGGCCTGCCACACCGTGCCTTTGCGCTTGTGGCAAAGCGTGAACAGTTCTTCTTCGCTCAGGCCGCAGAGGGGAGAGCGCAGAAGCGACGCCAGAGCGAGGTCGTCGTCCCGCTGCAAGACGAAGCGCCCCAGCGCCATCAAATCCATCACCGCGATCTGCTCGGTCAAGACGATGCGGTCCGCACCCGCCACGGGAATCCGATGGAGCTTCAATTGCCGAATGACTTCGCCGCCGAAGGGTTCGCGGCGCGGCAGCAGGATCATGATATCGCTCGGGCGCGATCGGCCTGGCATGCCCCGGCAACATTTCCGATGCGTCCAGCCATGCGCGGATCTGGCCGGCGACGCGCTTGGCCAGGATCACCACCGGCCCGTCTGGTTCGGGCGCATCCACCGGCAGGTAGGGATCCACATTCGCTGTCGGGCGGCGGTTTCAAGGCGGCCCAGAATTCGATCCCGCCTTTGGCCTCGGCGCGATGGGCCAGATGTTCGATCTCCTGGCCGCGCGAGGTGAGTCCCGCCCGCGCCGCTTCATCGGCGAAGACGCGATCCACGAAGGAAAGAATTTCCGGGGCTGAACGGCGCGACGTCACCAGCGGCTGGTCCACGAACGCCTGATCGGCCTCGGCCGCCAGCCGTTCGAAATGATGGCGGTTGATGTCGAACTGGGCGGGATCGGCGCCCTGGAAGCTGAAAATGGATTGCTTCTCGTCGCCCACGGCGAAGATGGTGCGTATGCCGCGCGCGCGGCCTTCGCCGGCGAAGAATTCCTCGGCCAGCTTGCGCACGATCTTCCATTGTTCGGGGCTGGTGTCCTGGGCCTCGTCGATCAGGATATGGTCGATGCCGTTGTCGAGCTTGTAGAGCACCCATTGCGCGGCATCGCCCCGCTCGAGAAGCGCCAGGGTCTTGACGATCAGATCATCGTAATCCAGCACGCCCTGGCGCGCCTTGGCCCTGGCGTAGTCGCGGCGCACGGCGGCGATCAAAGTGAGCGAAGCATTGGTGAGGCGGGCGGCGCGGGCGGCGCGGCGCTGATCCTCCACCGCCAGGAAACGTTCCTGCAACTCCATCAGGTAAGACGAAAGATCAGGCCGCGCTCGCTCTAGCGGTTTGGACACAAGTTGTTTTCGCTCGCTTCCGTCGATCTTCAGGAACCAGCGTTGCAAATATCCGAAGCCGTTGTTGGACAGAGCGATAAATTGCCCCAGCGCCGCGGCGCCTCTGACATCATTCTGTTGCCCCGTGCAAGCCAGTCGCGCAGGGCTTTGAGTTGTTCGGTCTCCACGCGCAGCACGGCGCAGAATTCCGCCGTCTCGTCCCAGTCGCGGGCGATGCCATGCGCCTGCCACACCGCCGCTTCGAAATCCCGGCCAGACAGGCTCTCGAAGAAACGGTCCATCTTGCGCCGGTCATTGCCCAACGCCGCCGCCAGCGTGTCATTAAGGCGGGCCTCGCCTTTCTCGGTGGCGAGATAGGCGACGGCGTCCGCCAGCTTGGCGTCGCCCTGGCCGGCGCGCTCCAGGACTTTCTGCCGCGCCTCGCCGATCAGGGCGCGCGCGGCGGCATCGTCCAGCACATCGAAGCCCGGTGTCACGCCCGCCTCAATGGGAAAACGGGTGAGCACCAACTGGCAGAAGGCATGGAGCGTTAGGACCTTCAAGCCGCCTGGGGTCTCCAGCGCCTTGGCGAACAGGCGGCGCGCTTTCCGCAAATCGTCGGGCAGGGCGCCGATCTCACGGATCTTGGCCGCCAACACGTCGTCCGGCAGCATCGCCCATTCGCCCAGTTGCTTGAACAGGCGGTGCTGCATTTCCGCCGCCGCCGCCTTGGTGAAGGTCAGACAAAGGATTTTCTCGGGCCGCGCATCAGCCAGCAACAGCCGCGCCACGCGATTGGCCAGGGTATAGGTCTTGCCCGCGCCGGCATTGGCCGCCACCCAGGCCGAGAGATGCGGGTCGGAGGCGAAAGTGGAGGCTTCGCTCATTCCTCCTCCTTTTCCAGGATCGCCCAGGCGCGCACCCGCGCCAGATGGTCGTAATCGCCTTCGCTGTCCACACTGAAGGGCCGCACCCGCGAGGGGTAAGGCGTGGTGGGATCGTCGAAGCGCGCCACGCGCTGGGTCAATTGCGTCCAGGCTTTTTCGATCAGCACGGCCGCGTCTTGGATCGGCTGCGCCTTGCCGCCTTCGCCCCGGCCGGAGATGTGAAGATACAGAAGCTCGTCACTTTCGCGCGCGCCCAGTTCGGGAAAGCCGCCGGCCGCGAGGATGGCCCCTTCCAACGGCAATTGCGGGGCGAGCAGCTCCTTCACCTGGGGATTGGTGGGCGGCTTGCCGCTTTTGTAATCGAGGATGGCGGCATGGCCGTTCCGAAGAATGTCGATGCGGTCGGCGATGCCGCTCAAGGTGAAGGCGCCAGCGGGCGCATCGAGTTTCCGCTCGCCGCGAATTTCCAGCGCCGTTTGCGCGGTGTCGCTCGCGCGCTCGCGCTCGAATCCGGCAAACCAGTGCGCCGCGCATTCAAACCGCGGCCGCCACACTGCCAGCATCGCTTTGGGGATGGCCAATTCCTCGAACACCTGATCAGCGACCGCCATCAACTGCGCCACGGCGTCATCGGGCGGTGCAGGGAAGCGGCGCTTATAGAGTTCAAGCGCTTTGTGCAGCGCCTGGCCCCGTTCCAGCGGACCGATGGGCGCATCGAGCATTTCCCACGGTCTAAGCTTCAGCACATGCTTGGCATAGATGGCGTAAGGATCGCGCAGCCAGGTTTCGATCTCGGTGACGGACAGTTTGCGCGGCCGCGCCTCGGTCGGCGGCCGGGGCATGGGGGGCGGGGCGGGTCAAGGCCTGCACCTGGCTCAACAGGCGCGCCCGTTCGGCATGCGGTCCTTCCGCGACTGCCAGACCCAATCCCGCGCTCAATTGCAACATGCGCTGCAGCCAGCGCGACGCGATGGTGGGCGCGCCCTCGACCTTGGCGGCGCGGGTGAGCAGCACTTCGCGGCCGGCCGCCAGTGTGGCGAAATCATGCGCTGCCAGGCCGATGCCGCGCTCGGGCTGTTCGAGCCCCAGTTTTTCGCGCATGGGGCGCGAGAACCAGGGATCGGCGGACGCCGCGCCCGGCCAGCTTCCTTCATTCAAACCGCCCAGGATGACGAGATCGAAACTTTGCAACCGCGCTTCCAGCGGCCCCAGGATGGCGATGGCGCGATGGCGGTTGAAGCGGGGGCGCACCGGCACCTTCATCGCGAGCGCGCGCAGCAAGGGGGGATAGGCATGAGGATCGAGCGGCGGCAGGCCTTCCGCGCCCTTTCGGAATTCATCAAAGAAAAGCGCGGCGGCTTCGCCATCCTCGTCGCGCCAGATGGGACAATCGCGCTCGTCCTTGCAGGACAGCGCCTGCGCCGCATTCAGGTGAGCAACAATCAACGCGTCGAGCTTGCTTTCTTCTGTCGCGAAGATGTCCTCCAATGGCGCCAACCCCACCGCCACTTTGCTCCACCACGCTGCGAGATGGGCGCACGCGGCGCGGTCATCCTTGTTGCGCGCCTCGGTCGCCGCTCGGACAATGCCCCGGGCGATGCCATCCAGCCCCGGATCGGGACGGGGACCGCGCAAGGCAAAGCGATCCAGCGCGCGCGCCATGGCGCGGAACGCAGCCTGGTCCTCGCCCAGGCTGGCGAAGGGATGCTTGAGCAATGCCAGAAGCGGCACGGGGGCGAATTGCGTCTCCGCCGCTTCGGCCAACAAACAAAAGAACGCGCCCGCGCTGGTGTGCGCCAGGGGACGGCCGGCAGAATCGTCGATCGCGATCTCCCAGCGCGAAAGCTCCGCCGCCACCCGCCGCGCCAGATCGCGGTCCGGGGTCACCAGCGCGGCGGTGCGGCCGTCATGCTCTAGGGTCTCGCGCAAGGCCAGCGCGATCACCAGCGCTTCTTCGGCTGGATCGGCGGCGGCGATAAGTTGAATGCCATTCAAGCCTTCGGCGATGTCGCTATCATGCATGTCCGCCAACGCGCGCCAATGATCGGTGGTGGGAGCAGGGCGCAAACATTCGCTGAGACATTTTTCGCGCGCGCGGTTGCTGGAGGCGCCGTGCCAATCTTTTACTGCCGCACGGATTTCACCCGCCGCATCCAGCAATTGCTTCAAGCCATATTGCGGGTGGCCGGGATCGAGCGCGCGCCAGCTTTCCTCGTCCAGTCCACGATCCAGACCCGGCAGCACCAGCGCGCCATTGGGCAGCCCTGCGATGGTGGTGAGCAGCCGCGCCGTGGCGGGGATGGAGCCGGTCGAACCTGCTGCGATCACCATGCCGCCGGGCGGGCGGGTCTTCAGCCGTTCGGCCAGCAATTCCAGCGAACGGTTGCGCCGTGCGGCCGGATTGATCGCCTTTTCGGCGGTGAGCAGCGCGGGCCATTGATCGCGGATCAAAGTGAGAAAGCGCGCGACATTTTCCCAATGCGCGGCCAGCGACAGCGGCGCCAGCTCGTCCAAGCGGGTGAGGTCCGCGCCCTGGCGCTCGGCATCGTCCATCACTTGGGCGAGACTTTCCGCCAGCGCCGCGGCATGGGCAAAACTTACATCTTCGCCCCGCGCCTTCTCCCATTGCCGGATCAGCGTGGCGAGCAGCAATTGCCGGCGGATGGGATGGATGGCGGGCGGCAATTCCAGACCGTCATGCACCAGGTCGAACAGATCGTCGTCATCGCTGTCGCCCAGGGCGCGGAATTCGGGCAACAGCGCGGCGCCGCCCAACACCCGGGCGAAGGCCTCGCCGAAATTCCGCGCCGCGCGGCGGGTAGGCAGATAGATGGTGACGTCGGATAGCGCGAAGGCGCCGGTACCCGCCCGTTCGATCAGACCGCGCGCCAATGTCTCGCCGAACGGCGCCGAGGCGGGAATGGTGAAGATGCCGCTCAAGACCTTCCAGCTTGGCGAGGAATTCCTCGGCGTCATTGCGTGCCTGGGGGCTTCCCACATGCAGCCATGCGCCTTCGAGCCGGATGCCGTACAGGCGATCCTTGGCGATAGCACGATCCCACATCGCATTTGGTGGAGAAGATTTCCCCTGGCGGATCGTCGAACAGGCGGGGATGGGCGATCTGCACGCCGGGATAGGCGAAACCGGAGACCATGCGCTCCGGCACCCGGCTCACATGCCCAGTGGGCGAAAGGCGGAAATCGCCCCGCCAGCCTTCGTAACCCAGCGCCGTCGTCATCGAGGCCAGCAGAAGCAATCCATCCATGCGCGCCGCGTCCCAGGTCCGGTTCATCGCGTCGAGCGCGGAATTATAGCCTTCCACCCAGATGGAATCCGAATTGAGGATGAAGAAAGGCTCGTCTCGAAATGGGGCAGCGCTTTGACCACCCCGCCGCCTGTATCGAGCAGTGTCTCTTCTTCCGAGGAATAACGGATCTCGATGTCGCGGCGCTTAGCCAGATGGGCGCGAGCATCTCGCTCTTGTAATGAAGATTGATCACCGCCAGCTCGACCTTGGCCGCCACCAGGCGATCGAGCGCGTGATCGATCAGCGTCTTGCCCGCCACCTCGACCAGCGGCTTGGGGCGGTCATTGGTCAAGGGCCGTTCCAGGCCCTTGCCTGCCGCCATCACCATGGCACGGCGGATCATGCGCGGACCTGTTGGGGCATGGCGCGGTTGGATGTGGGCAGCACGCGGTCGTACCAATGTCTAAGATTGGCGAGCAAAGGATAACTCAAATCCTGTTCCAGATAGCCCCACACCCGCGGCAGATAATCGAGATAACGGCGCTTGCCGTCGCGAAGGAACAGACGGGAGAAAATGCCCCCGATCTTGGTGTTGCGCTACGCCATCACCGCCATCTCGGCGCGGAATTGATCGTCATCCAGCGCCACGCCGAACTGTTTCGCCGCGGACAGATAATGCGCGGTGGCGCTTTGGGCCAATCCGGGGCACGTCGCGGCGCGCATCCTCGACCAGCGAGATCAGGTCATAGGCGCGGCTGCCCACCACCGCGTCCTGGAAATCGATCAGGCCCACCCGGCCAAGGCCCTCGCGTTCCGGCAGCCACAGCAGATTTTGGGCGTGATAGTCGCGGTGCACAAAGACGCGCGGGCTTCCGGCAATGGCGGTCCAGCGCCGCCTGCCAGAGCGCGCGATGCTCGGCTTATTTCGCTCTCGCGTTGCCGGGCGTCCCAGCGCCAGTGGCAAGAACCATTCCGGCAACAGGTCGGTCTCGGCGATCAGCGCGATTTCGTCATAGGCATAGAGCGGCAGCGCGTCCGGTCGCGGGAATTAGGGACCGGTGCTTGCTCGGCATGCAGCCTGCGCGAGGACTTCCACCGCCGCGCCGTAAAGGGCTTCGCTCGGTCGCGCCGTTCACCAGCCATCCGCGAAGAGCGCGTCGCCCAGATCCTCAAGCACCAGAAGGCCGTGCGGCGTGGTCGGCGGCATAGAATTTCCGGCGCCGACAGACCGCGCGCTGCGCAGATAATGCGCCACCGCTGACAAAGCGGTCGGCAATCGGCACCCGCCAGCCGCGCCACCGCGTTGTAGCCCAGGGCGCGGCGCGTCGGCTTCGCTGGCGTCCGGCGCGGCGCAGGGCGTCTCGGCGCCCTGCGGCTGGTCCATCAGCATGGCAAGGCGCGCGCCATGACGCAGCCGGGCGTAGCGGCGGGTGGAGGCATCGCCTTGCAGCGGTGCGACCTCGGCTTCGCCCCAGCCCGCCTGTTGCAGGAATGCGCGGGGATCAGACATAGGCGCTGTTCCAGACACTTTCCAGCGCGCCGGCCCTTCCAGTACGACCCGGCGTTCCGTGTCCGCATCCAACGCCGCGATCAGCGCGTCGGCGGGGAGGCGCCTCTCCGCCCGCTCCGGCCATTCGATCAAGGCGGCGCCCTGGTCCAATGCTTCGTCCAGACCCAATTCCTCCAATTCGCTTTCGCGTTTCAGGCGATAGAGATCGTAATGGCTCACCCTGAGGCGTGGCGTCTCATAGGCCTGCACCAAAGTGAAGGTCGGGCTGGGCACATTCTCGCGTCACACCCAGTGCCGCGCAGGATGGCGCGCGCCAAGGTGGTCTTGCCGCTGCCCAGGTCGCCTCTCAGCAGCCACCGCATCGCCTGGCGCGCAGCCGGGCCGCAATCGCGCGCGCCCAGCTTCGCCGTCGCCGCCAGGTCCGGCAGCGCCACACGCATGCGAAATCTGTCCGCCATGGAGCTTTCTAGCCCGCGCCGCGCCGCTGGCGAAAGCCCTATTGCTTGGAGCCTCGGTCATGCTAGCCCGCGCCCGGATTTCGCGGAAAAATCATGGCCGAACAATTTGTCATTATTGGCGCCGGCCAGGCCGCGGTGCAGGCGGTCCAGAGCCTGCGCGCCGAAGGGCTTCGCCGGGCCGACTCACCATGGTGGGCGACGAGGCCTATCCGCCCTATCAGCGCCCGCCTCTGTCCAAGGCCTATCTGCTGGGGCAGTTTCGCGCGCGAGCGGCTGTTCCTGAAAGCCGACGCATTCTACCGCGAGGCGGCTGCGAGCTGCGTCCTCAACACCCGCGTCTACGGCGATCGATCGCGCCGCCAGAACCGTGGTCGCTGAGCGATGGGCGCACGCTCGCTTACGACAAGCTGCTGCTCGCCACCGGCACGCGGGTGCGCAAGCTGCACCTGCCCCGGCGCGGATCTGCCGGGGATTCATTATCTGCGTGACATCGCCGATGTGGACGGGCTTGCAGGCCGCGTTCCGGCGCGGGCGCACGCATCGCCATCGTCGGCGGCGGCTATATCGGCCTGGAAGTGGCGGCGGTGGGCGCCAAGCGCGGGCTGCACGTGACGGTGTTCGAGGCCGCTGGACCGGCTGATGGCGCGCGCCGTGTCCAAGCCGGTGTCGGATTTCTTCGCCGCCGAGCACGCACAAGGCGGGCGTGACCCTGAAATTGCGACACGCGGCGTCGAAGCGCTTCGAAGGCGAACGGCAAGGTTGAAGCGGGTGCGCGCCGGCGGCACACTCTATCGACGCCGACCTGGCTGCTGGTGGGCATCGGCGTCGTGCCCAATGACGAACTGGCGGCGCGAAGCGGGTCTGGCCTGCCGTGACGGCATCGTGGTGGATCGGCACGTGCCAGCACCGGCGACCCCGCCATCTTCGCGGCGGGCGATTGCACCCGCCATGTATGGCCGCGAAGGCGTCGAGATCCGGCTCGAATGCGTGCAGAACGCCATCGACCAGGCCAAGCATGCGGCGCTGGCGATGATGGGCACGGCCCAAAGACTACAGCGAAGTGCCCTGGTTCTGGTCGGACCAGTATGACTTGAAACTCCAGATCGCGGGGCTGGCGCGGCCCGGCGATGCGCTGGTGGTGCGGGGCGATCCGGCCGACCGCAAATTCGCCGTCTTCCATCTGCGCGACGGCGCGGTCGCGGCGGTGGAAGCGGTCAATGCCGCGCCGGAATATCTGGTCGGGCGCAAACTGATCGCGGCGAACGCGAAAATTCGCGCCGGAAAGACTGGCGGACGCCGCCATTCCCATGAAGAAGCTTCGGCTGATGGCGCAAAATTACATTCATTCGAGCACGGACGGCGCCGAACAGACGGTGGAGGTACCAATCCGGCTGGTCGGTGATGGAAGGCGCCGTGCGACGCCCTGGTGCCGGGCATCGACGCCGATTGCGGCGGCGCCTGCGCCTGCGCCACCTGTCATGTCTATGTCGAGCCGGATTGGCTGGCCAAGCTTCCGCCCAAATCGGAGATGGAAGAGACCATGCTGGATTTCGCGCATCGCAGCCCAAAGCCAACAGCCGGTTGTCGTGCCAGTTGCGCGATGACGTCGGAACTGGACGGTCTCACCGTGCACATCCCGCCTTCGCAACACTAGAGGCCCTGCTTGACATCTCTTTCGAACAGGCAGTGCATTGCCCGTCGCGGGCGAGGGGTTCGCATGTGCAATAGAATCAAGCGCAATAAAATCATATGCAGTAAAATATTGACTGCTTTCATCGCGCTGGTGGGCTGGCATGGAACCGCCGCGGCGGAGACTTGCAGCTTGCCGACTCTCTGCGGACACGGTGGACATGACGCCGCTGCCCGGCACCAACCTGATGCTGGTGCCGGTGGCGATCAATGGCACGCCCAAGCAATTCCTGCTCGATATCGGCACCAATCCCACCGAAGTCTCGCAAGCGGCGGTCACCCAATTGGGGCTGCCGGAAAACACCAAGGGGAACGAAAATATCGGGGCAAATAACGGCTCGAACATGCAGCCGCAGCGGCGGCGATCTATCGGCGCTCACCAATGGCGGGTTGGGGAATGTCTCCATTCATGACGTCCGGGACAATATCGGCCGTGGCGCCACTGAGACCCGGGTTCGCATCGGCGCCTTCACCCTCGGGCGCGCCACCGGCCAGCATCTGATATTCTTGGTCGCCAACGACGCGGAAATGGGAAAGTCCGAACCTTATGACGGGCTGCTGACCGGCGATTTCTTCAAGCAATATGATGTCGAGCTGGATTTCGGCGGAAAGCAGATCAACTATCTCTCGCCCACACAGATGCACCGACCCCAATCAGGTGGTGCTCTGGCCGCATTCCGCCGTCGCGGTCATCCCCATCACCATGGCGGACGGCAAGATGCAGCGTGCCGGTGTCGGTCCAGGGCCATCAGATCAACGCCGTGATCGACACAAGCTCTTCGCGCACCGTGATGCGCCGCGACATCGCCGAATTGATGGTGGGGCTCAAAGCCGATGCGCCGGAGATGAAACCCGAAGGCGACCTCAAGGACGGAAAGGGTCAGCCGGTGTATGGCCATACCTTTTCCGAGATTTCCTTCGCCGGCGGCGTCACCGCGAACAATGTTCCCGCGCTGATCATGACCAACAGCCTGACCCACGAACTGAACAGCCAGATGGTCCTGGGAAGCTGGGCGCGTTCAACCGACGCGCGTCTCCCCGATCTGACGCTGGGCATGGACGTGCTGCGCCAGCTTCATCTCTTCGTCGTCTATGGCCAGAAGAAACTGTACGTGACCGCGGCGCAGTAACGTTCAGGCCGGCGCGTTACGCACATACTGGTTGAACCACTCGATCGTGCGGGTCCAGGCCTGCTGGCGCCGTGACCTTGTTGTAGCGTTCCGGCGTGGCGTCGTTGAAGAAGCCATGCACGGAATTGGGCCAGATATGGCCTTCATAGCGGATGTTGTATCTTCTTGAGCGCGGCTTCCTGGGCCGGCCAGCCGTCCACCGCCGGCTTGTCCAGCGCGCCATGGTTGATCAGGATGGCCGCCTTGATCTTGGCCACGTCTTCCGGCTTGGGCGCCGGCGCCATAAAAGGGCGCCGCCGCCGCCAGGTCCGGTCCCATCAGAACCGCCAGGGTGTTGGCCATGCCGCCGCCGAAGCAGAAGCCGGTGGCGCCGATTTTCCCGGTGCAGTCGGGGCGCGCCTTCAGCCAGCGCGCCGCGGCCAGGAAATCCTGGGTCATCTTGGCCTTGTCGATCTTGGCGAACAGCTGGCCGCCTTTGTAGTCGTCGCCCGGATAGCCGCCCACCGATGTCAGCCCGTCCGGGGCGAAGGCCATGAAATTCTCCAGGGCGAAGCGCCGCGCGACATCTTCCGTATGCGGATTGAGGCCCCGGTTCTCATGGATGATGATGATGCCGGGCAGTTTCGCAGGGGTCGCGTCGCGGGTGTCGGCGCTGAAGGGCCGGACGAAATAGCCCCGGATGTAGCCGTTGCCGTCGGGCGAGGGCACGGTTTCATAGCTGGCCTTGATGCGCTCGTCGTCCTTGCGCACCTGCTGCGCCGCGCGCGTAGTTGGGCATCAGGGCGTCGACGATCGCCGCTGGCGGTCAGGCCGGCGACGGCGAAACGCTTGACGCCGTTGACGAAGGCGCGGCGGCTGATCTCGCCATGAATAAAGCGCGTGTAAAGTTCGACCGCTTCCGCCGGAATTTTCTTGCGTTCCCCGCTCATGGCTGGCTCCCCGTTTGCCCCCTGAACCTTAGCATTGGCGGAAAAATCTCACCAATAGGCGAAGCGGTTTTTCTCTTTTTCGCGCGTCACTTCGGTGACGGCGATGCGGCGGGGAATGTGGCAGCGCACCAACGTGCCATTGTCGCTTTCGATCTCGACCCAGCCGTCATGCAGCTGGACAAAGCGGTTGACCAGGGCGAGGCCCAGGCCCGCGCCCGCCATGCGGCCCCCGAACGGCCCTGCGCCGAGAAGCGTTCGAATACATTGGCTTTCACGTCAGGGGGGATGCCGGGCCCATTGTCCGAAATCGCGATCTGCACATCGTCTCCGACCATGCGGCCCGACAGCCGCACCACGCCGCCGCGGGGCGTGAATTTGAAGGCGTTGGAAAGAAGATTGATAGACGATCTGGCGCATCCGCCGCTGGTCGGCCATGAACACGCCCGCGCCCGGCTTGCAATCCAGTTCCAGGGTCAATTCCGACTTGGCCGCCCAGCCGCCGGCATGGTTGGCGACATCGGCCAGGAGGCCGTAGAGATCGAGCCGCTCCAATTCCAGCTTGCAGCGCGCCGGATTCCACCAGCGCCAGGTCGAGAATGTCGTTGACCAGGTCCTTGAGGGTGTTGGAGCCGGAGATGATGGCTTCCAGATATTCCGCCTGGCGCGGGTTGAGCGCGCCGGGCACGCCCGATGCCAGATGCTCGGCAAAGCCCATGATGGTGGAAAGGGGCGTGCGCAATTCATAGGACACATGCTTGATGAAATCGGATTTGAGCCGGTCGGCCGCCTCCAGCGCCTCGTTGCGGTCGCGCAGCGCGCTTTCGATGCGGAAACGGTCGGTGACGTCGGTGAAGGTGGCCAGCGTCGCGCCGTCGGGCAAGGGCGACAGCCCGAGCGACAGGATGGTGCGGTCGCTGCGCTCGACTTCGCCCAGCGCCCTGGCCGCGCCTCCGTCCGAAACGATGGCCTGAATCAGTTTGTCCCAGATCGCGCGGTCGCCGAA
>CAVXUV010000004.1:0-99947 GCA_963765095.1 uncultured Alphaproteobacteria bacterium
GCACGACCACTCCGGCGGCGATGCTGGGCAATCTCAAAGGCGTCTTGCTGGGAAATGTTCTTTCAACCAAGTCCCGCGCGCGCCTGACGGGCTGGCTGCCGCCAGCACAACCGGCACGGCCACGCTGCGCGCCAGCGTGCCCAACAATTGGGCCGTGGGCGACAAGACCGGCCGCTGGCCCAGCAGCGATCCCGCCAAGGGCGCGACCAACGACATCGCCATTCTCACGCCACCGGGACGCAAACCCATCCTCATCTCTGCCTATACGATGGGCGGACGCGGCGACGATGCGGCGGTCAAGCGGTCTTGGCCGATATCGGCCGGATCGTCGCGTCAGGTTCGCCTAAACCAGACTCGCGTCGAGCGTAATTTCGGCCTTGAGCAATTTGGAAACGGGGCAGCCCGCTTTTGCTTTGCCCGCCAATTCCTCGAATTTGACCTCGTCGCATCCCGGTATTTTGGCGGCGAGCGTGAGGTGGACTTTGGTGATGGCAAAGCCGTCGCCCTGTTTTTCCAGCGTCACCTCGGCCTTGGTGTTCATCTCGTCGGCCTTGAAGCCGGCCTCGCCCAGGATCAGCGACAGTGCCATGGTGAAACAGCCGGCATGGGCGGCGCCGATCAATTCCTCGGGATTGGTGCCGGGCTTGCTCTCAAAGCGGCTGGCGAAGCCGTAAGGATAATTGTCAAGCGCGCCGCTCTTGGTGGAGATCGCGCCCTTGCCATCCTTGAGGCCGCCATGCCAAACGGCGGTTCCAAACGTCGTCATGTCATTCTCCTTGTTTTTGAAACGAATTGCTTGCGCTTCGACCGCCGCTCGCCCACCATTTTATCATGAGATTTAAGACAGCATTAGTCCTGGATCACGCATCATGACGCATGATGGCGCGAAACCGGTCACGCTGGTGGTGGCGGTGGCGCTTATCGATCCTGACGGCCGGGTGCTGATCGCCGAGCGGCCGCCGGGCAAAATGATGGCGGGACTATGGGAATTTCCGGGCGGCAAGATCGAGGCAGGCGAGACGCCGGAAGCGGCGTTGGTCCGCGAATTGCGCGAGGAACTGGGCATCACGGTGAAACCCGACTGCCTGGCGCCGTTCACGTTTGCCTCGCACAGCTACGAGAATTTTCATCTCCTGATGCCGCTTTATCTGTGCCGACGCTGGGAAGGAACGCCGCAACCGCGCGAACATTCCGCCATCAAATGGGTAAAGCCGCGCGATCTGATCGCCCGGCGGGCCGAGTTTCCCATGCCGGCGGCCGACTTGCCCCTGCTGCCCATGTTGCGCGATCTGCTCTGACGGATTTTCTCGCCGACAATTTCGGCGCCACCGCGATCGAATATGCCCTGATCGCCACGTTGATTTCCCTCGCCATCATCGCCGCCCTAGGCAATCTGGGTAGCCAGATGGCGAATCTCTATGTCCGCATCGTCACGGCGCTGCCGTGATGCAGGGCTCAGGCTATCCCGCTATCGCGGGCCACTTTTTGATTTCCCCTATCTGTCGTCCTCGCGACAAGCGCTCGGAAGACATCTTCCCCCGCCAATCGCTTCGCGATGCGGGGGGGAAGAGAGCCGCGACCAAGCCGTACTGTCCATTTCAACTAGACTTTGCGTTCGACGGTGCCTAGGGCATCGCTGAGGCGCGCCTTGGCGCTGCCCGGCTTGAGCGATTTTTGTTGGCTCTCATGCGGCGTCCATCCCGTGACAAAAAGCGTCTCGAAGGTGGCGATCAATTTCCCCTCTTGGCCGAAGCGCGCCGCGTAATGGGCATTTAGCGCCGCCAAGACGCGCCGCCCCAGAAAACTCTTTCGCCGGTTCGCCAGCACATTGCTTTGTCCATGGGCGCGCAAATCCCGGACCAGGGTTGCCAGGCTCGAATAGCGCACGGTGAGGCGTTCGGCGTCGGCGACCGGAAGGGCAAAGCCTGCCCGCTGCAGAAGCGCTCCGAGGTCGCGGATATCGGCAAAAGGCGCAACATGGGCGCCGGCGCCGCCCAGGATTTCACTCTCGGCCGCGGTGAAGCTTTGGCGCAATTCGTTCAGTGTGGCGCCGCCAAACAGGGCCGCCAGGAATAACCCGTCGGGGTTCAGCAGCCGGCGGATCTGTATCATCGCGCCCAGAAGATCGTTGACGGCCTGCAAGGAGTAGAGGCTCAGCGCCAAGTCGAACGGTCCCTCGGCGCGGAGGATCTCGTCGTCGTCAAAATTTGCCTCGGTCCAGCCTTGCGCGAAAGGTTTCAGCACATCGGGCAAATCGCGCCCCAGCCAAAGCCCACGGCCGAAGCGCCTCGACACGGGGGAAAGGCGATCGACCAATCCATCCAGCCCTGCCGCATCCAGGAAACGATCTCCGGCGATACGGGCGGCGCGCGCCCGGGCGGCGCGCGCGGCGCGGGCGTCAAAAAGGGGCGGGCGTTCGCTGGCCATGGCGGCTAGATTAGAGGCGATGACGCCGAATTTGGGAACCGCGCTGGCGGACCTTCTGTTTCCGCCGCTCTGCATCTCCTGCCGCGAGCCCTTGGGCCATGGCCAAGGACTTTGCGCCTCCTGCTGGGGCCGTATCACTTTTTTGGACGGACCGATGTGCGATTGCTGCGGCTTGCCGTTCGCCATCGACCCGGGCCCCGGCGTGCGTTGCGCCGCTTGCCTGGCGCATCCGCCATTCTATGACCGCGCCCGGGCCATCATCGCCTACGACGAACATGGCCGGGGACCGATCCTGGCGCTCAAACACGCCGACCGGCTTGAGTTGGTCCCTGGCTTTGCTCATTGGCTGGCGCGCACGGGAAGCAGCTTGATCGACGAAAGCGACCTGATCGTTCCGGTGCCGCTTCATCCGTCGCGTCTCTGGCGCCGGCGCTACAACCAGGCCGCTGAACTGGCCCGTGCGTTGGGCCGCAGGGCGAACAAGACGGTCGCGGTCCAGGCGTTGATCCGCGCCCGGCCCACCGAAAGCCAGGGCGCGATGCCGTCCGCCGGGGCGAGGCGGCGGAATGTCCGAGGCGTGTTCACGGTCCCTAAGCCTGACCTGGTGGCGGGGCGGGACATTCTTCTGATGGATGATGTGGTGACCACCGGGGCCACGGTGGATGCCTGCGCCAAGGCCCTTAAACAGGCGGGCGCGGCCAAAGTGCAAATTCTGGCGCTGGCGCGCGTTGTGAAGGGCGCCGAAGGCTTTGTATAAAGGAATCATGACAAAGAAGGTCACGATCTACACCACGCCCATCTGTCCTTATTGCGCCCGCGCGAAATCGCTTCTGGGCAAGAAGGGCGTCGCCTTCGAGGAAGTGGATGTGATGATGGACGATAAGGCGCGGGACGACATGCTGGCCAAGTCCGGCGGGGCCCGCACCGTGCCGCAAATCTTCGTCGGCGAGACCCATGTCGGCGGTTGCGACGAGCTTTATGCGCTGGAGCGCGAGGGAAAACTCGATCCGCTCCTGGCCTAGACTTTGGCCTGGCTGGCTCCGACAATGGGCCTAAATGGAGGGCTCCAGATGACCAAGCTGATGCTTGCTGCCGCGACGTTTCTGTTCGCCGCGCCTGCCGTCGCCCAGACCATCCTGCCGGCGCCGACCATGGAAGAGGGACGCGCGCCCAGGCCGCCGCGTGCCCGTGGCGTGCCCACCGCGCTGGCGGTCGAAGCGGATCAGACGGCGGTCGCCACCTGCGCGGCGCAGGGCTTGAAAGTGACCGCCTTGACCATCGATTCCGAAGGCGTGCCGATTGCCATGATCTCGGGCGACGGCGCGGCCGCTATCACCCAGCGGATTGCTTCGGGCAAGGCGATCACCGCGCTCAAGACCAAGATAACCAGCGGCGAAGCGGCCGAGCGCGCCAAGACCGATCCATCCTTCTCGGCGCAATTGATGGCCGATCCGGCTATGGGGCCGCCGCGCCAGGGCGGCATTCCCATCCGCATCGGCACCGAGATCATCGGCGCCATCGCCGTATCAGGGGCGCCGTCGGGAGCCCAGGATGAACCCTGCGCCAAGGCCGGCCTGGCCAAGATACAGGAACGCCTGCGTTGAGCACATTTCGCGCCGCCTGCGTCCAGCTTTGTTCCGGCGACGATGTCGGGGACAATATCCGCGACGCCGCGAAATGGATTCGCGCCGCGGCGAAGGATGGCGCGCAGTTCATCGCCACGCCGGAAAACACCACCCTGATGGCGCCCGATGCCGGCGCCAAACTGGCGCAGAGTTTCGACGAGGCGCACGATCCGGCGTTGCCGGTGTTCAGCGATCTGGCCAAGGAGCTTGGCGTCTGGCTCTTGATCGGGTCGCTGGCGATCAGGGTCAGTGAGACCAAGACCGCCAATCGCTCCTTCCTGTTTTCGCCGGACGGCAATATCGCCGCGCGTTACAGCAAGATCCATCTGTTCGACGTGGACCTGCCGTCTGGCGAAACCTACCGGGAATCCAATACCGTGGCCGGCGGCGAAGAGGCCGTGGTGGCCGAGACGCCTTGGGGCAGGATCGGTCTTTCGGTCTGCTACGATATGCGTTTTCCCAGGCTTTACCGCGCCCTGGCAAAGAAGGGCGCTTTCGCCTTCACCGCGCCCTCGGCCTTCACCGAGACCACGGGCAAGGCACACTGGCATGTGCTGCTTCGAGCACGGGCGATCGAGAATGGCGCATTCATGATCGCGCCCGCGCAAGGCGGGCTTCACGCCAATGGGCGGCGTACCTACGGTCATAGCCTCATCGTCAGTCCCTGGGGCGAGATCATGGCCGAAGCGGGGACCGAGCCAGGGATTGTGACGGCGGATATCGATCCGCAATGGTCGGCGGAAGCGCGGGCCAAAGTGCCCAGCCTCAACCACGACCGGGAATTTACCTTGTCCTGACTCCGTCTTGCCCGCGCCCGGCGGCAATCTATAATGATGTTGGTAAAAGGCCTGGGGCAGGCCGTTTGGAGCGGGAACGGCAGTGATTGTCTACAATTTGCGTTGCAAGAGCGGCCACGAATTCGAGGGCTGGTTTCGCGACAGCGCCGCCTACGACTGGCAGGAGAGGGAAGGCAAGCTGCTTTGCCCGACCTGCAACACCCGCAAGGTGGAAAAAGCAATCATGGCGCCGGCGGTAGCGACCGGCGAAGGCCCCCCTGCCGCTTCCGCGCCCGATCCCCGGCAAATGCAGCAATTCATGACGGGCCTGCGCAAATACGTGATCGAGAACGCCGAATATGTGGGTCCGAAATTCGCCGAAGAAGCCCGCAAGATCCATTATGGCGAGACGAACGACCGCCACATTTACGGCGAGACCACCCTGGAAGAAGCACGCGAACTCGCGGACGAGGGTGTGGACGTGGCGCCCCTGCCGCCCGATCTGGAGACCGTGAATTGACGTCGGGCCTTCAGCGGGCCGCCACCACCATGTAATTCACGTCCACATCCCTGGACAGGCGCCAGTCCCAGGTCAACACGTCAAAGAAAATACCCTGTGTTTTCAGAATGGTTAGACCTGCTTCTTCCAGTGATTCTCTGAAGTTCTTGTGGTGGGATAAAGCGGTTCCAGTCATGGGTGCCCCGCGGCATCCATTTCAGCATATATTCCGCCGCCACCTTGGCCAGAAGCAGCGATTTAAGGGTCTTGTTCAGGGTGGCGACGATGGTGATCCCGCCCGGTCTCACCAGCCGGGCGCAGGCCGCCAGATAGGCTTTCACGTCGGCCACATGCTCGACCACTTCCATGTTGAGCACGACGTCGAAGTTCTCGCCAGTATCCGCCAGGCTTTCGGCGGTGGCGACCCGGTAATCCACCGTCACGCCTGCTTGAGCGGCGTGGGTGCGGGCCGTGCCGATGTTGCGCTCGGAGGCATCGGCGCCGGTGACGGCAAAGCCCAGCCGCGCCATCGGCTCGGACAGCAATCCGCCGCCGCAGCCGATATCGAGAAGGTTGAGCCCTTCGAACGGCTTCAGGGCGAGGCGATCCCGATGAAACCGCTCCAAGGCCTGCTCACGGATGAAGGAAAGCCGCACCGGATTGAATTTGTGCAGGGGCGCGAACTTACCCGCCGGGTCCCACCATTCCGCCGCCAGGCGGGGAGAATTTGGCCACCTCGGCGGGGTCGACGGACGGGTTGAGGGACGTTGCATTCATCGTGTTTCAGGGTTGAGAGAACAGCCGCTCGCGTCTATGTAGGCCGCCCAACAGGGCAGGGCAAACCGGCGTCCAGGAGCAAATGGCGACAATTGCAATGAAATTTGGCGGCACGTCGGTGGCCGACCTGCCGCGCATTCGCCATGTGGCATCCCTGGTCAAGCGCGAGGTCGACCGCGGCAACCAGGTGGTGGTGGTGGTCTCGGCCATGGCGGGGGAGACCAACAAGCTGGTGGCCTGGACCAACGAGGCTGCGCGCCTCGACGCCGGCAGCAACGCTCCTGCCATTCCCGACCAGCGAGAATATGACGTGGTCGTCGCCGCAGGCGAACAGGTGACGGCGGGCCTTCTGGCCGTGACCTTGAACGCCATGGGCGTGAAAGCGCGGTCCTGGATGGGCTGGCAGGTGCCGATCGAGACCTCGGACGTCCATGGCGCGGCCCGAATCGAAGCCGTGCCTGCCAGCGAGATGACGGAAAGCCTGGCCAAGGGAGAGGTGGCGGTGGTCGCCGGCTTCCAGGGCGTGGCGCCGGGAAAGCGCATTTCCACCTTGGGCCGCGGCGGTTCGGACACTTCGGCGGTCGCGGTGGCCGCCGGCATCAAGGCGACGCGGTGCGACATCTATACCGACGTGGACGGGGTCTACACCACCGATCCCCGGATCGTGGCCAAGGCGCGCCGGCTGGACAAGATCAGTTATGAAGAGATGCTGGAGATGGCGTCCTTGGGCGCCAAAGTGCTCCAGACCCGTTCGGTGGAGATCGCCATGCTGCACCGTGTACCGACGCGGGTGCTTTCCACTTTCGCCCCCGATCTGGGCGGCACATTGCTTTGCGACGAGGAAGACATCGTGGAAAAGAAACCGGTCACCGGCATTGCCTATAGCCGCGACGAAGCAAAGATCACCTTGCACAAAATTCCGGACCGTCCCGGCGTCGCCGCCACCATCTTCGGCACCCTGGCCGACAGCGGCGTCAATGTGGACATGATCGTCCAGAATGTCTCCGAGGACGGCAAAGAGACCGATCTCACCTTCACCGTGAGCCGGGGCGAATTGTCCCGCGCGTTGGCGGCGATCGAGACCCATGCCAAGGAGATCGCTTATCGCGACGTGACCTATGACTCCAACGTCGCCAAGGTCTCCATCATCGGCATCGGCATGCGCGCCCATCCCGGCGTGGCCAAGACCATGTTCCGCACCCTGTCGGAGAAGGGCATCAACATCCAGGTGATCTCCACTTCCGAGATCAAGGTGAGTGTCCTGATCGACGAGGAATATGTCGAGCTGGCGGTGCGGGCGCTTCATTCCGCGTATGAATTGGACAGCGCCTGAATGCCCATGTCTTGGCCCCGCCATGACATGCTAGGAATGAACTGATGTCTTCCGCCGGTGGTCCCCGACTGCTCCTGCGCCGCCTGCGCGAAATCATGGCGGAGCAGACCAGCGCGCAGATGCGCCTGGACAAGCTGGTAGCGGTGATCGCCTCCAACATGGTGGCGGAAGTCTGCTCCATCTATCTGCGCCGCGCCGGCAAGATGCTGGAGCTGTTTGCCACCGAAGGCCTCAACCGCGAGGCCGTACACAATACACGGTTGAGGGAAGGCGAAGGCCTGGTAGGCCTGGTGGCCGAGAGCGCCGAAGCGGTCAATCTGTCCGATGCGCCGTCGGACCCGCATTTCTCCTACCGGCCGGAAACGGGCGAAGACCCATACAAATCCTTCCTGGGCGTGCCCATTGTGCGCGGCGGCCAGGTGTTCGGCGTGCTCACGGTGCAGAACCGGGCCGAACGGATCTACGCCGAAGAAGAAGTCGAGGCGCTTCAGACGGTGGCCATGGTGCTGGCCGAAGTCGTGGCGCAGGGCGGTTTCTTCAATGTCGCCGAACTGGACGAGCCGGAGCTTCGCATCGACCGGCCGCGCAAATTCGCCGGCGAAGGTCTTTCGGAAGGCGTGGCGGTGGGCCATGTCGTGCTGCACGAGCCGCGCGTCAAAGTCGAACGCATGATCGCCGACAATCCGGCCGAAGAATTGAAACGATTGGAGGCGGCCATCGCCTCGCTACGCGAGAGCGTGGACCAGATGTTGGAATCGTCGGAGCTCGATTTGACCGGCGAGGGCCGCGAAGTGATCGAGGCTTATCGCCTTTTTGCCTACGACCAGGGCTGGCGCCAGCGCATGCGTGACGCGGTGCGAACGGGCCTTACTGCCGAAGCAGCGGTCGAACGCGTGCAGGACGAGATGCGCCTTCGGGTACAGCGGCTGGGCGATCCGTTGTTGCGGGAGCGCGCGCATGACTTGGACGATCTGGCGCGGCGGCTGTTGCGGCATCTCACCGGCGATGGCGGCACATCGGACCTTCCGCGCGGCGCCATCCTGGTGGGCCGCAATATGGGACCTGCCGAGTTGCTGGATTATGGCCGCGACAAGCTGCTGGGTCTGGCGCTGGAAGAAGCCGCCTCGACCTCGCACGTCGCCATCGTTGCCCGCTCCATGGGATTGCCTTTGGTCTCCTCGCTGGAAGGGATCGCCGACAGCGCGCGGGCCGGCAATGCCATCGTGGTGGACGGCGAAACCGGGGAAGTGCATTTGCGCCCGCTGGGCGAGATCGTCGCCGCCTTCGAGGAAAAACGCGCGCTCCGGCGCCAGGCGCAGGCCCGCTTCGCCGCGGTGAGGGACCTTCCCGCCGTCACCAAGGACGGCGTCGCCATCAAGCTGATGATGAATGCCGGGCTCGAGCTCGACATGCCGCATCTGAAGGAGTCGGGCGCCGACGGCATCGGCCTGTTCCGCACCGAATTGCAATTCATGCTGGGCGAAACCATGCCCCGGTTGGCCGATCAATGCGCCTTCTACCGCAAAATCCTGGATGCGGCGGGCGATTGTCCGGTGGTGTTCCGCACCCTCGATCTGGGCGGCGATAAGGTCTTGCCTTACGCGCGGTGGGAGCGGGAGGAGAATCCCGCACTGGGATGGCGCGCCATCCGCATCGCGCTCGACCGGCCTGCGCTGCTGCGCTACCAGGTGCGCGCGCTGATAATGGCGTCGGCAGGACGCACGCTGCGCGTCCTGCTTCCCATGATCAGCGACGTGGACGAATTCAATCGCGCCCGCGCTCTGGTCGATCGCGAGCTGGAGCGTGCGCGGCTGATGCATCTCACCCGGCCTACGCAAGTTCTGGTGGGCGCCATGCTGGAAGTGCCGGCGCTGGCTTTCATGCTGCCCCAGCTGATGCGCTCGGCCGATTTCGTCTCAATCGGCTCCAATGATCTCCTCTCTCTCGCGTTCGCGGTAGACCGCACCAATCCGCGGGTGTCGCGCCGTTATGACAATCTCAATCCCGCCTCGCTTACCTTGATCCGGTTGATCGTGCAGAGCGCCGCGGAAAATTCCGGCGATTTGTCGTTATGTGGCGAAATGGCGGGCCGCACCTTGGATGCGATGGCGCTTCTGGGCTTGGGCATTCGCACCTTGTCGATGCAGCCCGGCCAGATCGGGCCCATCAAGATGATGATTCGCAGCCTCAATCTGGGCGAAGTGGCGGCTTTCGTGGACCGGCTGTGCGGGCGCACCGACCATTCCCTGCGTACCAGGCTTTCCGCGTTTGCCGCCGAGCGGGGCATTCTTCTCAAATAGGGACGAAAATTTGCCACGAAGCAGGAAACTTTCGAGATTTTTCCAGCTTTTCCAGGCATTTTTCATGGCTTGGGTTGTCCCGCCACGGATTTCCGGTAGGATAGTCAGGCTCGCATTTTCGCTATAGAAGCCCGGGAATATGCGAGTTCCCGGCCAGATATCCAGATGACAAAGCTGACTCAAGTAAGCCTGGACGGTGAGGGCGGCCGGCGCAGGATTCACCTGCGCGAGATTTCGGGCGACAGCGAAACCCCGCTTGAAACCGTGGGTCAGGATCTGCGCACGGCGCGGCTGCGCCGGGGCGAGGACCTTGCAACCGTTTCCCGGGCGCTCAAGATCCGCAAGGAGCATCTGGAAGCGGTCGAAGAAGACCGCATCGAGAGTCTCCCCGGCAAGACCTACGCGATCGGGTTTGTGCGCAGCTATTCCAATTATCTGGGGCTGGATGTGACCGCGATGGTCGACCGCTTCAAGGAAGAAATTTCCGGCCGCCACGAAGAGCATACGACCGCGGTGGCGCCTATTCCGGATGAAGAATCGCGGCATCTGCCGAAAGGCTGGCGCTTTGTTGCCGGCATTGTCATGCTGCTACTGATTTATGGCGCCTGGCATCTCTTTTCCAACGGTTCGACCCAGGTGGCGGTGCCACCGCCGCCGTCGCTCAATGCGCCCAAAGCTGCGGCGCTCAAGGCGGCTCCGGCGCCGTCACAAGCCGCGTCTGCCGTGCCGGCAAAATCCGCCAGCGTCAATCCTTCTGGCTCGCCTGCGGTTCAGCCCTCCGCCAGCATGTCGTCGCTGCCCGTTCAACCTTCCATTGCGGCCAAACCCGCTTCGGCGGATAACGCCGTGGCCACCATCGGCGCGTCTGGCGGCACGGTCTATGGCGAGCAGAACCGCAATCCGCGCGTGATCCTTAAGGCCAAATCCGACGGCCGCATCACCGTGCGCGGCGAGGACGGTTCGCTTTATCTCAATCGCGATCTGAAGGCGGGTGATTCTGACATGGTGCCCAATCTGCCGGGGCTTTATCTCGCCACCAGCAATGCGGGCGCGGTGGAAGTGGATCTGGATGGGCAGGTCTTGGGTCGGGTGGGACAGAATCAGGAAATACTCGGGCGGGTTTCACTGGATCCCCAATCTCTTGTGGATCGCTTCAACGCGCATTAAGGACAGGTCATGAGCATCCGCGCTTATCGCGACATTCACCGGCGCAAATCGCGCCAGATCATGGTGGGCAAGGTTCCCGTGGGCGGCGACGCGCCGATCTCGGTGCAGACCATGACCAACACCATCACTGGCGACGCCCGCGCCACCATCGACCAGATCCGCCAGATCGAGGATGCCGGCGCCGACATCGTGCGCGTCTCCTGTCCGGACGAGGACGCCACCAAGGCGATGAAGGCGATCACGACGGCCGCGAAGATCCCCGTGGTGGCCGATATCCATTTTCACTACAAGCGCGCCATCGAGGCCGCCGTGAACGGCGCGGCATGCCTGCGTATCAATCCCGGCAATATCGGCAATGCTCAGCGCGTGCGCGACGTGGTGCAGGCGGCCAAGGATCATGGCTGCTCGATGCGCATCGGCGTCAATGCCGGGTCGCTGGAGCCCGAACTGTTGGAACGCTATGGCGAGCCGTGCCCCGAAGCGATGGTGGAGTCGGCGCTCAATCACGCCAAAATTCTGGATGACCTCGATTTTCGCGAATACAAGATTTCGGTGAAGGCGTCCGACCCCTTCCTGGCAGTCGCCGCGTATCAGCAGCTGGCTGACGCCGTTGACTGTCCCATCCATCTGGGCATCACCGAAGCGGGCGGCATGATTTCCGGCACCGTCAAGTCCTCCATCGGCATGGGCATGCTGCTGTGGAGCGGCATCGGCGACACGATCCGCGTCTCGCTTTCCGCCGATCCGGTGGAAGAAGTGCGGGTGGGTTTCGACATCCTCAAGTCGCTCAATCTGCGCCATCGCGGCGTCAACATCATTTCCTGTCCATCCTGCGCGCGCCAGGGCTTCAATGTGATCGACACGGTGAAACTGCTGGAAGACCGGCTCAAGCACATCTCCACGCCGATGTCGCTTTCCATCATTGGCTGCGTGGTCAACGGCCCCGGCGAAGCGCGCGAGACCGATCTGGGCTTCACCGGCGGCGGCGCCGGCAAGGGCCATGGCCAGATCTATCTCAACGGCAAGCCCAGCTATCGACTCGACAACACCAATCTGGTGGATCACATCGTCGAGCTTTGCGAGAAGAAAGCCGCCGAAATCGAGGCCGAGCGCAACGGCGCCAAAGAGCCGCTCGAAGCCGCGCAGTAGCGTGGCCCTATGATCCCTGCCGCCAAGCTGGAGCGTCTGCTCGACCGTCATGCCGCGCTGGAAAGCGAGATGGCGTCGGGCGCCTCCGGCTCCCAATTCGTCAAACTTTCCCGCGAGCATGCCGAGCTCACGCCCGTGATCGAGGCGGCGCGCGCCTATCGCTCCACCCAGAAGCAGATCGAGGACACCGACGCCTTGATCGCCGATCCAACCAGTGACAGCGAAATGCGCGGGCTGGCCGAGCAGGAACGCGCCGAACTCAAGGAGCGGCTGGAGGCGCTGGATCGTGAACTGAAGATCCAGCTTCTGCCGAGAGATGCGGCCGATTCCTCTTCCGCCATTGTGGAAATCCGCGCCGGCACGGGCGGGGACGAAGCCGCGTTGTTCGCGGCCGATCTGCTGGGCATGTATCAGCGCTATGCCGGCCTCCAGGGCTGGCGCGCCGAGATCATGGACATGACCGAAAGCGATCTTGGCGGCATTAAGGATGCCACGTTGGAAATCACCGGCCGGGGCGCCTACGCCAAGCTCAAATTCGAAAGCGGCGTGCACCGCGTGCAACGCGTGCCGGTGACGGAAGCGCAGGGCCGCATCCATACTTCGGCGGCGACCGTGGCGGTGTTGCCGGAGGCCGAGGACGTGGACATCGTGATCAACGACAAGGATCTGCGCATCGACGTCTATCGCGCGCAGGGCGCTGGCGGCCAGCATGTCAACAAGACCGAAAGCGCGGTGCGCATCACCCACCTGCCGACCGGCATCGCCGTGGCGCAGCAGACCGAGAAGTCCCAGCACAAGAACAAAGCCCATGCCATGAAGCTGCTGAAAGCGAAGCTGTATGACATGGAGCGGCAGCGGGTCGATGGCGCGCGGGCGGCGGAACGCAAAAGCATGGTGGGTTCCGGCGACCGCAGCGAGCGCATCCGCACGTACAACTTCCCGCAGGGCCGCGTCACCGACCACCGCATCAATCTCACGCTCTACAAGCTGGACCGCATCATCAGCGGCGACGAGCTCTCCGAAGTGATTGACGCCCTGGTGGCGCAGGACCAGGCCGACCGCCTCGCCGCGTTCGAGGCCGAAGACGCTTGAGCATCCGCGATCTTCTCTATGACGCGGCGCATCGTTTGACGGTGGCCGGCGTGGATGGTGCCCGTCTGGATGCGCGCATCCTTCTTGCCGATGCGATGGGCGTTACCCGGGACGATCTCATCGCCGCCACGCGTCAGCCGTCGGAAGAAGAGGCGGCACAGTTCCATGGCTGGGTAGCGCGCCGCGCGGCGCGCGAGCCTTTGGCCTATATCCGGGGCAGAGCGCGAATTTTGGAGCTTGGAATTCAAGGTTGGTCCCGGCGTGCTGGTGCCCAGGCCCGATACCGAGATTTTGATCGAAACGGCGCTCTCTCTGGTCCCGGACCGCAATTATCCCTTGCGTATTGCCGATCTCGGCACCGGCTCGGGCGTCTTGCTGGTCGCGGCGCTGAAGGAATTTCCCAATGCGCGGGGCGTCGGTCTCGAGCGTTCGGCCGAGGCCTTCACCTATGCCAAGGCAAATCTCGAACATCATGGTTTGGCGAAGAGGGGCGAGATCATCGCCGCCGACTGGAACGACGCGCCAGGCCCGTTCGATCTGGTTTTCTCCAACCCGCCCTATATCGCGGCGGACGAAATCGCCACGCTCGACCCCGAAGTCCGCCTTTATGAGCCACGCGCGTCGCTGGATGGCGGGGCGGACGGGCTCGACGCCTATCGCGCCCTGGCAGGGCTCTTGCCCAGCCTGCTCAGGCACGGCGGATTGGCCCTTTTGGAACTGGGTCAGGATCAGGCGAAACGGGTGGAACCCCTGTTCCGGGGCCTCGGGGTCGTCCGTGTCGCACCCGATTTGGCCGGAATTCTCAGGGTTTTGGTCCTGAAAAAGCGCCAAAATAGGGCTTGGAAAACAGAAGCCCTGGCTATTACTTTTATAACAGTAGGGATCGGAAGATTCCCCTTGCGGCGCGAGGATACGGGGGACCGCAAGGAGGCTCACTGAAGCGTGAAGCCTGGCAGGGGATTTTAAACGCGAACAGGATGGACCGCCAGCGGGCCGGTGTGCCCTCGTGCGGGTGAACGGTATTCAAAAAGGCAAGGGATTAATGAAGCGCTCACGCAGAGGCGGCCGCAGGCCGCAACACAGCAATGGCGGCGGCGGCCATAACAACGGTGGTAGCGGCGGCGGCGGTGGTGGTTTCAACCCCAACCGGACATTCGACTCCTCGGGACCCGAGATCAAGATTTGCGGTTCGGCCAGCCACGTCTATGAAAAATATCTCCAGCTCGCCCGCGACGCCAATTCCGGCGGCGACCGGGTGATGGCCGAGAATTATCTTCAGCATGCGGAGCATTACTACCGCATCATGGCCGCCCAGCAGGCCCAACTGGCCCAGTACCAAGCCCAGCAGGCCGCCCAGAACGCCAATCGCCAGCCGGGTCCCGACGGCCAGCCCCAGCAGCCGCAGCCCCAGCAACAGGGCAGCGCCCCGTCCTTCTCTCTCACCGAGGGCGGTTCTGACGAAGAAGAAGGCGAAGACGCGGAAGCGAACTAACTTTACCCCCATCTGTCTTCCTCGGGATAAACCCTCGGCCGCGCGGCTGCTCAAATTCCGTGTTCGCGCCCTACGCTGCCGCTAGGGCGGGGAAGAAAGTCTCGACCAGGACGTACTTCCTCGGGCGTTATCCCTTGAGACCCAGGTTCCTGACCCCCATATCTGCCTAGGACGGCGCTCTCCAGAGGCCGTATCTTGACGTGGCTTGCGCCCGGACGGGGCAGGCGGGAGGCAGGCAGTATGGATATCGAGAAATTCACCGAGCGGTCGCGCGGTTTCATTCAGTCGGCGCAAGGCTTGGCGCTTCGTTCCGGCAACCAGCAATTCACCCCTGAGCATCTTCTCAAAGTCCTTCTCGACGACGAAGAAGGTTTGGCCGCGCGGTTGATCCGCGGCCGCGGGCGGCAACGACGCCGCCGTGCGACAGGCGAATGACCAGGCGCTGGCCAAGTTGCCCAAAGTCGAAGGCGGCTCCGGCCAGGTTTATCTTTCAGGTGAGCTCGCGCGCATGTTGGATTCCGCCGAACAGGCGGCCAAGAAGGCGGGCGATTTCTTCGTCACCGCCGAATATCTGTTGCTGTCGCTTGCCATGGCCGGCGAGACCGGCCGCATCCTCAAAAATGCCGGCGTCACGCCCCAGGGCCTCAACAAAGCCATCGCCGATCTTCGGCAAGGCCGCAGCGCCGACAGCGCCACGGCCGAGAATTCATATGACGCGCTCAAGAAATATGCCCGCGACCTCACCGAGGCGGCGCGCAACGGCAAGCTCGATCCCGTGATCGGCCGCGACGAGGAAATCCGCCGCACCATCCAGGTTCTTTCCCGCCGCACCAAGAACAACCCCGTGCTGATCGGCGAGCCTGGCGTGGGCAAGACCGCCATCGCCGAAGGCCTGGCGCTGCGCATCGTCAATGGCGATGTGCCGGAATTGCTCCGCGACCAGAAGCTGATGGCGCTGGACATGGGCGCCTTGATCGCAGGCGCGAAATTCCGCGGCGAATTCGAGGAGAGGCTCAAGGCTGTCCTCAATGAAGTGACCGCCGCGGCCGGCAAGATCATTCTTTTCATCGACGAGCTACACACCCTGGTGGGCGCGGGCAAGGCGGAAGGCGCGATGGACGCCTCCAATCTGTTGAAGCCGGCCTTGGCGCGCGGCGAACTTCACTGTGTGGGGGCCACCACACTGGACGAATACCGCAAATATATCGAAAAGGACGCCGCGCTGGCGCGGCGTTTCCAGCCCGTCTTCGTCAACGAGCCGACGGTCGAGGACACCATCTCGATCCTGCGCGGCCTGAAGGAAAAATACGAAGTCCATCACGGCGTGCGCATCACCGATGCCGCGATCGTGGCAGCGGCGACGCTGTCCAATCGCTACATCACCGACCGTTTCCTGCCCGACAAGGCCATCGACCTGATGGACGAAGCGGCGATCACGCCTGCGCATGCAGGTGGATTCCAAGCCGGAAGCGCTGGACGAGCTCGACCGCCGCATCATGCAGATGAAGATCGAGCGCGAAGCCCTGAAGAAGGAAAATGACGCGCCTCCAAGGATCGGCTGGCGACGCTGGAACACGAATTGGGCGAGTTGGAGGACGTTCCGGCGACGCTCACCGCCAAATGGCACGAGGAAAAGAAATCCGTCGCCGATGTGCAGAGCCTGAAGGAAAGGCTCGATGCCGCGCGCCAGGAAGTCGAGATCGCGCAGCGCCGCGGCGATTTCGCCCGCGCCGGCGAACTCACCTATGGCGAGATACCCAGCCTGGAAAAGCGCATCCGCGAGATCGACGAAAAGAACAGTTCGGCCTTGGTCAATGAGGCGGTGACGGCCGAGAACATTGCGCAGATCGTGTCGCGCTGGACCGGCATTCCCGTGGACAAGATGCTGGCAGGCGAGCGCGAGAAACTTCTGAACATGGAAGCCTCGCTGGAGAACCGCGTCGTTGGCCAGAACGAGGCCGTGCGCGCCATCTCCAATGCCGTGCGCCGTGCCCGCGCCGGCCTTCAGGACCCCAACCGGCCCATCGGCTCGTTCCTGTTCCTGGGCCCCACGGGCGTGGGCAAGACCGAGCTCACCAAGGCGCTGGCCGCGTTCCTGTTCGACGACGACACTGCGATGGTGCGCATCGACATGAGCGAATTCATGGAGAAGCATGCCGTGGCGCGACTGATCGGCGCGCCGCCCGGTTATGTCGGCTATGAAGAGGGCGGCGTCCTCACCGAAGCGGTCCGGCGCCGGCCTTATCAAGTGATCCTGTTCGACGAAGTCGAAAAGGCACACAGCGACGTGTTCAATGTTCTGCTCCAGGTGCTGGATGACGGCCGTCTCACCGACGGACAGGGCCGCACCGTGGATTTCCGCAACACGGTGATCATCCTGACCTCGAATCTCGGCACCGAATTCCTCTCGACCGAGGAAGGTGCCGACCAGAAACACGCCCGCGCCCAGGTGATGACGGCGGTGCGGGCCCATTTCCGTCCCGAATTCCTCAACCGGCTGGATGAGATCATCCTGTTTCACCGGCTGTCGCGGACGGACATGGACAAGATCGTGCATATCCAGATCGAGCGGCTCACCCGGCTTCTGGCCGACCGCAAGATCGACATCGTACTGGACAAGAAGGCGACCGAGTGGCTCGGCCATGCCGGTTACGATCCGGTCTATGGCGCCAGGCCCTTGAAGCGGGTGATCCAGCGCCGGCTGCAGGATCCGCTGGCGCAGATGATCCTGGAAGGCAGGATCGGCGACGGCGCCAAAGTGAAAGTAAGCGCCACCAAGACGGGTCTCACCATCAATGGCGAGGAATTCGCCGCTGCGGCCGATGAGTTGATAGATGCGGCGCCCCCCGGCGCGGCCTTGAACTAAGGCAGCCGGTCAGCGGGCCTTGGCCTGCCTGAGATCGGTGGCGATGTCGGCCACTTTGGTCTCAAGCGGCAGCCCGGCGATCGCGCTATCCATATGCGCGCGCTCAGTCAGGAATGCCTTGAGCTCGCGTCCATTCAGCATCCGGCCTTCGGCCACCTTCACGGTGAGCGGATTGACCTGGAAATTGTTGATGCGGATCTCGTAATGGAGATGCGGTCCGGTGGCCAGCCCCGTCGCGCCGCTATAGGCGAAGACCTGACCTTGGCGGACGCGGGCGCCGCGGCGCATGCCGGCGGCAAAGCGCGAGAGATGGCCATAAGCGGTGGCGTAACCATTGCCGTGGTTGATCACCACGAAATTGCCGTAGCCGCTGGCCCAGCCCATGAACGAGATGTCGCCGCCGCCTGCCGCCATCACCGGCGTTCCCGTGGGCACGGCGAAGTCCACGCCCTTGTGCATGCGGGTATAGCCCAGGATGGGATGCAGCCTCTGGCCGAAGCCTGAGGAAATACGCGCGCCATCCACCGGCGTCTTCATCAGCATGCCTTTGGCCGACTGGCCTTTGGCGTCGAAATAATCGGCCGGCTCGTCGGCATCCGGTTGATAGCGATAGAGCGTCACGTCGCGGCCCGAGAGCCGCATGCGCGCGAACGCGATATTCCCCGTCTTCGCCGGCTGGCCTTCGGGGGTGTAGTAATAATCATAATAGACTTCGAAGCTGTCGCCGGGGTGCAGCTCGCGCTGGAAGTCCACCTTGTAGGAGAACATCCGGATCATCTCGATCACGATGTCGGCGGGGATGCCGGCCTGCATCCCGGCCAGGTAAAGGCTGGAATCGATGGTGGCGCCGGCGCGATGGTGATGCACCGCGAGTTCCTTCTGCACCATGTTGGCGGTGAAGCTGCCATCGGTGGTGCGGGTGATGGTGATGTCCTGGTCGATGGTGGGCGAAAAATGCAGCGACAGAAGCCGTGAGATGTTCTGCGACTTGCCGGGCGTGGCGCCGGCGTCGCTGTCTTCGGCGGCAGGGACCGTTACCGCCTTATGGTTCACCATCACCACGGCGGTCTTGAGCTTGGGCGGAGCCCCGGTGGCGTCGATCACGGGCGCCAGGGAATAGGTAAGGTCGAACGTCATCCCGGCCTTCAGCGCATGGGAATTGAAATCCTTGCCCATGGCGGCGATGGCGGCGTTGGCATCGACAGCCGAGACGCCCACATCTTCCATTGCGCCCGCCAGCGTGTCGCCCCGATCAAGCGTGACGGTGCGAGTTTCGACACCGGGGTTGGGATTGGCCTGGTCTTCGTCACCGGTAGGCGCAGCAGCGCCGCGCTGCGGAATAAGCGAAGCAAGCCGGTTGGCGCCGCCCGCCTGCACAAGTTTCATGAACAGTTCATAGGCGACCGGCGTGTGCGTGGGCGCGCCGACCAAGGGACGGGAGACGGGAAGGGTGCCCACCGCCATCCAGGTGATCGCGCCGGCGACCAGAAGCGAGAGGGATGTGGAAACCAGGGTCCAGCGGCCATCGGGGGTCGCCAACGTCATGCCGAAGCGGCCGGCAAAATCCATACGCGTGCGCCGCGCACCAAACTCGTGATTCATTCCGGTCCCGTCGTTGTAAGGAGTGGCGAGCGCCTGGCCCGCTTCCCCCCTAGCCCACATCAAAACCGCGAAACCCCACCCCGGCGCGCGTTTGGTAAAGACTAAGCCCCAGTGGTTAACGAGCCGTCAAGCAATTTTGCCTGTCGGCCAGGTGAGGCGGCGGCAATCTTTTGAGGGAACCTGACGCCGGGGAAGACGAGGGGGAGCCCGCTCTGATAGAGCAGCATGATGCGTCTTGGCCGAATCCTGTTGCCGTTTCTGCTGCTCGTGCCCGCGCCTGTTTATGCCTGGGGCCCCGAAGGACATGAGATCATTGCCCGCATCGCGGCGGACAATCTCTCACCCAAGGCGCATTTGCGGATCTCCCAGCTTCTGGGCGGCGACGCGCCCGCCTTGATGGTGCTTGATTTCGAATTGGGCGGACGAGATTCGGGCCGACCGGCCGCAAACGACGTCCTGGCATTTCGTCAATATCGAGGTCGGGAGCAAGGGCTACGATCTCCGCCGCGACTGTGCCCATGACGATTGTGTGGTGGCGCAGATCAATCGCGATCAGGCTGTGCTGCGCGATCCCCATGCGCCGCAAGCGGCCAAGCTTGAGGCGTTCCGGTTCCTGATTCATTTCGTGGGCGACCTGCACCAGCCGCTTCATGCCGCCGACCGGCATGACAAGGGCGGCAACAATTTGGCGGTCTTGCTCAACCGCCGGCGCAGCAACCTGCATCGCGTCTGGGATGAGGATCTGGTCGAAGCGCAGGGGTCAGATCCCAACGCGGTTGTGGCCTCGATCGAAGCGGGGCTGTCACCGCAAGACAAAACGCGTATGGCCGTTGGCACGCCTGTCGACTGGGTCAACGAGACGTTCGCCGTGGGCGTGAAGGAAATTTATGCCCGCGTGCCGCCCAAGGGGCCCGTGCGGCTGCCGCGCGACTATGCGCGCCGGGAAAGCAATGTGGTGCGCCTGCAATTGGCCCGCGCGGGTATTCGCCTGGCGATGCTGCTGAACAATATCTACCGTTAAACTTCTTTCGAAGCTTGGTCGCGACCCACCTTCAGCGCGAAGCGCTTGGAAAGAGAGGTGCCCGTGGTACGCTCTCGAGCGTGCGCAGGGCGGAGGGGTTAGGAAACGCTATTCGGCTTGGTCTGGAGCTGCACGAAATTCTGGATGCCCGTCTGCTCGATCAGGCGCGGATGCACCAAGCCCGCGCTCCTTCCTCCTTCAGAAAGGCCTCGGCGCCAGCACCCTGCAGCATGGCCAAGGTGGCCGTGAGCCCGGCTTCGACGCAGGTTTCTGCCGCAACAGTGACCGAACGGGGAGGGTTCCGGACCGGCCAGCCCGTTCGCGGATCCAGGATATGCCCGTAACGTACGCCATCATGCAGAATAAACCGCCGCGCATCGCCGCTTGTCGCCAGCGCGCCGGACGTAAGCCGAAGGAGGCCGGCGGCCGAACCGGCCGCTTCCACCGATTCAATCGCCACATGCCAGGGCGCGTCACCGTCGCGCGGCCCGGAGACGCGCAAATCTCCGCCGAAATTCACCAGCACCGGTCTCGTGGTGGCTGAGGTCAACTGATGCAGCACCAGGTCGACCGCATATTCCTTGGCCAAGCCGCCGAAGTCGATTTCCATCCCCGGTACAAGGCGCAAGAGGGGCTTTTTCCAAGATACTTTGCTCCATCCGACCAGCGGCATCAGCGCGTCGACGCGGCCCGGCGACGGCAACTGATCCGACCCGTCAAAGCGCCAGGCGCGGCGAAGCACACCGGACGTGATGTCGAACAGGCCGTCGCTGGCGTCATGGCATTCCTGCGCGAAATCCAGCAGGTCGGCGGTTTCGGCATCGACCAGGAGGCCGTCCTTGCCGGATGCATTGATCCGCCCCACCACGCTGTCGCCGCGGTAGCGGCTGAATTTGCGCTCGATGCGCAAGGCCTCCTGTTGCGCCATGAGGCCCAATGTTTCGGTCAGTGCATTGTCGTCCGTCTGGACGCGGATTTCGCAAGGTGTCGCCATGGCGGCGAAGGCGGCGTGGTGGTCCTCGCCCATTCTGGTGAGGCGGGGAGGCGGGACGGAATCTTCGCTCAAAATATCATCAGCGCCCTGTCGCTAATGGAAATCCCAGGAATAGCCGGCGAAAATCACCGCGGCATTTGTGCCCGAGAAAAGATCTTGTTGTTTGAGTTGGCCGATCGCGTTCGCCGGATGATGATTGCCCATTTGATCGTAATATTCGCCCTTGAGATAGAACTCCGAACGGCCATTGATGTGGTAGCCGATCTTGGCGCCATAGGTGAGGCCGGTGAACGCGCCCAGCCGCATATCGGAGGAGGCATATTCGGGCAGCGCCTGACCGCCGACCAGGAAATTATGGAAGAAACTGGCGGCGCTCTGCTGGTACCATCGTCCGCTGGGTTCGACATAAAAGGCGTCACCCAAAGGAACGTGCTCGGAAATCTCAGCGGTCTTCGAGGTGATGTTCCAGCTGTCCGTGTAATAGCGAAAACTGAATTCGGTGACGGCGGGGTTGATATCGATCTTGTTGTCCCAGAATAGGCTCTGACCCTGCCGGTGAAGCGGCCTGTTTTCGTACAGGGAAGAAATCGGTTCGCCGCTGGTCGGATCGACCACCGAAATGATGCGATAGGGGTCGTTCTGATAGCCGGACTGCCTGTCAAACGCATAGTTGAGCTGCATCAGCCACCATCGCGACATCACCTCCGTCCATCCCGCGACGAAACCCAACTGCGTTTTGTCGCGCGAGGTGGGGGATTTCCATTGCGCGTTCATGACCGAGAGCGGGACGGGGATGCCGCCGAAGGGAAAGGAGGAATCGAACTCGCCATTCATACTGAGGCTGAGGGTGGTATTGTCGGAATTCATGTTCTGGGAAATATGAGCGTTGGAGGTGACGGCCTGATAGTCGCTCTCGCGCGAATAGCTGCCGCCGAATCCCACTTCGCTGACCCAAACCAGGGGCTGGGCCCAGCCAAAATTGAAGGCGCCGCGATGATCCCTGAAACCCTTGTCCACCGGCAATCTGTTGGCGAGGACAGTATATTGACGGCCCAGCGCCGCCTGGGCGACCTGACCCGGAGTCGGCGGCAGATGGATGATGGTGCTGCCGCCAGACGCGCCGCTGACGGTGACGGATGAGCCCGTGGCCCTCAAAGGTGTCACGAAATTCTGCGGAATGTTCGCCGGCACCGCGCCGTTGGGGGTTGCGCCCGACACGGCGTCGGCAACGAATCCGAAGACTGAGTTGACGTCCATCGGCGCCATGCACCGACAGATCGAGCGTAGGCTCGGTGGCCGAAACGCGCCCGCCTGCTTCCTGATAGACCAATAGCGCCGCGTCGAGCTGGGAATAGGCGATTCCCGGTCCAAAACTGTTGTTCTCGCGATCGTCATATTGCGCGGCCGCGCTTTTCGGGTACCCGACAAGGCTCGCCGCAAGCAAACCTGCCGAGAGCCGTGCGATCCGCTTGCGAACCTCGCCCGCCTGGCGTTCCTTCAATTGCAACCACAGCCTCCGCCGGCGAAACCGCGGCCGCCGCTGGATGCTTCGCGACTGAAATAGATGTGATCTTCTGCGGCGCTAAGAACGGCGTAACTGCTCACCTGCATTTCGGGCCGGGCCATGAGGTCCTTTTCCCAGGGTCTGGGTCCGATCCCGGAGCAGGCGCAGGCGAAGGGAGCGACCCCAATGAGGGTCAGGAGGATCAGTGCGCGCCGCATCACTTCCTCTCGGCAATCAGCGCGTTGATTTGGGAAAGATATTCATCCCGGTGCGCGTTGGAAAAACCCTCATGCTCGAAGCGGACGGTTCCGTCGCGGCCGATCAGAAAGCTCGTGGGCATACCTTTGAGCGGATATTTTTGTGCGATCTTGCCGCTCGGGTCATAGACGATCTTGAAGGAAGCGGGGACCTGCTCGAGGAATTGGCGTGCGGCATCTCCATCGTGATCCACATTGACGGCAATGATGGTAAGGCCCTTGCCGCCATACTCCCGCTGCAATTCATCCATCCAGGGGAACGACAGCCGGCACGGCACGCACCAGGACGCCCAGAAGTCCAAGTAAACCACTTGGCCTTTGTAAGGCGCCATGTCGAATTGCTGGGCGTCGGCCTTGCTATTTGCCGCGCCGGTCAAAAGTCCGGCCGCGAGGAAGAGTGTCGCCAATGCCCGCATACACGCTCATGCTCCGATGGGATTGCGGGGCTGGAGTAACATCGGGCATCACGGAGATACATTGCCGCTCTTCGCCTTTTTGGAGATGAAGAGCTGCAAAAATGCGGACGCGAGAATCGATCCCGCGTCCGTTCAATGTTTAAGCCTTGGTATTGACGATGCCGCCCGCGCCGTTGGAGGCAATGGTCGGTGCTGCTTGCGATTTAATCGCGCCAGCGCCTTTGTCATCGGAATCGCCGTCATGCTCTTGGCCGGGGCGCTCCGCCGGTTCGGGTGTCCGCGCCGGGGGAACGGCGTTGGTCATCGTCGTGATGCTGGGAATATTCATGGATGGTCTCCTTTTCGGCGCCTTTCTTAGGCAGGGGCCATTCAAGATGCGGTAAAGCGAAGTATGTGAATTGGTATAGTTTCCTGAACCGGCGCAGAAAGTCATGCCGCCTGCGCGAATGTCATCCCGACACGTAGTCCCGGATGATTGTCAGTCGCAAATATATGGGCATTGTGAAGTTCAGCCACGGCCGCAACGATGCTCAATCCCAGCCCGTTCCCGCTCGTCGTCCGGCTTTCTTCCAGCCGGTAGAAGCGCTGAAAAATGCGCATGGAATCTCCGGCGGGTACGCCTGGACCATTGTCCGCGACGCAGAGTTCGACGCCGTTGCCGGCGGGCTGCGACCGAGACCGTAATCTCGGCCAAGCGAGGCGTGTGGGCATTGGCATTCTCGAGAAGGTTGGCCAGCGACAAGGTCAACAGCTCCGGATCGCCATTGATCCAGATGTCGGGCGCGATGTCTTGCTTGAGCCCACGGCCGTCCTCCTCCAAGGCGGGGGCAAAGGCCTCGCAGACATCGGACACCAGGCGGCTCAAGCAGAAACGTTGAAAACCCGCGCGCCTGCTGCCGCTCTCGATCTGCGCGATACGCAAGAGAGCGGCGAACATTTCCAGAATCGTGTCCAGCTCGCGAACCCCTTTGTCGAGCAAGGCGCGGTATTCTTCGCTGGAATGCCGCTCATGCCGGGCCGAATCCAGCAATTGACGCAGCCGGCCGAGTGGCGTGCGCAGGTCGTGGGCGATGTCGTTGGAGAGATGCTTCAGGCTTTCCATCAGGCCGGTGGTGCGGTCCAGCATGCGGTTCAGGGTCGCGGCGAGGCGATCGAGATCGTCCGGCGCGCCGCGGCGCGGGACGCGGCGCTTCATGTCGCCTTCGATGATGGCTTCCGCCGTCTTGGTGATGCTGTCGATCCGCTTGAGGAAGCGCGAACTCAAGAAGATGCCGCCCGCGATGGCCATGGTCAGCGACAGAAGAAATATCCAGGCGAAGGCCTTGAGGATGAGCGCCCCGAAAGTCTGTATCTTTCCCCAATCGTCGCCCACCAGCAGGCAGGCCTGATCGCCCAACGGCGTGATATAGAGCTTGAGCTTCTCCAGTTCCCCAGGCTCTTCATCGCCGTCTGGCGGTCCGGTCAGGACCGTCCATCCCGGCTTGCAGGGGACGTTGGGCAAATACCCGAAAAGGTGATGGCCCCCGCGATCCCACAGCGAATAATCCAATCCATCCACCAACCGGCCGCGCTGTCGTTCGCCGATCGCGCGCAAGACCTGGGGGACGCCACCTGACAGATATTCGGAATGCAAGGCTTGCGCTTCGGAACGGATGCGGCCGTGAAATTCCGCGCTTAATTCGCCGGTGACCGAAAAATAGGTTATGGCGGCCAGGATGCTCACCGAGAGAGCGAACAGGCCCGCATAGGCTGCCGTCAGCTTGAAGCTTGCGGATTTAAGCGTGTGTTCGAGGCGCACGGATGATGTAGCCGGAACCGCGGATGGTCTGGATGACGTCGTCACCCACTTTCGAGCGAAGGCGGCTCATGTGGGTTTCCACAATGTGGGTCTTGGGATCGAAATGATATCCCCACACGCCTTCCAGCAGCATCGTCCGCGTCACGACTTGGCCGCGTCGCAGCAGCAAATATTCGAAAAGAGCCATCTCACGCGGCTGCAACAGAATGGGCGTCCCGGCGCGGGTCAGCTTGCGTTTGATGCGATCCAGTTCGAATTCGCCCAGCCTCAGCGTATGGGGCTGCTCGTTCATGTTGGCGGGGCGTCTGAGAAGCGCATTCACGCGCGCCAGCAATTCGGAAAAGGCAAATGGCTTGGCGAGATAGTCGTCGGCGCCTGCGTTCAGGCCTTCCACGCGATCGTCCAGGCCGCCCAAATTGCTGAGGAACAGCACCGGCGTTTTCGTGTTCTGCTTGCGCAAGCGCTGGATGAGGCTGAGGCCGTCGAGGCCCGGAAGCATGCGGTCCACCACCAGCAAGTCGTAATCGCTGTCGCACGCGGCGTCGTAGGCGAGATCGCCGCGCGCCACATGCTCGACCACATGGCCATGGCTGCCCAATTCGGCCTTTAAATAGGAGGCAAGCGCTTCTTCGTCTTCGACCAGAAGGATACTCATACCCGCTCCAGGAACTCTTCCAGCTGTTGTCTATAGCGGCCACGCGACCTGAACCTGCTACCAAAATGGCCGCCTTGGTACTTTGTATGAATCCGGAAAACTACGGAGGGGTGCGAATGCCTCGCACTTGCCGGCGCGTGGCGGCCGAAGTTAGGTCGCGGGCGAGTCGGATTTTTTGAGCGTGGCCAGACCTATTTCCACCAGGGAGCGGATGGCATCGGTACGCGAAGGGGCCACGCCGTCATGGGTGAGGCACCAATCGTCGAATCGCCCGGAGGAATTCCGCAGGCAGCACCAGCGGAATGGCAGGCTCGGGTCTTTCTTTTTTGAGATAATCCTGAAGCAGCTTGTGCGTGCTGGGCCCGATGCCGCGAAAACTTGCCAGCTCACGGGCGGTGATGTGGGTGAGATCTTCAAGCGCGACGATACCCTGTGCGGCGAGAGCATTCACCACCCGGACATCCAGACCCAATTTCCGAAAATCGCTGCGCAATCCCAGGCGCAATTGCGGCGTCGGCTTAACCGTTCGCGGCGGCATGTCCCATCCCAGCAACTCAAAATTTCTGATCTGAAATCACGGCTTCCCGGCGCGTTCGCGCGCGGAAAGAATCAATAAGCAATCTATAAGCGGAATTTGTGTCACTTGTGCAAGTGTAAATGTAATAAACAAGGTATTTTGAAATTTTATATCAAGCCGCTGCCGTACTCGCTGTTCAGATGCTTATCGACTCCAGAGCCGGGCGATGGCGGCGTTAAGACTTCTTGGCGAAGAAACGGCACCAGCCGTCTGGACTGATCGCGCCGTCCACTAGGCTGCAAGATCAGGCGCTTTGAACAGCGCGCAGCCTGAACACTTCCTGATCGTTCTTGGGGCTGTTCTGATAGCCTACGGCCTTCTGCGCCATCTTCGCGTAGCTCGGCGCGATCATGGACAGCGTGCCAACCACTGCGCCGGCGACAGCAGCCGCATAGCGAAACAGCGCGCGGCGCGAGACCGACGACGACATGAGATCGATTTTCATAAGCACAACCTCCCAATGATGCGATCCCGCTTCAGTCGCTGGCCGCGTGATTGGCGTTGATACAGATCAATTCCCCTCCAGAGAGGCCGTGGTCTCTTATCTTGCCAACGACTGATCGCCGCGTGCGCTCACTGCCGCTTCGGCCAGTTTCTGGACCGAGACATAGTCGGTCTTGCCCGTGCCCAGCACGGGCAGGGTATCAACCGTGATCACCCGGCGCGGCACCGCCAGTTCCGAGACGCCGTGGTTCTGCGCCCAGCCCACCAGGTCGAGGCGCCGCGCATTGGCCACGTCGGTGACCAATATGATCTGTTCGCCCTTGGTGGGGTCGGGCACCGCGACCACGGCATGATGATTGTCGGGCCAGAGCGCGGCGGCGATGTTCTCGACAACGGCCAATGACACAGTCTCGCCGCCCACTTTGGCAAAACGCTTCATGCGCCCGCGAATGGCGATGAAGCCGTCCTCATCGATGTGAGCGACATCGCCGGTGTCGTACCAGCCGTCTTCGAGCGGCACGATGCGGCCCGGCACATCGGCGCGGATATAGCCCAGCATCACGTTGGGTCCCCTGACCTTGAGCAGGCCGGCATTGGGAATACCTTCGACCGGCTCAAGCCGCGCTTCCATGCCGGCCATCAGCCTGCCCACGGTGCCGGGGTGATTGGCCTCGATCTGGTTGGCCGCGACCACAGGCGAGGCTTCGGTGACGCCATAGCCTTCCAAAATCTCCATCCCGTATTTGCGGCGGAAGAAAATGCGGGTTTCGTCGCGCACGCGCTCGGCGCCGCAGACCGCCAGCCGCAAACTGTCGAGATCGCCCGGCTCGCCGCAGCGGCCATATTGGCTGATGAAGGTATCGGTAGAGAGAAGAATACTGGCCTGGGATCGCGGATGCGGCGCACGATCTCGCGCGGCTGAAGCGGCGTGGGATGGCAGACCACTTTGACGCCCGCGATCAGAGGCAGGAGCATCCCCACCGTCAGTCCGAAGCAATGGAAGACGGGCAGGGGATTGAACACCACATCGCCGTCATAGAGATCGATATGGGCGCGCACCTGGGCGATATTGGCGAGAAGGTTTTCGTGACTGAGCGCCACGCCTTTGGGCTGGCCTTCGGTGCCCGAGGTGAACAGGATCGCCGCGGGTTTCTCGTGCGCGGTCCGGTGCGCCAAAAGATTGGGAGTGAGACTGCCGGCCAATCCGGTGAGCTTATCGGCGAGCGTGAGTTTCGCCCGCACATCTTCCAGATAGACGAGTTGCGCCGCCTGGCCGATGGTCGCGGCTACGTCTTCCAGCTTGCCCAACTCGATGAAGCGATGGGCGGTAATCACCCGGCTGACTTCCGCGGTGCGTAGCGCGCTTTTGAGATCGGCGGCGCCGGAGGTGAAATTGATCATGGTGGGGACGCGGCCATAAGCCGTCAGCGCCAGGAAAGCCGCGGCCGCGCCCACGCCGGTGGGAAGCATCACGCCGACATTTTCGCCCCGCCTGGTGCCTCTGCGCAAAGCATGACCGAGCGCGAAGCCGGCGCGTGCCAACTCGTCATAGGTGAGGACGCGTCCGTCGCCATCCACCAATGCCGGTGTGCTGCCGCCGAACTTGAATTTCGCGCCTCCAGAAAAGCGTGAAACAGGGAATTGCGCGCTACCGCCGGATCAAAGGGGATGCGCGCGGGCCTGCCCGAGGGGTTGGTCCTGGACCGGATTGTCCATCGGCGGACGCACTAGCACAGGATGGGCCTTCGCCATGGCTGGGAGTCGGCGGCGCACAATTTCCGGGAGGAAAAATATGAAACATTTGCTTCACACGTCCGCGGCGGTCTTTTGCCGCCCTGTTGGCATTGGGCATGGCCCCGGCCCAGGCGCAGGAAAACGGGCCGACCGTCCAAGGCATTCCCACCGCTATCGCCCTCGAAGGCGCCCAAGCGGCACTCTCCGTCTGCGCCGCGCATGGCGCGCATATCACCGTCCTCGTGGTGGACGGGGCGGGACTTCCCATCGCGATGGTGTCCGACAACGGCGCCAGCGCGCTCACCCAGCGCCTGGTGGTGAGCAAGGCCCGCATCGCCGCCAAGCTGAAAATGTCCAGCGCCGAAGCGGCGACGCGCTACAAGAGCGACGATCAGTTGATGTTCCAGCTGGTGATGGATCCCCAGATGGGGATTCCGCTCCCCGGCGGCCTGCCGATCATGGTCAATGGCGCAAGCCTGGGAGCGATCGCGGTGTCCGGTGCGTCCGGCGGTCTCCATGACGAGCAATGCACCCAGCCCGGCCTGGAGAAGATTCAGCAATTGCTGGCGCAGAAGAAATAAGCTGCCACAAACGTCCTAGGTGGCGCGGAAATGTCCGATCCAGCTTTGGAAGCTGCGGATGAGTTTTTCGCGGCCGCCTTCGCTGGCGGCGCGCTCGATCAGGCTGCTCAACTGGGTGCGGATCGGACGGGCCTCGCTCCACAACTTCTCGGCCTGGTCGGAGACCGCGGTGCGGACCGGCTGCAGGATTTCGCGCTGGAAGCGGCGGGGACCGAAGATCGCCACCGCCAATGCGGCAAGCCCGAGCGAGCCGATGGCGATATAGGTAACTTTAGCAGCGGGGCTGGTTGCAGCGCGATAGAAGCGGGCCTTTAAGGTGGGGGGCCGGTGATGAACGGCGACGGCGTGAGAACGGCGGGCGCGAACGGCCATGGCAAAACCCTCTGCAGTTATCTTTCCCAACGCCCCGGACGGCCAAAAAGTTCAGGCCAAAAAGGCCAAGAAGGAAAAGAATGCAGTAATTATCTTCCTCTCCAATGCCTCCCAAGTGCTTTTTGCTGTCCACCCTTGGGTTTCTTCAATATCAAGAGGTACGATAATAAATCGGGCGTCCGGCAATTTGTCGTGAAGCTTAGTTGTCAGCCATCCCGGGGTTTTTTCCATCTCAAGAAAAATTGCACCCGTTGAAGCGTGCCAGTCAGTTATCTCTGCCAGATTATCAAGACAGTCGAGAATTTTCTGGCGGTCGACATTAGAAAAGACAATCACGTGGTTCATCATCGCCCAATTTCCCTATAGATCGGGTTGGCGATGGCCTCTAACGAGGATGGCGATAGTTCTACTGCAGAACCCTTCTGCTTAATTATTTCCAGTGTTTGATGCCGAATTTGATATTCCTCAGACTGCAGTTTGTCGGGGGCTATTATCATCAAATACACAAAGCCCAGTATTGCTGCCCCAATGGGAAACGACCCTATGATAAGAAAGACATTCGCGGTCCCCGGGTCGGCGTGAAGCCATGCCGCTAGCCCGAAGCAGGGCAAGCTGACAATGGCGCAAAGCCACAGCATCGGATTAAGCGCGCTCCGGACGCGCAAATGGCTGGCAGCCGCCTGCGCGCTACTCATGATCTTCTCGAAAAAGGCTGACGCCCCCGGCCCAGACATCCGGCCAAGTCTCGGTTAAGTCCCCGAGACAGGCAATCCATTTGGAACTCTGGCTGGTACGGCATCTATAATATTGGGAAAAGAATCCTAATTATGTACTTGACACCACAAGCGCAAAGAGTAGTATATCCGGGCGTTTTGAATGGTTCCGACCATGAATACCTTCTCCGACCCCCGATTTTCCAGCGAAATAGCCGCGCGGAAATGGTTTGAGGCTGCGCGTTGGCCGCATGGCCCGGTATGCCCCCATTGCGGGTCCTTGAAGCACTATGACACCAGCAAAGAAGGCCGGTATCGCTGCGGCGAGAAGGAATGCCGCAAGGACTACACCGTGACCACCAAGAGCGTCATGGAAAGCAGCCACGCGCCTCTGACGCATTGGGCGCAGGCGTCTACTTGATGAATAGCAGCAAGAAGGGCTTTAGCGCCCACCAGCTCATGCGCGCGCTGGACTGCCAGTACAAGACCGCGTGGTTCATGCATCACAGGATCATGGAAGCGATGCGCCAGGGCGGCCTCGATCTGCCGCCGATGGGTGGCGCTGGCCATGTTGTCGAAGCGGACGAAACCTATTTTGGAAATGTGAAGGTCCCGCGCGCCCGCACCACCTCTGGCCGCGCCTTTACCAAGAGCGGCAAGACCTCGAATAAGCGAGCCATCGTTTCACTGGTGGAGCGAGGCGGGCGTGTGCGCTCATTTCATGTTCCGCGCGCTGATAAGGCGACGGTGTTTAAGATCGTGCGCGATAATATCCACCACGAAACGCGGCTGCACACTGATGAAAGCCATCTGTATTTTGGGGCCGATCATCATTTCGCTTCGCACGAAACTGTCAAGCACAGCGCCAAGGACCCCTCCCCTCCCCCTCCTCCCCCCCCGATAACGCACAAACCAGTGTGGCACGGCCTAAAGCGCGCATTGGAGCCGAAACCCTAATTCGTTTGTGATTTAATTCCTTGCCCATTTGGGCCTCCGGAGGCCGAAAATGTCGGCCTGTCGCGGAAATACTATATATTGATCGTGTGGTGTCAAGTACATAATTGGGAAAAGAATCCCAATTCCGCATAGCCGCACCTACGCCCGCGACGGGTGATTTTAGCCCCGCCGCCCTCTATATCTCGGCCATGACCGTCGTGATCGACCGCCTCGCTCTGCGCCATCCGGAAAAGGCCCATCGGCCCGACCAGGAGATTCTGCGCAAACCCGACTGGATCCGGGTCAAGGCGCCGGTCTCCCGTGAATACGCCGCCACCAAGGCCGTGGTGCGGGAACATCATCTTCACACCGTCTGCGAGGAAGCGGCCTGTCCCAATATCGGCGAGTGCTGGACCAAGGCGCACGCCACCATGATGATCATGGGCGACACCTGCACCCGCGCCTGCGCCTTCTGCAATGTGAAGACGGGTTTGCCGGGGCCACTCGACACCGAAGAGCCGGCCAATGTCGCCGCGGCGGTGAAGAAACTGGGCCTGCGCCATGTCGTGGTGACATCGGTGGACCGGGATGATCTGGCCGATGGCGGGGCGGAGCATTTCGCCCGGACCATCAACGCCATCCGCGCGGAAAGCCCCTTGACCAGCATCGAAGTGCTGACCCCGGATTTCCTGCGCAAGGACGGCGCCGTCGAGACCGTGATCGCGGCGAAGCCCGATGTCTTCAACCACAATCTCGAAACCGTGCCGCGGCTTTACCTGACCGTGCGTCCCGGCGCGCGCTATTTCGCCTCGCTGAGGCTGCTGGAGCACGCCAAGGAATTGTACCCGAAGGCTTCACCAAATCGGGGCTGATGGTGGGCCTGGGCGAAAGCCGCGAAGAGATCATGCAGGTGATGGACGATTTGCGCGCGGCGCGCGTGGACTTCCTCACCATCGGCCAATATCTCCAGCCGACCAAAAAGCACGCCAACTTGAAAGATTCTGGACGCCGGAGGAATTCGCCGGCCTGGAACAGGTTGCGCGCGCCAAGGGCTTTTTGATGGTGTCGGCGTCGCCTTTGACCCGCTCGTCCTATCATGCCGACAGTGATTTCGCCGCGCTCAAGGCGGCGCGCTCCGCGATTAAGTGACCGAGCACAGCGAAACCCGTATCGTTCCGTACACGGCCGATGTCATGTATGCCGTGGTGAGGGACGTGGAGCGTTATCCGGAATTCCTGCCCTGGGTGGTGGCACTGAGAATCAAGTCACGCTCGAAAGATGGCGCGCGGGAAATCCTGATCGCGGAAATGGCTGTTGGCTATCGCGGCTTGCGCGAGCGCTACACCAGCCGGGTGACCCTTGATCCCGAAGCGCGCCACATCGATGTGGTGGCGATCGAAGGACCGTTCCGGCGCCTGGAAAACCACTGGTGCTTCACGACCGAAGGTGACGCCGCCAGAATAGATTTCCGCGTGGCATTCGAATTCTCCAACCGGCTGTTGCAGATGGCGGCGGGTACAGCGTTCGAGAAGGTCTTGTGGAAGATGACCGACGCCTTCGAAGCGCGTGCCGCCAGCCTTTCGCGCCCCACGGCGTCACGTTCGCCGGCTGATCGCGGCGCGCAATAGTGTGATCGCCTCGCGCACGGTGGCGAGCCGCACTTCGGTGCGGCCGATGTCGCCGAAACGGTACTCGTGCGAGGTGATGTCGTGGCCATCGGCCAGCGCAATGTGGACCAGGCCTATGGGTTTCTCCGCGCTTCCGCCGCTGGGACCGGCGATGCCCGTGATCGCAATCGCCAATTGTGCGCGGGCATGGCGCAACGCGCCATCGGCCATGGCGCGGGCGACATGGTCCGACACCGCGCCATATTTGCGCAACAGCGCGGGCGGAACACCCAGCGACTCTTCCTTGGCCTGGTTGGAATAAGTGACGAACCCGCGCTCCACCACATCGGACGAGCCGGGGATTTCCGTGAGCAGAGCGGCGATCAGGCCGCCGGTACAGCTTTCCGCGGTGACGATATGGATGTTCTTCGCCCGCGCCGCATCCAGCAATTCCCGCGCCTGTGCCAGGAGTGCCGGATCGAACATCACAAGATCCGAAAATATTGCACGCCCGCGCCGATCATGGCCGCAGCCAGGCCCGCCAGCATGTCATCGGCCATCACGCCCAACCCGCCGGGAAGCTTTTCCGCCGCTGAGATCGGCCAAGGCTTCAGAATGTCGAAGAGGCGGAACATCAGAAAGGCGAGGGCGAATTCCGGCGCCGAGCCTGGGCCCAGGCCGAAAGAGATGCCGGCGCAGGCCAACCATTGGCCCGCGAGTTCGTCGATCACGCATTCGGAGGGATCATCCCTCCCGGTGGCGCGCACATGGTCGCCGCACGCCCAGATGCCGATGACAAAGACGATCAGGCTTGCGCCCAGAATCGCCACGCCACCGCCGGCGCGGGCGATCATGATCGCGAAGGGTATGGCGATGATGCTCATCACCGTGCCCGACGCGACCGGGAAATAACCGATGCCGAACACCGAGGCGATGATGGTGGAAACTCTCATGACATCCTCACTGTGGCGACGGCCTGGGCGGCGAGGCCTTCACGCCGTCCGGTGAAGCCCATGCCTTCGGTGGTGGTCGCCTTGACGCTGACACGGTCCACACCGAGATCCAATATCTGGGCGATGCGGGCGCGCATCGCCTCGCGATACGGGCCGATCTTGGGCCGCTCGCATATCAGCGTGACATCGCAATGAAGGATCATCCCGCCTTTGCCCTTCGCCAGGCGGGCGGCGTGATCCAGGAATTTCCACGACGGCGCGCCGCGCCAGCGTTCATCCGTAGGCGGAAAATGCTGGCCGATATCGCCTTCCGAGATCGCGCCCAGGATGGCGTCGGTCAAGGCATGCAAGCCGGCATCGGCATCGGAATGGCCTTCCAGGCCGTGATCGTGCGGCACTTTCACGCCGCAAAGCCAGACATGGTCGCCTTCGGTAAAGCGGTGGGCGTCATAGCCCATGGCGGTACGGGTTTCGCCTTCAAGCAATTTTTCCGCCAAGGCGAAATCCTTTTCCGTGGTGACTTTCAGGTTGGTTTCCTCGCCCTGAACCGCTTCGACTGCAAGTCCTGCCATGCCGGCGACGGCCACATCGTCGGTGGCATCGTCCCGGGCATGTTCGCGATGCGCCTTGAGGATGGCGGCGAATTTGAAGCCTTGCGGTGTCTGCGCCCGCTCCAGTCCTTCGCGCGGCACTGTCACCCACTTCGTCCCCTCCTTGCGCCGGAGCGTGTCGGTCACCGCCAGCATAGGGACCGCACCGTCCGCGCCATTTTCCAAAGCGGCAATCACCGCCTCGATCACGGCGCGCGAGACCAACGGCCTGGCCGCGTCATGGATCAGGATAAAATCAGGAGGGTCGCCGGCCATGGCTTCCAACCCAAGCCGGACCAAATCCTGGCGCCGCACGCCGCCGATAATAGGGGGAGGAGTGCCAGGTCCCAGCGCAGCGCAATAAAGCGCTTCCTGGCCGGGCCCGATCACCACCCGGACGGCCCAGCCGGCGAAGGCAGAAATGGCGCGCTGCAACATGGGTTGCCCAGCCAAGGGCTCATATTGCTTGGGCCCGGAGCGGCCTGAGCGCTCGCCCTTGCCGGCGGCAACGATCAAAATTGCGATGCGAGACATGGCTTTGCGCGGAACCCCTCAGCCTTTGCCTAACACTGCGGATTGGCCTTTGCGATATTTCTTTGACGGTGTAAGGTTTGCCTATAAACACGTCATGCCCAATTTATAGGCAATAATGGAAACCCTTTCCCTGATGCGCCGCTCGGTGACGGAATTTCCAATCGCCAACGCCTTGCCATCCCCAATTCTGGTGATCGGCCCAAGGCGCGAGATTCTCTACGCCAATCCCGCCGCCGAACAATTCTTTGATACCGGCGCGGCGATTCTCACCAAGCAGAATCTGGTGGAATTGCTGCCTTTCGGCTCGCCCATGTTCCAGCTGGTGGAACAGGCGCGCAGGCGCGATGCCTCGGCCGCCGAGCGCGATGTCGATCTTTCCACGCCCAAGCATGGCGAGCGTATCGCTGATGTGACAGTGACGCCGCTGCCCGAGCCGCCGGGCACCATGGTGGTGGCGCTGTCCGAACGCAGCCTGGCTCAGCGCATGGACCGCCAATTGATGGCGCAGGGCGCGGTTCGTTCCATGCACGGCATGGCGGCAGTGCTGGCGCATGAGATCAAGAATCCGCTGGCCGGCATCCGCGGCGCCGCCCAATTGCTGGAGGAACAGCTTCCCCCGGGCGAGCGCGAGATGACGCGGCTGATCGTCGATGAAAGCGACCGGATCCGCGGCCTGATCGACCGCATGGAGGCGTTCGGCGACACCAGCACTTTCCAGCGCAAGCCCGTCAACATCCATGAAGTGCTGGGACGGGTGCGCCGCATGGCCGAATCCGGCTTCACCAGCGGAGCCAAATTCACCGAGAGTTTTGATCCCTCCTTGCCGCCGGTGGCGGGCGACCGCGACCAGTTGATTCAGGTGTTCCTCAATCTGGTGCGCAATGCCGTGGATGCGCTCCCCGAGAACGGCGGCGAGATCGCTTTCACCACCGGCTATCGGCCGGGCGTGCGGTTCGGCGCGCAGGTCCAGGCGAGCGCCTGTCGCTGCCGCTGGAAGTCACGGTGCGGGACAACGGCTCGGCGTGCCCGCCGATCTCATGCCCTATATCTTCGATCCCTTCGTCACCACCAAGGCCCGCGGCTCAGGCCTGGGCCTGGCGCTAGTCGCCAAGATCGTGGGCGACCATGGCGGCGTGATCGAGTGCGATTCGGTTCCGCGCCGCACCATTTTCCGGGTGCTGTTGCCCAAATCCCAGAACGGAGGACGCAATAATGTCCGCCACTATTCTGGTCGCCGACGACGACAGCGCCATCCGCACCGTGCTCAACCAGGCGCTGGGCCGCGCGGGCTACGACGTGCGCACCACCGGCACGGCGGCGGGCTTGTGGCGCTGGTCGCCGCGGGCGAGGGCAACCTCGCCATCACCGATGTGGTGCTGCCGGACGAAAGCGGATTCGAACTGATCCCCCGCATCAAGCGGTTGCGGCCTGAATTGCCGATCGTGGTGATGAGCGCGCAGAACACGCTTCTGACCGCGATCACTGCAGCAGAACGGGGCGCCTTCGAATATCTGCCCAAGCCCTTCGATTTGAAGGAGCTCACCACTGTGGTGGCCCGCGCGCTGGCCAGTCCCGGCGAAAAGCGCGAAGAGCAGGTCGAGGAGCATGAAGACCGCCTGCCGCTGATCGGGCGTAGCCCGGCGATGCAGGAAATCTACCGCGTGATCGCGCGGCTGACCCAGACCGATCTCACCGTGATGATCATGGGCGAAACCGGCACCGGCAAGGAACTGGTGGCGCGCGCCCTTCACGATTACGGCAAGCGCCGCCACGGCCCCTTCGTCGCCGTCAACATGGCGGCGATTCCCAAGGAGCTGGTGGAAAGCGAATTGTTCGGCCATGAGCGGGGCGCCTTCACCGGCGCCACCAATCGCGGCATCGGCCGTTTCGAGCAGGCCGAAGGCGGCACGCTGTTCCTGGACGAGATCGGCGACATGCCGCTGGAAGCGCAGACCAGGCTGCTGCGCGTGCTGCAGCAGGGCGAATACACCACCGTGGGTGGACGCATGCCCATCCGCACCGATGTGCGCATCATCGCCGCGACCAACCGCGACCTGCGCCAATTGATCAGCCAGGGGCTGTTCCGCGAGGATCTCTACTACCGGCTGAATGTGGTGCCGCTGCGCCTGCCGCCGCTGCGGGAACGGGGCGAGGACATTCCCGATCTGGCGCGACATTTCCTGCGCAAGGCGGAAGGTGAAGGCCTGCCGGCGAAAACGCATGGACACCGACGGCGGTGGAAATCTCCGCCGCCACCGCTGGCCCGGCAATGTGCGCGAGCTGGAAAATCTGGTGCGCCGCCTGGCGGTGCTGAATGCAGGCGACACCATTCCGGCCCCGGCTATCGCCTTCGAATTGAAGGAGCCCGCGCGCATGATCGCCGGCCGAGGACAGCGAGGGCCCGCTCCTTGGCGCGGCAGTGGAGCAGTTCCTGTCACGCTATTTCTTGAGCCATGGCGACAAATTGCCGCCGGCCGGCGTCTATGACCGCATCCTGCGCGACGTGGAGCGGCCGCTGATCTCGATCTGCCTGGGCGCAACCCGGGGCAACCAAATCCGCGCGGCACAGCTCCTGGGCCTGAACCGCAACACCTTGCGCAAGAAGATCCGCGACTTGGAATTGGAAGTCATCCGTGGGCTTCGAACCGAATAGGTTCGGCGGCTAGCGACAGCGTAGGCCACGCGCAGCGCCCAGGAGCGGGGATTAGTCCTAGGCTGGACTATGGTTACCTAGGTCTATATTCCTGTTGTAGAATTGCATCGCTGCATTCTTGCAACAGCCTGTGCTGTGACTACAATGTCGCAAATCTAACAACGGGATCGGCATACCAGTCATTTCAACGGCCTCCTTCATAAGCCGCGAGCGTGAGCTTTTCCGCGGCGCATCCCGCCCTTCGCAATTGGCGTTGGGGGTTGGGCTGTTGGCCGTCATCTCGGGGGGCGTCACTTACGCCATCCTGGCGGGGCTGATCCCGTGGACGCCCGGCCGCGCCGGATCTGATCGTTCTGCTTCTGATCAATCTCACTTTGGGACTGTCGTTGGGCGGGCTGATCGCCTGGCGGCTGGTGCGGCTCTGGGCGGAGAGACGCTCGGGGCGGGCAGGGGCGCGGCTTCACGTCCGGCTGGTGGCGTGGTTCGCAACCATCGCGGTGGTGCCCGCCATTCTCATCGCCGTCTTTGCCGCGGTGACGCTCAATCTTGGTCTGGAAGCATGGTTCTCGGACCGGGTGAGGGACGCGCTGGGCAGCGCCGTCAATGTCGCCCAGCATTATATGAACGACCATGAGCGCGACATCATCGGCGACGCTTATGAGATCACCAACAGCATCCAGCGCGATCCCACGCTGTTCGATGCCGACAAGCATGTGAAGCCCACCGACTTCTTCGCCAAGCTCAATGCCCTGACCAAGGACCGCGGGCTGCAGGCGTCCTACATCGTCGACAGCAACGGCAAGATCCTAGCCTCGACCAAGCAGCAATATGTCAAGGACCCCAAGCCGCCGTCCGCCGCCGACCTGGCGCAGGCCAGCTCCGGCTCCATCGTGGTGGACGCTGCGCCCGGCAGCGGCACCGTCACCGCGCTGATCCAGATGCAGAGCCTGAAGGACGCTTATCTGATGGTGGTGCGCCAGGTCGATCCCCAGGTCTTCGGCTATTACAACCGCACCAAATTCGCCGTGTCGGAATATAACCGGCTCGACCAGAACCGCTCGGAACTGCAGCTGGTGTTCGCGGCGCTTTACGCCGTGGTCTCGCTGGTCACCCTGTTGGGCGCGGTGTGGGCGGGCATCTGGGCGGCCAATCGCCTGGTCAGGCCCATCTCCAATCTGGTGAGCGCGGCCGAACGCGTGTCGGAAGGCGATCTCACGGCGCAAGTGAAGGTTGCCCAGAACGATGATGAGATCGCCAATCTGGGTCACGCCTTCAATCGCATGACCAGCCAGCTTGCCGCCCAGCGCGGCGACCTGATGGCGGCCAACCGCTTGAACGAAGAGCGCCGCCGTTTCACCGAGACGGTGTTGTCGGGCGTGAGCGCGGGCGTGATCGGGCTGGACGGCGAGGGCAACATCACCATCGTCAATCGCGCCGCCGCGCGCCTGCTGAACGCCACGCCGGAAGAACTGGAAGGCCGCCATTACGCGGAATCGGTGCCCGAGCTTGCCGGCCTGATCCGCCGCGCCTTGTCCGAACCCGCGGGCCGCGCCGGGGGCGAAGTCACGGTCAAGCGCACCGGCAGTCCCCGCCAATTGTCGGTCCAGGTGTCGAGCGAAGCCGGAAATGCGTCGGGCTTTGTCGTGACCTTCGACGACATTACGGATTTGGTGGGGGCGCAACGCACGGCCGCCTGGGCCGATGTGGCGCGCCGCATCGCCCATGAGATCAAAAATCCACTCACGCCCATTCAACTTTCGGCCGAGCGGCTCAAGCGCAAATATGGCGGCGAAATCTCGACCGAGCCCGAAATTTTCCGCCAGTGCATCGACACCATCATCCGCCAGGTGGGCGATATCGGCCGCATGGTGGATGAATTCTCCTCATTCGCCCGCATGCCCCGGCCGGTGATGAAGCGCGAGAACGCGGCCGAGCTTTTGCAGCAGGCGGTGTTCCTGCAGCGCGTCGCCCATCCCGAAATCGCCTTTGCGGTCGAGGCGCCGAAGGAGCCCATCTATTTCGAAGGCGATGGACGGTTGATCTCCCAGGCGCTCACCAATGTGCTCAAGAATGCGGGCGAGGGGATCGCGGCGCGATTGGCCGCGGGCGACGAGGCCCCCGGCAAGATCGCTGTGGCGCTGCGGCCCAACGGTTCGACCTTCGCCTTCAAGGTGAGCGACAATGGCATCGGCCTTCCGGCGGAACATCGCCACCGCCTGACGGAGCCTTATGTCACCACCCGCGCCAAGGGCACGGGACTGGGTTTGGCGATCGTGCGCAAGATCATGGAAGACCATGGGGGCGACATCGCGTTGGGGGATGCGGAGAGTGGCGAAGGCGCCGAGGTCACACTGACCTTGCCCTTCGCGCAAAAGACTGTGCGTAAGAAAGGCACTGAAGATGAGCAAAACCGGATCGCTGATCGCGTCTGAAATTCTGGTGGTGGACGACGAGGAGGATATCCGGGATTTGATCTCGGGCATCCTCAGGGATGAGGGCTATGAAACGCGACTTGCCGGCGACAGCGACGGCGCCATTGCCGCCGTGCGCGCCCGCCGCCCGCAACTGGTGATCTTGGACATCTGGCTGCAAGGCTCGCGCATGGACGGCATCCATGTGCTGGACCACATCAAGCGCGAGCATGCCGACCTGCCGGTGGTGATGATCTCCGGTCATGGCACGATCGAGACCGCGGTCGCTTCGATCAAGAAGGGCGCCTACGATTTCATCGAAAAGCCGTTCAAGGCCGACCGATTGCTGCATGTGGTGGAGCGGGCGCTGGAAGCGGCCAGGCTGAAGCGCGAAGTGCAGGAATTGAAGCTCAAGGCAAGCGACGATGGCGAGATGGTGGGGCGTCCTCTGTCATCGCCCAGCTGCGTGCCCTGATTGACAAGATCGCCCCGACCAACAGCCGGATTCTCATCTCGGGCCCCGCGGGATCGGGCAAGGAAGTGGCCGCGCGCCTGATCCATGCCCATTCGCGCCGCGCCGCCAACGCCTTCGTCGCCATCAATTGCGCCACCATGGCGCCAGGACCGGATCGAGGCGGAATTGTTCGGCAGCGAGCAGGGCGAGGCGAGCAAGACCGGTTTGTTCGAACTGGCGCATAACGGCACGCTTTATCTGGACGAAGTCTCGGACATGCCGCTGGAGACGCAAGGAAAGATCCTGCGGGTCCTGATCGACCAGACCTTCACCCGGCTGGGCGGCACCACGCGGGTGCAGGTGGATGCGCGGGTGATCTGCTCGACCACGCGCGACCTGCGCGCCGAGACCGAAGGCCGGCCGCTTCCGCGAGGATCTTTATCACCGCCTCAATGTCGTGCCGGTGCGCATCCCGTCGCTGGCCGAGCGCCGCGACGATATTCCCGGGCTGATCTCGCATTTCATGAAGCGCCTATCGGCGGCCAGCGGCCTGCCGGTGCGCAATATCGGCGACGACGCCATGGCGGTGCTGCAGGCCCATGGCTGGCCGGGCAATGTCCGCCAGCTGCGCAATATCGTGGAGCGGCTGTTGATCCTGGCCAGCGACGATCTGCCGAGACCGTGACCGCCGATCTTCTGCCCACCGATCTGGGCAACGGCAATGGCTGGGCCGGCGGCAAGGGCGGCGAGCTGGTGATCTCGCTGCCGCTGCGCGAAGCGCGCGAGATTTTCGAGCGCGATTATCTGGTGGCGCAGATCAACCGCTTCGGCGGCAACATCTCGCGCACCGCGGCCTTCATCGGCATGGAGCGCTCCGCGCTCCACCGCAAGCTCAAGTCGCTGGGCGTGGGTTCGTCGCAAGCCTTCAACGCCTGAACGGGAAGACCGATGAAAAAATGGACGGCATCGCGCGCTGCCCGCCGGACGCGTCGCCTATGTCAATGGCCGCTATCTGCCGCATGGCCAGGCCGGCGTGCATATCGAGGATCGCTGCGCTGCAACTGGGCGACGGCATCTATGAAGTCACCGCCATCGCAACGGCCGCTCGATCGACGAGGAGCCGCATCTCGACCGGCATGGAGCGGCGCTTGCGCGAAATCGGCATGGGGATGCCGATGGGCCGCGCCGCCTTGAAGCTGGTGATGCGCGAGATGATCCGCCGCAACCGGATCAAGGACGGGTTGCTCTATATGCAGGTATCGCGGGGCACGGTGAAGCGCGACCATCCCATTCCCGATTCGCCGCCGCGACCCACCTTGATCATGACCGCGCGCCCGTCCGATCCGGAAGCCGGGCGCAAGAAGCGCGCGCAAGGCATCGGCGTGATCACCACGCCCGACCAGCGTTGGGCCCGGCGCGATATCAAGACGGTCCAGCTTCTGCCCAATCTTCTGGCCAAGACCGAAGCGCGCAAACAGGGCGCCTATGAGGCCTGGCTGGTGGACCGTGACGGCTTCGTGACGGAAGGCGCCTCGACCAATGCCTGGATCGTGGACAAGGACGGCCATGTCGTCACCCGCCAGCTTTCGAACGACATCCTGCCGGGCGTGACGCGGCGGGTGATCATGGAAGCGGCGTCCGAGGCCCAGCTTCCCGTAATCGAGCGCAAATTCAGCGTGGAAGAGGCCAGGGAGGCCCGCGAGGCTTTCATCTCGTCGGCGTCGGGGGCGGCCATACCGGTGGTGGCGATCGATGGCATTCCGGTGGGGGACGGCAAACCTGGCCCCCTAACTCGCCGCATTCACGAGCTTTATGCTCATAAAGCAGGCATTTCCGGCTGACATATTTCGGAGTGACTATACCTTACGCTTTTTTCTCTTTCGCAGTTGCGGCAATCCATTATGCTGGCGGTACTGGCCCGATCTTTTAGGGCGAATAAAAAATGGGAAAACCCCATGGAAAAAAAACAATGAGCGAAAAACAACAAAATCTTCAGGACACGTTTCTCAACGCCGTCCGCAAGAGCAAATCCTCGGTCACGATATTTCTGGTCAATGGCGTCAAGCTCCAGGGCAATATCACCTGGTTCGACAATTTCTGCGTGTTGCTGCGCCGCGATGGCCAGGCGCAGTTGGTCTACAAGCACGCCATCTCGACGGTGATGCCGATGGGCCCGATCCAGCTTCAGGATGAAGCGGCGCACGAGTCTGCCTGATCTTGGCCGCGCGTCACGAGAAGGCGGGTCGCGTTTCGGCCTTCGTCATTCATGTGGAGCCCAAATCGCGCGGGGAACACGCGCGCGATGCGCAAGAGCGCCTGGCCGAGGCCGTGGGCCTGGCGGAGGCGATCGACCTTGACGTGGTCGAGGCCCGGGTTGCGCCCATGGCGCGGCCGACGCCTGCCACCCTGATCGGTTCGGGCAAGGTGGCCGAGATCGCGCCGAGGCGACGGAACGGGCGCCCGAGGTCATCATCGTCAACGCACATCTTTCCCCGGTGCAGCAGCGCAATCTGGAAAAGGCCTGGAGCGCCAAGGTGCTGGACCGCACCGCGTTGATTCTGGAAATTTTCGGCGCGCGCGCCGCCACCCGGGAAGGGCGGCTGCAAGTCGAGCTGGCGCATCTCACCTATCAGCGCTCGCGGCTGGTGCGGAGCTGGACCCATCTGGAGCGGCAGCGCGGCGGCTTCGGCTTTCTGGGCGGGCCGGGCGAAACCCAAATCGAGGCCGACCGGCGTCTGATCGGCGACCGCATCGTCAAGATCAAGAAGCGAGCTGGAAGGGGTCAAACGCACCCGCGCGCTGGGGCGGCAGGCGCGCCGGCGCGTGCCGTTCCCCGTGATCGCGCTGGTGGGCTACACCAATGCCGGCAAATCCACTTTGTTCAACCGCCTGACCAGGGCCCAAGTGCTGGCCAAGGACCTGCTGTTCGCCACGCTGGATCCCACCATGCGCGGGGTGAAGCTGCCGAGCGGGACCAAGGTGATCCTCTCCGACACGGTGGGTTTCATCGCCGACCTGCCGACCGAGCTGGTCGCAGCGTTCCGCGCCACCCTGGAAGAAGTCCTGGCCGCGGACGTGATCGCCCATGTCCGCGACGCCCATCACGACGAAAGCGATGCCCAGAAATCCGACGTGCTCAAGGTGCTGCGTGAACTGGGGGTGTCCGAGAGCAGGCCCATGATCGAGGTCCTCAACAAGATCGACCTGCTGGCGCCCGAAGTGCGGGCGGGTCTGTTGTCGGGGAACGGCAAAGGCAAATGGGCGGTCGCGGTTTCAGCGCTCACGGGCGAGGGTTTGGATACGCTTTTGGGGCGGTTCGAGGCCGAGGTGACGCATGACAACATCGGGTTGGAATTGAGTTTGGAAGCCAGCGACGGCGCCAAACTGGCCTGGGTCTATCGCCATGCCGAAGTGGTGAAGCGGCGGGAGCGGGGCGGCCGCATCGCCCTCTCGCTCAGGATTGCTCCACAGGAGATGGTTCGTTTCCAGGATCGCTTTCCCGGGAAAATCAAGCTCTCATAACCGGCTGCCGCGCATTCCTGATGTGAATCAATAAGGGGAGGGGGCCTGTGAATGATCAGGCTTGAGCGGTTTTTGCCTTCTGCCAGAGCGCTTCCATCTCATCCAGGCTGGCGCCGGCCGGGTCGCGGCCTTGGGCTTTGAGCGCGGCTTCGATGAAATGAAAGCGGCGGGTGAATTTGGCGTTGGCCGCGCGCAGCGCCGCTTCCGGATCCACTTTCAGATGCCGGGCCAGGTTGGCCACCACGAACAGAAGATCGCCGATCTCCTCCGCGCGCTTGTCCGGATCGGACCCGGCATCCACCACTTCGCGGGCTTCCTCGGCGATCTTGTCCACCACCTTGGCGGCATTGTCCCAGTCGAATCCGACGCTTGCGGCGCGGCGTTGAAGCTTGTCGGCGCGCAACAGCGCGGGCAGGGCCAAGGGCACATCGTCCAGGATGCTGGTCTTCCGCGGCCTGGGCCTTGCGGGCTTTTTCCTGGCGCTCCTGGGCTTTCAATTCCTCCCAGGCCAGTTTCTGGCTGTGTTGGTCGGGTTGGGCCTGGCCGCCGCCGAAGACATGGGGATGGCGGCGGATCATCTTGGCGGTGACGGCCCCGACCACATCGCCGAAATCGAACAGGCCCAATTCCTCGGCCATGCGGGCGTGAAACACGACCTGGAACAGGAGATCGCCCAGTTCGTCCGGCAGCGCCTGGTAATCGCGATCCTCGATGCTGGCCGCGACTTCGTAAGCTTCCTCGACGGTGTAAGGCGCGATGGTGGCGAAGGTCTGGGCGCTGTCCCAGGGACAGCCGCCGGGCGCGCGCAGCCGGCGCATGATCTCGAGCAGTTGGGCGATGTCGCGGCTGGGCCCGAGCGGATTGGACTTTGGGGGATTCGTCATGGGGAAGGATTGGAGGGGGCCGGGCTTTCGGCCGCAAGCCTATCCCGGGGCGGTAATCCAATTCTCGTATAAGTAATATTATGTTAAATCATGAATGGCTGTACGGCATGGATAGCTTTTATGAGCCGAAGTTAGTCTCGGCTTCAGCGCACTTGCGTTCCAGATAAGCAATGGCCAGTTCTGCAACGGAGATCGGGTTGAGGTTATTAATGTGGTCACCCAAGTGCTCCTTCGGAGGTTGATAAACAGTGCCCCTATCCGTGACCGCAACGAGGTGAACTGAGTTCGAATGAAATATCACGTCCACTTGGGCTGCCGTTTCCGAGTCCATTTCCAAGGCAACACCCGGTCTTGGGTTGATTGCCATGTGTTTAATGTGGATTGATTTTAGGCCTTCCTTGGCTCGAACGGCGAAGCCGCCGCCGCGCTTCTGGGTAACTGCTTCAATGCCATGCTCCGCAGCATCGCGGGCATGAAGTACATATTTCAGGAGATCATCGTTCCTTTGATCATGCAAAATTCTGTCAAACCAGCCCTTTCCCGGACCCTTCTCCGTAGCCTTGCGGAGACGCAAATAGACCCGGTGCTGTTCCGTCAAAAATTCGATCCACAAATGAGCCAATTGGTCTAAATTCCTGGCTGCCTTCATAGCCGCCAGCTTAGATTTCGCTATCTCAAGTTTCTCTTTGGCGGCGGCAAAGGCCTTTGGATCCATCGGAATGCCCTAATGGCTCATGAGAAATACAGTGTTTTTCTCTCGCTGTATTCAGAGCCGCGCGTTTCTTTCATTCCGGTATCTTAAATCTTGGCGTAATCCTTATCCACCAATCCGGCATACCGTCTCTTGGGACCCTCGGTTCTGCTTGAGGCCACTTGGTGAACATATCCCAATTTCGATCCGGAAATTTTAGATTGGAAACTTCCTTAAATGCGTTGAGCCGCCCCACGAACGTATCTGTGCAAACTGTCATCGATGCATAGAATTTAACTGACGCTACATGATTTGACTGCCGCAAATAATCATTCGCCACACCGACAATTTCTAGATTTAGTTGAGGGTTTTTGATCCAGTTCTCCGGGACTTTCACCAGAATAACACTCAGCCGATCATCAGGAAGTTGCCGGCGAGCCTTCTTAAGTGACTCCGTCACACTTTTCGCGTTTGGTTCGGTCGTCTCAAACTTAGCCTTGGCGTCTGCGCAGACCTCAAATCCATCTGGATAAGAAATCTCATAATCGTAATCGCCTTTAGTTGTTTGAGTACGTTTCACAAATCGAAATTTCAAACCTTCCACGTGAATAAGTCGCGCTATATCAAGTTCAGCACAAGCGGATTCAATCTTTCCGAAGGAAAATTCGTCCAATACAGCTTCAAATCCCTCTTGATGTTGTAGGTTTAAAAGTGTTTCGGCAAACTCCCAATAACGAAGGAGTGCCTTTGCCTTTTCCGTAATTGGAGCATTTACATCGACGCGTAAGTAGGACGCATAACGGGAATCTGAATCCACGTATTTCTCGACCCAGCCGTTACCCAAAAATCTCCGAACAATGGAATAAGCTAACGCATTTGAGATACTTGGAGGGCTATCGGCATATTTCCGTAAAAGCGTCGTATGCGCTTTTTTAAGTTCCGCTAGGGTTATTTTTCGAAGAGCAGGTCGTCGCTCGTTAGATTTCTGATCAGATGGTTTAGCCGGCGATCTAGAGTTTCTGTTCCGGCGCTTGTGAGCTTTGAGATGTGTTCGAAACGACATATCAAGCTACTAGAGAATAGCCCGCACATAGCTGGGGGCTGGCGAGTTGCATCTAGCTACCCTTTTTGCGGAACAGAAAACCAAGCGCAGATAATATCTACGGCTTTGTGACGTCCCACAACTCAGCGATGGCGGTCAATTTCCATTCTCACCCGGGACTTGTTCAGTTAGGCCCAGATTTTCTCAAGCGGTTCTTCAGATGCTTGCTGATGTGTTTGCGGGACCTGATCTCCCGCAAGGCGGCGAATTCTTCGGGGCCTGGTTTAAGCCCAAATCGATGGAGGGCACGCCGGCTGCCATATCCAGCGGATTTCAGCAACGGCCTGAACCCTGCGCTGGCGGGATGCTAGCGGCCTGCTTGCCTAGAGACAGAGGGCAGAGACAGAGTCAGAGATAGATATATGTACAATCCGTAAAGCGGCTCGTACCTGTTTCATCTTCTCTCAACAGTGAAACTTGTGAACGTTGCCAGCCATCAGAACACCGATCAGGCCGTGAAAAAGTTGCAGGACCCGTTTGCGCTGATGGGGCCTTGGACCACCTGGCAGTCATGCGGCTTGATGAAGAGTGCGCACACCGCGCAAGTGTCGCTGGTGGCATTGTCCTGATAGCCGGCCTGCTCCTTGGTCGACTTCGGGACATCCTGCGCCCGCACATGCCGGGCACCGAGGCCCGCGATGGCCGTCAAGCCGATCAAACCGCACCGCAAAAACTGGCGCCTGCCGGCGTTTTTTGTCTCCTCAGGCATGGCGACCTCGAAAGTTTTACCGGCGCATGATCGTGCTGCTGAAAATAGGCCGGTTTCAGGCAGGAGTCCCGATCCCGCGACCTCGGTTTGCTCGGTCAGGCCAAAATTCTCCGGACGGACAAAAAAATAAGGCGGCGCTTGGTACGCTGCGCCGCCTAGAGGAGGGTCCGCCGAAGGGAGGCGGATGGGCTAATCCTATCTCCTGGATTCCTAATAATTCGAGAATATTGGGGCCCCTCTTCCGGAGGCCGCACATCCGCGCACTATTTTTTTCAGGTTCGGTTTATGAACCGTGTTGTGATGCCGCTGAATGACTACGGCTTGGTGACGTCCCACATCTCGCCGATGGCGGTCAATTTCCATTCACCCGCGACCTGCTCGATCAGGCCCAGGCTTTCCAGGCGGTTCTCCATATGCTTGCCGACATGTTTGCGGGACCTGATCTCGCGCAAAGCGGCGAATTCCTCGGGGCCTGGTTCGGGTCCCAGGTCGATGGGAGGTCGCGCCATGTGTGATCTCCAACAAATCCGGCGACACCCTAAGCCCGGCGCGGCCTTCACGGAAGGCGTATCGGACGGGGCGATACCCTGCTCACCCCTGATAGCGGCTGAACAGCCACATCAGAAGCAGCCCCAGGGCGATCAGAATGGCGATATGGGTGGGCGTCAGTCTGTCCAGGCGGCGCATATCGTCCTCAAGTAGCGAAGCGGTAGGACATGAAATAACGTCCTCAAGGTGCGAAGCGGTAGGACATGAAATAACGTCCTCAAGTAGCGAAGCGGTAGGACATGAAATAACGTCCTCAAGTAGCGAAGCGGTAGGACATCCAATAAAGCGTCCCCTCCTCGTTTGGGGCTCTTTCGTTTTTGCCTTCAAAATCCTGTTGCGTTTATGTGGCGAAGTCGGCACCGGTGACGACAGGAGCCCGGCGCTCCCAGGATACATTCAAATCAAGCTGGAGGTCAGTGTGAAATTCATACCCGCTTTCTTGGTTGCCGCCGCGGCTCTCATGCAGCCGACCGTCGTTCTTGCCGAAAACACCCCATCCCTGGTGAGCCTGGGCCTCAAATGCTCCGACTTCCAGAAAAAGGACGACGGCACATGGTCGGCGACGCATATGCTGACCATCCCCGCGGGCGGCGCGCGGATGTCGGTCTCGCCCAAGGACATCCTCGGTCCCACGACATCGATCGCCGGTCAACCCCTGGGGACCATGGTCAATATCGAATGCGATAAGCCGGCCAAGTAGCCCCGCCGAAGGCCAAAAATTCCAAGGCCAAAATTCTAGGTCCGCTGCCGCCGCCTGTTCCATGCTCTTTTGAGCAGGGCGACGCCGATCACCAACAACGCGACCCCACAGACGACGATTTTGAACAGGGTTGGCGGCCCCACGGTCAGCTCGACCACGATGATCGCGGCCGCGGCCACGATCGTCACCAGCCACATCAGGTGGCGCTCACTTTGCGGTGTCGCCATCGGCTTTTTGCTTTCTTGGAAGAGGCCGGAACAATGGGTCAAAGTCCCGGGAGCCCGACGGTCCATACCACACATGACCAAAGCCGGCTAATGCGCCCGGTTTGGGCGAAGCTAGCGCGCCAGAACGTCGAAATACCAACCGCAACTCGGGCAACCCCATCTGTCGAATTTATCATGCTCCGGCGACAGTCTGGGCACGACCATGACGTTCTTTCCTCGCTGCACCCAGCAGTCAGGACATGCATCGGGAGCAGGAAGGCCTTGATCCAGGCGCGCGAGTTGCGTGCCAATGTGCGCCCTTATGGCCCGCGCCTGTGCCTCCACTTCTTCCGCCCTTTTTATCTCGCCGTCGAAATGGTGCCTGTATTGCAGCAATCGCTTCGCGATTTCGCGCTCCGCATCGGCCATGTGCAGGTCTCTCCCCGGCCCGTCGCGATTCCCAGGATAGCCGATGGCGGGGGCTGGAGTCTGTGCGCGCCCTCCGCGAGATCAGCGTTTCGGCATGCGCTTTATCACGGTCTTATCGGCGCGCTTCAGTGCCGCCTGCTCCGCCTTGGTCATCGGACGGACGGGACGCGGCTTGGCTTTCGCCTTGGGCGTGATCGGCTTGGTTGGCATTTTCGAGTATCCGCTTTGGAGCATTGTCCGCCCCAGGTCTGAGGCCTCCGGCATGGCATCGCAAGGTCTATTGTGCTTCATCCGGCCGCAATTCGGCACTTGGCTCTGGGGTTCATCCGATTCCCAACCCGCGCCGGCCATGCTAACTAGCCCGCATGGAAGACAAGCAATCCAGTGCCAAGGACATGAAGCGTCGCGCCGAAGCGGCCTTGAAGCGGGTGCAGGCACTCTCCAAGTCCCACGCCCCGGGCGACGCCAACCGCGCCGAAAACCACAAGGGCAACAAGGTGCAGCCCGCCAGGCAAAAGAATAAGCGCCAGAGGGGCCGCTGACGGTCCCGGCAATTGCAGGGTGACGCGCGCCTAGTCCGGCTGAATCTCGTCGCAGACATCGCAGACAATGACCGGCTCGCCGTTTGCGGCCCGCCCATCCTCACTGTGAAAACCGTTGGAGACGTTGGTGAAGGCCCGGCTGGAGCCCAACGTCCTGCTGCCATCGGCACCCTCTTCCCAATGGCGCGAGGGGCTGGTGGCGCAAGTTCACCGGCTCCTTTCATTTTGGCAGGCCGGATCGCCCTATCCGCGCTTCTTGAAAAACAAAAAACCAGCCAAACATCCAATCCTCACTCCCGGAGGACCTCTCATGAAAATCGGCATCATCGGCACGGGCAATATCGGCAGCAGCCTGACGCGCAAATTCCGTCAATTGGGACATGAGGTTGCCATCGCCAATTCGCGCGGGCCCGAAACCTTGAAGGAACTCGCGGCGGAAACCGGCGCCACACCGGTCACGGTGAAGGAGGCGGTCAAGGGCCGCGACCTGGTGGTGATCACCATTCCCGAGGCGCATATCAGGGACTTGCCCAAAGACCTGTTCGCCAGTGTGGGCAAGGATGTCGTGGTGGTGGATACCGGCAATTACTATCCCCGCAACCGCGACGGCCGCATCGACGGAATCGAGGACGGCCTCACCGAAAGCGAATGGGTGGCCAAAGAGATCGGCCGCCCCGTGATCAAGGTCTTCAACAACATCTATGCCAAGCACCTGCTGGAGAATGGCAAGCCCAAGGGTGCGAAGGGGCGCATCGCCCTGCCCGTCGCCGGTGACGATAAAACGCAAAAAGCCGTGGTGATGAAACTGGTCGAAGACATGGGCTTCGACGCGGTGGATGCGGGCCCGCTCAATCAGTCCTGGCGCCAGCAGCCGGACACGCCGGTCTATGGCAACGATCTGGACGCGGAAGCCACGCGCCGTGCCCTCGCCGCCGCCTCACCGGAACGCAAGCCAGAATGGCGCGCGACCAAGAACAGCCCCGGTACCTTCGAACACCCGGCATGACGCGCCGGGCCGAGGGCCCGAGTGTAAACAAGTCGTTTAAATCCGGGCGCGTCTAGGTGGAATCCCTAGCTGGCAGCGCGCTGCCAGGCATGGGACAATGCCGGATGCACAGCGCCTTGTTCGTCGCCCATCAGCAGGAACGCGATCCCAACTGGGACACGTTTCTTGAACTCGTCGATGCCCGCCAAGCTTCGGCGAAAGGCATCACGCGCCTGGCGCGCAATGTCTGGCTGGTGAATTTCCACAATGCCCCGGAAGCGCTGGGTTGGCTTCTGGCCTATGCCAATCAGCAGAAGATCGCCTATGGCCTTCTGCAATTCGATCAGCCGCCGCAATGGCTGCCGGTGGGCTTCGATCCCGCCTCGCTCCAGGACAAGCACGCCTAGAGGGCGTTCAACTGCTCCAATGGCCGTTCTTTTGCACGGATTTGAGCGTCTTGAAGGCCTCGCCCGCGCGCGCATCGGCTTGTCGGAATTGCGCTGAAATCGGCCCCGTGGGTGGCCATCGCTTCCCAGGCCGAATTCAGCTTGTCGGCATATTCCTTGTAATATTTCGCCAATTCCTGCGGATCACCCGGCGCCATTCCATAATCTCCCGCTCTTGTTGCCGCCGCAGAATAGACGGCGGATTAGGACTGTTTCTTTTCAAGCAATATCCGGATGCGGCCCCAGATCTCCGCGCATTTGGCGTCTTCGCTGGCGAATTGCTGAGAGTCCATGCCGCGCATATGCATCATCGAGGATGCCCGCTCCGTCGCCAGGGTGAGCCTCTCGTAAAGACCAATCAGCTCTTTGGATTCATCCAAATTCAGCGTGGTCATGTGTGGACTATAACAGCGTGCGGGAAAAAACAGAACCGGCGGGATGAAGTTCCTAATGCTCTGCCTGTTTCGCGGGCACCCGCGTCACCACGAAATTCTTGAGCTGCTCCGCCGCGGGGGTGAAGTCGGGCGCGATCTCCAGCGCCTTCTTGTAGTCGTAATAGGACTCGGTGATGCGGCCCATATAGAACTCGGCCACCCCGCGATCATAGTAACCCACATGTTCAAAGGACAGGCCGAGGCCAATGCCTTTGTTGATGTCGGCCATCGCCTCGTCATAACGCTTGAGGCTGATCAGCGCCGCGCCGCGGTCCACATAGCCGTCGCCCAGGCTGGGCATGATGGCCAGCCCCTCGTCATAGTCGCGCATGGCGTCATCCACGCGGCCCAGCGCCATCTTCATCACCGCGCGGTTGACGAAAGTTCCCGCGCGCTGTTGGGGATCGAGCGCCTCTTCGCTCAAGGCTTCGTTACAGGTGGCGATGCCGCGCAAGGGATCGTTGGCCGCCTTGGCGATCAAAAAGCAATCATGCGCAAGTCCGGATCCGATCACCAGGACCACGGCGTGGCCGGGCGCGGGGAGCAGGAAAAGAAGAGCCGCGCCCAGTAGGACCGCGCCGCTCCTCACTGAGTCGGGACCACTTTGAAGCGTGCCAGCTGACGTTCCGCCGGCGCGTAATCCGGCTTGATCGTCAGCGCCTGCTTATAATCGTTATAGGCGGCGGCATACTGGCCCGCATCGTCTTCGATCTCGCCCCGGCTGTAATAGGCGATCTGAAGATTGGTGGCGCCCAGCGCGATGCCCTGGTTGATCGCGGCCAATGCGTCGCTGGGCCGTTGCTCGCTGATCAGGACCAGCGCGCGATTGAGATAGGCGTCGCCGAGATTGGGATCATGGTTCAGCGCAATGCCGAAATCCTGCAGCGCGCCGTTATTGTCGCCCAAATCATAGCGGATGATGCCGCGATTGACGAAGGTCTGGGCGCGATAGGTGGTCATCGGGTCGATCACCGCGGTGTTGCAATGTTCGAGCCCGAACCGGAGGTCCGCGCCATTCTGCGCCGCGTTGAAGCATTGCTGCGAAGCGTTGGTGGAGTAGATCATCTGCACGCCCAGCACGTCTCTGTCCGGCATGGGCGTCGTCACCGCAAAGGCCGCACCGGCAACACCGACGGCAAAGACGGTGGAAAGAAGAGCAAGATGTTTCATCGCAATCCTCCCATATTTTTTAAATTATAGCACGAACCGAAGAGGACGGCGTAAACTTTATATCGTAAGGAAATCCAGGCACATCCCGTCGAAATCCGGGCTCTATTCCGGACGGGAGCTCGCGTTTCAGGGTTTCATAGTCCATGTCCAGGTGCATGTTGGTGAGTACGGCATGGCGCGGTTTCGCCCGAGCGATCCAGGACAGAGTCTTCTCCAGATGGGCGTGGCTGGGATGGGGCGTATAGCGCAGCGCATCCACGATCCAGCATTCCACCCCGGAAAGCGCGGCGAAGGCGTCGTCGTCCAGATAATCCACGTCGCTGGAATAGGCCACCGGCCCGAAGCGGAAGCCCAGGCTGCGCATGCGGCCATGCCCCTGTTCGAACGCCAGCACCGGCACCTCGCCGCCCGCGCCGAAAATCGCGAAGGGCCTGAAAGGTTCTGGAATCTCGTGGGCGTTGAGGATGGGCGGATAATCGCTGTCCGGCGGCCGGACAAAACAATAGCCGAACTTGGTCATTACCGTCTCCCAGGTGGGCTTGTCGGCCCAGACATCGGTGCGCTTGTGGGCATTGATGGTGATGGCGCGAAGGTCATCCATGCCGTGGGTCTGGTCGGCGTGATCATGGGTCAGCACCACGCCGTCCAGCTTGCCGATGCGCGCATCCAGAAGCTGCTCGCGCAGATCGGGCGATGTGTCCACCAGCGCCCGCGTCTCGCCCCGGTTCGAGATCCGCTTGACCAAGATGGAACAGCGGCGGCGGCGGTTCTTGGGGTTCATGGGATCGCAGACGCCCCAATTGCCCGCCTCGTCGGGGCCGCCAAGGCGCGGCACCCCGCCGGACGAGCCGCAACCCAATATTCGTACCTGAAGCCGGTCAGGCATCCGCGGGTCGCTTCACTTTGGAAAAGAGGCGAAAGAAATTGTCGGTGGTGGCGCGCGCCAATTCCTCCTCGCTCACGCCTTTGAGCTCGGCAACCAGCCTGGCGGTATGCACGACCAAAGCCGGCTCGTTGGTCTTGCCCCGGTACGGCACGGGCGCCAGGAACGGCGCGTCGGTCTCCACCAGCAGGCGATCCAACGGCACGGTCTTGATCACTTCGCGCAAGGCCGTGGAATTCTTGAAGGTGGCGATGCCGGAGATGGAAATGGAAAGCCCCAGCTTGAGCGCCGCATCCGCCAGCCTCTGCGTGCCGGTGAAGCAATGGATCAGGCCAGGAAAGGCGCCTTTTGCTGTTTCCTCTTCCAGCACACGGATGGTGTCGTCGTCGGCGTCACGGGTATGCACGATCAGGGGAAGTCTCGTTTGGCGCGACGCCGCGATATGGGCGCGGAAATTCTCGATTTGTTTTTCGCGGGGCGAATGTTCGTAGAAATAATCGAGCCCCGTCTCGCCGATTCCCACCACCTTGGGGTGGCTGGTCTCGGCCAGCAGCAAATCCGCGTCCGAGAGCAATTCCTTCTCCGCTTCATGCGGATGGATGCCCACGCTGCACCAGACATGGTCGAACCGCTCCGCCACCGCACGCACGCCGGAAAACCGCTTGAGCTCGGTGCCGATGGTGACGCACGTGCCCACACCTGCTTCGCGCGCGCGGTCCATGACCGCGTCGAGGTTTTCCGCATATTCGGGAAAATCGAGATGGCAGTGACTGTCCACCAGCATGGGTTTGGTCATTGAATTGGTCCCGCGCGTCGCGCCGTCTGCGCCAGGTCGCGCGCGGCGCTGAGGATGGTCTGGCGCGGTTCCAGGTTGAGGCCCCTCGCCCGGGCGAAATCGTCTTCCAGCCGCGACAGCAGTGCTGTCCAGGCCCTGAGATTCTGGCCCGAATGATGGGCGCGGGCGCGGATACGCGCCGCCAGCGCCTCGGTGACGAAATCGCCGAAGCGGGAAAGCCCGTCGCGGATACGCCAGAGCTTGTCGCCCAGCGCCAGCAGCGCAATCACATCGGGCCGGGCCGCGTTGTCGATCAGCGCGTCGGCTTCGGCGGCCAATTCCCGTCCCTCGCCTTCCGCCAGGATCAACGCCGCGCCGATCGAGCCGCCGGAAAGCCTGGCCAGCGAGGCGCGTTCCTTCGCATCGGCATTGGGAAGATAAGTCTTCAGCGCATCGGCTACGATAGTTTCCTCCAGCGGCCTCAAATCCAGCCTCTGGCAGCGGGAGCGGATGGTGGGCAGAAGCTGTCCGGGCCGGTTGGCGATCAGGATCAGCATGGCCCGCGACGGCGGCTCTTCCAGCAATTTCAGAATCGCGTTGGCGGCATTGGCGTTCATGTCGTCGGCGGTATCGACGATGGCGACCCGCCAGCCCCCCGCGCCCGAGGTCATGCCGAAGAAACCCGCCAGCTTGCGCACTTCGGCCACCGGCAATTCCGTCATCGGCTTGCCGGTTTTCTCATGGATGCCGCGCTTCAAGACCAGGAGACCGGGATGCGAACTCACCGCCACCTGGATCGCATTGGGATTCCGGCGGAACCGAAAGGTCGGCCGCTCCGGTGTCATGCGCGCCATACGTTAAAAGATAGCGCGCGATGCGATAGGCCAAGGTCGCCTTGCCGGTCCCCGGCGGACCGGAAATCAGCCAGCCCTGGGGCGGTTTGCCGCCGCGGATGGCGCGCGCGGCGCGAGCCAGCGCCACGTCGTGGCCGATAAGGCTCGCGGTCTCGCGCGGATGGGGAAATCCCCGCCCGGTCGCTGTCGTCGGCTTCCATGATGCGCCGCGCTTGGCCATAGTTCTGATTAGTGCCAGCCGTTCATGACGTAAAGCCGGTATCCAGCCGCTCGCTCATGCTCGTGGCGTTTACAACTCGAAACGGCCGGCCGTTTTGCCACGTCGCAGTCGTGGGTTCACGCCCAAACCGCCGGGAATCGCGGCCGATCGCGTCGTCACCTGATCCTGGTGCCGCTTGCGTCGATCAGGGCGCAACGGTCCGGGTTGCGTTTGGCGATGTCGATGAAAGCCTGGCGCAGCCTGTCGTGGAAATCGCGGTCAAAATTCTCGAAGCGGGTTTCCGCTCCGCCCCGCGCCCCGGCCCGCTTCAAGCCGGTGTCCACATCGATATCCAGCATCAAGGTGAAGTCGGGCTTGAAATCGTCCAGCACCACGGAATCGATGCGCCGGATGGTCTCGCGCGGCACGCCCCTGCCCACGCCCTGATAGGCGAAAGTGGAATCGGTGAAGCGGTCCGAGATCACCCACTTGTCCGCCAACAGCGCCGGTCCGATCACGCGGCGCACATGATCGGCCCGCGCGGCATAGATCAGAAGCGTCTCGGTGATGCGCGTCCCAGCGGCCGGGCGCGCCATTGACCAGCAGCGCGCGGATTTCCTCCGCCCCTGGCGAACCGCCTGGCTCCCGCGTGGTGAGCGCGGTCGATGCCTTTGTTTTCCAGCGCCGCGGCCAGCCGCTTGACCTGGGTGGATTTGCCGCTGCCTTCGCCGCCTTCCAGCGTAATGAAGCGTCCCGCCACGCCGCGATGCCCCGTCAATGTCTGTGGAAGATGCTGTCCCAGGCGCGCGCGAAGATGCTGGCCCGGCTCACGTTCTGTGCGGCATAGACCGGCACCGTCATGGTGGGAAAATCGGGCGCGGTGACCATCATGGTGCCCACCTTCTGGCCCTGGGCGATCGGCGCGGTCAGGTCGGGATCGGTCTTCACTTCGGTCTTCAGCGCCGCATGCGAATCCACCTGCATGGTGACGGCGATCGGGTTGCGCCGGGGTCACTGGAACCGTCGGCGCCGTCCCGCCTTTGACCTGGGCCTGTCCCACCACCTGATTGGCGGTGGTCACCGGAAAGTGGCGGAATTCCCGGAACGCCATATCCATCACCCGCGCGGCTTCCTCGGCGCGTTTGATGTTGGGGAAATAGTCATTGTGATACTGGGGATAGCGCAGGCCGTTGAGAACCAGGATGAGGCGCTCGTCATTGCGGACTGCCGAGATGGTGATCCCATAACCCGCCGCATCGGTGTGGCCGGTCTTAAGGCCATCCGCGCCCGGTAACTCGCCCAGTACCAGATCGCGGTTGGGTTGGGTGATGCCGTGCCAGACGAAGCTGCGTCTCGCTGAAATAGTGATAATATTGCGGATAGTCGCGGATCAGGTGGCGCGCGAGCTTGGCGAGATCAAGCGCGCTCATCAACTGGCCGTGCGGATCGGGCAAGCCATCGGGATTGACGAAGTGGGATTGGTCGAGCCCCAGCTCCTTGGCCCGCTTGTTCATATTGTCGACAAAGCCTTCGACCGTGCCGCCCAACGCTTTCGGCCACCACGATGCAGGCATCGTTGCCCGACTGGATGACGATCCCGCGAATCAGCGACTTCGACGGGAATGCGCGCGCCCAGCTCCACGAACATCTTGGAGCCCTGGGTGCGCCAGGCACGCTCCGACACCGGCAACGTGTCGGTGAGCTTGATCCGTCCATCCTTCAGCCGCTGAAACAGAAGCTCCAGGGTCATCAATTTGGACATGGAGGCCGGCGGCATCGGGGACCAGGCCGTCCTTCTGCCAAAGCACCTGCCCCGTGGCCGCGTCCATCAAAAGTCCATGTTCGGCGCTGGTTTCGACCGCGGCTTGCGCGGCACGTGCGCCCATCAGGGTGGACCAAGACCAATGCGACCAGGGACAGAAGGGTGGGAAAATGCGGCGCATGTCTCTTTTCGTCCGTGGGGACGTCTATTGATCGACCACGATTTTGGCGTCGTTGCTGCCTGCCCCGGTGATACGGGACAACGCCGCGTCGGCATCCTCGACCGAATTCAGTGGCCCGGTCCGCACTCTATAGAGCGTCTGTCCGTTCCGTTGAAGAGTGGAAATCCGCAAGTCCCCGCCCAGCTTGGACAATAGCGTGCGGGCATTGTCCATCTTGGAGAAGGCGCCCACCTGGACATAGAGGTGCGTGGCCACCGGAACCGGGACTTGGGTGACTTGGCCGTTGGGTTCCGCGGCTGCCATCTGGATGGGCGCCTGGGGCACCGGCTTGGGCATGGCGAATTGGCGCCCGGGCGGGGCTATCGCCGCACCGGGAAGTGTGCCCAATGGCAGCATATCCACCTTGGTGGTGGGCGCGGCCGGAAGGGCGGACGCGATCTCGGGCGGGGTGTTAGGCGGGGGCGGGCCGCCGCCCTGCCGGTCGGCGCGGCTGAGATAGGTCACCCGGACCCGCGCGGTTCCGCTCTGCACCACGTCCAGCAATTCGGCGGCGCGGCGGGAGAGATCGATGATTCGCCCCCGCGCATAAGGCCCGCGGTCATTCACCCGAACGATGATGGATTTGCCGTTCTCCAGATTGGTGACCCGCACATTGACCGGCATGGGCAAGGTGCGGTGCGCGGCGGTGAGCGCATTGCCGTCATAGGTTTCGCCGTTGGCGGTGTATTTGCCGTAAAAAGTCGGGCCCATACCATGAGGCGATGCCGGTCTCGTCATAGTCAGGCTGCTCGCGCGGGTAATACCAGACATTGTCGATCTGATACGGATTGCCGATCTTGTAGACCCCCGCATTGGGGGGCACCGACACCACCGGGCGCAGTGCGGGCGGCGCCGGTGGCGGGGTCGTGCCGCAAGCCGCCGCCACAAGGCAAAGACCGATGGCGGCAGAGGAAGAGCGCAAAAATCGCATCAGGCGGAATCAGTCGCGGAAGCTTTCGCCGAGGCTAAAGGATGGGGCGCAGCGGTGCAAAGCCTGATGGCGCATTTTGGATCATCCTTGCAAGGGCTTAATTCAAGTGCGGGAACATAAAAGAGCTGAATTTGGCGATGCTCCGGGCGCGCCATGCTATATGCGGTTGTGGGGCAGCTATCGACGGGACCGGAAATGATTGTCCGCAATTCATGCGTCGTTTGTGGCGCCAATGACCTCAGCGAACTTCTGAACGTACCGGATTATCCGGTGTTCCAAGGTTGTGTGACCACGCCACGCGGTAGCGATGAATGCGCCCCCATGACATGGTGGCAGTGTGGCGGTTGCGGCTCCGCCCAGATCAGCCCCTTGCCGCCCCTGGACCATATCTATCAGGCCGGCCACGCCACCGGACTGGGAGCGGCCTGGAAGCGCCATCATGCCGGGTTCGCAAAATTCCTGATGACCCATGCCCAGGACAGCATCGTTGATGTCGGGGGCGGCAGCGGCACGCTCGCCATTGCGTACCGCAATGCCGGTGGCCGGGCCCCATTCACGATCCTGGAGCCCAACGCGCTGCGTGCCGCGGATTTGCCTGACGACATCACGGTGATGGATGGCTTCCTGGAAGCACCTTCATTGGCCGCGACCGGCGCCACCACGATCGTGATGTGCCACATGTTCGAGCACGCTACCGATTTGCGCGCCGCCTTGACGGCGATCAATGAAGCTCTGCCCGACAACGGGCGCATCTGTCTGGCGTGGCCGGAACTGGAGCATTGGACGGCAAAGGGCGTGGCTGGCGCGCTCAATTTCGAGCACGGCGTCTATCTGACCGTCCCGCGATTGCTGACGCTCCTGGCCGAATTTGGCTGGCGGGAAGCCGGACGTGAACGCTGGAATGAGAACGACACTTTGTTTCTCGCCCTGGATCGGGGCAGTGCATCGTTCGAAGCGGCGCGAAGCGATGCGGCCCATGCCGTGCCGGAGTATTTCTCACGGTTGCGGCGGCAAGCGGCCACCGCACAGCAAGCGGCCGCCAGCCATAGGGGCGACGTCTTTCTGATGCCTGCCAGCGTCTATTCCCAATCATTGCTGGCCCTTGGCTTGAACGAGAAAAACTTGACCGGTCTGCTCGACAACTCCCCCGCCAAGCAGCACCACCGGCTCTATGGGACCGGGCTCGAAGTTTCCCCGGCCGCAGCCCTTCTCGGTGCGAAGGATCCGCTGGCGATTTTGAATGCCGGGGCGCACAACAGCGAAATTGCCGCAGGTCTCCGGGCGCTGCGGCCAGACATCCGGATTGTCGATAATCTCTGATCGGAAATCGTTGCGTTAGGGATCGGTTAACCGTGCCGGTAACGCGGGTTTAACCATGTTGAGTTTCCATTCATATGGAATCTCGCTTCGGCCCTTCTGGTGTCTTTAACTCTTTTGCTTCCATGCGCGGGCAGGTCGAGCCGCTACCCCGGCACGCGCCCGAAATGGATGCTGACCCTTCCCGAGGGCAGCTTGGCTTTGGCGCGGGCTGCGGCCAGCGTGCCGGCAGGATCCTATGATCGCATCATTATCGCCGTGCGGGCGGAGCACGAGGCCAAGTATCTGGCTCGAGACCTCTTGCATCGTGTCTTCGGGCCGGAGGTCCAGGTGTTGGTGCTGGATCGCGACACGCGCGGGCCCGCCGATACGGTTGCTGAAATGCTCCGCCAGGGCGGCGTCACGGGCCCCTTCGCCATAAAGGACGCCGACAGTTTCTTCGATCCCGCCCCTTTGCCGGGCGGCAGCTTTGTTGCCCTCAGTGACGTGCGCCTGTCGCCGGAGATGACAAATGTGGGCGCCAAAAGCTTTGCCGTCATCAACGAGAATGAGCTGATCGTTGAGATGGTGGAAAAGAGCCTGGCCTCGAATTTCGTCAGCGTCGGCTTGTACGGCTTTGCCGATGCCGCCACCTACCTGTCGCATTTCGATGCGCTTTCCAACGAGGGCGGCAGCGGCGAGATATTCGTTTCTCATGTGCTGAACCGCGCCATCGCGGCCGGCATGGTGGTGGCGCCCTTGCTCATTTCGGGCCTTATCGACGTGGGCACGCTGGAAGACTGGCGCCGGCATGTGCGCCCGCGGGCAACGATTGCTACCGACATCGACGGCGTGGTCTTTGAGAACCACAGCCGGTATTTCCCGCCATTCTGGACCGAACCGGACAAGCCGATCGGCGCCAATGTGGAGGCGTTGCGGAATTGGCAGGCGAAGGGCGCGCAACTGATCTTTATGACGGCGCGGCCGGAAGAGTTTCGCGAGAAGACCCAAGCGTCGCTTCGTGCTGTCGGCCTTGAGCCCCACGCACTCATCATGGATTGCCTGCACGGTCGGCGCTTCCTGGTCAACGACCACGCCCCGTCCAATCCCCATCCCGCCGCGGTCGCCATCAATACCGAGCGCAACAGCCCGGTGCTCGCCGATTATTTGAAGGACTGGCTGTGACCGCCGTCCTCCGCCATAGCGCAGCGGAGCAGCCTATTTCTCGAGCTCTACCCCCGGCCGAAGCGACCGAGCGGGCGCTGACCGGTCACTCCGGCGCTCGCGTGGTTCTGCACAGCAATGGACGGGACAGCTTCGTTCGCAAGACTGCCGCCAAAGCCGCCACCAGTGCACGGCTCAAAGCCCAAGCCGACAAGCAGCACGCCTTTTGGATGTTTGGACTTCCTTTTCCCAAAGTCCGCGCCCAAACCGTCGATGCTGCTGGGGTTCGCAGCTTCGACATGAATTATATCCCCGGCCGCACGATTGCCGACGCGGTCATGAACAGCGGTCCCTTCGATCCCATTGCCGTGGTCAAAGCGGTTGAGCGGCTGATGTGGTTGTTTTCGGTGCAGCGCGGCGCGTCAATTGAAGCGGATATCTTCAAAGCGAAAATTGCAGAAGTGGCCAGCCGCATGGCTCGCGAGAGCCATGATGCGCGGCTGCTTGAGGCCATCGACACCTGTGCGGGTCGCCTGTTGCTGCGGGACTGGAGCGCGATCCCCGAAACGCCGTCGCATGGCGACCTGACGCTGGAAAATATCCTGCTCACAACGGGAAAAAGCATCGCCTTCATTGATTGCGATGACGGCTTTGCGTCCTCATTTTGGCTGGATTTCGGCAAGCTGTTTCAGGACATAGACGGGCATTGGTGTATCCGCGCCTGGTATGCACCCGGCGCCGACCCCGTGCGAAGGCTGAACGCGATCCAGACGCTGGATAAGCTCGGCCTTTATTTCCGCCGGCTGGCGGCACAGATGGACCCCAATTTGCCGAGCCGCCTGCCGCAGCTGGCGGCGCTGGGTCTCTTTCGTGCCATTCCCTATACCCTCGATGATTCGGTGCGGTTCTTTATCTGCGACCGCATCGCGCGCGTGTTGGGGGACTGACATGTCCGTCTCATGCATCATCGTTGGTTTGATCCGGAGCGATGCGCTCATGGAGCAGTCACTGGTCATGCTCGATCGGCTCAGGACGGAAGGCCTGATCTCGCGCATCATCATTTCGACCTGGAACGAAGAGCTGCGAGACAATCCGTCGGTTTCCGCATTCGTCAACAAATTCAAATGTGACCTTGTTTCCCGGCCCGATCCGGGAATGGGTCACGGTCCGGGATCTGAATTGACAAGTTCGATGGCGCCGCAAACGCTCGGATTGCGGCAGGCGCTCACGGTGGTGGATGACGACGATATGGTCCTCAAGATGAGGCCTGATGTCGTGCTGAATGAGGCCTTCTTGAGAAAACTGCTGAGCTCTTCGCGCACAGGGGCGTTCAACGCGGCCCCCGGGAGCCCGTTCAAAAAGAGGATCTGGGTACCGTGGGCGGACCTGCTCTATCCGTTTCTGATTGCCGATGAAGTGTATTTGGGCCGGTGTGGAGACCTGAAACTTTTGGCGACGGACTTTTATTTGCAATACAGCGCGGGCAAGGCCGTGCACCAGCACGCGGAGACGTGCCACATATTGCGCTACCTCGCCCCCTTCGAATCCGGCGTATTCGCGGATTTCTTCAAAAACTGGGTTTATCTTCAGTATGAGTTGCCCGTGCTGGAGGGCGGCTGGACCGAATATTTGATGGTCAAATTCAAGACGCCCATGTGGTGGGTCATGATCGCGAAATATGCCTCGATATTGTGCGACAATTTCATCATCGATGGCGGGCGTCCCGGGGACATCGTGTTTTATCGCAAGAGCGGCGATAGATTGAACAGGTCCGCACCAAGAGAGAGATGTCACTTCTATCCTGGCACCATGGTCCCCTTTGCCATCAAGCCGAACGCGTTTCTTGAAAATATCACGTCAACACGCGCGCGCGTTCTCATATTGAACGACATGGAATGGTTGAAGAATATCCGCTACGGAAATATTCAATCCGAGTTTCATTATGATTTGTGGTTTTTGCCGGCCATCGCACGAATGCAAGGAATGGGATCGCGCGGAGAATGCCCCGATTTGAGGGACGGCATCACCGAGACAATCAAAAAATTGAAGGGGCAGGATGTCGATCTTTCCGCCCTGTCGCATCCCGATTGGCAAATTATTCGGCTCAGTCCGTCGCCAGTCAGCCCCGGAACCTCGCACGCGCATTCGCTTAGCTCGGCCGCCGAGTAAGCCATATATCCCCAGCCCGCCGTTATTGCCTGCCGGGGTGCATCACAAAGCGGTTCGGGAAGGCTCGTCACGCGACGGTCAGCACAATACCGGCGGGGCATTGCACGCGTACACGAGCTTCAGTAAATCAACCCTGGTGGATGGGTGGCCGAGCGGTTTAAGGCACCGGTCTTGAAAACCGGCGTGGCGGCGACGTCACCGTGAGTTCGAATCTCACCCCATCCGCCACATTAGGCATTCAGGGCGAGAGCTTTCCAGACATTGCCCGGGACCAACCGGTAGGTGATCATCACCTTCTTCGGAACCTTGATCACATGGTCGAGGATTTCGCCGATGGACATGAGCTGTTTTACGATGTGGCGCGCCTTCTCAGGGTCCTTTTCCGCCACGGCGTAGCGTTTGACGGAAACCTGCCCGGCTCCCCGGCCTGGAACGAGGACAACCACCTCGCACCCGTCATCTTCATAAAGGTCGGACATGGAGGCCTTATAACCGCGAGGCGTCGCCAATCGGCAGCGGATCCACGATCGCGGGAAATTGCCTCTTATCAAGCCCCGCTTAGGGTTAAGAACTGCTGAACCGGCCTTTCCGCTCGCCCTCATCGGAGGATGCGTTACACCTTGTGTCCCGGATGCGATAAAGCCCTCGTGAAGCCCGACATCTCCTTTTGAGGAGAGCAATGCTCTCCCTCCGCGACGCCCGGCCCGACGATGCCGAGCTGCTTCTCTCCTATATCCGCGAGCTGGCCGAATTCGAGCGCCTTACCCATGAGTGCATCGCCGACGCGGCGCTGCTCGGGCGATCTTTATTCGAGGAAAAGAAGGCCCACGCCATCATGGCGGAGTGGGACGGCAAGCCCGCCGGCTTTGCGCTTTATTTCTACAATTTCTCCACCTTTGTGGGACGGCCCGGACTTTATCTGGAAGACCTGTTCGTGCGTCCCCAATTCCGCCGCAACGGCATCGCCAAAAGCGTGTTTCGTTATCTGGCGCAGAAAGCGGTGAGCGAGGGCTGCGGCCGGATGGAATGGTCGGTGCTCAACTGGAATGAGAACGCCATCGCCTTTTACCGCTCGCTGGGCGCCAAGCCGATGGACGAATGGACGGTGCAGCGGCTGACCGGAGAATCTCTGAGACGACTGGCAGGAAACTAAGCTGATCTCCTCACCCTGAGCTTGTCGAAGGGTGAGGGATTATTCTTCCTAATACTGCCGCTCGCCCAAGCTCGCGGCGTTCGCCGCTCGAAATGGTCCACCGGACCATTTCGTCCGCTTCGCGGTCGCGGCTCACCCTTGATAGACCGTCTTGCCGCCGGTGACGGTGCGAACGATCTTGATGTCCTTGATCTTCTCGGGATCAATGGTGTGGAGGTCGTCGGCCAAGACCACATAATCGGCCAGCTTGCCGGCGGTGATCGAGCCTTTGATATTCTCTTCGTGATGTTGTAGGCGCCGTTGATGGTGTTGACCCGTATCGCCTCGTCCACCGTGATCTTCTGGTTGGCGCCCCAGGTCTCGCCGTTCCAGCCTTTGCGCGTCACCATGCCCTGCATGCCCATCAAGGGCGCGAACGGACCGGGGCTGAAATCCGAGCCCGCCGCCGCCGCACACCGCATCCAGCAAGGTGCGGAAGGCCATCATGTGCTTCATCATGTCTTCGCCGTAGAAATGGAATTTGTCGGAATTGTAATAGGCGTAGGTGGTGAACAGCGCCGGCACCGCATTCATCGCCTTGATGCGGGCCAAAAGATGGTCGTTGATCAGGCTGCAATGGGTGATCTTGGGCCGGGCATCGGCGCGCGGGAAAGCCTTCAGCGCCCGCTCATAGGCGGTCAGCACGTGGTCGATGGCCACATCGCCATTGGCGTGGCAGTTCATCTGGATGCCGGCGCGATTGACCGTTCGGCCCAGGCGTCGAGGTCTTCCTGGTTCTCGGTGAGATTGCCCTTATAGGGCGGCGAGATGCCGATATAGGGCTTGCTGATCGCCATGGTGCGCTCGGAAAAGGAACCATCCACCGTATGCTCCGACGTGGCGCCAAAACGGATCCATTCGTCGCCCAGCCCGCTTTCCATGCCGGCGGCAATCATCGCGTCCAGCACTTTCTCCTGGCACTCGTAACTGACGCGGTGGAGCAGATCGCCCCGCGCCCTCACCTGTTGCAGTGCCATCAGGTCGCCACCTTCGTGATGAACGGTGGTGAGGCCGTATTTGACGAATTGCTTGGAAATGAACGCCAGGCCCTCGCGGTCGCGCTGAAGCTGTTCGGCCGGCGTAAATGTGGGCCGATTGCCCACTTTGGCGAAGACGCCCCGGGCGCGGTCGGTGATGCGGCCGTTCAATTCGCCGTTCGGGTCTTTGTCGTAAGTGCCGCCAAAAGAGTTAGGCGTGTTCTTGGTGACGCCCGCCACTCGTGAGCGCTTTGCTGTTGTAGTAAGAGGTGTGGCCGCCACGGTGATGCACCGCCACCGGATGTTCGCTCGAGACCTTGTCCAGGTCATGGACATTGAGCTCGCGGTTGTCTTTCACCTTGGTGTCGTCGAAGAAATAGCCCTCGACCCAGCCATTGGCCGGCGTCTTGGCGGCGCGCGCTTTCAGCTTGTCGATGATGCTCTGGATGGTGATGAATTCCACGACATAGGGATTGCCCACCACCACTTCGTAAAGCAGCACATTGCCCGGCGCATGATTGTGGCAATCGATGAAGCCCGGCACGATGGTCATGCCTTTGGCATCGAATGTCTGAGTACCCTTGCCTGCCAGGCCTCTGATCTCGTCGCTCTTGCCCACGGCGACGAATTTGCCGTCACGCACCGCGAAGGCCTCGGCCGTGGGGCTCGCATTGTCCACGGTATAGACTTTGGCGTTGGTGACGATCAGGTCGGGCGTTTCTGCCGCCCAGGCCTTGGTCCAATAAGACGCGCCCAGAAGGCCGGCGCCAGCGCCGGCGCAATTGAGAAATCCCCTGCGGCTGTGGAATCTCGACATTGTTTTCCCCATCTATCCGCCAACGCGGGCAAGCCCGCAGGCGGACATCTTCCCCCGCTAATGGCTTCGCCATGCGGGGGAAGAAAACCTCGACCAAGACGTACGAATTCTAATCCCCCGGATGATAAGTCTTTTCGGCGTGGGTCTTGTACTCGTCCGGATAGAAGAAGACCGGGAGCAGCTTGCCGGTGATATAGGCGTTGGCCTGGTCGGTGAAATGCGGCGACTTGGGATTGCCGCTTTCGCCGCCCACCGTCGCCATCCAGGCCTTGACCCTGGGGCCGAACTCGACGGCGCCCAGGATGCTGTTGCCACTGGTCCCGTACCACTTCTTGGTGGTGTCATGGATGGTGGAATAGGACGCGATCGAACCCCACTGTGCGGAATTGAACGGCACCGGTTGGCTGGGCGCGCTGTCGTCGAAATGGGATTTGATGTCGTCATTGATCCGCTGGTAGCGATTGATGTTGCCCCATGGCGTCTTCCAGCTGCCGAAATCGGCGGCGAGCTTGTCCACGCCGTCCAACAAAGCCTGAAGCCGGTCCTGCGATGACGCCTTGTTGGTCAGGTAGTCGACGTAATCATCGCGGATGCCGGCGGCGCGCATGGGTGCGATGTCGTGCTTGTAGAGCGCATCGCCCCAGAAGATGGCGACCGAATTGGCCACAAAGTCCGCGCCCCATTTGTAGTCCCAGTTTCTCAGAACCGCGATCGGCTCGGCCAGTTTGGCCTTGAGCGGACTGGAGGCGGGAAGCGCATCGTAATCCTTGAGCAGCGCCGGGACCATCTTGGCGAAGCCGGGTTGATAGGGATCAAAGGCATCGGCGATCAGCTTTTGCGGCGTCATCGCCTGGGATCCCGACAGCACCCGCACCATATGAATGCCGCGGGGATTTTCGCCCGCCTGATCCATATAGGTGGGGAATTTCGACATATCCACCGTGTTGTTGCCCGCGGAATTCTGCGGCGTGTCGTTGGAATTGAACACCCAGCCCGACGCCGGGTTGACCACGTGCGGGATGTCGTTCACCGGGGTCATGCCCTTCCAGGTGGTCGCGGGATTGGAGCCGTCCACCGGCTTGGTGTAGTCGAACTGATTGTCGCGCAGCGGCACGAATTGCGGCAAAAGCAGCGCAGCGTTGCCCTTGTCGTCGGCATAGAGCGTATCGTTCGACGAATTGGCCTGAAGGCTGGCCACTTTCAGATATTCGGCCATGTCCTTGGCCTTGGTGCGGCCGAAGGATTGTTCCAACGCTTCGATCGGCTTGTTCATGATGGACAGGGTGATCCACTTGCCGTCAGCCTCGCGCACCACGGGGCCATGAATGGTGTAGTAGGTGGTGAAGGTCTTCTTTGCCATGTTGCCGCCGGCGTCCCGATACTCGATGGTGATGTCTTTCTCGGTCACCGGCCGTTCTTCATTGCCGTATTTGTACGTGTACTTGCCGCCCTTGTTGGTGACGGTCTCGGCGAACTCGTCCACGCAATCGGCGGAGCTGGTGGTGTGCATCCAGCCCAGATGTTCGTTGAAGCCCTGATAGAGGAAGGGCTGCCCCCAGGTGGCGGCGCCATAGGCGTCGAGACCCTCGTCGCTCGCCATTCCCACTTCCGAGCGGAAATAGAACGAGGTGTGCGGGTTGATCCACAGCATGGCGTGACCGCCCTGGGCGATCTTGCCCGAAATGGCGATGCCGTTCGAGCCAACAGGCTCGACCCAGACCAGGCCCTTTTCCACATCGGTCATCGCCACGGTGCGCTTCTCGTAGAACGCCTGAAGCTGGCTGAGGCGCGCCTTCTCCACATCGCCGCCGATCGAGCCTTCGGTGAAGGACAGCGCCATCCAGGGCTCATAGTGCGTAATGTATTTGGGCTTCACGTCAGGATGGGTGGCGAGGAAATAGTTCAGCCCGTCCGCCCAGCCATTCATGATCTTCTTCAGATAGTCGGGACTCTTGGCGTAGTCCGCCTTGAGCACTTCGGGATCGATGAAGAGGCGCTGGCGCAGATCGCTCCACACCGCGCTGGGACCGTCATGGCGGGCGGTGATGCCCAGGTTGGTGGCGTAATTGGTCTCGACGCGGTTGAAGTCGTCTTCGGCCTGCGCATAGACCATGCCGAACACGGCATCCTCGTCGGTGTGACCCTTCACATGGGCGACGCCATAGCTGTCGCGCACGATGGAGATGCCCTGGGCCTCGGCCTTGAGCCTGGCGTCATCAACGCCGGCAGCGTGCGCCGGAAGAAACGCCAAAGTGGACAAAAGCGCGGCCGTGCCAAACAGGCGCGCCGAAAGACGACCCATGAGAACCTCCCCCTTATGTGGACCTTTATGTGGCCGAACGATGCCTCTTTGGGCCGGGGCTTTCAATCCTGAGCCCGCCGCATCCAGGCCGGGATTTATCAAAAAGCCGGGTCATTATGCACCCTGCGACATTTGCGCGGGCCGCGCGCCCGCCTTCGTACCGGACCATGTTTGCGCTAGGTTGTGTTCATGAGCACGCTTTTCATTTCCGCGTTGGTCACCTTGTTCGTGGTGATCGATCCGGTCGGCCTGGGCCCGGTCTTCATCGGGCTTACCGCCGGACTGTCGCCTCCGGTCAAACGCAAGATCGGCATGGAAGCCTGCGTGATCGCCTTCTTCGTCCTGGCGGGATCGGCCTTGTTCGGCGACTGGCTGCTGGCGCGGCTGGGGATTTCGATGGCCGCGTTCCGCATCGCAGGCGGGCTTCTGCTGTTCGCCATCGCCTTTGAGATGGTGTTCGAGCGCCGGGTTGAACGCAAAGCCGATCAGACGGGAACGGGCTCGCATATTGCGGCCTTTCCGCTCGCCATTCCCTTGATGGCGGGGCCCGGCGCCATTACCGCCATGGTGCTGTTGGCAGGACGGATGAATGGCAACGCGGTGAACTTTGCTCTCTTAATCGTCATCATGGCGCTTATGTTGGCAGTGTCCTATCTGGTCTTTCTCTCGTCCTCCTATCTGGAGCGGCTTTTGGGGGCACAGGGCCAGGCGGTGTTCGGCCGTTTGCTGGGCGTTCTTCTGGCGGCGCTGGCGGTTCAATATGTGGCCGATGGCGTGTTGAGCCTGGGCAAAACTCTTTCCTGATCATTGGGCTTGGCGCGGCTGATGGGAATCCCCTAGCATCATCCCGCTCAAGGGCTGGAGGGGTAATGAGACTTTCAAGACGCGCGATGTTGGAAGGTATAGTGATGGCGGCGGCATTGGCGCCGGAATTTGCGCGCGCGGCGGGCACCGACGCGCTGGCGCTCCACAAAAGACTGATCTGCCTCGACACCCATCTCGACATGCCGGCCAATCTCGCCCGCCCCGGCTGGGACGTGATGAAGCGCCACAGCGTGGACGAGGATATGACCCAAGTGGACTATCCCCGCATGGTGGAAGGCGGGCTGAAAGGCGGCTTCTTTGCCATCTATACCCCGCAGGCGCCGCTCACGCCCGAAGGCATGAACGCGATGCGCGATGCGGCCTTCCTGCGCGCCGCCGAGATCCGCGAGATGGTGGCCGCCCATCCCGATCATTTCGAACTCGCCTTCCTTGCCGAGGATGCGCCCCGCATCGCGGCCAAGAAGAAGATCATCGTCTATCAGTCGATCGAGAATTCCGGAATTCTCGGCAACGATCCCACCCTGCTCCGGAGCTTCTACAAGCTCGGCGTGCGCATGGCGGGGCCGGTACATTTTCTCAACAACCAGTTCGGCGACTCCGCCACCGACAAGAAGAAATGGGGCGGCCTTTCGCCCTTGGGCAAACAATTCGTCAAAGAGGCGAACGACCTGGGCGTGATTCTCGACGCCAGCCATGCCTCCAACGATGTCTTCGACCAGATGGCGGAATTGTCGCGTGCACCCATCATCTGCTCGCATTCAGGTTGCAAGGCAGTACATGACCATCCCCGCAATCTTGATGACGCCAGGATCAAAAAACTGGCGGCCGTGGGCGGCAGCATTCAGATGAATACCGTCTATCTGGTGGACGAGCCGCCAAATCCCGAGCGCCAGAAGGCGGTCGCGGCAGCGATGGGCAAGTTGGAGAATATGGATGGCCTCTCGCCCGCGGAGGCGGCGGCAGCCATGCGCCAGGCGATGACGGACATGAAGGCGATCAACCAGAAATATCCGCAACCCCGCGCGACCTTCGACATGTACATGAAGAATATCCAGCACGCCCTCGACATGGTAGGGCCCGATCATGTGGGCGTGGGTTGCGATTGGGACGGCGGCGGCGGCGTGGAAGGCATGAATGATTCGGCGGCCCTGCCCAAGATCACCGAACGTCTGGTGAAACTGGGCTATACCGAAGCACAGCTCGCCAATTTCTGGGGCGGCAATGCGTTGCGCATCCTGGGCAAAGCCCATGCTGCCAGGAAGACGGCATAAGGCTCCTCTGAGCTTGTCGAAGAGGTGAGCCACGACCGCAAAGCGGGCGGAATGGTCCGGTGGACCATTCCGAGTTGCGAACGCCGCGAGCTAAGGCGAGCGGCCGGTCCTCAAGCTTCGGCACGCTCGGCATGAGGACGTTTTCAAATATCCGCGTAGCAGCGGACTTCCTGGTCGGCGCCCGGTGTGGTCACCGCGCCATGACGCGCCGGTCCCACATTCTTGGCGTAGCGCGCCAGCGCGCCGGTCTTGAAAGCGGGCGCCTTGGGTCTAAAGGCCTTCTTGCGTTCGGCCAATTCGGCGTCCGACAGCGCCACCGACAAGTCGCCCGTCTCGGCATCGATGGTGATGATGTCGCCATCCTGGAGAAGACCGATTGGCCCAGCATCGGCCGCTTCCGGCCCACATGGCCGACGCACAGACCGCGCGTGCCGCCGGAGAAACGCCCGTCGGTGATGAGCGCGATATTCTCCACGCCCTGGCCATAGAGCGCGGCGGTGGTGGACAACATCTCGCGCATGCCCGGGCCGCCCTTGGGGCCTTCCCAGCGGATCACCAGCACGTCGCCTTCCTTATAGCGCCGCGCCTCGACGAAATCGAAGCAGTCCTCCTCGCAGTCAAACACCCGCGCCGGGCCGCTGTGCTTGATGTGCTTCAGGCCGGCGATCTTCACGATGGCGCCTTCCGGCGCGAGATTGCCTTTCAGCCCGACCACGCCGCCGGTGGGTGCAAGCGCATTGCTTGACTGGCACATCACTTTCTGATTGGGATCGAAGTTCACGTCCTTGAGATTTTCGGCCATGGTCTTGCCGGTGACGGTCATGCAATCGCCATGCAGGAGGCCCGCATCCAGCAAGATGCGCATCAGCATGGGCACGCCGCCCGCTTCCCACATATCCTTGGCGACATATTTGCCGCCGGGTTTCATCGAGGCGATATAGGGCGTCTTCTTGAAGATTTCGGCCACATCGAACAGGTCGAACTTGATCCCCGCCTCGTTCGCCATCGCCGGCAGATGCAGCGCCGCATTGGTCGAGCCGCCGCGTGGCGGCCACCACCATGGCGGCATTCTCGAACGCCTTGCGGGTGACAGATGTCGCGCGGGCGGAGATTCTTCTCCAGCAGCTCCATCACCGCCTGGCCGGCCTTCAGCGCGAAATCGTCGCGTTCCAGGATCACCGCGGGCGGGCCGCTGGAATAAGGCAGCGCCAGGCCGATGGCTTCGGCGACGCAGGCCATGGTGTTGGCGGTGAATTGGCCGCCGCAGGCGCCTGCGCCGGGACAGGCCACCTTCTCCAGGGCGCAGAGATTCGCTGTCCGGCATCTTGCCGGCGGAATACTGGCCCACGCCTTCGAACACATCGACCACGGTGACGTCGCTGTCCTGGAAACGGCCCGGCATGATCGAGCCGCCATAGAGGAACACCGACGGCACATTGAGGCGCAGCATCGCCATCATCATGCCGGGAAGCGACTTGTCGCAGCCCGCCAGCCCCACCAGCGCGTCATAGCAATGGCCGCGCATGGTGAGCTCGACGGAGTCGGCGATCACTTCGCGCACACCAATGAGGACTTCATCCCCTCATGGCCCATGGCGATGCCGTCGGTGACGGTGATGGTGCAGAATTCGCGCGGCGTGCCGCCGCCGTCCTTGACGCCCTGCTTGGCCGACTGCGCCTGGCGCATCAGGGCGATGTTGCAGGGCGCGGCCTCGTTCCAGCAGCTGCCACGCCCACCAGCGGCTGGTGAATCTCTGCTTCCGTCAGTCCCATGGCATAATAATAGGAACGGTGCGGCGCACGGGATGGGCCTTCGGTCACATGGCGCGAAGGCAGCCGGGATTTGTCGAACTTGACCATAAGGGCTTTTCCAAAAAGGCCGCGGACTATCGCCTCTGGTCCCTGCCCGTTCAAGAACTTCCGCTGCATAGCAGGGCGGATCGTCTTGGTCGTGGCTTTCTTCCCCCGCGCGGCGAGGCCGCTGGCGGGGGAAGATGCCCGCCTGTGGGCTTGCCCGCGTTGCGCAGTGGGAGAAGCAAAACAAAGGCCCCGGAGTTGCCTCCGGGGCCAATCTGCGTGGGTTATGCCACTCAGCGATAATAGTAGTGACGATGGCCGTAGCTGTCGCGATAGGAATAACGGGGTGACGGCAATCATTGCTGCGGGCGATGGCATTGCCGGCGAAGCCGCCGGCCACGCCGCCGACCACGGCGCCCACGATGCTGTGGGAAGCCAGGCCGCCGATCAGCCGCCGCCGCCCGCGCCCAGCGCGGTCGCGGAGTCATGGGAGTGGCCGCTGCACGAATCAGCGGAAGCAGTGACAGTGCCGGCGCCAAGGATAATCAGGCAGGCAGCGGCGATTTTGTTATGTGTTTCATCTCTCGTCCTCCATTGCCCTTCGGAATACGAGGGGACAACGTGAAGCGGAACGAATGCCTTCGCTCAAAAACGTTCAGGCATGGCGGGAATTAGGCAGGTCCCCGGCATGAACAGAAGTGCAAACGGATAGTCGGTATAGCCCTTGGCGCCGGCCGCGAATAGAAGGTGCTGCCGTCCCAAGGATTGAGCGGAGCGCCATCGCGGAAACGCTCCGGCAGATCGGGATTGGCGATCGCCAATTTGCCGAACGCCACCGCGTCGGCCCTGCCCTCAGCCAGCGACCGGTTGGCGCTTTCAAAATCGAAACCTTCATTGGCGATGAAGACGCCGCCGAACGCCTCTTTGATGGCGGGTCCGATGGAATCGGCCTGCCACTTCTCCCGCGCGCAGATGAAGGCCAAACCGCGCTTGCCCAATTCGCGTCCCACATAAGTGAAAGTGCCCAGCGCATCGCTGTCACCCATGTCGTGACTGTCGGCGCGCGGCGCCAGATGCATGCCGACGCGATCCGCGCCCCATACGCCGATGCAGGCATCGGCCACATCCAGCATCAGCCGCGCCCGCTTCTCGCGTGTCCCGCCATAAGCATCAGTGCGGTGATTGGTGGAATCCTGCAGAAACTGGTCCAGCAGATAGCCATTGGCGCCGTGAATCTCGACTCCGTCGAAACCCGCGCGCTTGGCGTTCTCGCGCCGCGCTTGAAGGCGGCGATCACGCCTGGGATCTCGTCCGTCTCCAGCGCGCGGGGCGTGACATAGTCCTTCTCCGGCCGCACCAGACTGACATGGCCCTTGGGCCTGATCGCGCTGGGCGCGACCGGCAACGCGCCGTTGAGGAAAATGGGATCGGAAATGCGGCCCACATGCCAGAGCTGAAGCAGCATGCGCCCGCCCTTGTCATGCACGGCCCGCGTCACCTTGGCCCAGCCTTCGGTCTGGTCGTCGGACCAGATGCCCGGCGTTCCGGCATAACCCACGCCCTGGGCCGTGACGCTGGTGGCTTCGGAGATGATCAGGCCAAACCCCGCACGCTGCTTGTAGTATTCCACCGCCAGATCGGAGGGCACGCGGGTGTCGGGATTGGCCCGCGAGCGGGTCAGCGGCGACATCACGATGCGGTTGGGCAGCGTCAGCGCGCCCACTTTCAGGGGATCGAACAGGGTGGGCATGAATTTCTCCGCAGGGCGAGCTTGAGAATTAAGAACGAACCACGCCCGCTACAACTGCGCCACCGTTAGGGTCTTTAGACTAGCCGTGCAACCGCTTCCTTGAGCCGCCCCGACAGGGCCGCCGCCTCGGCGCGTTTTTCCCGCTGTTCGGTCAATACTTCTTCGGGCGCGCGGGAGACGAATTGCTCGTTGGACAATTTGGCGTCAAAGCGGGCGATCTCGTCCTCGGCTTTCTTCAATTCCTTTTCCAGACGGGCGCGTTCCTTGGCGAAATCGATCACGTCGCCCAGCGGCAGCGCCGCGACTGCCTCGCCGATCACGAATTGTGCCGAGCCGGTGGGGATGGCCGGGCCGGTCTTCGCGTCGTTCAACCGCGCCAGGGTCTCGATCACGCCCCGGTTGCGGGAAAGCCGCCCCTCCGTTTCAGCTGATGCTGCGGTGAGGACCAGGGCGATCTTGGCCCCTGCTGGCACATTCATTTCCGAACGCACCGAGCGCACGCCTTTGACCAGGTCGATCACCCAATGCATTTCCACCACCGCGTCTTCGCTCTTGGGCAGCGAAGTCAGTTTCGGCCACTCGGCTTCAATCAGCAGCGTTTCGCGCTTTCCCGGCGCCGTGACGGCCCAAAGCTCTTCGGTGATGAAGGGCATGAAGGGATGGAGCAGCTTGACGATCTGGTCGCGCGTCCAGGCGGCGGTGGCGCGGGTCTCGGCCTTCACCGTCTCGTCTGTGCCATTGAACAATGGCTTGGCGAATTCCAGATACCAGTCGCAGAACACATCCCAGACGAAATGATAGGCGGCAGCCGCCGCCTCGTTGGAGCGCAAGGCTTCCAGCGAAGCCGTCACGTCGGCGGCAGCACGCGCGGTTTCCGCCACGATCCATTGATTGACGGTTTGCGTCACACTGGCCGGATCGAAGCCCGGCACGGTGATGCAGCCATTCATTTCGCAGAAGCGGGCAGCGTTCCACAATTTGGTGCCGAAATTGCGTCCCGCTTCCACCCGCGTCGGACCGATCCGCATGTCGCGGTTCTGGCCCGCCGCCAGCGCCAAGGTGAAACGCAAGGCATCGGCGCCGAATTCGTCGATCAGGACCAGCGGGTCCACCACATTGCCCTTGGTCTTGGACATTTTGGCGCCCTGCTCATCCAGGACGCGGTTATGTATCAAGACGGTGCGGAACGGCACGTCGCCCATGAAATGGGTGCCCATCATCATCATGCGGGCGACCCAGAAGAAGATGATGTCGAAGCCCGTCACCAGCACACTGGTGGGATAGAAGCGGGCCAGCTCCGGCGTCTTATCCGGCCAGCCCAGGGTCGAGAATGGCCACAGCGCCGATGAGAACCAGGTATCCAGCACATCGGGATCGCGGGTGAGCTCTTTGCCGCCCGCTTGGGCGCGCGCCTCGTCTTCGCTTTCGGCGCAATAGATTTTGCCGTCCGCGTCATACCAGACCGGAATCTGATGACCCCACCAGAGCTGGCGGCTGATGCACCAAGGCCGGATGTTGCGCAGCCAGCCGAAGAACACATTGGTCCAATTGTCGGGGACGAACTTTGTCTCGCCTTTTTCCACCGCCGCGATCGCCTTGGCCGCCAGCGGCTCGACATTCAGGTACCATTGCTCGGTGAGCAGCGGCTCCAGCACCACCGTCCTGGTCTTTTCGTCATGCGGCACGGAATGGACGATGGGCTCGACATGATCGAGCAGTCCCGCCGCATCCAGATCGGCGACGATCTTCTTCCTCGCGGCCTCGCGCGACAGGCCACGATAGGGCGCGGGCACGTCATTGTTCAGCGTGCCGTCCTTGTTGAGGATGTTGATCATCGCCAGTCTGTGGCGCTTGCCGACCTCGAAATCGTTGAAATCATGGGCGGGCGTGATCTTGACCGCGCCGGTGCCTTTTTCCGGGTCGGAATATTCGTCGGCGATGATGGGGATCAACCGCCCGGTGAGCGGCAGGACCGCCATGCGGCCCACCAGCTTTTTGTAACGCGCATCGCCAGGATGCACGGCGACGGCGCTATCGCCCAGCATGGTTTCGGGCCTTGTGGTGGCCACGGTGATGAATTTCCCCGGCATGTCCTCGACGGGATAGCGGATGTGCCAGAGGTGACCCTTGATCTCGATATTCTCGACTTCGAGGTCGCTCACCGCGGTCTGCAGCCGCGGATCCCAATTGACCAGGCGCTTGTCTTTGTAGATCAGGCCCTGGCGGTAGAGCTCGACAAAGACTTTGACCACGGCGCGGGAGAGCCCCTCGTCCATGGTGAAGCGCTCGCGACTCCAGTCGGCGCTGGCGCCCAGCCGGCGCAATTGTTCGGTGATGGCGCCGCCGGATTCGGCTTTCCATTTCCAGATCTCGGCAAGGAATTTCTCCCGGCCCAGGCCGATGCGGCTCATCTGCCGCTCGGCCAATTGGCGTTCGACGATCAATTGGGTGGCGATGCCGGCATGGTCGGTGCCCGGCTGCCAGAGCACGTCCTTGCCCCGCATGCGCTCGAAGCGGGCGATCATGTCCTGCAGCGTGTTGTTGAGCGCGTGGCCGATATGGAGCCGGCCGGTGATGTTGGGCGGCGGGATCATGATGGCGAAGGGTTCGGCATCGGGCCGCTGGCCCGCGCGGAATGCGCCGGACTCCACCCACCGGGCGTAGATACGCCCTTCCACGTCCTTGGGAGAGAAAGTCTTGTCGAGCATGGGGAGGCTTTCCCGCTTTTTTTTGCTGGGGTCAAGCTTCGGGCGGTGCGGCTTGGTCGAGGCTTTCTTCCCCCGCGCGGGCGCTAGCCCGCTGGTGGGGGAAGATGTCTTCCGAGGGTTTATGCCGAGGAAGACAGATGGGGGGTCAGCGCCTCGTCCGGGCCTTGACGATCCGCTCCACCTCGCCCCGGACGGCATTCTCGAGCAGGGCGGGGAAATTCTCGTCCATCCATTCGCGGATCAGGGGTTTCATCCGCTCGACCACCAATTGGGAATTCTCAGCGAGGTATTTCTCCAGCACCGGCTCGAAGCTCTCGCGGACCGCGCGCTCGAACACGGTTTCCACGCTGGCGCCATCCGCCGCCGAGGGCGCGTACGCGGCGCGCGCCGGCACGGGCTCAACCGGCTCCCCGGGAATGGCGTCGAATGTGTCTTCCATCGCCCTGCGGGTCTGGTCGGAGAAAATGCCGCTGGTGTCGGCAGGCGCGGGTTCGCGCGGCGCGGCCGGCTCGAATACGATTTCCTCGGTCCGCTCTTCCGCTTGCACCGGCGGCGGTTCCGGTGCCGGCGGGGGTTCGGGCTGCGCCTCGACCACTTCCTGGGTCAGTTCCAGCACTTCGGCGTCGGCGTCCTCTTCCACCGGCTCGGGCACCGGCACAGGTTTCGGCGCTGGTACGGCGGCGACTGGCGGCGGAGGCGCCGGTTGGGCGGGGGCAGGAGCGGCTTCTGGATTGTCCTCGGAAATGATCTTGCGAATGGAGGCAAGGATCTCCTCCATGGTCGGCTCATGCTGAGGACTGGACATGGTACTGCTCCCAACCGGCCGTGATTTGGCCCCTATAAAACCCTAGGCCAGCAAAAGCGCGAAGGCAAAGACCAAGTTCGCCCAACCCCACCCTACCGGGATGATTTCTCAACAGGATTCGAGCGGCTTAGAAGATGAAACCAAGATGTTTCTTGAACCCGGCCAGAAGTGGCACGGTGGCGTCGAAACCGGCGCGGCGGCCGACCTGGCCGTGCTCCTTGAGATAGAGAACGGCGTGGCCCTGGGCACCGGACAGTTCGAACGCGACCAAGCGCCCGCCCTCTTCCAACTGGGTCAGAAGCGTAGTCGGGTCGGTCTCGATCGCGCCATTGACGAAGATCACGTCATAGAGCCCGCCCGCCTTGAAGCCTTCGATCAGCGCCCCCTGGGCCAGCTGAATGTTGGGTTCGCGCTCCAGAAGCCCGGAGGCCAGGCGCACCAGATCGGCGTCCTGCTCCAGCGCCACCACGTCCTTGGCCAGCCGGGCCAGGATGACCGAGGAATAACCGCTGCCGCAGCCCACATCGAGCACATGATCGTCGGCGGTGATCTGGGCCAGCTGCAACGCCTTGGCGAAGCTTCGGGGATCGAGCAGATAGCGGCCATGCGCGATCTCGACCGGCACATCGGCATACGCCAACGATTTCTTGGCTGTGGGCACGAACCGCTCCCGCTCCACCGCGTCAAACGCGGCGTGGATGCGCACGTCGGTGACGTCATTGGTGCGGATCTGCGCTTCGATCATGTTGTATCGGGCGGTATTCAGCATCGCGGTCCCTGAAGCGAAGAATCACCCGGTTATAGGTTCCGGGGGGGCCATAGACAACGGCCCATCCGGCGGTCGCAACAGTGCTCTGACAACCCCTGAAACAGCCCCCGAAACGCCAAGTGACAAGGCCCCGTCCGGCTGATAAAGACGCCCTCCACTCAGCCGAATTCCTGCCAAAAGGCCACGTGGCGGAGTGGTGACGCAGCGGACTGCAAATCCGCGAACCCCGGTTCAATTCCGGGCGTGGCCTCCAATTTCCCTTACCCGGGCGCCGTCGTAGTTAAGTGTTTGTTAACTCTGGGCATGCATGATGCGGTCGTCTTCCTTGAAGACACCCCACCATTACCCAACGCCTTGGGGCCGGGCTCAACACCCGGCCTCATTTTTTTGTCCCGAGTGGTCCGCAGACGCCTGGGAATAACGGATAAATTTCTGCTGGTTTTGGCAAAGGGGACGCGCTAGACACCCCCCTGTTCCTCGGTAGCTCAGTGGTAGAGCAACCGGCTGTTAACCGGTTGGTCGCTGGTTCGATCCCGGCCCGGGGAGCCACTCTTTCAATCCATCGCGCCGCGCAAAATGGATGGACCGCCGTCGCCTTGACCGGCGGGCCGGAACCTCATCAAGTCCATCCATGCTGTCTCGGATTCTGGCTATTGGCGCCTTGAGTGGCGCGGGGCTTCTTCTCTTGTTTGCGTGTGCTGCCGATGCGGCCCAGCCCGCCATTCCGGCACCGCTGCAGCATTTCCAGCAGACCTTCGACACGGTTCTCGCCGGTCATAAGATCGTGGGCGGCGCGTTCGGCTTCGAGCACGCGGGCGATCCGCCGACGGAATTCTATTTCGGCGAGGCGCGGCGCGAATCCCACCAGAAAATAGATGCGCGGACGGCCTATAATTGGGCCTCGATCACCAAGACCATGACGGCCATCGCCATCCTGCAACTGCGTGACCGCGGGCTGTTGTCGCTGGACGATCCGGTGGTGCGCTATGTGCCCGAGCTTCGCCAAGTGCATGACAGCTTCGGCCCGGTCGATGCCATCACCATCCGCGAGCTTCTCAATCACAGCGCCGGCTTCCGCAATCCCACCTGGCCGTGGGATTGCGACGCCACCCCCAATTGCGACTGGCAGCCTTTCGAGCCCACCCGCTGGGCCCAAGTCGAGGCGATGCTGGCCTTCACCAATGTCGCGTTCAAACCCGGCTCGCGCTGGAGCTATTCCAATTTGGGCTATGTCTTTCTCGGCCAGGTGATCGAACGGCTCACCGGCGACGATTACGAAGTCTATATCACCAAGAATATCCTGATGCCGCTGGGCATGAGTTCGAGCTATTTCGACCGCTCACCCTATTTCCTTCGCGCCGACGTCTCGGCCAGCTATCTGCGCGCGGGCGACAAGATCACGCCCCAGCCCGTCGATTTCGACAGCGGCATCACCGTCTCCAACAGCGGATTGAAGGCGCCCGTTACCGACATGCTCAAATATGCGCGTTTCCTGATCGGTGCGCCCCGCAACGACCTCTATGACATGGTGCTAAAGCGCAGTTCGCTGGAGGAAGCCTGGACCGGCACGCTTCCCACCGCCGAGGCCAGCCAGCCCGCCACCGCCTATACCGGCGGCCCTGGCGGAACGGTGCCGATGATGGGGCTGGGTTTCTTTGTCCTCAATGTGGGCGGCCACCGCTATATCTATCATGACGGCGACCAGGGCGGTTTCACCGCCGAGTTGATGATCGACCCGGAGCGGCACAGCGCCACCGTGCTGATGTCCAACACCACCGATACCGGCGCGCCCACCAATTCCACCCACGCGGAATCCAACACCGAGCCCGATCCGAAGACCGATCTGCGCATGACATTGCGGGACGTGTTGATCCGGGACGTATTCCCCGCCTTTCCTTGGCCCTAACCGCTCCGCTGGCCTCAGGGCGCGGGCGCCGGCAGGTCCGCACTGTGTGATTGAGAACGCGCGTCCACGTCATAAAAGGCGGGAAAGACGTCGCCCATCGCCTTGATTTCCGGCAGTACGTAAACGACGCCACTCGTCCCGGTAAAAGCTGGCTGCACGACATGATCGAAGAATTTCGCTGGAACATTGACGCAGCCATAAGAGATGCGGTTATCGAGCGGCGTTGGTGTCGCCAGCCGCTGCAATCGGTGCTCCTTGGGATTGGTGTTGATCACCCGGTGCAGCGAGATCGCATCGGCATAGTCCACCCACAATACGTTCAGTTTGCCCAGGTCATGGCCCAAGGACGCCACAAAACGGCCGGCCGGCGTGGTGCGTTGCGCCGGAGTTATCTCCGCCAACGGCCGGTCCCCGATACCTGGAACGGAATCATCGCCGGGCGCTAGCCCAACGAGGGCGGGTGCGGCGCCAAGAATCTCGCCCCGGGCATCGAAAACAAAGACTTCGGCATCTTTCTTTTCCACAATCACGAAGGGCATGCCGCGATTGTCTCCCGAATCCACCACCCAGTCCGCGGTTTGCCGCACATCGTTGGCTGCGGGCGCGCCCAGAAAACTTGCTCGTTTGGACGTAGGTGTCGTCAAGGCCGGGGCCTCCGGAGGCACCACGCGCGCGTCCGCCGGGACGGGCGATGCGCGTTCCTGGGCCATGGCGGTCGAGGAGGCGAGACCGGCCACAGCCGGTCCGAGCCAAACTGCCCGCATCATGGCGGCCGCCATGCCGGCCTTCAACATTGTCATCCGCCCGCCAATCGCGAAAAAAGCCGTCCGATCACAAACACCGGACGGCTTCCAAATTTCCCATTCCATCCCGTTGTCCCCCCCCCGCCCCGGAGGGGCGGCGCTTAGGGCAGCGGTGGCAAGGACTGTTCTCAGTGACGGTCCTGCTTGCGGCGATAAACCGGCGGAGGCGCGACGGCTTCCGCCTCAACGGCAGGGGCTGCCACTTCGACTGGAGCGGCCGCCGGCTGGACGAACGCGACGATCTGGTCACCGCAATTGGCGTCGAGCTGACGATCTTCGTGGAGGTGGCGGCACGCTACCGCGTTGGCGGTTATGTTCTCGCAATTCTCTCCGCCCAGTTCCAGGACTTTGTCGGGCACGAAATCTTTTCCGTCGGCTGCCACTTCGTGAAACATGCCGTCGGCCTTCCCACTGTCACCATCGTGGCGATACGTGTCGCCCATATTGAACTGGGCGATCGTGGAATTGGGGTAGTGATCCATATCGCGCCGGAAGTTGACACTCGCCTTCTCATAATTACCGGCCTTGAATTCGTCATACCCGGGCTGGCCTACCGGTCTCAAATCCGCGCAACCGCTCGCAAGAAACCCGATCGGAAGAATTGCGCAAATCAACGCGCCCTTTTTGTAACTAAGCATGAGACACCGCTTGCGAGCGCAATAGCCCGGGAAAATTCCCAAAAGCTGCGATTCGCGTCTTTCTGATCACAAGATCCGCAGAGAGAACGTGACTGGGACCCATATGGGTACAATTTGATTTCGGATTTAAGGAACCTGTCGATGGTTCGGACGGCGGCGATTTTCGCCTTCAACGGTCAATTTTGCACAGCAGACGCCGCCGCATCCCCTTTTGCGAATTTCCGGCCTTTCCTTAGCGGCTCACAGCCACGTCCAAACCTCTGGCGCGTAACGCTTCGATGTGCGCCATCAGCCTGGACAGGGTGGCGCGCTTCTCCGCGATCATGCCGTCAAGCCGTTTCGCCTCTTCGTCCTGACGCAGCCGCAACCGCTGGATCGCCGCTTCGGTTTCGCCGCGGACAATGTCGATCTTCCGCCGGGCCGCCTCTTGCGCCGCCAAAACATTGGTGCCGGCGGCTTCGATCTGCGCCCTCGCCCAGGCGAGATCGGCCTCCGCGGATTCGAGCGCCGCGCGGGAATGCGCTTCGGCATTCATCAGGCTGCCGATGCGCAGAATGGCTTCGCGCGCTTGCCGGATCGATTCAAAGCGCCGATGCTCCCGCTCCAGGAAATCCGCCAGGATCGCAAGATCATTGGTTTTTGGATTGAGCATGGGGAGGCTTTCGCAAGGCAGGCGTCATCCTTAGCGGGCAAATATGACGTCCTGTCGAAGGAAAACCGTCACGAACGATATTCGGCGATTGCTGCAGCGCGGCAGGCGGCGTTCAAGGTCCGATACTGTCCCGCATCACCTTGATGGCGCAGATGATATGATAGAATGAGCTTGCGGGCGCGGGCTCTTCCACAAATTGCCCGTCGGGCAGCATGCGGTCGCGCCAAAGGCCCGGGACCGGCGTCTCTAGGTAGCGCCAAAGCGTCTTCGCCGCGTCATAAGCTTCCGCGCGGTAGCGGGCACGTTCGCCGCCCTGCGACGCCGCCATCAAAATCAGCGCCGATTTGAGCCGCTCGGTTTGGGGCCAAAGCCGCGCCGTGGCGCGCATGGGACGGAATGCATCATCGAGCTCGTCCATGGCGGCGTGGCGCGCGGGGTCCACGCCTTGGCTTGCGATCTCGAACAGCCGGCGAGCGGCCTTTTCGCCGTTCGCGCCGCCCCGAAGCTTTGTCCAGCGCATCAAAAGCCACGTCCATTCGAATTGATGGCCCGGCTCGACCGACCGCCCGGCTGCGCCCGGGACGGGGCGCCAATCGGTGTCGTAGAATTCACGGATCGCGCCGTTGCCGTCCATCAGCCGGGTGAGCCCGAATTCCGCCACTTCGTCGGCCAGATCACCCCAGGGACCGCCCGGCTCGGTTTCCTCCCAGGCGAGTGCCGCCTCCAGCAGGTGCATATGCGGATTGGATTGAAAGGCCTGCTTGGCGGATTCGCTGAAACCGCCGCCGGGATGACGGCGCACGGTGGTGATGGTCTGGCGCAGACGCTCTGCCGCTTCGCGCAGATCCGTGCGATCCGGAAAATGCTTCACCGCTTCCGACAAAGCGAGAAGGAAAAAAGTCTGGTCGTAGAGCGTGGCAGTCTGATCGGGCACGCTGCCGTCTGCCGCCAACAGGGCGGGAAGCTGGCCATCGGGACGCCGGCGTGCGAGCACAAACTCCAACCCGCGCCTGACGATTTCAGCCCAGGGGCCGTTCCAACTCATGGTGCCGGAAAACGCGAACACCCAATTCTGCCGCCCCTGCACACGCCCGCGCCTTGGCCCTGCGATCGCGTGCCCCTCGAGATCGATCAGATCGACAAAGCCGCCATGCTGGTGGTCCACACCCTCTTCCGCCCAAAGCGGCAGGGCGCGCTCCATCAGCCAGCGCTCGAAGCGCTGGACCAGCGCGGAGAAATCATCGGGAACGGCAGGTTCTTTCATGCCGGCGGAGATGACACGATTGCCGAAATATCCTCAAGCGGCGCCCGCTTGGTTTCGGGAAAGAAAAACAGCACGACAATGAATTGCAGAACCACCATGGCGGCAAAGAAGACAAAAGGCGCGCCCTTGGAATAGGCGGCGGCCATGGGGAACAGAATGGCGATCACCGCGTCCATGAACCAGTGGGTGGAAGAGCCGATGCTTTGACCGCGAGCGCGCACTTCGGTGGGAAAAATCTCGCTGATATAGACCCAGATCACCGCGCCTTGCGAAAACGCGAATGAACCGATGAAGCCGATCAGCATCCAGAGCAGCAAATTCTGATGCTGGCCGCTGACCATGATCAGAGCCGTGCCCACCAAGGTGACGAACAGGCCCACCGAACCGATCAACAGCAGGCTCTTGCGCCCGATCCGGTCGATGATCAGCAAGGCGGGGATGGTGAAAAGAAGATTGGTGAGGCCGATCAGGATGGATTGCTGATCGGAGGAGACTTTGCTGAACCCCGCCGCCGCGAAAATATCGTTTATGTAATAGAGAATGGCATTGATGCCGGCGAGTTGGTTGAAGGCGGCAATGGCGAAGGCCAGCAGAATGGGGGTGCGGTGTTTGCTCCACGACAAGCGCCGCTCTGTCACTGCCGGCTGGTCCAGCAGGATGGCGTCTTCCTCGCTTTTGCCGATGCCCGGCGCAATGCGGCGGAGGATGTCGCGTGCCTCGGCCGTCCGTCCCTTCAGCGCCAGCCAGCGCGGGCTCTGCGGGATGGTGAAGAGCAGACTGAAAAGAATGATGCCCGGCGCGACCGCCACGCTGAATTTCCAGCGCCATTCATCGACGCCGAGATCCAGCCTGCCAATGAGGTAATTGCAGAGATAGGCGACCAGAATCCCGAAGGTGATGTTGAACTGGAACATGCCCACCATCGCGCCACGCCATTTGGGCGGCGCGATCTCGGTCATATAGACGGGGGCGAGCACGGTGGACGCCCCGATCGCCAGGCCCGCCATCACGCGAAAGACCAGCAGCACCGGCCAACTCCAGGCGAGCGCGCAACCCACTGACGAAACGAAATAGAGAATCGCGATCCATTTGAGACATTCCCGCGCGCCGAAACGGTCGCCCGGCGCTCCTGCCAGCAAAGCACCGGCAAGAGTGCCCCACAGCGCGCTGGAGACGGTGATGCCCAGGCTGGCGGGACTGAGGTGATAGACGGCGGTGAGGCCCCGCGTCACGCCCGCGATCACGGCAGTGTCGAAGCCGAACAAAAGGCCCGCCAGCGCGCCCACCAGCACGCCGCGAATGACGATGGCATTCATGCCCAACCCCGGATTTTTTCCCCCGGGGGCGAAGATGACAACTATTCGCGCTGCTGTCAGGCCTTAAATCTGACCCTCAGAGTCTTATCCCGGCAGATGGTCGGCCGGCGTGGCCATGGCGTTTTCGCGCTTGAGATGCAGCACGCGGCGTGTGCCTTCCCAGACATCCACGGCATTCCTGGCACAAAGCGTCTCAGCCTTGTCTAGCGCGGCGAGATCGTCCTCACACATATAGAAATGCGTCTGGGAGATATTCCCGCCGTCACCTATCAAATCGAATCGATACTGTCCCATTGAGAAACTCCTTTCTTGCGGTTAGGAGCTGCCTCTGAAGGGCATTCGCTCGGCAGTCAGCGCGAAAAGATTAGCGCCGGCTGCGCAAGAAATTGTGGCAAAGACGAAAAAAAATTCGCCGCAAATTACAAGGCGGTTATGGAAAACAAGGCTAGATTGCGGCGATGGATCCGGAAGAACGCAAGAATCTCATTGTGTTGGGCGCCGTGGCCGGGCTGATCGCCCTTTGCCTGTTTATTTTACATCTCTATTCCAGAAACGCGGCGCTGGAGCGCTGCGTGGAAGAAGGCCGCCACGATTGCCTGCAGATACCAGCAGGAAATAGCGGTTAGCCGCGACCTCTGTAAGGCGAAACGCCAGTTTCCGGGAGCCAAACATCCTTGGGCAAATTTCCGGTCTGCCAGAAAATATCGATGGGCATCCCGCCCCGCGGATACCAGTAACCGGCAATGCGCAGATATTGGGGCTTGATCGCGGCGGCAATGCGCTTGGCGATGGTGATGGTGGTGGCTTCGTGAAATCCGCTTTCATTGCGGAAGCTGGTGAGAAACAGCTTCAATGATTTGGATTCCACGATGGCTTTGCCCGGCACATAGTCGATCACGAAATGGGCGAAGTCGGGCTGACCGGTGATCGGACAAAGCGTGGTGAATTCCGGCGCGGTGAAACGCACCACATAATCGGCATCGGGGTGGGGATTGGGGACGCTTTCCAGCTTCGCCTTTTCCGGCGATGTAGGAAGCGCGACGGCGCGGCCCAGCTGGGTGAGTTTTTTCGCCATGGCTCTCAGGATCCCTCGTAAATACAGGCCTGGCCATAGCTGGGCCGCTCGATCCGGACACGGGTTACTTCAGGCAATGCGCTTTTGGCCCGCGCATAGATGAAACGGGCGAGGTTTTCCAAAGTGGGATTGGCAAGGCCTTCGACCTCGTTCAGCAGGCGATGATCCAGAAGCTCGCGCACCTGTTTCAGCGCCCTGTCCACCTCGCCAAAATCGCGCAGAAAGCCGGTCGTGGCGTCAGGTTCGCCCCGCAAGGTGACTTCCACATAAAAGGAATGACCGTGCAGGCGCCGGTTCTCGCTCGCGCCCGCGCCCAGGTGATGGGCGGCGTCGAACGTAAAGCGCTGGGAAATCTCAATCATATGACCGGCATATCGTCTTTTGGCTCCCTGGGGTCAAGGATTAACGCAAAACGCTATTGTCAGGGCCGCGCAGCCCGCCACAATACGGACATGAGCAAGAAATCCTTTGGCGCGCAACCTGTTCGGTTGGCTGATTGAGCCGCTGGTCGCGATCTTTCTGGTTGGCTTCGCCACCACGGCTATCGCCCAGCCATTTTATATTCCGTCAGGTTCGATGGAGCCCACCCTGCAAATCGGCGACACGCTGCTGGGCTCTAAGTTTGCCTATGGCTATAGCCGCTGGTCACTGCCCTACGGCATCGGGCCCTCGTCGGAGTCACGGCTCTTCGGCCAACTGCCGAAGCGCGGAGATGTGGTGATTTTCCGCCTCCCTCGCGATACGCGGATGATCCTGATCAAGCGCGTCATCGGTTTGCCCGGCGACCGTGTGCAGATGGTGCATGGCCGCCTGGTGATCAATGACAAGATGGTGCCCCTCGAGCCGTCGGGCACCGGCCAAGTCGAAGAAGCCGACGGGCGCCGGCATGACATCGGCAAATTCACCGAGGTCCTGCCGGGCGGCGTGAAACACACGGTTTTCAAGACAGGGTGGAACGGGATGTTGGACGACACGTCCGTCTATACCGTCCCGCCCAATCACATTTTTGCCATGGGCGACAATCGCGACAATTCCTTGGATAGCCGGGTATCACCCGAAGATGGCGGGGTCGGGTATGTCCCGGCGGAAAATCTGGTGGCTCGGGCGGACGTGATGTTGGGGTCCTATGATTACCTGAATGGTCACGGTCTCGTATCGTGGTTGGGGCAGATACGCCTTTCCCGTTTTCTGCGGCTGATCTAGGAAGCGCGGCCCCGCGACAGTCTGGCTTTTGCTCCAATATTGCGCCCGCGTAAGGCGCGTGCTAACTGGCTCGCGCGCGGTTCGAGCTGACTCGCGTGTACCGTAATTTAGTCAACATATTCAATCTCTTAAAAGAGAGCCGGCAGCAGATGGAAGCATCCGCGCATCCGGCCCCATGAGGCGAAAGTGGCGGGCGAGAAAGCTCACGAAACCGGAGTGGCGGGACGTTATGCCAATGCCGTGTTCGAACTGGCCCAGGAACAGGGCAAGGTTGACCGGGTGGCCGAGGATTTCGCGGGCCTGAAAGCAGCGATCGCCCAAAGCCCCGAATTCGCCCGCCTGGTGAAAAGCCCCCTCTTCAGCCGCGAGGACCAAGCCCGCGCCCTGAAGCCGGTGCTGGCGACTGATGGGCACGGATGCGCTGACCGGAAAATTCCTCCTCACCCTGACCGGCAAACGCCGCCTTTTTGCGCTAGAGCATGTGATCGCGGCGTATGACCGGCTGGTGGCGCGCCTCAAGGGCGAAGTCCAGGCCGAAGTCACTTCCGCCCATGCCCTCAGCGCCGCTCAAACCGCGGAGCTTAAATCCGTGCTCAAGAACAAGCTCGGCCGCGAGCCGCGCCTCAATGCCAAAGTCGATCCCACGTTGCTGGGCGGCCTGGTGGTGAAAGTGGGCTCGCGCATGATCGATTCATCCCTTCGCACCAAATTGGCCGGGCTTCGGGCCGCCATGCGGGGCCAATAAAAGGAAGCAATGACCATGGATATCCGCCCCGCAGAAATATCCGCGATCCTGAAGCGCGAAATTCAGAATTTCGGCTCGGATGCGCAAGTGAGCGAAGTCGGCCAGGTTCTCTCCGTGGGCGACGGCATCGCCCGCGTCTATGGCCTGGACAATGTGCAGGCCGGCGAAATGGTCGAGTTTCCCGGCGGCATCAAGGGCATGGCGCTGAACCTTGAGACCGACAATGTCGGCGTGGTGATCTTCGGCTCCGACGCCACCATCAAGGAAGGCGACACCGTAAAGCGCACCGGCGCCATCGTTGAAGTGCCGGTCGGGCAAGCGGCCTGCTGGGCCGTGTGGTCGATCCCCTGGGCAATCCCATCGATGGCAAGGGCGAACTCACCGACATCGCCGAGCGCCGCCGCGTGGATGTAAAGGCACCGGGCATCATTCCGCGCAAATCGGTGCATGAGCCGGTACAGACGGGCCTTAAGGCCATCGACACACTGATTCCGATCGGCCGCGGCCAGCGCGAGCTGATCATCGGCGACCGCCAGACCGGCAAGACCGCGGTCGCGATCGACGCCATCATCAATCAAAAGTCCGTCAATGCCGGTACGGACGAAAAGGCCAAGCTCTATTGCATCTATGTCGCCATCGGCCAGAAGCGCTCGACCGTGGCGCAGATCGTCAAGACCCTGACGGACGCCGGCGCGATGGACTACACCATCGTGGTGGCCGCCACCGCCTCCGAGCCGGCGCCGCTGCAATTTCTGGCGCCCTTCTCCGGCTGCGCCATGGGCGAATGGTTTCGCGACAACGGCAAGCATGCCCTGATCATCTATGACGATCTGTCCAAACAGGCCGTGGCGTATCGGCAGATGTCGCTGTTGCTGCGCCGTCCGCCGGGGCGCGAAGCCTACCCGGGCGATGTCTTCTATCTCCACTCGCGCCTGCTTGAACGCGCCGCCAAGCTCAATGAAGACAATGGCGGGGGCTCCCTCACGGCGCTGCCGGTGATTGAAACCCAGGCCAATGACGTCTCGGCTTATATTCCCACCAACGTGATCTCGATTACTGACGGGCAGATCTTCCTCGAGACCGATTTGTTCTATCAGGGCATTCGTCCGGCCGTGAATGTGGGCATCTCGGTGTCGCGCGTGGGCTCGTCGGCGCAGATCAAGGCGATGAAAACCGTGGCCGGGCCTATCAAAGGGGAGCTTGCACAATACAGAGAGATGGCGGCCTTCGCCAAGTTCGGCTCCGATCTCGATGCGTCGACCCAGCGGATGCTGGCGCGCGGCGAACGCCTCACCGAGCTTTTGAAGCAGCCGCAATACAAGCCCTTCGCGGTCGAAGAGCAGGTGGCGGTGATCTATGCCGGCACGCGCGGTTATCTCGATCCCATCCCGACCGCCAAGGTCGGCCCCTTCCAGGAAGCCCTGATCGCCAAGCTCAAAACCACCTATCCGCAGTTCATGGAAGGCATCCGCAAAGAAAAGGCGCTGACGCCTGCTCTTGAGGACATGCTGAAAAAGGCGCTGGGCGACATCGCCAAGTCGTTCGCGTAAGTAAGGGCTTTTATTATGTCCTACCGCTTCGCTACTTGAGGACCTAACGCCAGATGGCAACCGTCAAGGAAATGCGCACACGGATCGGGAGCGTGAAGTCCACGCAGAAGATCACCAAGGCGCTGCAGATGGTGGCGGCGGCGAAACTGCGCCGCGCGCAGCAGGCGACGGAAGCCGCCCGCCCGTATGCCCAGCGCATGTCGGCCATCATCTCCAACCTCGCCGCCGGTGTCTCGGGTCCTTCCGCGCCGCTGCTTTTGGCCGGGACCGGCTCGGACAAGCGCCATCTGGTCATTGTCGCGACGGCGGATCGCGGGTTGGCGGGCGCATTCAACGGCAGCATCGCGCGGGCGGCGCGCGAGAAGATCTCGTCGCTGATTGCTGCGGGCAAGGACGTCAAGATCATCACCATCGGCCGCAAGGGCCGCGACCAGCTGCGCCGCCAGTTCGGAAATCGCTTCATCGAAAGCTATGAAGTCGGGCTGAAAGCGCCCGGCCTGTCGCTGGTGCAGCCGATCGCAAAGCAGATCCTGGACCTCTATATGAGCGGCCAGTTCGACGTGGTGAGCCTTATCTATAGCCGCTTCAAGTCGATGGTCACGCAGATCCCCACCGTCAAGCAGCTGATCCCCGCCGTGGTCGAGGCCGGCGAAGCCCGTGGCGTGTTCTATGACTATGAGCCCGACGAGGACACGATCCTTGAGGCTCTGTTGCCGCAGAATATCTCGGTGCAGCTGCTTTCGGCGGTGCTGGAGAACCAGGCCGGCTTCTTCGCCTCGCAGATGGCGGCGATGGACAACGCCACCCGCAACGCGGGCGATCTGATCAACGCCCTCACCATCCAGATGAACCGCACCCGTCAGGCCAAGATCACGACGGAACTGATCGAAATCATTGCCGGCGCAGCCGCCGTTTAAGGCGTTAGGCGAAAGCCGGACCGCCAAAACATAAAGGCGCGCCGGACCCCAGAACGAGAAGATCACGAGCAAGACCACTTCCAAGGGCCGCCTCAGCCAGGTAATCGGCGCCGTCGTCGACGTGGAGTTTGACGGCCCCCTGCCCGCGATCCTGAACGCGCTCGAGACCACCAACATCGACGCCCGGACCGGCAAGCCATTCCGCCTGGTGTTCGAAGTGGCCCAGCATCTGGGCGAGAACACCGTGCGCGCCATCGCCATGGACACGACCGAAGGCCTGGTGCGCGGCCAGGAAGTGAGCGACACCGGCGATTCCATCCGCGTGCCGGTCGGCCCCGCCACCTTGGGCCGCATCATGAACGTGATCGGCGAGCCGATCGACGAGGCCGGCCCGATCAGCCAGGAGCATATGTCGCCGATTCACCGCGAAGCCCCGACCTTCGCGGAACAGGCGGGCTCGGCCGAAATTCTGGTCACCGGCATCAAGGTGATCGACCTGCTCTGCCCCTACACCAAGGGTGGCAAGATCGGCCTGTTCGGCGGCGCCGGCGTGGGCAAGACCGTGACCATGCAGGAGCTGATCAACAATATCGCCAAGGCCTATGGCGGCTATTCGGTGCTGGCGGGCGTGGGCGAACGCACCCGTGAAGGCAACGACCTCTATCACGAGATGATCGAGTCCAACGTCAATGTCGATCCCAAGAAGAACGGTTCGGCCGCGGGCTCCAAATGCGCCCTGGTCTATGGCCAGATGAACGAGCCGCCGGGCGCGCGCGCCCGCGTCGCGCTCACCGGCCTTTCGGTGGCGGAATATTTCCGCGACCAGGAAGGCAAGGACGTGCTGCTGTTCATCGACAACATCTTCCGCTTCACCCAGGCGGGCTCGGAAGTGTCGGCGCTGCTGGGCCGTATTCCCAGCGCCGTGGGTTACCAGCCCACGCTGGCGACCGAGATGGGCAATCTGCAGGAGCGCATCACCTCGACCAACAAGGGCTCGATCACCAGCGTGCAGGCGATCTATGTGCCGGCGGACGACTTGACGGACCCGGCGCCCGCGACCTCCTTCGCGCATCTGGACGCCACCACGGTTCTGTCCCGCGATATCGCCGCCCAGGCGATCTTCCCGGCGGTGGATCCGCTCGACTCCACCTCGCGCATTCTCGATCCCCAGGTGATCGGCGAAGAGCATTACATGGTCGCCCGCCGCGTCCAGGAAGTGCTGCAGCAATACGAGCGCTCAAGGACATCATCGCCATTCTGGGCATGGACGAACTCTCGGAAGACGACAAGCTGATCGTGGCGCGCGCCCGCAAGATCCAGCGCTTCCTCTCCCAGCCTTTCCATGTCGCCGAGCAATTCACCAATTCGCCCGGCAAATTCGTGGAACTGGCCGACACCATCCGCAGCTTCAAGGCGATCGTGGACGGCGAATATGACCAGCTGCCCGAGCAGGCCTTCTACATGGTGGGCGCGATCGAGGAAGTGGTGGCCAAGGCCCAGAAGATGGCCGCCGAAACCGCCAAGGCGGCTGACAAGTCAGGTGATGGCTTTCGACAGAGGACTTATTTTATGGCGGAAAATCCTCTTCGATCTGGTCTCGCCGGAGCGGCTTCTGCTCTCCAAGCCCGTGGACATGGTCACGGTGCCGGGCAGCGAAGGCTATATGGGCGTGATGGCGGGGCATGCGTCCCTCGTCTCGACGCTGCGGGCCGGCATGATCGATATGCAGGATGAAGGTGTAGACACCCGCTACTTCATCCGGGGCGGCTTCGCCGAGGTCAATGCAGAGAAGATCACCGTGTTGGCCGAGGAAGCCATTCCGATGAGCGAACTCGACATCGCGGTGTTGGACCAGCGCATCGCCGACGCCCAGGATGACGAGATCGCAGCCAAGACGGACGCCGAACGCACCCGCGCCGCCCAGCTGGTGGACGATTTGAAACTGGTCCGCGCCGCTTTTTAAGGCGCCTTTCACCGGTTCCATGATCAAGATGGCCTGTCCCTCAGGGATGCCTCCCTTTTGGGGATCGGGTTGAACTTGCTATAATCTTCCTTTGGTCGGGGAAATAACCATGGCGGCGCAAACCGTCTATCGTCAGGGCTGGAAGATGGACGAGGTCCCCTGGGCCGCGTTTCAGCCTGCGGCGGTGACGCCTGATATGCTGGCTGCGGTCAAGGCCGCCGCCCTGGTTGAATACAACGCTCCCGACTACGTCATTTATCTCCAGCGGGTCTTCCACAGCGCCGGGCAGGAAACCCTTGACGCCATCGAGCTGTGGGGCAAGGAAGAAAGCCAGCATGGCCGGGCGCTGGGCCGCTGGGCCGAGACCGCCGATCCCGGGTTCAAACTGGAAGATGCCTTCGCCCGCTTCCGCAAAGGCTATACGCCTGCTCACTTCTCGGACCTGGAGGACCAGGGCTCCGTGAGAGGTTCCCGACGCGGCGAAATGATCGCCCGCTGCGTGGTCGAGAGCGGCACTTCGTCCTATTACACCGCCATCCGCGACGCCACGGACGAGCCGGTGCTCAAGGAAATTGCCGGCCGCATCGCCGCCGACGAATATCGCCATTACAAGCTCTTCTACGAAATTCTTCACAAGCAGGATGAGCCGGATATCTCATTCTGGCGCAAATTGTGGGTGGCGTTCGGACGGGTGCGCGAGTCGGACGATGACGAACTCGCCTATGCCTATTATTGCGCCAATGTTCCGCCCTCCGAGGAAAGCGCCAAGCCCTATAACCGCAAGCTCTATTCACGCCTGGCGGCCAGGACCAGCATGTCCATCTACCGTCCCCGCCATATCCAAAAGCTGGTGCAGATGGTGGCCAAGGCGGTGGGCGCCGACCCGCACGGCCGCCTGGCCTATTGGGGCGGCGATCTGCTGTGGTGGGCGATGCAAAGAAAAGCTGCGGCGGCCTGAAGAGGCAGTCAGCTCTTCCGCTTCACCATCATCTGTTTGATCTCGGCGATGGCGTGCGCCGGGTTCAGGCCCTTGGGGCAGGTCTGGGCGCAATTCATGATGGTGTGGCAGCGATAGAGCCGGAACGGGTCTTCCAACCCGTCCAGCCGCTCGCCGGTCAATTCGTCGCGGCTGTCCACCAGCCAGCGATAGGATTGCAGCAGCGCCGCCGGTCCCAGGTAGCGCTCGGAATTCCACCAATAGCTGGGGCATGAGGTCGAACAGCAGGCGCATAGGATGCACTCGTAAAGGCCGTCCAGCTTGGCGCGATCGTCCGGCGACTGCTTCCATTCCTTTTCCGGCGCCGCCGTCTTGGTCTGAAGAAAGGGTTCGATCGAGGAATATTGCGCATAGAAATTGGTGAGATCCGGCACCAGATCCTTCACCACCGGCATGTGGGGCAGCGGATAGATCGCCACCGCTCCCGAGCAATCGCTGATCGCCTTGGTACAGGCCAGCGTGTTCATGCCCTGGATGTTCATGGCGCAGGAGCCGCAGACGCCTTCGCGGCAGGAGCGGCGGAAGGTGAGCGTGGTGTCGATCTCGTTCTTGATCTTGATCAGGGCGTCCAGGACCATGGGCCCGCAACTGTCGAGATCGACGGTGTAAGTGTCCACGGACGGATTGTCGCCCAAATCCGGATTGTAGCGATAGACTTTAAATCTTTGGAGCGCTTGGGTTTCTTGCCATTGGCGGCGGTTTCCGCCGGCCACACTTTGCCCTTTCTGACCTTGGAATTCTTGGGCAACGTCAACTGAACCATAAATCGCTCCGGACTGATTTGCGCGTATTCGCCAAGTTTGGCACGGCCCTGGCGCGACGCAATTCTTGATATTTTACCTCCATCTGTCCGCCATGCGGGGCAGCCCGCTAACGATCGGCGAATTTGGCCGTTCACAATCCCCCACCAACGGCTTCGACGCGCGGGAAAAGACGTGTCCTACATTCAAACCACTATCTGCTCAAACACCCATGCGGCCACAGGGCTGTTGCGCACTTCGCCGTTACCAGCATTGCTCAGCGCGCCGGACGGTTTCGCCGCCAACATAGATACTTTCCGCGATCCCAGCTTCCCCCGCCGGCGCGGAACCGCCAGCCCTCCCCATTGGGCAGCTTGAGCAGGATGGCGTCGCCTTCCAGGCGCGACACCGCACGTCCGGATGGATGTGGAAGCGCAAGGCGAAAGCGGTAGCATGCAAGCGAGAACGCACGGGCACCAGCCTGTCGGCCCCCGTCACCATCAGGCCCTGCGGCGACAAGGTGATCCTGCGCTCGTGACGGAAGCCGAATTCCGTCGTATAGGCGTCGTGGCTTGCTTCGAACCATCCAGCCCAGTGCGGTCTCGCTGCGGCGGGTTGAGGTCTCTTTTGGGCCGCCCAACAGCCTCGGTCCCAATAACTCCTGCGCCAGGCCCGCGGGAAGGATCTGGCGCTGGGGCGGTCGCCCAGCGTGACGGTGGAATGGGCCGCGGTGGCGCGCATCGGCGCATCCAATCCTGGATGTTCGCTTGCCGCCCGCCCCGCAATTCACCACCAGCCGGTGCGGCCCCGAACTCAATTCCATGGCGAGAAAGCCGGCATGGGCCTGATGGCCAGAATGCCCGGCGGCACGGCGCCGCAATCGAGCTGGATCACGGTTCGTCCTGCCGCCAGGCGTTGATAGCCGGAATGCCGCGCATGACCGAAGGGCTGCCGCGCACATCGTCGCGCGCCAGAAGGCCAGCATTTTGGCGTCGCTTTCCTGCCCGCCCTGGAACATGGCCAGCGCGCCATCGCCATGGCGGAAAAAGCGCAACATGGGCGCCATGCGGTCGAAGGCATTGCGCAGCGCATGCGGCGGCTCTTCGTCCGCGGCCGCCAGGGCATCCTTCACCATCGTCAGCCAGCGATAGGCATGGAGCAGGTCTTCGGGCGAACGGCTTATATGGCCGCCATCGGGCAGAATCTGGCGCGCGATCTCCGCGTCCAGCCGCGCCAGGCCCCCGTCGACCGCTTGGAGCGATCGTCCAGACAAAGACCGGAGAGCGCCAGGGCGGCAGCGGCTTCCAGTCGGGGCAGGCCGTCGGGCGCCTCGTCGTGATCCGCTCCAGCATCCTGACCTGCTCGCGCAAGACTCACGAAAAATTGCGAGCGCCACAGCATGTCGGAATCGGCACGACCAGGCGGCTATGACTGAAGAGATGCATCAACCGCCGCCCCATCACCTGCGGCAGCCACGCTGGCTCGCAATAATGCGGATAGCGCCTGACCCATTGGGCGATGAGGTTGGTGGCAAGCTGCGCGCCGCCTCGCCCCCCGCCATCGCCAGCGACGCCAGCCAGCTGAAACCATGCAATTCCTCCAGCCATGCCGGGAGGGTGGCGGAAGATCGAACACCGAAACGCCTTGCGGAACCTCCAACATTTCGCCGTAAAAGCGGAACCGCCCGCGCAACAGGGCATCGGCGTCTTCCAACCGGCGGGAATGGGCGTCATGCGGCTGGATGGCGATATGATCGGTGAGTGGACCCTTGAGCAGGCGGCGATAAAACCAGTTCTGGCGGCTCCAGACTCTAAGCGGTGTCAGTGTGCGCCGCGCCCCGCCGCCATCATCTCAGGCAGCAGGTTCACAGGAACCGCCGCGCGCATGATCAACCTCGGAGTGCGGCGATGTTGGCGGCGTAACGCGAAGGTCCGCCCTGAAAGACGGCGGTGCCCGCCACCAATGTGTCGGCGCCGGCAGCGATCGCGCGCTTTGCCGTTTCGGCGTGATACCGCCATCCACTTCCAGGACAATGGCACGGCCGGTGGCGTCGATGCGTTTTTTCGCCGCTTCGATCTTCTTGAGCTGGCTTTCGATGAAGCTCTGGCCGCCGAAGCCGGGATTGACGGTCATGATCAGCACCAGATCCACCAAATCCATCAGATTGTCGATGGCGTCGATGGGCGTGCCGGGATTGAGGACCACGCCCGGTTTCTTTCCCAGCTTGCGGATATATTGCAGCGTGCGATGGATGTGCGGGCCGGCTTCGGGATGAACGGTGATGCCGTCGGCGCCGGCCTCGGCAAAGGCGTCCAGATAGGGATCCACCGGCGAAATCATCAGATGCACGTCGAAGGGTCTCTTGGCGTGGGGCCGAAGCGCTTTCACCACCGGCGGTCCGATGGTGAGATTGGGCACCAAATGCCCATCCATCACATCGACATGGATCATGTCGGCGCCCGCGGCCTCGATCGCTTCGATTTCCGCGCCCAGCCGGGAAAAATCGGCCGAGAGGATCGAAGGCGCAATTCGGATTGCCATGGAAGACCGCCTTTGGGAGCTAGTGTCCCGATTCCGAAATTCGCTTCAGACCCGATACCGATCATGTGGCGAACTTCGAAATCACGACACTAGGGTCTAAGTGCCGGATTCTTCTACCTCTCGCAAGACATTTGGGTTTTTCATGCGGGCCAAGATCAGGACCAGGCTGGGCAGCCAGATCACCCGCGACTGGTAACGGTCATGGGGGTTGGAAAAGGTGGCGCAGACGATGGCGTTGCCGATCAGCGCCACCAGCACCAAGGCGGGGAACCGCAACGCCTGCCAATGACGCTTCCGCACCATGCCATGGATGAGCACGATCAGTCCCAGAAGCGACAACATTCCCACCGTGACATGGATCATGTTGAGAGTGGTGAAGCGTAGACGGTCTGTGCTGCTGCTTCCCCGCCAGATAAGCGGGGAGTTCCCCCGGCGCGGCTTTCTCGAAGACGGGCTTCAAGCACCCATTCCTGGGATTCGATGCCGTCGCCGGTTTTGAAAGTGAAGAATTGGCGCACCGAATCATTTACCGCATCCGCCACCTGCAGCAAGGGATAACGGCGGACGCTGTCGGCGATCATCCGCGTCTCTTCCTCATGTTCGCCATGGAAGCCCCCTTCCATGCGGAACAGGCTGTCAGGGCCCCAGAGCCAGGCATCGGCGCGGGTCTTGAGCCGGTTCTTGTAGGCGCAAAGCGAGTAACCGGATTGCGGACAGGTATCGTCGAGCAGGCGCTTGATGATGCCGTCCTGCATCAATCGCGCAAACACGAACACCGAGGCCGAGCGGCTCAGGAAAATCTGCCGCGTGAGGACATAGTTGCAGGTGAAGATCAGTGCCAGCGCCAGAACGAATGCGCCGAGGGCCGGGACAAGACGAGGCAGCATCAGGTCCGCCTCCCCCACGCGCGGAGCGCTGGCGGTGGGTCGAGGTTCGCGGCCAAGCGAACCGAGCCCCGTAGCACGCTGTCGAGCGTGCGCAGGGCGGAGGGGGAACAAAATAATTCGCAAGCAAGCCGCAACGATAAGCAATCCTCCCATCAATCCAAGATGGGAAGGATGGCAGGCGACCGCGAGCCCGTGATCAACGTCACCAGGATAGTGCGCGCCACGCCCAAAAAACGGCTGCGAAACAGAAGCAGGTAAGCGCCCAGCACCACCAGAGGCGTCATGGCGTCGGGCTCGACCTGGCCCACATACCAGCCGATCCCCGTTGCCAGCATCAGGACTGCGCCTGCCAGGATCAGGCCACCCAGAGGTATGCTGCCCACCTCGGCGCGCGCGGTTTCGGCGATCAGATAGGCGGTCATCGCGGCCTGGAGAATCACCACCGGCCAAAGGCTGAAACCACCGGCTGTGACATTCAGCAGCAAGGAATAGACGGGCGACCGTTCGGGAAGGAAGGCGCCTTCCAGCCCTTCGGCGAGATAGCCACCCGTGTCGTAAAAGACCAGCGGGAAGCGGTTCCACAGCGCAATGACCAGGAACAACAGCGCAAGACAAACAAGCCCGGCGACTAACGGAAGGCCGCTCAGACGCCTTTGCACCAAACTGAAAATCCAGGCCTGCCCCACGGGCTCGCGTCGTGGTTTCGAAGTCGCACGATGTTTGATATCAGGCTCCTTGCGACTTCGAAACCAAAACGACGCTCGGAATCAATAAGTTGGTGGTGTCCCTCCTGATTCCGAAATTCGCTTCGAGGCCGACATAGAGGGGTTGCAAATTTCGGAATCGGGACACCAGTGAGAATGCCTCAAAGGACCGCGCCATGCGACAGCAAAAGCAGGGCCGATCCTCCCTTTGCGCGGTTGACTAACGGGTCCCCACCCCTAAACTCCGGCCCGATCTGCATCGCATCTTCCGGAAGGCTTTGAATGGCGGATTCTCCGCAAAAATCGGGCGCGCCCGACAGGGGCGGCCCATGTCTCCCCATCTCACAATCTATCGCTGGCAAGTGACGATGCTGGCTTCCATCACTCACCGCGTCACCGGCGCAGGCCTTGGCCTGGGCGCGCTGGTCCTGGCGTGGTGGCTGGTATCGATTTCCAATGGTCCGGAAGGTTATGAGACTTTCATGTCCTATGCGGACACGCCGTTGGGCCTTCTGATCCTGTTCGGCTTCACCTGGGCGCTGGCGTTTCATTTCCTCAACGGCATCCGTCATCTGGCCTGGGACCTGGGCTATGGCTTCGAGAAACACACCGCGACCCGGACGGGCTCGCTGGTCTATGTGCTGTCTATCGTGATCGCCGTCGGCATTTCGCGTTCGCCTGGATCGGAATGCGGGATATCTGCAATGAGTTCGCTGGAAACGCCTCTTCATAAAGTCCAGGGTCTGGCCGCGTCCCATTCCGGCACCGGCCATTTCTGGCGCGAGCGCTTTACCTCGGCCGCGCTGATCCCGTTGTCGCTGTGGTTCGCCTATGCGGTCCTGGGCCTCGTCGGCACCAATGAAGTCGCCATAGTGAGCTTTTCTGGCTCATCCCTGGAACGCGATCCTGATGGCGCTTTCGTGGTGATCACCTTTTATCACCTGAGCTGGGCCTGCAGCTGATCCTGGACGATTATGTCCATACCCGGGCATGAAACTTTCCTGCGGCTGCTGGTGACGGTCCTATGATCATCGCCAGCCTGATCACCGTCTTCGCCCTTGTTCGCATTGCCGCCCTTTACCTCGCTTACCGATAGAGACTGTCATGCCCGCTTATGAAATCGTCGATCACACTTTCGATGTGGTGGTGGTCAGGCGCGGGCGGCGCCGGCCTGCGCGCGACCTTGGAATGCGCCATGCAGGGCCTGAAGACCGCCTGCATCACCAAAGTCTTTCCCACCCGCAGCCATACCGTGGCGGCGCAAGGCGGCGTCGCCGCCGCCTGGGCAATATGGGCGAGGATGATTGGCGCTGGCACATGTACGACACCGTCAAGGGATCGGACTGGCTGGGCGACCAGGATCTCATCGAATATCTCTGCCGCAATGCGCCGGAAGCGGTCTACGAGCTGGAGATTTCGGCATGCCCTTCGCGCACCGAGGACGGAAAATCTATCAGCGCGCCTTTGGCGGCATGACCAGCAATTACGGCAAGGGCATCGCGCACTCAACGGTGCCGCCGCCGACCGCACCGGCCATGCCATGCTGCACACGCTCTACGGCCAATGCGTGAAGCATGAAGTGAATTTCTTCATCGAATATTTCGCCCTCGATCTGATCATGGAAGACGGCGCGGTTCGCGGCGTGATGGCCTGGAATCTGGATGACGGCACGTGTCCATCGCTTCCGTGCCCATCGCGGTGATCCTGGCCACCGGCGGTTATGGCCGCGCCTACATGACTTGCACTGGCGCCCATACCCAGACCGGCGACGGCAACGCCATGGTGTTGCGCGCGGGCCTTCCTGAGCAGGACATGGAGTTCGTGCAGTTTCATCCCACCGGGATTTTACCCGTCGGTGTATTGATCACCGAAGGCGTACGCGGCGAAGGCGGCTATCTCACCA
>CAVXUV010000005.1:0-3868 GCA_963765095.1 uncultured Alphaproteobacteria bacterium
GTACTGGTACCAGCGGGTGCCGGCGGTCACCGTCAAGGTATCGGGGATGATGTCGTAATCCACCGATCCGAAGAACGCGACCTGATCGTAGCCGCGCTGGGTGTCCTCGCCAAAGGCGGTGGCGTCGCTGCGCACGCCGGGATCGTTCGCCGTCGAACCGGGCGCGGTGCGCACATCCGCGATGCAGATTGGTCCGCCGGCCTGGGCGGTACTGAGATTGGCGGGCGTGCAAGCGGGAACGGTCTTGTAGTTGAAATTCATCACGTCATAGATGCGGAACTGTTCCCAATAGGCGCCGCCGATGGCGCGGATGCGCCAATTGTCCGGCGTGCTGACGCGCGCCTCGTTGCTGAGGTGGGTGCTGTGGATTGTGTCCTGCCAGTAGCCCAGGGGTGAATAGCAGACGGGCGGCTGGTTGCCCCAGCCGGTCGAGCCGCCAGTGCATTGGTAATACATGCCGCCGGCCGAGCGGGAATAGTTGGTGTAATCCATTTGCTCGTGGATATCGCGGTCGGTGAAGCCGCCGGTATAGACCGCGTTGAAGTCCCCGATCTTGCCGTTGATGGTCCACGCTGTGTTCGAATAGCGGTCCTTGTTGTAGGACGGCACGAAAGATGTGATCTGCAGGGGCTGCAGGGTCTGGAAATCCGATCCCACCGGATATTCGACCGCCAGGCCCTCGGCGTCCAGTTGTTCGAGGCTTTCCGCGATCAGCACATTCCAATCGTCATTGATCTGATAGAGCGTCGAGAAGCGCGCGCCCTGATAGGTCACCGGATTGAAGTCTTTCTGGGCGAGCGAATAATTGTTGGCCTGAGGCGCTTGCGACTGCGGCAAGGCGCAGAAGCCGGCGGCGCCCGCAGGCGAACCGTTGGAGCAGACGCCGCTGCCGTTGGGCTTGATATTGAAATAGTAGTTACCCAAATCCTGGTTGGAGCGGGTGAAGGTGCTGGGCACGTTGTCGATATAGCCGCCCTGCTTCTCGTCATAGATCACCGCGCGCACCGCCCACTTGCCGTCGATGATCGGCACATTCAGCATCAGGTTCGCGGCGGAATTGTCGGCCCCGCCCGAGGTGAAGCCGTAGCTGGCTTCCGCCTTGCCCTGGAACGTGTCGAGGTTCGGCTTGTTGGTGATGTAACGCACCGCACCGGCCTCCGCGCCACCGCCAAACAGCGTGCCCTGCGGGCCTTCCAGCACTTCGACCCGGTTCATGTCCACCATATAGATGTCCACATTGCGGGCTGGGAATTGCATGGACTGGTCGTCCAGGTAGATCGCGACATTGGGGAAGTTGCCGATCGTGCCGCTGGACTGGTTGCCGCGGAAACCGTTGGATAGGCCCCGCATGGTGATTTCGCCCTGGCCCGGGCCGTTATTGCCGTAGGTGATGTTGGGGGTGTAGCGCAGCAGATCGCCCAGGGTCTCCACATTCAAGTCTTCCAGGACCTGCCCGGTGAAGGCTTGCACCGTATTGGGCACCGACTGCACCAACTCGTCGCGGCGCTCAGCCGTGACGATCACCTGCTCGATGCCGCCATTGCTTGGCGAAGCGGTATCCGCATCCGCGGCCATGGCCGCCGCCGTGCTGCCACTGATAAGGGCGGCAACCGCGCAAGAAAGCATGTATCTGAATTTCATGATTGTCCCCCGACAAAGCGCACCGCATCGGGGAGATCATTCCCCGCACGCGTGCCAAAAGAACCGCGTTGAAAAACGCCACGAACAGCAGCGGCGAACTCTTCTATGGGAGAGGGGAATGACGTTTCGGTGATGCAAAAATTTCAGCTTTTTGAATAATTCCTCACGCTTTGCCGATGGTGATATGACGGCCTTCCGCAGGGTAAATTGCGTGGTGCAGAACCTCGCAAACCGCGCCACAGGACAGCGGGAGTTTTACGCCGTCACTTCAGCAGGCTTTGCAGGAGCGGCACAAAATCGGCAAAAGAGCGGCGCGCGATCAGGTCGTCGCGCTTGCCCATGTCATCGAACCGTCTCAGGCGGACGGCGTCCTGCCAATAAGGCTCGCGTTCGAAAGCCGCCGCCTCGGCCGCATCGAAGGGGCCGCTCTGCAAAGCCAGCGACCGCTGTGAAGCCGCGCTCAAGGTTCCGAAATAAGAGGCATCCACGAAGCAGAGATAGCGCTTGGCCGCCACATGAAGGGCGACGGGCCGGCAAACCGCATCATCAAACAGGCTGGACAGAATCCGGGCGCCACCATTTCGTGGCGATGGTCGATGTCGAACCTTGTGACATCTTCCTCTTTCTCGAACAGGTGGCCGACGTCATGAAGCAGGCACGCGGCGATCAGGCTGTGCGGCGCGCTGTCCATTTCCGCCAGCACCGCGGATTGCAGGGCGTGCTCGATCTGGGTGACGCCTTCGCCGTAATTAAATTCCCCGTGCGTGGCGTAAAGGCGCTCCATGTCCTGGAGGCTCAATGGTCTTTTCATAGGTGTCTTTTCGCGTGAGACGGCGGTGGAAATAAAGGCCGGCGCCCGCGACCAAAAGGACGCCTGTCAGGGCCGCGGTATAGGAAATGCCGGCGAGGAATTTGACCCAGGAAATCCGGACCCCGGCGAAATTGTAGAAGATCAGAAGCGCGACCGAACTCAGATATCCGGCGGCATCGGCGACATAGATGAGGAAGCCGGCGGTTCCGGTGCGCCCGCTTGCGGCAATGAAGCGGTCGAACAGCAAGGCGTTGAAGGGCGTATAGCCAAGATAAAGTCCCGCACCCAGCGTGATCATCCAGGATACGGGGCCGATCCAATGCGCCTCGAAGGCGAGCGATGATACGCCCGCCAGGACCAGCCCTATTCCCACAAGGACCAGATTGGCCAGGAATGCGCGGCGGTTGTCCCGGATGAACATCAAAAGCGCCAGGGTGGCGAGCACGATAGCCGCCACCGGCAGTTCGGAGAGCGTAAATATCTCTGCATTATTCTTGAAACCAAGACCGCTCCAGATCTCGACCGCGAAATTGTCGCGGAAATCACGCAAAGCGGTGAGGCCGACATAAACCACGATCAACGCGATCAGGCCGGGGGCGAAGGCGGCCAGCATGGCGTGGCGGGCATTTCCGTCCATGGGCGTTCGGGCCACGCGCAGCCGCTCGTCCTCGGCATTGGGCGGCGGCAAGAGGGCGAGGCCGCCCACACAGAAGAGCAAAAGAGGCGTGAACAGAAGCCCGGTGAGGGCCGGCATCCAATATTCATTCGCCCAGCCCCACAGCATCACGGCTTCACCCACCGATTTCACCACCCCGGAGGAAACAATGAAGCTCGCGCACAGCATCGCGCCCAGAAGTTCGGTGAGGCGCCGTCCTTCCAGAAAGCCGAAGACAAGTCCCCATATCATGCCCAGGGCCAAGCCATTTGCGAACAGGCAGGCGATATTCCAGGGCGCCGGGATGAGCGCGAACAGGACCAGCGCCGCTTCGGCGGCGCCGATCAAGACCAGGATGGCGGCGGCCCGGCGTTGCGGCGGCATTTCGGAGATCACCTTGATCCCGGCCACTTTGGACAGCGCATAGCCGAGCACCTGGGCGATCACCAGCGCGATCTTGTATTCCACCAGGACCGGCGCGGCTGCGGCAAAGCTCGCCACGGTGAAGGGCTTGCGGAAGGCGTACATGGCGAAGTAGGCGCCGAACGCCATCAACCCGCCATAGAGAGCGAAAACCGGCGCGGGCGCGCGCGACAGCCAATCCCTGAAGCGGTTTGCAAATGCGTTCATGAGGCCTCAATTCGGCGGGCAATCTCGTGGACGACGGGAAGAAGATGCGAGATGTCTTCGATGACGAAATCGGCGCCGGCGTCCCTCAGCAACTGCCCGGAGCGATGAATCCTCTCGCGCCACTCGTCCGC
>CAVXUV010000006.1:0-70773 GCA_963765095.1 uncultured Alphaproteobacteria bacterium
TGTGCATCAAAATCTTCTTCCACCCCGGCGTCGATATCCGCACCGCCACCGCCCAGGTGACGTCGGTCTCGCAGACCGTGCTGAAACAGATGCCACCCGGCATCACCCCGCCCTTGATCGTCAATTACAGCGCCGCCACCGTGCCCATCCTGCAGCTCGGCCTGTCCAGCGACACCATGGCGGAAAAGGACATTTTCGACCTGGGGCAGAATTTCATCCGCCCAGCGCTGGCCTCGATTCAGGGCGCCGCCGTGACGTCGCCCTATGGCGGCGGGTGCGTCAAGTCCAGATCGACCTCGATCCCAAGGCCCTGCAGGCAGATAGACTCTCGGCGCAAGATTTGGAAAATGCGCTGGCCGCGCAGGACCAGATCATCCCCTCCGGCACCATCAAGGTGGGCCAGTTCGAATATAATGTGAAGCTCAACAACAGCCCCAGCGTGATCGATCAGATCAACAACCTGCCCGATCAAGCAGGTGAACGGTACGACCATCTATATCCGCGATGTGGGCCATGTCTATGATGGCGCGCCGCCTCAGACCAACATCGTGCGCATGAATGGCCGGCGCGGCGTGTTGATGACCATCCTGAAAAGCGGCAATACCTCGACCCTCGACATTGTCAGCAATGTCCGGGCGATCTTGCCTCGCCTAAGCAGACCTTGCCCCCTTCGCTCAAGATCCTGCCCCTGGCGGATCAGTCAGTGTTCGTGCGCGCCGCCATCTCGGGCGTGGTGCGAGGAGGGCGCCATCGCCGCGGCATTGACCGGCCTGATGATCCTGCTGTTCCTGGGAAGCTGGCGCTCCACCCTGATCATCATGATCTCCATTCCCCTGGCGATCCTGTTTTCGCTGGCGCTGTTGTCGGCCACGGGCCAAACCCTCAATCTCATGACCTTGGGCGGGTTGGCGCTGGCGGTGGGCATACTGGTGGATGACGCCACCGTCACTCTCGAGAATATCAACTGGCATCTGGAGCAAGGCAAAAGCGTGCCCCAGGCTATTCTCGACGGCGCGCAGCAAATCGTGGTGCCGGCCTTCGTCTCGTTGCTCTGCATCTGCATCGCCTTCGTGCCGATGTTCTTCCTGCCCGGGGTCTCGGGTTTCCTGTTCAAGCCCATGGCGATGGCGGTGGTGTTTGCGCTGATCGGCTCCTTCATTCTCTCGCGCACCCTGGTCAACACGCTGGCAAGCTATTTCCTGGTCGCCCATGGCGACCACAAGGATGCCGAAGTGGCACGTTCCCATGACGCCAGCCACGGCCATCATCCGAAGAATCCCCTGGTTCGTTTCCAGCACGGCTTCGAAAAGCGCTTCGAGAAGCTACGCGCCGGTTACCGTGACTATCTCACCTACGCAATGGAACGCCGTCTCTGGTTCGCGTTGGGCTTCATCGCTTTCGTGCTGATCTCCTTTTCATTGGCGCCGTTCCTGGGGGAGAATTTCTTTCCCGAAGTGGACGCGGGGGCCATCTCGCTGCATGTACGCGCGCCCGTGGGCACGCGCATCGAGGAGACCGCGGCCGAGTTTGATCATGTCGAGAACCGCATTCGTCAGGTCATTCCGCCCGATCAACTGGGCGCGATCGTGGACAATATCGGCCTCCCGAACTCGACCACCGGCACCATCTATAACAACAGCGGCACGCTGGGCCCGGAGGACGGCGACATCCTGATCAGCCTCAATGAAAATCATGCGCCCACTGCCGATTACGTGAAGCAATTGCGCACGATCTTGCCGCAAAGCTTCCCAGGCACGAGCTTCTCTTTCCTGCCTGCCGACATGGTGAGCCAGGTGCTGAATTTCGGCGCGCCCGCGCCTATCGACGTACAGGTGGCCGGCCCCGATCCGGCCAAGGACCAGGCTTATGCCACGGAGTTGCTGAAACGCGTCGCGGCAATCCCGGGCGCCACGGATGTAAGGCTGGAGCAATCCTCGCACTACCCGACTTTCGGCGTGGATGTCGACCGCACCCGGGCCGGTCAACTAGGCATCAGCGAACGCGACGTCACCAATTCCATGGTGGTCAATCTTGCCGGCAGCATCCAGGTGGCGCCGACCTATTGGCTCAATCCCAAGAACGGCGTGTCCTATCCCATCGTGATCCAGACGCCGCAATACCAGATGGACACGATGGAAGACTTGAAGAACATGCCCATCACCAGCGCGAGCGAGACTACGCCGCAGATGCTGGGCGGTATCAGCGACATTCATCGCGAGGATACCAATGCGGTGGTCTCCCACTACGCGATCCAGCCCGCCTTCGATGTCTATGCCACCACGCAGGGACGCGATCTGGGCGCCGTCGCGGGCGCGATCCAGCGCGTGCTGGACGATACGCAACGCGATCTTCCGCCCGGCGCCACCGTCACAATCCGGGGCCAGGTCCAGACCATGAATCAAGCCTTCTCGGGCTTGTTCTTCGGCCTCGCCGAGGCGGTGGTGCTGATATATCTGTTGATCGTGGTGAATTTCCATTCCTGGTCCGATCCGTTCGTGATCATCACCGCCTTGCCCGCGGCGCTTGCCGGGATCGTCTGGACCTTGTTCGCCACGCATACGACTTTGAGCGTGCCCGCACTCACCGGCGCCATCATGTGCATGGGCGTGGCAACGGCCAACTCGATCCTGGTGGTGAGTTTCGCGCGCGAACGGCTGGAGGCCACCGGGGACGCGGTGAGAGCCGCGATTGAGGCTGGGTTCACCCGCTTCCGTCCGGTGCTGATGACTGCGCTCGCCATGGTGATCGGCATGGCGCCAATGGCGCTGGGCCTGGGCGAGGGCGGCGAGCAGAACGCGCCGCTAGGCCGCGCCGTGATCGGCGGCTTGATCTTTGCCACCGTCGCCACCTTGTTCTTCGTGCCGGCCGTGTTCGCGATGGTGCGCGGGCGGTCTTCGTCGGCACCGCATATGACTGGAGAGCTCATGTCCCCGCAGAATGATCCCGCGCAGAGTCCGGCCGAGACGACGCTCGCGCCTCGGCGCAATTTGACGGGGCGGCCATCGCCGGGGCCTGCGTCATTGCCGTGATCATTGCCGCCGGCGCCTATACGCGCCTCTCTCCAGGCAAGCTCGATCGGAAGTTGGACCAGGGCCGAGGATATTCCCACGGTCGCCTTGTCGCGCCCGGCCTCGCGCAAGAACCAGGCGCTGGAATTTCCCGGCACGCTGGAAGCCTATTACGACGCAAATATCTATTCCCGCGTTCCGGGCTATGTGCATGCCTGGTACCAGGATATAGGCGCGCATGTGAAAAAGGATCAGTTGCTCGCGACCATCGATACGCCCGATCTGGATCAGCAGATCGCCAATGCCCGCGCCAATCTCAACGCCTCGGTCGCCGCTCAGAAGCTGGCCCTGGTCACTGCCCAGCGCTGGGAAGATCTGCTCAAGCAGGGCGCGGTGGCGAGGCAGGACGCCGACACAAAGGAAGAAGCCCTGGAGAGCGCCAATGCGACGGTCAAGGCGTCTCAGGCCAGCCTCGACCAGTTTCTGGCCGAAAAGGGGTTTGCCCGCATCGTCGCGCCCTTCGACGGCATCGTCACCAAGCGCACCATCGATGTGGGCGCGCTGGTCAATTCGGGCTCACCCCGCCGTCGACCAGCGCTTCGCCGCTTCCGATCTTCCGGCGAGCCCTTGTTCACCGTTTCCGACATCCACGAACTGCGCCTTTATGTGAATGTGCCGCAGAGCTATACTGCAGAGATCGTGCCCGGCATGTCGGTGTCCTGTCGGTGCCCGAATATCCGGGCAAGACATTTCCAGCCAAACTCGTCTCGAACGCCAATTCCATCAATTCTCAATCGAGCCTGCTGGTGGAGTTCGCGGCCGACAATTCGCAGGGATCTACTGAAGCCTGGCGAATATGCCGAGGTTCATATCGGCCTTCCCACCGCCAGTCCCCTGCTGCATCTTCCCGCGTCCGCGCTGATGTTCCGCGCCGCCGGGCTTGAAGTCGCCACGCTGACGGCCGACAACCATATTCTGATGAAACCCGTCACCATCGCCACGGACCTGGGAACCCAGGTGGTCGTGGGTTCGGGCCTGAGCCCCGACGACAAGGTGGTGAACAATCCGCCGGATTTCTTGCCACGGGCGACAGGGTGCGCGTGGCGGCCAGTCAGCAGGGGAGGTAGCCCATGCGTATCCTGATCGTCGAAGACGAAAGGAAACTCAACGACATCCTGCAACGGAGCCTGAAGGGAGAAGGCTATACCGTGGACGGGGTTACCACCGCCGTCGAAGGCTTCGAATTGGTGAAGAATTTCCACTATGATCTCATCATCGTCGATTTGCAGTTGCCCGACGGCAGCGGCACCGGCCTTTTGAAGCGCATCCGGGAACAGGGGCACACCATGCCGGCATTGATCTTGACCGCGCGTAGCGATCTGGAAAGCAAGCTGGAGAATTTCCGCGCCGGCGCCGACGATTATGTGGTCAAGCCGGTGGCGATGGCGGAATTGGCGATCCGGGTGCAGGCGCTGTTGCGGCGCGGTCCGGCGCTACAGGAGAATATCATCCGCGCCGCCGACCTCGAGATCAACCGCCTGACCCGGCAAGTGAAGCGCGATGGCAGGCGCATCGAACTCAGCGCCAAGGAATATTCGCTTCTCGAATATCTTCTGCTCAATTCGGGCCGCATCCTGTCGCGCAGCATGATCGTGGAGAAGATCTGGGATCAGTCCTTCGAAGGCCTCACCAATATCGTGGATGTCTATATCGGCCATCTCAGGCGCAAGATCGACGAAGGTCACGACACCAAGCTGATCCGCACCGTGCGCGGGTTGGGCTACACGCTCGACTCCCAGCCCCGGCTATGAGGTTTTTCCGCTCCGTCACCGCGCGCCTGGTCTTCTTCTATTGTCTGCTGCTGGCGCTCTTGGGCGGAGCTTTCATGCTCTACACCATCCTGAGCTTCCGTCATTACGCGCGCGACACTATGGCGAGCCCGATACCCGTCCGCATCCAGGTGATATGGGATATTGCGCAAGGCTCGCTCAACGATCCCGCCCGACCTACAGACCTGATGAATTGTTTCGCCACCGAGGCGCAGGACCGTTTCCTGCGCATCCGCCGGGGCGCGGATATTCTCTATCGGTCGGGAGATCCGGTCGGACCACTCCTTTTCCGCGGCAAGATTCCTCTGCAGGCGCCGGGCCCCCCCCATCTTCTGGGCAACCTGCTTCTTTCCACCCGCGTCTTTCTGCCCCGAATGGCGGTTCGATCATCATCGATTCCGGCCAATCCTATGCCCTGGTGGAAGGTTTGGAGCGTCAGCTGGCAGCCTTGGTCTTTGTCGGTCTGCCGGTACTTCTGCTGCTCACCGGCATTGCCGGTGTCATCCTGATGCAGGGTGCTCTGAAGCCGGTCGAAAAGATGATCAAGGCGGCGGAAGCCTATAGCTTCAGCGATCTCGCAAAAGCGCTTGCCCCTGATCGAAACCGATCCCCGGCTCGAGGAGCTGGGCCTGGCCCTTAACCGGATGCTGGACCGGCTGGATGCGGCCTATGTCCATGTCAGCCGCTTCTCCGCCGATGCCGCGCACGAACTCAGGACCCCGCTCACCATCATCCGCGGCGAGCTCGAGCTGGTGATGGGAGGAGCCAAGGCCTCGCCCGATCTGGAGCGCGCCATCAGCAATGCGCTGGAGGAAATGAACCGGCTCTCAGGCATGGTGGACAGTTTCATCACTCTCTCGCGGATGGAAAGTCTCTGGGGCAAGCTCAGCCATCCCCGCATCGCGCTTCTGCCCTTGGCGGAAGAAACCCTCGAGCAGATGAATCTTCTGGCCGAGGAAAAGGCCATCACTCTTCACCGGCCCGCCGGCGATGCGGCGGTGGCGGTGAAAGGCGACCGCGACCGGCTGAAGCAAGTGCTGGTCAATCTCATCGACAACGCGATCAAATACACGCCCGAAGGGGGCGAGGTACGCGTTATCGTCACCTCGTCAGGCGACAAGGGGATCATCAAGGTGGAAGATACCGGCATCGGCATCGATGGCGCGCAGCAGGCCCGTGTTTTCGACCGTTTTTATCGCGTTTCTACCGATCGCGGTGAAGCGGGCGCGGGCCTGGGCCTCGCGATCGTCCGCTCGATCTGTCACGCCCATGGCGGCGCCGTCACGCTTAATTCCGTCCTGGGGAGAGGCAGCAGCTTCTCGGTGGAGTTGCCCTTGGCCGATCCCGATCTCGATGCGGTGCGCAAATCGCGCGTGCCTGACAAAACATCGGAAGACGCCAGGTGAATTAACATTCATCGGGTGGACAGAATGTCCCAGATCTGCCCGTTTTATCGGCAGTGCGACGCTTTGGCGGGCAGGCTATGCACGGAATTCAAGCCACCGCGTCGCGATGCCGTGCTACGCCAAACCCTCAACCAATAGGACAATAAAAATGCGCATCAATATTAAGATTGCAGCGCTTGCTTTAGCAGGGAGCCTGGCAGCACTGGGAACGGCCTATGCGGCGGACGAAGACGGCTTTAACGACGCCCAGGTTTCAGTCGCTTATGCCGATGGTTACATGGGCACGGATCATCAATTCCATGCATGGGAGCATCGCGCCGACGCAGAGGAATTCCGCGCCAAGCATCTGGAGCATTATCACCCCTGGCGTCACGACGACCCGCGTCACGCCCACGACGCCCAATAGATAACCCCGCCGCCCTGTGTTGGCTCGCGAGCCAGCTACGGGCCCTTCCCCTGCCAACGCGCTATGCGAGTGCAGGGGAAGGGGGTTACGACCAAGTTTCCAGAAGTTTAGAAATTGATTCTCGCGGAATAGAGCACCGCGTTGCCGTATGCGGGCATCAGCGGCTTGGCGCGGTACTGGGGCGCTACCGCAACCTGATAGCCGATGCCGGTGGTAAAGGACGTGGCGTCGCTCAAGTGAAAGCGCCCGATAGTAAGTCCGGGCGTAAGAAACACTTGAATTAATCCGGCGCGTTGGCCGTCGGGATAATAGGTCCAGTTCACTTCCAGCTCGGGCCAAAAAATCTTGTCGAAGTGATACTGCAAGGCGGTGTTGCTTTGGATTTGACGGCCCAGCACTCCCACATTGCTGGTGGGAATGATGCCCGCCGCCGTGCCTTGGATGTCGATCGGCCCCCAACCTTTGCCGAAAGCAAGCGTCGGCTGAAACGTCCATGAGCCGTTGGTGAAAGCAGCGATACCCACCGGGGCCTGAATCTGCAGCCACGCGCTCACCACATAATCGTCCTTGTCTTCCGGACTGGACGCCAGGCGCTGCTTCAGCCGCAGAAACGCCCAATCGCCGAAGCCGGTATGGCCGGCACTGGTGGCGGTGCCGGAGCGGAAATCAAGGGCGCCAGCGCAAGCTGGATTTCATTGCCGTCGCTGACGATCAGGTCCAGGCCCTTGCCGCCATCGAGCATGGTGGTGGCGGCGCCGTTTCCCGCATGTTGATCCTCCACATCAAAGCGGAACCGTTGCTCGAGCAACCCCGTGGTGGTGGCGATGGGCGAACTCCAACTGGGTTGCTGGGCGCGCGCCGTTTCAGCGGTGGCATCCCAGTCCGAGAGAAATCCGGTCACGCCGCCTCGTGGCGCGTCTTGCGCCGCGACCGGCAGCGCGGTAGCGATCATGGCCGCAGACACAAGCGGGAGCATTCTCGTCACGCAAGTATTCACGAGCGGCGTCTCCTGCAGGGGGTGGGAATATATCCGCAAAACAGGAAACCATGATTATGGTTCCCGGGTGCGACCGCCATTTCACGGTCGCGTTGCGCGGAGCGAAAAGTTATTTTCCTCGGTCACGCTTTCTGGTGAGCCGTCATGGCGCCCGCTGCCGCTATCGGTTTGCGCCTTCATTCCGGATGGGCATCGGCGATGCTGCTGGCCTGGGACCGCGAACCGGAACCGGTTGCGCGGCATCGCCTGGTGCTTTGCGAATTGCCGCAAGACAAGCAGCCCTATCACGCCGCTGAAAATATGGCGCTGGAGGGCGCGAGCGCATCCGTCGCCGATCACCGAGCCGCCACGCTCACGCTTGCGGTTCGCGCGCTGCAGCGATCGCGCGGTGAAGTTGGCGCAGCGAAATTCGCGACCGCGGATGATGTTGCGCTGCATCACACGCAGTGTTGTCGCCCGGACGCGCCCTTTGTCCAAATCTGGCAAGGCTTTGTCCAAGTCTTGAACCTTCCCGCTTCGTGACACTCCTGCTAAGAGAAGAAAAAGCCTGGGGGATCAGTATGCGCCGCGGTTTCATTCTGCCGGTTGTCGCCGGATTTTGCGTCCTTGCGGGAACTTCTTTCGCCCAGCCGGTCCGCTCGCCACAGCACGTGACCATCACCGTGCATGAGGGGACCTCGATGGCGGTCTCCGTTTCCCCAGACGGCAAGATGCTGGCGATGGATCTGCAGGGCAGCATCTATGTGCTGCCGGTGGGCGGTGGCGAGGCCGGCGGGTCACGGATATCTTCAATGACGCGCGCCAGCCGCAATGGTCGCCGGACAGCAAGAACATCATATTTTTCGGCTATCGCGCCGGCGGTTACGACCTTTGGGAAGTTGGGGCTGACGGTTCTAACCAGCATCAGCTGACCGAAGGCACCTTCGACGACCGCGAGCCGATTTTCAGCCATGATGGCACCCGCATCGCTTTTTCGTCCGACCGCGGCGATCCACTGGGCAGCGACAACAATATCTGGGTGCTGGACACGCGGAACGGCCAACTCACCGAGCTCACCACAAATCCGGCGGAAGACACGATGCCGGCCTGGTCGCCCGACGACAAGGAGATCGTCTTCATTTCCTCGCGCGACAATTATAAGAGTGCCTGGGCGGTGAATGTCGCCACCAAGGCCGAGCGCAAGGTGGCCAGCGTGAGCGAGGGTAGGCTCGACGCCGCTTCGTATGGCCCGGGCGGCCAGCTGGTCTATGAATCCTCGAACGGCAATGACAGCCAGCTCAATATCGACAGCAACGCGATCACCAAGAATGAGGTGGTTTTCCCCTTCCGTCCCAGCTGGGTCTCCGCCAACGAGTTCTTCTATACCGCCGATGGCAAGATCAAGCGCCGCACTTTGGGCGGCGCGGTCAAAGTCGTTCCCTTTACCGCTTCGCTGGAAGTGACGCCCGCGAATACCTATCCACGCAAGAAACGCGATTTCAACGACCAGGCACCGCGCCAGGTTCTGGGGCTGGAGCGGACGATCCTGTCGCCCGACGGCAAGCAGATCGCCTTTATCGCGATCGGCGATCTTTGGGTCGTGCCGGTAACCGGCGGCAAGCCGGAAAATCTGACCCATGACGCGGCCTATGACCTCGATCCCACCTGGTCGCCGGATGGCCGCTTTCTCGCCTGGTCATCCGACCGCGGCGGCGCTCATCTGGAAATCTGGATCCGCGACATGCAGACCGGCCAGATGCGCCAAGTCACCCATATCCCCACCCAGCCCACCTCGCTGCAATTCTCGCCGGACGGCAAGCGCATCGCCTTCGTCAATGTCGATGCGATGTGGCGCGGCGCCGGCATCGGCGTGGCCGATGTGGCGACGGGCGACGTGAAGCTGATTCACAAATCCATCTTCGCGCCCGGCACGCCCACTTGGTCGCCCGATGGCAAGCGCATCGCGCTGGCGATGGTGGCGCCCTACAACAAGAAATATCGCGAAGGCACCAACCAGGTGCTCACCATGTCGTCGACCGGCACGCCCGACAATACGGACGAGAAATGGTTTGCGCCCCAGCCCAACATGTCCATCGACAGCCGCGGCTGGAGCGGACCCGTCTGGTCGCCCGACGGCACCCACATGCTGGCCACTTATGAAGGCCAGTTGGCGATCTGGTCGGTGTCGCCTTTGACCGGTGAGCCGCAGGGACCGGTGCGTCATTTGACCAGCGAGATCGCCTACAATCCCAGCTGGGCGGGCGACAACCGTCACGTCCTTTATCAGTCGAACGACAAGCTCAGGCTGATGGATCTGGAGAATGGCGAAACCACGACCATTCCGCTCGATCTCACCTATCAGGTCTATGTGCCCAAGACCCATCTGGTGGTCCATGTCGGCAAATTGGTGGACGGCGTCGCCAAGACCGCCAGGAACAACGTCGACATCGTGATCGACGGCAACCGCATCACCAGCGTGGGTCCGCATGTGCCGGGCCGCACCGGCACGATCGAGGCCCCCGATCTCACCGCCATGCCCGGCCTGATCGAGAACCATAGCCACCGCCAGAGCGACTTTGGCGAGGAGCAAGGCCGTTCCTTCCTGGCCTATGGCATCACCACCCTGAGGAACCCGGGCGACCTGCCTTATGAAGCTGTGGAGGACCGCGAGGCGGGTGACGCCGGCATCCGGCTGCAGCCCCGCATCTTCGACACCGGCCATCTGATGGAATGGAAGCGGACCTATTACAAAATGGGCATCGCGATCTCGTCCAACGATCAGCTGAGACGGGAGTTGGAGCGCGGCCGCATCCTCGGTTTCGATCTCTACAAGAGCTATGTCCGCATGCCGGACATCCAGCAGAAGATGATCGTGGACTTCGCCCATTCGATCGGCAGCCCGGTGGCGACGCACGAAATCTATCCCGCCGCTTATGACGGGATGGACAGTGTCGAGCATACCACCGCCACCAGCCGGCGCGGCTATTCGCCCAAAGCGACTTACAATCACGCCTATGAAGACGTGATCAAGATCATCGCGGGCGGGCACATGACCTGGACGCCTACCGTGTTCGGCGGCATGCGCGATCTTCTGGCGGCGCATCCGGAGCTCAAGAATGATCCGCGCCTGGCGATGGATCCGCCTTGGCTGAGGGACGAGATCAAGAACTTCAACAATGTGATCGGCTCCTTCCTGCCCGCCAAGGACACCGGCACCGGCAAGGCGGTGATGGACGCGCTGCATGCGGGTATCCATGTCACCGCGGGCACGGATGAGCCCGAAGGCATGTTCCTCCATGCCGAGATCTTCTCTTACGTCCAGTTCGGCATGACGCCTTACGAAGCACTGCGCACCGCAACGGTGAATTCGGCCGAGTTGCTGGATATCGATGCCGGCACCATCGAGCCCGGCAAGCTGGCCGACATCGTGCTGGTTCAGGGCAATCCGCTGGAAGACATCGAGAACGCCAACAATGTCCGCCGCGTGATCTTCAACGGCCGCATGTTCAGCGAAGACGATCTGATCTCTGGCAAGGCGAAGGACGCGCCGCGCCAGTAAGTGTCGCGCCCACGGATTATGGTTCCCCCTTTCCGTGGGCGCGACTTTTCTTCCCTCCCTCCCTTCGCACGCTTGAGAGCGTGCTACGGGTATCTCCCCCGCCAGCGTGCTGCGCGCGCGGGGGGAGTGGGTCCCGGCCTAGCTTTGAGAAGCGCTAGGAGATGGGCGGGTTTTGGTCCGGCCTTCCTCCCCTTCGGCGCGAAACGCCTGGAAGGGGAAGATGAGTGAGCGTCAGCTGCGAATGTAGCAGCGATTGCGAGGCGAAGGCGCGGAGGGGATCAACAAAAACTAGCTGTTCGGCTTCGCGCGGAATTGGCGCGGCGATTGGCCGGTCGCCTTGGTGAAGAAGCGCGAGAAATAGGCCGGATCGTTGAACCCCAGATAATAAGCGGTCTGGGCGATCGACAGTGTGGAATTGAGCAGGGCGCGCTGCGCCTCCAGCAGGATACGCTGCTGGATCAAGTGATTGGGCGAGGTGCCGGTCACCATCATGCAGGCTTCGCGCAGCCGCGTCTGGGTGACGCAAAGCGCTTCGGCATATTCGGCCAGGGGTTTGTTCTCGCGGTAATGCTCCTCGATCAATTCGCGGAAGCGCGTCACCAGGGTCGTCGCGGCCTTGGGATGGGCGTTCTGGATGGCGCGCGATTGTTCCAAGGCGCGCACGCATTGCACCAGAATGTTGAGAAGATGGGATTCCGCCGCCGCGCTATGGGCGATGCCGGCGTCGGACAATTCCTGCGCCAGCCTGGTGAGCGGCCAGGTGAGCTGTTCGGGCGCCAAAGGCACGATCACGGGGGCCGCGAATAGCGAGGCGAAATGCTGTTCGCGGGCCAACAGGCTGTCGAGATAAGTCGCGGTGATGGTGATGGCGGTGCCGCTGGCGTGGGGGGCGAAGTGGAAGCCGTCGGCGTCGCCGGCGGGAACGATCAGCGCGCAAGGTGCGGTGAACTGCACGGCGCGATTCTGGATCATGATGGTGCCGCCGCCATTGGCGACGTGGAAAATATAATTCAGGTCGTCGTCCACGGGCGCCCAGCAACAGGCTGGGCTGACCAGGCCCAAGGGCAAAAGAGGAAGATGGCGTTCGACGATGATCGGCTGGAACTTGGTGTCCATGGCTGGCCGCCCCCCCAAAGCAGCGTCTAGGCATCTCCAACAAAAGTCCAACTTTATCCAGATTTTGTCCATCGTCAAAAGCGGATCGTCTGCGTACAGATTCTACAGAACAAAAATGCGCGCTCGAATTCAGCAATCGGGCGTAGCAAGAGACGCTAGGGGAAGTGCATGGCACGCAGGCCGACAGGCGCGGCGGTTCCGTTTTGTCCGTCCGCCAAAAGCTCGGTTTTTCAACACCCTCCGCACGTTTCTTGCTGTCACGGGCAGTTTCGCAAACTTTTAAATGCTTCACCCCGGCGCGGGTGAAGTTCCAAATGTAGAACTTAGGGGGTCATATGTATCGTTCCGCGTCTCGCGTTTCTCGGATTTCCAACAAATTGCTGCTTTCCGGCGCCGTGGTGCCGATGCTGCTGGCGTCTTCTGCTGCACTTGCACAAACGGCCCCAGGGGCCAGCTCCGCGGAAACGGTGGTGGTCACCGGCTCGCTGATCGCGCGCCCCGATTACAACACCGCCACGCCCACTGTTAGCGCGACCACCCAGGACCTGCAGGCCAGCGGCCAAATCGCGCTGGAGCAGGGCTTGACCGAACTGCCCCAATTCTCTCCCGACGTAACCGGCGCCGGCCCCTTCATCGGCGGCAGCGGCGAAGTCAATCTGGACCTGCGCTATCTGGGTCCACAGCGTAACCTGATCCTGCTGGATGGACGCCGCCTGCTGCCCTCCGCCGCGGACGGCACGGTGGACTTGAACCAGCTGCCGCAGGGCATCATCGGCAGCGTCGATGTCATCACCGGCGGTGCGTCGGCGGTGTACGGCTCGGACGCGGTCTCGGGCGTGGTGAACTTCAAGACCAAAAAGCCCATGAACGGGCTGGACGTCACCACATCCTATGGCACCACCCAGACCTATGGCGGCAGCCAGTTTGACGTGAACGGCGTGGGCGGCGTCGAGACGGACAATGGCAAGGGCAGCTTGATCTTCGCGCTCGAATATACCCAGCGCGACAAGGTGAACTCGGCCTCGATTCCGGACCTGGTTCAATACGGCAACTATCCCGTGCCTTTGGCCAGCGGCGAATTCACCCCCGGTTCCAACCCCATAAGCCAGGCCGCGCTCAATAATTATTTCGGCCAATTCGGCGCGCCTGCCGGCAATGTTTCGCAATCGGAATTGCTGGGCTTCAACAACAATGGCTCGCTCTTCAACGTCGGCAAAAACGCGGTCGCGCCCTTCAATGTCTACAATCTGATTCCCCAGACCGACCCTTCGGGCCGGCCGCTGGAAGACGTGCTCGCCGGTTCGGTCCACCACAAAAGCTATGCCAGCTGGTCCCAATATCCACTGACCCGTTGGAGCGCTTTCACCAAGGGCGATTGGGATATCGGTTCGGGCGTTCACGCCTATATCCAGGGACTATTCACCGACTATACCAGCAAGCTGAACGTCGAACCCACGGTGACCAGCGGACTCCAAATTCCTACCGTTCCGGTCACAAACCCCTTCATCCCGGCGGCTTTGGCCAGCCTGCTGGCGACGCGGCCCAATCCCAACGCGCCGTTCAGCCTGTCGGACCGCTTCTATTCCTTCGGCTACCGCACGATCACCAACCAAAACCATATCTACCAGTTCGTCGGCGGCTTTGACGGTACCCTGCGCGATACCATGACTTGGGAAGTCTATGGCAGCCATGGCCAGACCACCACCGACTATTCCAGCACCGGCGCGGTGCGCTTCAGCATCATTCAGCAATTGCTCAACGCGCCCGATGGCGGCGCCAGCATGTGCGCCGGCGGCTACGATCCCTTCGGCCTCCACCCGGTCTCGCAGGCTTGCGAAAACCTGGCCTCGCCGGTCATCACCCAGAGCACCGTCGTCAACCAGGACGTGATCAATGCCGACCTGCAGGGCACGATCTTCAGGGTGCCGGCCGGCGATATGAAGTTCGCCTTGGGCATCGATTACCGCGACATCTCCTACAGCTATCTGCCCGACGCGGAGATTCAAAGCGGCGATCCCTTCACCTACAATATACAGACCCCCACCAAGGGTGCGTCGCCGGTCAAGGAAGTGTTCGGTGAAACCCTGATCCCCGTGATCAAGAATGTGCCCTTCTTTGAAAGCGTGAATCTGGACGTCGCGGCGCGCTATTCCGATTACGATCTCACCGGCGGCAGTGCCACATACAAGGGCGATATCGACTGGGCGGTGAGGGACGGGTTCAGGCTGCGCGGCGGCTATGAGCGCGCCATCCGTGCGCCAGCGGTGTCGGAACTGTTCTCGGGCAATTCGACCCAATACCAGAACCTCGCCACCATAACGGGAACCTTGAGCGATCCTTGCGACGTCACCTTGCCTTACGTCAACGGGGCGAATGGCGCCCAGATCAAGGCGCTTTGCGCGGCGCAAGGATTGCCGGCGTCGATCGCGCCGACCTACACCAACAACAACCCGCAGGTTCCCGTCGTCGTCTCGGGCAATACCGCTCTCAAGCCCGAAGTGGCCGACACCTTCACCGGCGGCGCGGTCTACCAGCCACAGTTCGACACACCCTGGTTCCAGAACGCGTCCATTTCGATCGATTATTACGATATCCGCCTGAAGAACGCGATTTCGGCGGTTCCGATCAGCCTGGTCGTGACCAGTTGCTTCAATCTGAACGGCGCCAATCCTACCTATTCCGCGAGCAATCTATACTGCGGCTTGCTCAACCGCGCCCCCGCCACCGGCTTCCTGGCGAATTCGGCCGCGCCCTATGAAAATCTGGGCCAGATCAAGACCGGCGGCGTCGATCTCGAGGCCGAATGGCTCACGGACATTGCCGCCGTTTCGGGTTGGTCCAGCGCGGGCACGCTGGGTGTCAATATGGTCGGCACCTACCTGAACGACTTCAAGGTGCAAGCCGCGCCCGGCGGCGTCTTTACGGAATATGGCGGCACCGATAGCACGTCATATTACGGGCCGTACAATACCTGGCGCTATAACACGACATTCACCTACCATAATTGGGGCACGGATATCGGCCTGCGCTGGCGCTTCATCGGCGCCATGCAGGACAGCTCCGTGGCATCCAGCGCGACCCGCACCCCCGGTGCGGCGGGACAACCTAATCTGAATTATTTCGACCTGACGATCGGCTATGGTTTCCCCGATACCCAGACGCACCTGAACCTCACGGTGTCGAACCTGCTATCCACGACCCCGCCGACAGTCGGCGCCTTCCCCGGCACCACCAACCAAGGCGAATACAGCGCGCTGGGCCGCGTCTATCTGGTGACCTTGGACCAGAAGCTGTAACGAAACAGGGTAAGGGAGGGACCGCGCAGTCCCTCCCGCCTATCTGGGGGTAGGAGACGACATGGATAGAGCGAATCCGGCGGCATTGGGTCTGGTGGGCTTCGGTCTCACCACGGTCCTGTTGAGCGCGGTCAATGCAGGGCTCTTGCCGGCGCATGGCGAGCAGGTCGTGCTGCCGCTGGCGATGGCGTTCGGCGGCACGGCCCAGATCATTGCCGGGATATTGGAGTACGGCACCGGCAACACCTTCGGCATGACCGCCTTCATCGCCTATGGCGCGTTCTGGTGGTGGTTCGGCCTTCTGGTCTTCTTCGCCGGCAACAAGCTTTTGGATCTCAGCGGCGCCGATCCCGCTGTCGGTCTTGCCCTGGTGTTGTGGGGTGTCTTCACCTTCGGTCTTTGGATCAGCACCTTCCGTCTTACCCGATTGTTGTTTCTGATTTTCCTTACGCTTTGGATTGCCTTCTTCCTGTTGGGCTTTGGCGCCATGATGGGAAGCGCTCAGCTGCATCAATGGGGCGGTTATGTTGGCCTCGTGTGCGGCGCGCTGGCCATGTATGGCAGCTTCGCCATCGTCACGAACACGACAATGGGCCGTGAAATCATTCCAGTCGGGACCAGAAGTTAGTCGTTCGTTTCGAGCAGGTCATATGTCATGACGGATCAGATCGTGCCGGTGCCCCCGGCGTGGAAAGATCGCGCCTTCATCGATGCCAAGGATTATGCGATTCTTTATGAGGAGTCGCTGCGCGATCCGGATGCCTTCTGGAAGAAGCAGGCGGCACGGCTGGATTGGATCAAGCCCTTCACCAAAATCAGTGACGTCTCGTGGAAAGCGGAAGACCTGCATGTGCGCTGGTTCGAGGATGGGGCGCTCAATGTCGCGGCCAATTGCGTCGACCGGCATCTGGCCAAGCGCGCCAACCAGACCGCCATCATCTGGGAAGGCGACGATCCCGCGCAATCCAAGCACATCACCTACCGCCAGCTGCACGAAGAAGTCTGCCGCTTCGCCAATGTGCTGAAAGCCCGCGGCGTCAAGAAAGGCGACCGCGTCACCATCTATTTGCCCATGATCCCGGAAGCCGCCTATGCCATGCTGGCCTGCGCCCGGATCGGAGCCATCCATTCCGTGGTGTTCGGCGGCTTTTCCCCGACAGCCTGGCCGGCCGCATCACCGATTGCGACAGCCGCATCGTGATCACCGCCGATGAAGGCCTGAGGGCGGGTAAAGCAGTGCCGCTCAAGGCCAATACCGACGAAGCCCTGAGAAAGGCTGCGGGTGTCAAGGATGTGCTGGTGGTGAAGCGCACCGGCGGCGCAGTGATCATGCAGCCGGGACGCGACCGCTGGTATCACGAGGAAGCCGCCAAGGTGGACGCCAACTGTCCCGCCGAGGCGATGGGGGCGGAAGATCCGCTCTTTATCCTGTATACGTCGGGCTCGACGGGAAAGCCCAAGGGCGTGTTGCACACCTCCGGCGGCTATCTTCTCTATGCCGCTGCCACCCACCATTACGTCTTCGACTATCACGACGGCGAGATCTATTGGTGCACCGCCGATGTGGGCTGGGTGACAGGGCATTCCTATATCGTCTATGGCCCGCTCGCCAACGGCGCCACCACCCTGATGTTCGAAGGCGTGCCGAATTATCCCAGCGCTTCGCGGGTGTGGGAGGTGATCGACAAGCACAAGGTGAACATCTTCTATACCGCGCCCACTGCCATCCGCGCCCTGATGCGCGAAGGTGACGCGCCGGTGAAGAAGACCAGCCGTGCCTCGCTCAGGCTTCTGGGCAGCGTGGGTGAGCCGATCAATCCCGAAGCCTGGCTCTGGTATCACCGGGTAGTAGGTGATGGCCGCTGTCCCATCGTCGATACCTGGTGGCAGACCGAGACCGGTGGCATTTTGATTTCGCCGCTTCCCGGCGGGACCGACTTGAAGCCCGGTTCGGCGACCAGGCCGCTGTTCGGCATCGTGCCGGTGGTGGTGGATGCCGAAGGCAAGGTGCTGGAGGGTCCTGCCAGCGGCAATCTCTGCCTGGCGAAGAGTTGGCCCGGCCAGATGCGCACCGTCTATGGTGATCATCAGCGTTTCATCGACACGTATTTCAAAACCTATCCGGGGAAATATTTCACCGGCGATGGCTGCCGCCGTGACGCGGATGGTTACTACTGGATCACCGGCCGTGTGGATGACGTGATCAATGTCTCGGGCCATCGGCTCGGCACCGCGGAAGTGGAAAGCGCATTGGTGGGCAACGCCAATGTCGCGGAGGCAGCCGTGGTCGGCTACCCGCACGACATCAAGGGTCAGGGCATCTATGCCTTCGTTACCACCAAGGCGGGTGTGGCGCCGACCGATGCCCTGGGCGAAGAATTGAAGAAATTCGTGGGCCATGAGATCAGCGCCATCGCCCGGCCCGATGTGATTCAGTTCGCGCCGGGCCTGCCCAAGACCCGCTCGGGCAAGATCATGCGCCGCATCCTGCGCAAGATCGCGGAAGGCGACACCGGCAGTCTGGGCGATACCTCCACGCTGGCCGATCCCTCGGTGGTGGACGATCTGGTCAAGAACGCCCGGCATTGAACAGGCCGCCGAGCGGCACGTTGCCGCCCTGCGTCACGCGGATGGCGTTAGAAACGTAATCTTATCAATCGGTTAATTGTGGCGCAGCGCCCGTCTGTGGCGGCCTTAACTTTCGTATGAGGCGCCCACCCTGTATGACGGCACCGTCGTTCAGGGGAGTAAATGCGTGGAAAACCACGAAGGAATAGTCAGCCGCCGCTCGCTGTTGAAATTCATCGGCACCACCGGCGGCTCCGCCATGATGTACCAGACCATGGTGGCGATGGGATATGTGGGGACATCCGACTTCAAAGGCCCCATCAAGCTTTCGGGCACGCCCAAGAATGCGTCTGTCCTGATCCTGGGTGCCGGTCTTGCCGGCATGACCGCGGCTTATGAACTGCGCAAGGCCGGCTACAAGGTGCAGTTGCTGGAATATAATGGGCGGCCCGGCGGGCGGAACTGGTCGCTCTATGGCGGCGACAGCTACACCGATATCGGCGGCGTCACCCAGCAGGTGAAATTCGCCAAGGGACTTTATTTGAATCCCGGACCCTGGCGATTGCCGCATCACCACTACGGCATTCTTTATTACTGCAAGCTGCTGAATGTGGCGCTCGAAACCTTCACCATGGTCAATTACAACACCTATATCCATTCGACCAAGGCGTTCGGCGGCGTGCCCAAAAGGCGGCGCGAGATCGAGGGCGATTTCTCAGGCTATGTGTCCGAGCTTCTCGCCAAGGCCACCAGCCAAAGCCAGCTCGACGGCGCGCTCACCAGGGACGAGAAGGACGGGTTGCTCCAGATTCTGCGCTTCTGGGGCGCGCTGGACAAGAATTACCAATACAAGAAAGGCCCCTTTGTCAGCGACATGCGGGGCTACAAGTCCGATCCGGGCGGCGGCTTGAGCGGCATGCCGGTGGATTCCGATCCTTTGCCGATGAAGCAATTGTTCGATCCCTCGCTTTATGGCTTCATCGAAAGCCGCTCCTACGATTATCAGATGCAGCTGTTCCAGCCAGTGGGCGGCATGGGCATGATCGGCAAGGCGTTCGGCCACGCGCTCGACGGCCTGATTCAGTTCAACGCCAAGGTCACGTCGATCCAACAGGACAACAAGGGCGTCACCGCCACCTATATCGACTCCAAGAATGGCGGCGCGCCCAAGACCATTCACGCCGATTGGTGCGTCTGCACCATTCCGGCGTCCATCCTTTCGCAGATTCCCATCAATGTTGGCGCGCCGATGAAGAACGCCATCGACCAGCTTCCCTATGAATCGTCCTTCAAGGTGGGCTTGCAGTTCAAGCGCCGCTTCTGGGAACAGGATGACGGCATCTATGGCGGCATTTCCTATACCGACCAGCCCATCACCAACATCGCCTATCCCTGCACCGGCTATTTCGGCGACGGACCGGCGGTGCTGTTGGGGGGCTATGGCTATGGCAATTCCCTGCCGGATTACAATTTCGCGGCGCTGCCGCCGGACGAACAGGTGCGGCAAGCGGTGGAGCAGGGCTCCCGGATCCATCCGCAATATAAAAAGGAATTCGTCGACGGGGTGGCCGTGGCCTGGCACCGCGTGCCCTGGACCTTGGGCTGCAACGGCAGTTGGACCGAGGAAGGCCGCGCCAAGCATTACAAGGACCTCTGCGCCGTCGATAACCGCATCGTGCTGGCGGGCGAGCATTGCTCCTATCTTCCGGCCTGGCAGGAAGGCGCGGTTTTGTCGGCACTGGATGCGATCACGCGGCTGCATAAACGGGCGATGACCGCCTGATGCCGTTCGTGTTGGCTGGACTTGCGCTTGCGGCCAACCTGGCAGCCAGGCCGCCGGAAGATTTTATTTTCGCCGCCGGCGGCGACATGATTGGGCCGTATCGCGCGCTGCCGGCAAAACCCGATCCGGGCTTCGTCCAGGTGATGGCGCTGTTTCGTGGGGCCGACATCGGCTTCGCCAATCAGGAAGGCTCGATCTTCGATCTGAGGACGTTCCCGGGCACACCGGCGGCAGAGAATGGCGGCGGCTATCCGCTGCAGCCGTCTTCATTCCCACACGATCTCAAAGCCATCGGCATCACGCTGGTGTCGAAGGCCAACAATCATGCCACTGACTGGGGTACCGAGGGCCTGGCCGCGAGTTTGGGCTGGCTTACCGTGGCCGGTATTACCGCAGGCGGCGCCGGTCCGGAGTTGGATGCGGCGCGCGCGCCCGTATATCGCGACACGATGAAAGGGCGCGTGGCGCTGGTGGATACGGCTTCGACGTTCCCGCCCATGGCGGTGGCGGGACCGCCGGTGGCGCGCTTTGGGATCACGTCCAAGCCGCGTGTGGGCATCAGTCCCTTGCACGTGCGCGAGGTCGGCCGCATTTCGCCGGGACAACTCGCCGCCATGCGCCAGATCAGCGGCACGCTCGATATCGGCGGCAACGCTCACGAAGTGCGTTTGGGCGATCAGGTCTTCTCCGACCAGCCCGGTCCGCGCTGGGAGGTGGACAAGGACGACGAAGCTGCCGTCCTGAATTCCGTCAAGACGGCGCGCGCGCATGCGGGGTTCGTGCTGTTCTCGATTCACGCCCATCAGACCGCGGGCGATGTGGATGAAGGCGGCAAGCCGTTCGAGCCCATGGCGCTGCATTGGGCGAACGAGGCTGCCAGCGCCGACGATCCCAAGCCCGCCGATTTCGAGCCCACCCTGTTCCATGCCGCCATCGATGCCGGCGCCGATGCGGTGGTGCGCACCGGTCCCCATGTGCTGGGCGGAATCGAGATTTATAAAGGCAAGCCCATCTTCTACGGCCTGGGCAGCCTGTTCTTCGATTTCCACGGCAAGCGCACCTACATCACGCCCACCGGCCAGACGATGCGTTTCCCCGACGCCTGGTACGAAACCGTGATCCCGGTGACGCGCTATGCGCACGGCAAGTTGGCCGAGATCAGGCTTTATCCTTTCGCCATCGATTCCACCGACGGACCCAGTGGCGGCATGCCGAAAGTTGCGCCTCCGGCGGAAGCGAAGATCATTCTGGAAAATCTCAAGACCATGTCCGCCGCCTTCGGCACGCACATCGGCATCGAGAATGGCGTGGGCGTCATCCGGAACTGACGGGCTTGAAGACGGGCGCGGCGCGCCAGAAATGCATCACCAGCACAGCGCTCGCCAGGGCGGCGAAGAAGCACCACACCGAAACCAGGCTGACAAAGAAAAAGCCCAGCGTGATCGCCAGTCCCACGGCCACGATCGCGCCGAACCAGCGGATGGCGGGGATCGAGGACAACAGAGGCGGCAGGCAGACGGCGGCGAGGTATGCTCCCATCAGCAGGAGCGGATAGGGACTGTCATTGATATAGACCAGGCTGTGCGGGGCGGGCCACGCCACATAGGGATGGGCCCAGATGTCCAGCAGGCCATAGCCCGCCACGCCCAATCCTGGTCCTGACAGCGCCAGCATCAGCCGCCGCCGGACGGGAACCGTCTCCACCAGCCCCGTGGCCAGCGGTGTGAGCACCGGCCAGACCACCATGGCGATCACGGCAAAAGCGGTGGCCCAGATGCGCCCGGCCGGATGGCCGGCTCGGATGGTGAGCCACAGAACGCCTTCGATCGCTTGCTGCGCCGCAAAGACCAGGGGCATGGCAGCCAGGAGCCGTTCGGACCTCTTCTCCGCTTTGGCGAGCGTGGCGGCACCGGCCAAGGCCAGCACGCCGGCGGCGGTGAAACTCGCGGTCGCGGAAAAACACATCAATGCCCCCCTGTCACCCGCACCATAGGGAGAGCTGCCCCGCGAAAGAAGCCTTATTGCCGCGCTTGTGGGAGGCGGAGTTATCCCGCGATTATGCGTCCGACTTCGCGGGGAGTTCGACCCGCGCCACACCAGGGGAGACTCCATGAAAGCCTTGACCATCTCGCTTGCCCTTCTTTCCTTCGCCGCGCTGTCATCGCACGCGTTCGCCGCCGACACCGTGACCCACAATCAGGAAACGGCGGCCTCGCCCTTCGCCAGTTCGGTGGTGGTGCCGCCCGGCTATACGACTTATTACATCAGCGGCAGCGGTCCCCTGGTGGTCGATCCCAACGCGCCCGCCGGTTCGGTGCAGCGGCTGGGCAATACCGTGACCCAGACCACTTCGACCTTGGAAGGCCTTCGCCAACGCCTGGCCCAGTTGGGCCTCACTTTCGCCGATGTGGTGCAGGGCCGCGTCTATCTGGCGGCCGATCCCTCTAATGGCGGCAAGATGGATTATGCCGGCATGAATGGCGCATGGATGAAGGTGTTCGGCTCGCCCGACCAGCCCAACAAGCCCGCCCGTGCCACCGTCCAAGTCGCCAATCTGGTGGTGCCCGGCGCCCTGGTCGAGATCGAGCTGGTGGCGGTGAAGAAAGTGCCCTGACGCATCCGGGACGCCGCTTCCTTGTTGGCGCGCGGGCCAAATCCGATCACACTCGCGCCTCTCGGGGGTGCGTGTGAAAAACCTTGTGCTCGCGGCGATGATGGTGGCGGCCCTGATCCTGGGCGCGCTGGTGGCGCTGGTGTTCGACGCCAAAAGGGGCCCGCGCTTTGCCGCCATCGGCGGCAGCGACGGCGCCACGCTTTGGCGGATCGATCTACGTACCGGCCGGGTCTCGGTGTGCGGCAGTTCGCTGGCGGGGGCGTCGCTGGCCCAGGCCGAAAGCCAATTGAGCGCGCATATCCGGGCGGCGGGCACCAACCCCGTGGCGCAGGCATCGCTCGCGCCCGAGATTGCCGATCTGAACAGCCTTGCGCGGCCCCGCTGTTCGCCGTGGTCGGCACCTTAGGGAGATGAACGGGGACGTAAAGTCCGCGCCAGCACCAAACCGGCGATGAAACCCGCCACCGCCGCGATCAAGGCGAATTTCACGATAAGGCCGATCAGCTTTAAGGCCACGAACACCACCAGCGCCACGATCAACGCGACGGTGAATTCGAAAGTCTTCATGCCTCGTCCTTAATGCGCGGCGCTCGCCACTTGCGGCATGGGCAAGTCGATGAACACCGTGTTGCGGCCTTCATCATAGCTCGCGGCCTGGGCCGCGACCACCTTGATGCCGTCGGTGGCGGCCACCGAAATGGCCGCGGGTTTGCCGCTCTGATCGGTCGCCACTTGCACCACGTGCCCGATCACTTGGCCGTGCAAATTCTCCACTTGGGCAGAAGCAATGTTCCGCGGCGGCGCCGGCAGGCTGTTCAGCGCCATGGGCGCCAGGTCTTCCGCGCCGGCAATTCCGCTGGCACTCATGGGCGCCAGGAGGACGGCGGCGACGAGGGTGGCTTTCAACAGGTTCATGGGAGCCTCCGGGGAAAGGGCTTCATGTCAAAAACGAACATGAAAATCCGCGGTTCCGGTATCGCCATAAGACCTTGGCGCCGCCGCAATCGAGACACAAAGGAGCCGGCCGGCGCAAGCCGTCGTCACAAGACGGTCATGTCTCAAATCCTTCAAGCCGGTGCTATAAGCACCCCCGAAAAGCCGGAGTTGATGATGATTCGCCGTGTTCTCTTGGCCGCCCTGGCGTTGACCCTGGGCGGGAGCCTGGGCTCCGTCTCCGCCGTCGCCGATCCCCGTCAAGACATGCTGGCCGGCATTTCCCGCTGCGCCGGCCTGCCCGACGACCGCACGTTCCTGGATTGTGTTTATGGCGCGGCTCAGCCCTTGCGCGCGGCACTGGGTTTGCCGCCGGCGCCCACGTTCCAAATCCGGCTGGTGCCGCCCGCGCCCGGCCGGGTTCCTGCGCCGATGGCGTCGGCGCCGCCACCGGCCCGCACCGCATCGGTTCCACCCGCGAGCAACACCAATGGCCTGTTCGGCAACCTCTTCGGTGGAATCGGAACAGACCTGCGCAGGCCGCCTATAGCTTCAATCCGCGCGGGCTTTTCACCGTCACCTTGAGCGATGGGCCAAGTCTGCATCAGCGCGACAATGACACTGCTTTTGCCGACTGGGGCGCCAAGCCCGGCGACTATTATGTCACCGTGCGCGCCGACCCCACCGGGGGCTACACCCTGACGGTGAGGGGCAATGACGGTCTCTATCGGGTCGAGCGGGTTCGCTAGTTCTTGAGCATCGGCCGGCCTTCATGCGCGACCAGAAGGTCGTGCATGTCGTTGGCATGCTCTTCCTCGACGGTGAGGATCCCTTCCAGCATCGACCGGGTGCCGGGATCGTCGTCGCCGAAATAGCGGATCAATTCGCGGTAGTGATCGACCGCGATGCGCTCGGCGATCAGATTTTCGCTGATCATGCCGACCAGATCGTCGCCCTCGCCATATTGCGAGGCCGAGCGGGTGAGGAGCCCTTCCGGATTGAAATTGGGCTTGCCGCCGAGCTGGTTGATGCGTTCGGCGACCTGCATCATGTGATCCTGTTCTTCCTTGGCGTGCTCGGCGAATTCCGCCTTGACGCCTTCGCTGGAAAGGCCGGTCGCGGCCACAGCATGCATGGTGTAGCGCAGGACGCAGACGATCTCGGTGGCCAGCACCGACTGCAGAATCTCGATCGTCTTCTTGACGTCGCCTTTGTAGGTGCCGGTGACCGCGCCTCCTTCCAGAATGTTTGCGGGCACGTTCGCGCAAGGTCTTGACATCGGTGAGGAAAGGCTTGTTAGCGTCGGCCATGTCCGAAACTCCCCAATAATTTCTCAAGGGGGTAGAACGCGCGAAAGGCCGGTTGGTTCGCCGGGTTTCGGCGCCCGGCGATACCTGTCAGCTGCGCTCGATCTTCTGGGTGGTTTCGTCCAGCAATTCCGCAATCCGGTGCATTTGCTCGTCATTGTCGGCGCGGGCCAGTTTCTCCGCCAGGGCGGCATCGAGGTTGCGCATCGCCCGGCGCACGGCGGGCATCGCCTTTTTGCGCCGATTTGAGCTCGGCCATGCGGGCGAAGCTCGTCCGCGTGGTCCTTGTTCTGCTTGCAAATGGGCCAAACCCTCAGGCGTGGCGGCATAGACTTTGCGCGTGCCCCCTGGCGGCGTCGGTTTCGCCGATCAGCCCCATGTCCTGGAGCATGGTGAGGGTGGGGTAGATTACACCGGGGCTGGGGGCATAGACGCCGCCGCTGCGTTCCTCGATCTCCTTGATCAGGTCATAGCCGTGGCGGGGCTTTTCCGCGATCAGGGACAACAGCACCAGCCGAAGCTCGTCGCCGTCAAAAAGTCCCCGGCGCCGGCTGAAACCGCCGCCATCGCCATGGCCCCGGCCTTGCCCAAACCGGCCAAACCCGCTCCGGAAATGGCCGTGACGCCCCCCACAATGCTTATAAATATTTGATTCTTCGTGATTTCTGTGATGCCACATGGTTCTAGTCTCCTTTTTTATGGCACAATCTAGATATATCTTGAATGATCTGAGAACAAGAGGCGATGAGCGATTTATGCAGGCCGATGAAAATATCCGGGTGCGGGCTCTAAGGCTTGATGGTGAACATGGCCCCGGCTTGATGCTCGGTCCCGCGATTGTAGCCATAGAGCGAGAGCGGGCTCCCGTCCTGGGCTTGTGCCTGTTGGGGCGGGATCACCGCGATCAAGGTGAGATCGAAGATCAGGGTCTGACCCGGCGGCACACTGGCATTGCCCTTGTCGCCAAAGGCAAGCGGGGCAGGGATCGCCAATTCCCAGCGGTCGCCCACCTGCATGCGCTGCAGGGCTTCGTTCAGGCCGCGCATCAGATTGCTCACTTGCTGGTTGGCGGGCAAGTCGGCCGAGGCGCTGTCCACCACTTTGCCGCTGATCAGCCGCGTGCTGTAGCTGAACTCGACGAAATCGGCGGGCGCGGGATGGCTGCCGAAACCGTTTCTGAGGACGCGATATTCGAGCCCGCTGGGAAGAACCTTCACCCCCGGCTTTTGGGCATTGTCGGTGAGAAAGGCGTGGTTGGCGGCGGCGCTGAGCGCGTCATCCGCCTGAAGCGGCGGGGCCAAAGCCGCGAGAAGGACAAGGGCGGCGCAAAAACTTTTCATCAGGCCCGTACCGACAGCGTGCTTCCCAGATAGAACAGCAAAGCCCCCGCCAGCAATATTATAAGAGCTGCGAGCGCCAAGTCCACGCGCGAGCCGGTGCCGGGGAAAGTCTTGCTGCTGTCGATCTCCCGCGCATTGCGGGCAAAACGCAGGGCGGCGACCAGGATCATCACCATGCCCAAGATGATCAACACCAGTCCCGCCAGCTGGCCGAACTCGCTGCGCGGAACTGGGGGCTGACTTTTGGCGATTTCGATTCGGGCGAAGGCGATGAACAGATCGAACCGTTCGACCAGGAAGCCGAAGGCGATCACCGCGATCGAAGTTCGTACCCAGGCGAGAAAGGTGCGTTCATTGGCGGAATGGTCGCTGAAATTCCGGATCATGGCGCCAAGCTATCATACCCATTCGCACGCGGGATATTCCGCTTCTGGGAGCGGCCCACCCGCCTTGCGCGTCATTTTTGTCATTCGCGTTAACTTTTCGGCGCGGGATCGCCGGTATTTGCGGCACTTGGCTGACGTTGCCGCGGCCTGGAAGCGCCAAGGGCCACGGAAAATTAAGGCCCGCGCCCCTATCGTGGCCGCGGTCGCGAGATTCCAGGCATGAGCGAGTTCAAGGACATACTGGCGCTGATCATCGATCCGGACGGCCAGAGCAAGGCGTTGCTGAGAAAGCTTCTGACCGCCTTCGGCGTCGGCCGTGTCATGAGTGTCCAGGCGACTGACGACGCTTTGGTGATGCTTCGCCGCGAAACCTTCAACATCGTGTTTCTGGATGAGATGGTGGGCCCGTTGAAGCCGCTGCATTTCCTCAAGATGTTGCGCCGCGACCAGAACACCCGAGACGTCGCCGTTCCAGTCGTGATGGTCTGCGCCCAATTGGACGCAGGCAAGACCACCACCGCGCGCGACGTTGGCATGACCGACGTCATTTCGAAGCCGGTCAATCTTCCGGCGATCGAGCGCCAATTGCACAACGTGCTGGCGGGCCCGCGGCCATTCGTGAACTCCAAGGGCTATGTGGGTCCCGACCGGCGGAGGATGCGCGAGGAGCGGCGTCATTTCGGCGAGCGCCCGCTCAGGCGGGACCGGCGCAGCGTGAAGCCTGGAACCGTTCCCGGCTCCGATACGGGACCTCAGCGGTCGTAGAAGCCGTCGTCGCCTTCATAAGTGCGAACATGTGCGGGCTGGTCGAAATCGTCATCGGCAAAGCGGCTGCCGTCGGTCACGGCCGACAAGGCGATCCGGGCCCCGTCCATATTCTCCGCCCGGCAGGAAAACTCGACGCTGGCCAATCTGCGGTCCTGCGCTTCATCGCCGGGGAAGGAAATGGTCTCGCGCTGGTCTTTCAGCAGGACGCCCGAGAACACATCATGCGAAGTGCCGTCCAGATAATTGACGGTGATGTGATCGCAATCCACCGCATCATTGGCGGGCAGGAAGCTCAAGCGGTCCACGGGACCGTCGAAGCGCGTCCAGCTCACATGGGTGTAACGATCTGCCGAGACATTCACCGCGCCCAGTTCGTGAATCGCGGCGGCGGCAGGAAGCGCGCTCCCTAGGCACAGAAGGGACACGAACATCAAAAGCGAAGATTTGCGCATGGAACTCTCCATCGGAACCGCGGGAATGCGGAATTGCAACCGTCTGCCAAAAAAACGAGATAGCGCGGCAATTCGTTCCTGTTCCCTCTAATGCAGTTGTTCCATCCGCGAGAGCGCAAAATAGAGTTCGCGGAAGCGTTCGTAAAGCTCCGTATACGTCGCAATACCCGACGGCGTGGGCTCGGTGACGCGATAGCCGGGCGAGAGCGCGTCTTGTGCCTCTTCCAACGAGGAAAAAGTGCCCGCGGCAAGAAAGGCGAAAATCCCGGAGCCCAGGCTGGTGGTGTCGCTGGCGGGAACCAGCACCGGCTTTCCCAGCACGTCGGCATAGACGCGGTTGAGCACGGCGCTGCGCTGGGGAATGCCGCCGCCATGGATCACCCGGTCGATGGGCGCGCCATATTCTTCCAGCCGGTCGAGAATGATGCGGGTGTGGAACGCGGTGCCTTCTATTGCCGCAAAGAGTTCATCCGCCGCCGTATGGTTGAGCCGCCATCCCAGCGTGATGCCGCGAAGCCTGGGATCGGTCAGCACCGAGCGGTCGCCATTGTCCCAGGCGAAACGCAACAGCCCCGTCTGGCCGGGTTCGTAATCCACGATCTCCTGCGCAAGATCGGCAATAGGCGTGTCGGCACGGGCGGCGATGGCATCGAACAGGCTGCCTACTGCGCTTAGTCCCGCCTCGATGCCCAGCATCTTGGGATGGATCGAACCTTGCACGATACCCGAGACGCCGGGGATCAACCGCTCGGATTCTGACAGCGCCATGATGCAGGTCGACGTGCCGATCACATTTACCACATCGCCCAGCCGGCAGCCCGCGCCCACCGCGTCCCAATGCGCGTCCAGCGCACCTACGGGAATGGGAATGCCGGCTTTGAGGCCCAGGCGTCTGGCCCATGCATCCGACAAATGACCGGCAATGGCGTCCGAAGTGCGGTAATGGCCTTCGAGACGCCGGTGGATGCCCGCCAGCAGGGGATCGACGGAAGCGAGAAACGTGTCGGACGGCAATCCGCCCAGCCGCTCGTTCCACATCCATTTATGCCCCATGGCGCAGACCGAGCGGGGAAACTCGGCGATGCCGGTCATGCCGCACAGTGTCGCCACCATCAGGTCGCAATGTTCCAGCGCGGTGGCGAAAGCGCCGCGCTGTTCGGGGTTGTGACGCAGCCAATGCAGCAATTTGGCAAAGCCCCATTCCGAGGAATACGTCCCCCCCGACCAATCCAGCGCCGCCAGTTTGCGCTCGCGCGCCTTCTGGGTGATCTCGGCGGCCTCGCGCCAGGCGCGGTGATCGCACCAGAGATAGTAATCGCCCAGCGGGCGCAGATTCTCATCCACCGCCACGACCGTGGAACCCGTCGTGTCCACCGCCAACGCCTTGATCTCGGCGCCGTTGATGTTGGCGGCGGTCAGTGCCGCGGCAAAGGCCGCTTCCAGGGCGCGGCAGTGATCCTCATGGCGCTGGGTGGCGAAGTCGGCATCGTCGCGCTTGCGCAGCACCGGATAGCTGCCGATGCCAAAGCCCAGCCGTCCCTTTTCGCTGTCGAGGATCGAGACCCGGACGCTCTCGGTGCCAAAATCGACGCCGGCGACGATGGTCAAGCCTTGTCGTCCCAGTTGAGGTCAGCGAGATAGAGCCCGCCTTGCTCCCAGCCGCAGCTCGAGACGTGCCAGCGCTCGCCCGCATGCACCACTTCCGCGCCATGGGCGGGAAAGGTCATCACCGTGTTGGCGATATCGAAATGGAAGGGATCGTCGCTCATATAGGCGGCGCTGGTGTTGTAGGGCGCGTTGGTGCAGACGAAAAGATAATATTTGCCGTTGCGCGCCACCATGAAAGGCGACTCCGTGGGACCGCCGAAAGTACCGGTTTCCGGCGAGCGGAACACGATGCGGCGATTGGACCAGTGGATCAGGTCGGGACTGGTCATCGCCTTCACCACATGATGACCGCCTTGCGGCGTCTCGGTGGCGCAATAATAGAGCACCCACTGGTCGCCCACGCGCGCGACCATGGGATCACGGGCGTCGTAACCATCCACCACCATGGGATTGGCCGGATGGCGCGTCCAATTCACCAGGTCGGACGAGATCGCCATGTGGATGTGGAATTGCTCATGGCTTTTGCCGCCGGCGCAATAGAACATCCAATATTTGCCGTCATGCGCCACCACATGGGGCGCCCCACCACCAACTCGCCGAATTTGGCGTCGGCCCGCATCACTGGCGCCTGCTTGGTCCAGGGACCTTTCACATCTTTCGCGGTGGCGTGGAGGAAAAAGGATTCATGGTCGGGATTGGCGGGCTCCTGATGGGTGATACCGAACAGATGCCAGGTCCCGTCGCCCGCCTGGATGAAGCAATGATCGTTGAGATACCAGGCTTCTTTCTCGCCCACCGAGGGATCGAAGACATGCTGGAAGCCCACCCGGAAGGGTGGCCGCTGTTGTTTCAACATGTCGGTGGTGAGGCCCGGCGTCTTGGTCTCTTTGCCTTTTGACTGCGCCACCGCAGACGAAGCCGCCAGCGCGCCGATGGTTGCCGCACCGTGAAGGAAACCTCTGCGATCGAGTTTGGTCATGAACGCTCCCGTTTATAAGTTCAACCTGGCCGCAGAAATTCAGCGCCAGTCCCATTTCCGCGAACATCGCCGCTTTTGTCGTCAGCGCCTTGGCCGCGCTGGTCTTGTCGGGCGCATAGGCTACCTGGATATGGTTGGAGCAATGTTGCGCCATGAACTGGTCGCGGCTGATGCCGGGAAACAGCGTGTGCATCATGGGCCATTGCGGCGTGGTGATGGACCAGCGCCGTTCGGTCTCTTCCATCGGCAGCGCCACCGATTCCGCCAGGCCCATGTCCACTTTCAGCTTGCCTGCTTCGATATAGACCCGGCTCCAGACCACATGACCCGGTTTGCTGATGCCCTTGATGGTGCCGCCTCCCAGGCGGAAATACATGGGCGGCTGGCGCTCGCTCACCGCTTCCGCATAACCCCTCGCGAAATGCGCCGGCGGCACCGAGCCCGAGATTTCCAAAGTCCAGATGAAGCGGCCGTCATAATCCTCGCCATAGCGTACATCGTGCAATGTTGTCTCGGGCGGCAAGCCCAGCGCATTCCACACCCGGTTGGTGACCAGGGCGTCGAGCGCCACGCCTTCATCCACTTCGTTGAAATGGGGCAGGGGCGCGTCGGCATAGAGCAGCTTGCCCTGGCGGTCCTTTACCGGCGGGCGATCCACATTGTTGAGCAGGCCTTCCGCCAGGTCGGAGGCGGGCGTCAGATCCTTCAAGCCCTGCTGATACTGGATACCCACTGCGTCGCAGCCGAATGCATCAGAGATGCGCAAGGTGGCGATGTACATTTTGCATTGTTCCAGCACTTGCGCCTCGGTGAGGTCGGTCTCCCAATTGTTACCGTATTTGAAGGTCATTCCCTTCCTGATCAGCCAATCGTAGACCCCGCGCGCTTCGGCATCGGAGGTCGCCAGCATTTCCGCATAGAGTGCCGACTGGCTGAGCCGTTCCTTGAACACGCCCATGGGCGCCAGCAATTCGTCGGGAATGATGGCGTTGTACATGCCCATGCAGCCTTCATCGAACACGCCCAGCAGGGCCTTGTCGCGGCGCAAACGGTCGGCCAGATCCTTGCCCAGCTTCTGGCTTTCCCCGGGCAGGGAAGTTTTTGCCACCGGCCGTACATGGCTGCGGTCGTGGTTGATGGGGCCGCCCTTGAGCCAGGTCTTGAGACCATCGAGGAAGAAACGATCCTTGAAATCCACGCTCCACAGCGTGTCGAAGGGCTTGCCCGCCTTGCGCAGCGAGGCGTTGAGATTGAGCAAGCCAACCAGACCCGGCCATTGCCCGCTCCAATTCGCCACGGTGAGGATGGGGCCCTTGTGATGCAGCAGGCCGGGCATCAGATGCTGGCTGTACTGCCAGACTGCTTCCACCACCACCAAGGGCGCGTCAACGGGAATGGCGCGGAAGACTTCGATGCCGCGCTTCTGGCTGTCGATGAAGCCGTGCTTCTTTGCCAGGTCATAGTCATGGCCGCGGACGACCTCATGACCTTCGGCGCGAATAGCCGCGGTCACCGACGCTTCCACCTCTGCCTGCACCGGCCAGCACTTCTGGTTGGCGGACGGCCGCAAGTCGCCATTGGCGACCAGGAATATGGTTTTGCTCATGTCACTCTCCCTTACTCGCCCGCCACGGTGAGCTGCTTATAGAGGTCTGCCGCGTTGGCCGGCGTCACCATGATGGAATCCAGCGTGATCACCTTGGGCGGCTTGTAGCTGGAATCGCGCATGATCTTCTGGCTGACATCTACGGCTTCCTTCACGCCCAGCGGATAGACGAAAGTGGCGGCGAGCACACCGTCCAACACTTTCTTGATCCCGCCCGACGGACCGCCCAGCCCGTCCACGCCGGTGAAGATCATCTCCTTGTCGCGGCCCAACTCCTTGGCGGCGAGATAGGCGCCGATCGCCATGGGATCGTTGTGGCCATAGACCACGTCGATCCTGGGCTGGACCCGCAGCACTTCGGTCATGCGGTCATGGGCCTCGGCCTGAATCCAGTTGGCCACCGGATCAGCGACGATATGGATGTCGGGATAGCGGCCGAGGATGTCGCGGGCGCCGCCGTCGCGGTTGATCTCGGCCTCGACGCCCAGGAGCCCGCGCAGGAAGACGACATTGCCCCTGGGCGCGCCGTATTTCTTGGTGAGCTGGTCGACAATGAACTGCCCCGCCATGCGGCCGATGGCGCGGTTATCCATGCGGATATAGGTGGTGTAGTTGGGCTGGACGATGTCGCGCTCCAGGCAGATCACCGGAATGCCGGCCTCCATCGCCTTGCCCATCACCGCGGTGAGCGCGTCGCGCTCATTGGGCGCCACGATCAGGACAGCGGGCTTCTGGCGGATGAAGGTTTCGATCTGGGCGATCTGCTTGCTGTTGTCCTGTTGCGCGTCGGAGGTCACGAGCTTCACGTCGGGCGTCTGGGCGAACAGTTTCTCCATCAGGGATTTCTGCGCCGCGCGATAAGGCTCGGCATTGTTGGCCTGGGAAAAGGCCGCCAGTTTCTGCCCCGCGCCGTGCGGACCGCAGGCCGTGAGCGCCAGCGCCGTCGCCAAGGCGATGATTTTCCACTTCATGGTCTGCCTTTCCGCTGCACCGCCACCGCCAGCACGATGATCACCGCCTTGATCATCATCTCGATGTTGGAATCGATGTCGTTCAATCTCAGGATGTTGGTGAGTACGCCCATGATCAGCGTGCCGATGATGGTGCCGGTGACGGTGCCCTGGCCGCCCGAGAGCCGCGTGCCGCCGATCACCACCGCGGCGATAGCGTCCAACTCGTAAGCCACGCCGGCATTGGGATTGCCCTGGTGATTTTCCGCCGCATAGAGCACGCCCGCAAAGCCGGCGAGCAATCCCGTCAGGCTATAGACCCACAATTGGGTCTTGAGGATGGGAAGCCCGGCATAGCGGGCGGCAGTGGGATTGTCGCCGATGGCGCGGACATGGCGGCCGAACACGGTCTTGGAGAGGAGAACCCAGAATATGACAGCGGCGGCAATATAGCTGCCGATCACCACCGTCTTGTCGCGGAAAATATCGGCGAATTGCGCCGCCACGTCCTTGCCGAAGCCGATATCGATATTCTCATTGGCGGTGAACCATTTAGCCAAGCCGCGCACCCCGATCATGGTGGCGAGGGTGACGATGAAGGGCTGCACCTGCAGCCGCGCCACCACCAGGCCGTTGACCGCCCCGACCGCGCCGCAGGCGAATACCGCAATGACAATCGCCAGCATCATGTGCAGCGCGGGCGCGCCTGCTAGCCAAGGCCGCGTCAGCATGCTCGCCACCAGCGCGGTCGAAAGCGCCAGCACGCTGCCCACCGAAAGATCGATGCCACCGGTCAGGATCACCAATGTCATCCCCAGCGAAATGATCCCGATCACCGAGACCTGGCGCAGGATGTCAGTGAGATTGCCGATCTCGAAAAAGATGCGCGAGCCGTCGGACGCGGTGGGACTCACCAGCGCGGCCAGGATCACAAGCGCCACCAGGGCGATCAGGCTGGGAACCTGAAACAGCCGTAACCGGCTTGCGCGCTCGATGGTCAGCCCCCAGGCAGACATGTTTCTTCCCTTTTTGGGTCGCACGGCGTCGCCGCTGCGCCCCTTATTTTATTGATATAGCAGCCCGGCACACCATCCTTGTCAATTGTGCCGGTTGCGCCGCTGCTATCGGCGCGATGTTCGGTATGCACACCAGCATCAGCCGGCCTCGGCGAAGCTGTGGGTGGCCGCGGCCATGATCGTTTCCTGGGTCGCGTTCTCGGTCTTGAACAGACCGGTCATGCGGCCATCCTTTAAGACCAGGATGCGGTCCGAGCAGCGCATCAGTTCGGGCAGCTCGGAACTGGCAAGAAGAATGCTTTTGCCCGACGCGGCCAATTCATGGACCAGGCGGTAAATGTCTTCCTTGGCCGCCACATCGATGCCGCGCGCGGGATCGTCCAGGAACAGCACATCGGGATCAGCAAAGATCGCCCGCGCCAACAGCGCCTTTTGCTGGTTGCCGCCGCTCAGATTGCCCACCGCGATATCGGGCGAGGCGGCCTTGAGCCGCAAGCGTTGGGCGGCGGGCGTGAACAAAGTCTTTTCCGCCGCTGCGCGCAAGAAGCCCCAGCGGCTGAGCCGCGTCAGCACCGACAGAGTGGCGTTTTCCTTCACGCTCATCTGCAGCATCAGGCCTTGCAGCTTGCGGTCTTCCGGTACCAGGCCGATCCCGTGACGGAGCGCATCCGCCGCCCCCGTGGGCCGATATTCCTTACCCTTGAGCGTCAGGCGGCCGTGATGAATGAGATCCAGTCCGAAGAGCGCCGCGCCCAGTTCGCTGCGCCCCGCGCCCACCAGGCCGGCGATGCCCAGGACTTCGCCCTGATGCAGCGCGAACGACACATCCTTGAGTTTGCGGGTGGTCAGATTTTGCACCGACAGTGTCACGGCCTGGGACGGCGGCTTTGCCGCGCGTGCGGCCTTGTCGAGGTCGCGGCCCACCATCATGCGGATCAGTTCGGCGCGATCCGTTTCCGCCGTCACCCGAGTGCCGATGGTCTTGCCGTCGCGCAGCACCGTGACGCGGTCGCAGAGGCGGAAAATCTCATCCATCTTGTGGGAAACATAGACAATCGCCACGCCTTGGGCTTTGAGCGACGCGATCACTTCGAACAGGCGCTCGGCGGCGTCTTCCGACAAGGCGCTGGTGGGTTCGTCCATGAACAGGATGCGGCAATTCATGGACAAGGCGCGGGCAATGGCCAGCAATTGCTGCTGCGCGATGGAGAGCGAGGATACCCAAGCTCCGCACGCCACCTCGAGGCCCACCTGGTCCAGGAAAGGACGCGTGAAATCCTCGATCACTTTCGGGTTGACCAATGCGCCTTCGGCAAAGTTGAGATTGCCGATCACCAGATTCTCGCCCACGCTCAAATGGGGAAAGAGGTCCAGCTCTTGATAGATGATGCCGATGCCCAGGCGCTGGGCGTCGAGCGGATTATTCAGCGCGACATTGCGGCCATCGAGCGCGAGCCGCCCGCTGTCGGGCGTGAGCGATCCGGCGCAAATGCGCGCCAGGGTGCTTTTGCCCGCGCCATTCTCGCCCATCAGGGCATGGACTTCGCCGCCGGCCAGCTCAAAGCGCGCGCCGCTGAGCGCGGCGATGCCGCCAAAATGCTTGTCGATGCCCTCGGCCAGAAACGCCATGGCGCGACGCTACGCCGAGGCCCGATGATGCTTCAATAGCGGGAATTCGATAAGCATCATCGGCCCTCCATTTCCTGGCGGCGATATTGGCGCGGCGACAGGCCCGCCAGCTTCTTGAAGTCGCGGCTGAAATAGAATTGGTCGGCATAGCCCAGTTCCTCGGCGATGACGCGGACGGGATCGTTGCTCTCCGACAGCAGGCGCTTGGCCTCATTGACGCGCTCGCGGCGAAGCCAATCGAGCGGGGTCGCGCCCGTGGCGTCGCGGAAACGACGGTAGAAATGGGGCACGCTCAATCCCGCCAAACGCGCCAGATCCTTGATCCGCCAGGGCTCGCGGAAATCGCGGCGCATCCGGTCCAATACGGCGCGCAATTTGACGTCGGTCCTTTCCGCGTCCAGGCGCGGTGTCTCCGACAGGCGCGCCTCGAACAAAAGCGCGATCAGGCCCGCCACCGCCGCATGCAGCGACGCGTCCAGTGCCAGCGGACGTTCGGTTAGTAGCGCGAAGATGCGCCGAAACAGCAACGCCGCTTCGTTCGCGTTGCGCAGATTGAACAGCGGCCGCGAATCCACCATCAGGGCCGCGCCGCAGGCGCGCGTCTGCCGTCCGTCGGCGCGAAGCCAGAGAAGTTCCCATGGCGCCTGCGCGTCGGCCCAGTGGGCATGCGGCGCGCGGCAATCGATCCAGGCCAATTGGCCCCGCGCAACGGAAAAGCTCTTGCCGCCGCAGCGGACAAAGCCGCGTCCGCCGACACAGAAAAGAAGGTCATGGCCGGGGTAGGACGCGCGCTCGACGCCGTAATCCGGCGTGCTCTTGAGATGACCGGCGCGCAGCACCGTGTGGAACAATTGCTGGCTGGGGGCGCTGGGGGTGTGGAAGTGGGAAGCCAGGATGCGGGGTGTCGAAGTTGTGATAGGATTGTCCATAAAACGCGATAATAGTGCATGGTGACGAAGAAGCACGGGAATATCCTTTCCCGCCGGGGAAGAGAATAAGACATATGAGCCGGGTCGTCATTGTCGGCAGCTATATTGTTGCCTTGGTGATGGACATGGACCGCCTTCCGGTCGAAGGCGAGACCGTGATGGGCCGCAATTTCCACACCACCCATGGCGGCAAGGGTTCCAACATGGCGGTGGCGGCGGCCCGCCTGGGCGCGGAGACCCATTTCGTGGGCAAGATCGGGCGCGACGCGCACGGCCATGCGTTTCAGGATCTGCTTGACCAGGAAGGCGTGGGCCAGGACGGGGTGATGATCTCGGAGGTAAGCCCCACCGCCACCGGAATCATTCTTTTTTCCGCACGCGGCACCAACGCCATCGTGATCGACAAGGGCGCCAATGGCGAACTTCAGCCGGTTGATCTCGAGGCGCGGTTCATCGCGCCCGGTGATGTGGTGATCTCGCCGCTCGAGATTTCCTTTGTCACGGCGCGGGCCGCCGCTGAACTCGCCAAGCGCCAGGGCGGCAAAGCCATTCTCAATCCCGCGCCGGCGCATGATCTGCGCCGCGAAAATCTCAGCGCCTTCTTCGCCGTCACCCCCAATGAAAGCGAGGCCCGGGTCTGTCTGGGTCTCGCGCCCGACGATCCCATTCCCGACGAAGTGCTGGCCGACCGTCTGCTCGATCTGGGCGCCCCCCATGTCATCATCACCTTGGGCGCGGGCGGTGTGTTGTGGGCGTCGAAGAGGGGCGCCGCCGCATTCCCGCCTTGAAGGTCAAGGCTATCGACGTGGTGGGTGCGGGCGATGCCTTCAATGCCGGCCTGGCGGTGGGGTTGGCGGAAGGCGCGCCGTTGGTGGACGCGATCTGCCTGGGCATCACCGCGGCGTCGCTTTCGACCGAAGCGCGCGAGACGATTTTGTCCTATCCGCGCCGGTCCGAAGTGAATGCGCGTCTAGACGAAGTCCTGGCCGCAGCCGAGCGGGTGCAGGCATGAGCGCGACGATGGCGGGACTGGTGCTGGTGCTGATGGCGGGGATCTTCCAGGGCGTGTTCCTGCTCCCCATGGACCGCACAAGCGGCTGGCGCTGGGAGCAGAATTGGCTGGGTTTTTCGTTTTTCGGGATGATCCTGTTCAACTGGTTTTTCACCATCCTCACCATTCCGCAAATCCTGACCATTTATAGCGCCGCGCCTTCGGGCGATCTGTTGCTGCTGGTGTTGTTCGGGCTGGGCTGGGGCCTGGGCGCCGTGCTGTTCGGATTGGGCATGGCCCGGCTGGGGCTGGCGCTGGGTTATCCCATCATCATGGGCTTGATCGCCGCATTGGGCGCGCTGGTGCCGCTGCTGGTGTTTTTTCCTGCGACCCTCGTTTCGCTGAAGGGCGCGCTGATCCTGGGCGGCATGCTGGTGGTGGTGATCGGCATCCTGCTGTGCTCACGCGCGGGCGCGGCCAAGAGCGGAACGGAAGCAAGCGTGCAGAGGGGGCTGTCCGGCGGCATCGCCATTGCCGTAGCGGCGGGCGTGCTCTCCAGCCTGCCCAATATCGGCATGGCGTTCGCCACGCGGGTGATCGCCATCGCCGGCGCGCAAGGCGTGGCGCCCGCACTGGCCGGCAATGTGGTGTGGGCGCTGTTCTTCACAGCGGGCTTCGCCGTCAACGCCGTTTATTGCCTCACGCGCATGGCGCAGGACGGCACGTTGGCGCTTTTGGGGCGCGAAGCCTCTCTGCGCAATCTTGTGTTGACCGGGCTGATGGGGCTTTTGTGGATCGGCAGCTTTTATGCCTATGGCATGGGTGCCGCGCGGCTGGGACAGTTGGGGGCGGTGATCGGCTGGCCGCTCTTTATCGCCTCATCGATCCTGGTGGGAAATCTGGTGGGGCTTGGGCGCGGCGAATGGAAGGGCGCGCCTTACGCTGCGCGCCGCCTATTGACCCAGGGCTTGGCGGTTCTCATTGCTGCCGTGGGCCTGATTGCCATCGGCGGCACATTTTAGGAAGGAGGCTGTCATGACGACGCTGCTCGCAATGCCGTCACTGTCCGAAAGGATGCTCGCGGTCTATCGCCGCGACGGCTATGTGGTGCTTCCGCACCTGTTCGAGGCGGACGAGATCGCCGTTCTGCGCATGATCGCCGAGCGCGAATTGCCCGGCGCGCAAGTGCTCACCAAGCAGGACCAGGACGGCAACAAGGTCTCGTTGAAAATGTGGGGGCATGCCGGCGACGACATTTACGGAATGTTCTCGCGCAATGAGAGGGTGGTGAGCGCCGCCGAACGCGTGATCGGCGAGGAAGCCTATCTCTATAGCGCCAAGATGATCCTGAAGGACGCGCATGAAGGCGGCGCCTGGGAGTGGCACCAGGATTACGGCTATTGGTATCACAATGGTTGCCTCATGCCCGACATGACGAGCTGTTCCATCGCGGTGGACCGCAACACCCAGGAGAATGGCTGCCTTCAAGTGATGAAGGGTTCCCATCTTCTCGGCCGCCTCGATCACGAGCGCAAGAATGAGCAATATGTGGCCGACAGCGAGCGGGTGGTGGAGGCCTTGAAGCGTTTCGAGCCGGTCTCGGTGCCGCTGGAGCCGGGCGACGCGATCCTCTTCCATGCCAATTTGCTGCACCGCTCTGACGCCAACAAATCCGACAACAGGCGCTGGAATTTCATCTGCTCCTACAATGGCGTGAGCAACCGGCCGTTCAAGCGGGCGCGCGACTATGGCCATGACGGTAAGCTCTGAACCGGTGCCGGCGGGCGCCATCCGCGCCTTTGCCGCCAAGTTGAAAGACCAGACCGCGCACTGATAGGTTGACGAAAAAGGGGGCAGGGGTGAAGACGCAGGGCTTACCGGCCTTTTGGCTGGCTTCGGGGCTGCCTTCTGGGCGGTCTTCTGATTTGTGCCCGCGCCGCGCACGCCGACGAGCGCGATTATTTTTACGTCCCGCGCATTCCCACCGACTCGCGGATGATCGTGGGTCCCAAATGCCTTTCCATGCAGGAGCTGGTGGGCTTTGCCCAGTGCGATCCCACCAGCCACCAGGATTTCCTCTCTTCGCTGCGCCACTGGCGGATGGAGCGGAAGATCTATATCGGCTATGACGGCGCGCGTTATGACGCGCCAGGCCAGCGCTGGACCCAATCGCGCTTCGTACAGCCCACAATGATGGTCGAGGATCGCAGCTTCTTCGATCTCGCCACCGGCAAATACACGGTGGACCGTTATCTCGACGATCTCGAGAAACGCTATGGCGGCATCGACAATGTGGTGGTGTGGCCCAGCTATCCCAATCTGGGCATCGACAACCGCAACCAGCTGGACATGATCCTGGCTATGCCGGGTGGTATCGCCGGGGTGAAAGGCATGGTGGCCGATTTCCACCGCCGCGGGGTCAAGGTCTATTTCCCCATCAATATGTGGGACGAGGGCACACGCGATCCGGGGCGGCCCTGGCCGGATGAAGTGGCCGATCTGATGAAGCAGCTGGATGCCGACGGCGTTTTCGGCGACACCCAAGATGGCGTGCCGCTGGCATTTCCTCAGGCCGCCGAGAAGAACGGCCATGCCCTGGCATTCCAGACCGAGCTTTGGCCCAGCGACGAAGATGTGGCGTGGAATCTGTCGTCCTGGTGGCAGGAGGCGCCATCCGTCTATCAGCAATTCGCTCCGCCCATCGACCGCTACAAATGGATCGAGCCGCGCCATATTCCCGTGGTCGCCGAACGCTGGAGCCGCGACAAGACCGATGTTTTCCAGGTCGCGTTTTTCAACGGCGTCGGCATCGAGAGCTGGGAGAACATCTTCGGCTTCTGGAATGGCTTGACGTCGCGCGACGCGGAAACGTTGCGCCGTGTCGCGACGTTGGCGCGTGGCGTGGCGCCGTTTCTGGTGAGCCAGGAATGGGAGCCATTCTATCCCATGCGCAATTTTGGCGTCTTTTCCAGCCGCTGGCCCTCAGGTGATCAGACCGTCTGGACGGTGGTGAACCGCAATGAATATGCCGTCGAAGGACGGCAGATGACGGTGCCGTTCAGGGTGGGCGAGCGTTATTTCGATCTTTATCGCGGCGAAGAGATCAAAGCCGAGCGAGACGGCGACAACGTGAATTTGGCTTTCGCTGTTGAAGGCCACGGCTATGGCGCCATTCTTGCCACCTCGAGCACGCCCGATGCGGCGATGACCAGCTTGATGGTCAAGATGAAAAATCTGTCCACCAAACCGCTGGCGCAATTCTCGACCGCATGGGTATCCTCGCCGCAACATCAGACCGCGATCGCGGCGACCAAGCCGGCGAAGGCTGCGCCCAAGGACATGGTGGCGATCCCGGGTGGCGATTTCGATTTCCGCGTTCAGGGCATTGAAGTGGAAGGCGGCGATGCCGAAGGGGTCGATATCGCCTATCCGTGGGAGAATTCGCCCCGGCGTTTCCACCGCCATACCATGACCATCCATCCCTTTTTCATCGATCGCCACAATGTCACCAATGCCGAATTCAAAGCGTTTCTCGGTGCCTCGCATTACCAGCCGAAAGATCCCGCGAATTTCCTCAAGGATTGGCGGAACGGCACTTATCCCGATGGCTGGGCCGACAAGCCTGTGACCTGGGTGTCGCTGGAAGATGCGCGCGCCTATGCGGCCTGGGCGGGAAAGCGTTTGCCGCATGAATGGGAATGGCAATATGCGGCGCAAGGCGGTGACGGCCGCGTCTATCCCTGGGGCAATGACTGGAATGACGATGCCGTGCCCAAGCCAGACACGGCGCGCACGTTGCGCGGGCCGGACGGCACCCTGGCGCATCCCGGCGGCGCCAGCCCCTTCGGCGTGATGGATCTGGTGGGCAATGTCTGGCAATGGACCGACGAATATATGGACGATCACACACGATCGGGGATCTTGCGCGGCGGCAGCTATTATCAGGCGCAGGGCTCGCTCTGGTATTTTCCGGCCGCCTATCGCAACGATCAGCACGGCAAATATCTTCTGATGGCGCCGTCCAAAGATCGTTCCGGCACGCTGGGATTCCGCTGTGTGATGGATGCCGAATAAAGAGAAAAGGGAGAAGACGATGATGCGATTTGCGACGGCGATGGTAGCGGCCGGCATGATACTGGCGGGCTCTGCGTATGCCCAAGATACCTATTGGCAGCCCGATCCCACCAGGCAGCAGACCTATACGCCGCATCGCGCCTCCAGCGCCGATCCCCAGGGCGCCAACGCGGATTCGCGCCAGGTGGCACCGGGCGCCACTTTCACCGTGCTGGACGCGGACGGCCCCGGCACCATCTCCCATATCTGGTTCACCATCGCCGACAATGAGATCTATCATTTGAAGCGCATCGTGCTGCGCATCTATTGGGACGGCGAGGCCACGCCCAGCGTGGAAACCCCGATCGGCGATTTCTTCGGCCTGGGGCTGGGCACCTATCACAGCTGGCATTCCCAGATGCTGTCCGTGGGCAGCGTGAAGGCCCTGAACAGTTTCTTCCCCATGCCCTTCGCCCGTCACGCCCGCATCACTGTCACCAATGAGGGCAAGCAGCCGATCGGCGATCTCTATTACAACATCGACTACCGGACCTACGCGAAGCCTCTGCCGGCGGGGACGCTCTATTTCCACGCCCAATATCGCCAGGCCCAACCCGCGCAGGGCTGGACCACCAACTGGCTGCGCAATGGCGACGCGCTGATCGACAACAAGCCCAATTTCAACGGCGAGGGCAATTATGTCTGGCTGGACGCCAAAGGCCATGGCCAGTTCGTGGGCGTCACCATGTCGGTGATCCAGAACCAGGACGATTGGTGGGGCGAGGGCGACGACATGTTCTTCATCGACGGCGAGAAGACGCCGTCGATCGCCGGCACCGGCACCGAGGATTATTTCCTGGGCGCCTGGGACTTCGGCGGCGAGCCCTTCTCTTACGACCTTTATGGCGCGCCGGTGGTGGGCGAGGAAGTGGCGGGCAGCCATTCCAGCGTCTATCGCTTCCATCTCGACCAGCCGATCCCGTTCGAGAAATCCATCAAGGCCACCATCGAGCATGGCAACGCCAATCCCCGCTCGGACAATTATTATTCCGTGGCCTATTGGTATCAGGCCGAGCCGCATGCGCCGTTCCCGGCCCTGCCCTCCGTGGAAGACCGCCTGCCGCGGCTTCAGCCGGTGGGCGGCCCGGGCAATGCGGGCGCGGCGGGCCGCTAGGTCGGCGGCGGGTGATGGTCGCGCCCGCTCTGCATGCGGGCGATGAATTCGGCCCGCGAATTCTCGGACGGGAAAGGCTGGCCTGGCACCGGCACGCCCAGGAATTCGCACAGAGGCCCCCAGCCCTGGCCCACTTCATAGACCAGGAGGCGGTCGGCCGGGATTGCCTCGACCACTTCGCGCGAATGTTTGCGGAAATATTCGGTCATGAAGGCGCGGTCGTGGATCCGGGACCCGAAATTATCAAGAAAGATATGGAAGAATTCGCTCATCGGCCCTTTCATCGCAGCCGGGCCTTGCGGCGCGAAAATCGTGGCCTGGGTGGAATCGAACCATTGATCCGGATCGCGGATGGTGTGGAGCACCTTGGCCTGGGGATAATAAGCGGTGAGTTCGCGCCAGAATTGCGCCCCCGGATAATCCACGACCGAGTGGTAGCCCGCGAAAATCGCTTCCCAGTCGGGGCGGCCCTTGGATGCCTCAATCCAAAGCTTGGTGCTTTCCGGATGGGCAAAAACCTCGACCATGTGATGGCAGGGGCCCACGCCCAATATGTTCAAGGCCGAATGCAACGATTTGGTGCCGGTACGGCCCAGCCCTGTGCCCACGACTTTCAGCGCCATGATATCCCCCCACGATGCCCTCACGTCTCTTCATCGCGTGATTTTCCCCTCATGCCATGTTTATCATCGCCCCACAATCTCGCGCCGCCCATGGGATGATCATGCGATCTGTTCGGATTACCTGCCTGCCTATCAATGCGCAGGGCGAAAAGCCCATCACCATCGACGCCGTCCTCAACGACGAGGACATGATCCATGGCCAGCATACCCTGTTCGGCATCTGGGGCCGGCCCGGCAAGGATGAGGAATATTACCCGCTGGCCTATCACGGCGACGGGGTGATCGATTACGGCCCGGCCTTGGAGGCGAAGGACCGTTATTTCGATTTCGACCTCAGGACCGGCAAGATCGTTGTCAATCGCACCCTGGCCTACAAGGCGAAAGACCGCTCCATCGTGATAGGCTATTTGATCGACGAAGTGACGGATCTGCTGGGCGCGGCGAAATAATCTTTTCTTCTGGGGCGGCAATGATGACGAGCAAACTTTTTCCGGCGATCCTGGCCTTTGGGCTGGGCGCGGTGTTGCCTGCCGCGGCCCAAAGCGAGGCCCCGCCCAAGACCTTCGCCGAAGCGGTGCATCAGGTGACCCGCCGGTCCGTCTATGCCCATGGCGAATTCGGGCTCGAGGTCTATTCGCTCGACACCGGCAAAATTCTCTATGCGCTCAACAGCCAAAGGCTTTTCACCCCCGGCTCGACCACCAAAATATTCACCGAAGGCACGGCGCTCTATCTGCTGGGGCCGGATTACCAATTCCACACGCCCCTCTACCGCACGGGGAAAATCGACGCCAAGGGCACGCTGCATGGCGACCTGATCCTGGTGGGAAGCGGCGATCCCAATCTCTCCGACCGGCTGCAGCCCGACGGCACCTTGGCCTGGGTGGACGAGGACCACACCTATGGCGGTGCGGACTCGCGCCTGGTGGGCAAGGATCCCGTCATCGTGCTGCATCAATTCGCCCGCGCGGCGGCCGATGCCGGGATCAAGCGGATCGCCGGGCGCGTGCGGATCGATGTGAGCATGTTTCCCGAAGGCGCCAAGGACCTGGGCACCGGGGAATATATCTCGCCCGTCGTGGTCAACGACAACGCCATCGACATTACCTATTCACCGGCACGGCGGCGGGCGATCCCGCCAAGCTGGTGATCGCGCCGCAGGTGCCTTACGTCCATATCGTCAACAAGATCGTGACGGCGGACGGCAGCAAGGATCATGTCGAGAGCAAGGTCGATCTCGATGCCAAGAACGATACCGAGACCCTGACTTTGACTGGCACCATCGGCCAGGGCAGCGGACCAGTAATCTATGCTTATGCCGTAAGGAAGCCGTCGCAATTCGCAGGCGTTTTGTTGAGCCAGGCGCTGAAGGATGCGGGTGTTAAAGTCGCCGGCAAGCCGGATGCGATTACCGATGCCGCGGCGACGCGCGCCTTCTATCGCGACGACATGCGGGTGGCCGAGCATGTCTCTGCGCCTTTGTCGGAAGACGTGAAGCTCACCTTGAAAGTGAGCCACAATCTTCACGCCTCGACCATGCCCTATGTGATGGGCGCGGTGTTGGGCCATGCCACCGACAAGATCGACCAGAAGGGCTTTCAGCTGGAGCATGATTTCCTTCAGCAAGCCGGGCTGGACATGACCGGCGCGTCGCAGTCGGACGGTGCGGGCGGCGCCGGTGTCGCCTTCTACACCCCGGATTTCGCGGTGCATTATCTGGCCTATATGGCGCGCCAGCCCCATTTCGACTTGTTCCAGAAGGACCTGCCGATCCTGGGCAAGGACGGCACCTTGGCCGACACCCAAAAAGATTCGCCGGGCGCGGGGCATGTCTTCGCCAAGACCGGCACCTATGGCGGGCGGGATTATCTCAATGCGCGGCGGCTGATCACGGGCAAAGGGTTGGCGGGCTACACCACCACGCCGGATGGGCGACATTTGGCTTTTGCCTTTTATGTGAACAATGTCGAGCGCACCGACGACCAGGATGTCTCCGACATGTGCGGCCAGGCGCTGGGCGAGATGGCGTCGGCACTTTATGCCTTGCCGCTGGGCGCCGAGCCGCCGGCGCGGACGCCCGTGGCGAGCGGCCATTGATGCGCTGGATTCTCGCCCTCGGCTTCGCGTCGCTTGCGTGCGCAGCGCCCGCCTCGGCGCAGCCCTCCGCAATGGACCGGGATCTGATGGAGATCACGGTGCCGCAATTGCAGCGGCTTTATGCCGATCACAAATACACCGTCACCCAAGTGGTGCAATGGTACCTGGCGCGCATCCATCGCTATGACGGTATTTACAAAGCCGTCGAAACCAAAATGGATAAGGCGGCGTTGGCGGAGGCCGCGCGCGAGGATTCCGACAAAAGTACCAAGCGTGGTTTGTTGTGGGGCGTGCCCATTGTGATCAAGGCCAACACCAGCATCGCGGGACAAATCACCACCGATGGCTGGGCCGGCTTCACCATCCCGGGGCATCAGCTCATCGCGCCCAAGGACGCGCCAGTGGTGGCCAAGCTCAAGGCGGCGGGCGCGATCATCATCGGCCACACCAACATGCCGGACTTCGCCAATTCCGATGAAAGCCGCTCCAGCTCGTTCGGCCGCACCGGCGACGCCTATGATGTGCGCTTCTCGCCGGGCGGTTCGTCCAGCGGCACGGTGACCTCGGTTTCCGCCAACATGGCGATGCTGGGCACCGGCACCGACACCGCCAACTCGATCCGCATGCCGGTGGCGACCAGCGCGCTGGTGGGGGTGTTTCCCACTCGCGGCCTGGTCCCGATCGCGGGGATCGCGCCGTTGGACTGGATGCTGGACAATACCGGGCCCATCGCCCGCGATGTCACCGACGCGGCCATCGCGCTGTCGGTAATGGAGGGGAAAGACAAGGCCGATCCGCCACTGGACCAGGCGCCTGCGGATGCGCAACGCGGTCCGTACACGGAATATCTCAAGCCTGGCAGCCTCAAGGGCAAGCGCATCGGAGTGCCTGCGTTCGTCTTGAAAGGCACTGGCACGCCGTTCCACGGCACGCCCGCCGCAGTGCCGCAATGGGCCGCCGACAAGCGCATGGCCGACGAAGTGCTGCCGCTTGATCCCAAGACCCGCGCCGGCTTCATGAAGGATCTGGACGAATTGCGCGCCGCGGGCGCCACTATCGTGATGGACGACACCGTGTTGCCGGACGATTTCGCGCGTGCCGCGGGCCGTATCGCCACCTATCCCTATGTGCGCGAGGGGATGGAGCATTTCCTGCGCGACTTTGGGCCAACGCAATATCATTCGATCGGAGAGTATGAGCGGGCGACGGGCCAGCCCATTCTACCCAATCCCATCGGCGAGGGCGACGCCAACAGCCATGTCGGCGGCATCACCATCGCCCAGCGCGAGATCGAGCATGATCCTGACGGGGAGGCCAATTATTATGCGCCGCGCCGCCGCGCGCTGGCGATGTATCTGGGGACCATGGATCGGTTGAAACTCGATGCCTATGTCTATCCGGCGATCCAGATGCCGCCGCCCGACGACACCATGCCCCAAGACGGCAAACTCAGCGGCGGTCCTCATTCCGACACCGGCTGGGTGAATATGCTGGGCGTGCCCGCCGTGGTGACGGTGGGGGGGTTCTATGCGGGCGGATTGCCGTATGGATTGGAATTCTCGGGCCGGCCCTGGCGCGATGGCGATCTGCTCAACATCGCTTATGGCTATGAGCAGGCCACCCATCACCGCCATCCCCCGGTGCTGGTGGAGCAGGGTCTTCTGCCCAACGCGCCTTAGTGCGTGAGGTCGGGCACCAAGGAGAGATAGTAAGCGATCCCCGGCCCAATGTTGGAGATGGGCGTGCGCTCGTTCAGTCCATGACTGAACTGATCCGATTCTTTGATGAAGATCGGGCTCGCGCCGTAACTGGGCACATGGTGGTAGCGGAACCACATGCTGTCGCTGGCGCCCGCCGCCATGCTGGGAAAGACCGGCACGCCGGGATAGCCCACATGGATCGCCTTGGTCACCGCGGCGACGAAATCCGGACGCAGGGGTGAAGCGTCGTTCGCCACCGAGCCTTGAGTTACGTCCTTGAAGGTCACTGCGGGCTCGGCCGCCACCTTCTGCAATTCCGCCATGACGGAGGCCGGGCTGTGGCCCGGGAAAATGCGGCAATTGATATTGGCCTCCGCATGTTGGGGCAGCGCATTCAAGGCATGGCCGCCACTGACCATGGTGACGACGCAAGTGGTGCCGATCTTGCCCACCATGGCGGGATTGGCGGCCAAGGTCTCGATAGCGAATTTGTCGGCGGGATTGGCGGCGAAGGCCTTCATCGCCGCGCCAATGCTGGGGTCTTCGTATTTCGCCGCTTCCATGAAATAGGCGCGGGTGAGAGGGCTGAGTTCCGGCGTGAAGCGGTAATTGCCGATCCGGACCAACGCCGCCGCCAGCTGATCGATGGCGTTGCCCTTGCGCGGCTCGGACGAATGGCCGCCCGGATTGGTGACGGTAAGGCGGAAATCGGCATAGGTCTTTTCCGCGCCTTGCCAGGAGAAATATTCGGGCTGGCCGGTTTTTTCGTTCAACACACCGCCGCCGCCATCGATGTTAAGGACCAGCTCGGTATTGGCGAGTTTCTCGGCGATGATACCGCTGGTCTTCATGTCGGTTTCCTCGTCGCCCGAGAATTCCAGCACGATGCCGCGGCGCGGATGATACCCTTCGCGTTTCAATTCGATCAGGGCGGCGATGGCGATAGTGCCGTCCAGTTTCATGTCGGTGGCGCCCCGCCCGAACAGATAGCCATTTTCCACCACCGGCGTGAAAGGACCGCGCTTCCAGTCGGCGGGTTTGGCTTCCACCACATCCATATGACCGGAGATCACCAGCGGCTTCAGGCTAGGGTCGCTGCCAGGCCAGCGCGCGATCAAGTAGGCGGTGTCATCCACCGGCGTGATGGTGATGTCGCTCGCGGCAAAGCCGCCTTTGACCAGCGCATCTTTATATAAGTCAGCCACCCGTGGCGTCTGGTTTCCCGGCCCCGCCACCGAGCGCAGGGCAATGGCTTTCTTGGCCAGGTCCAGCGCCTGGGTCTCGGCCTGCGGGTGAGTGGGCGCGGCGTGGGCCGCGCTCACAGCCATCACCGCCAACCACAGAACAGCGCTTCCTATCCGCATGCGAGCCTCCCTGCCGCGTCCAGTCTAGGGAAGTTTTTGCAGGGCGGCGATGGCCGCGTTGACCCCGGATTGGGCTGCGCTTAGGCTCGACGGTCTTGAGCATGTGTGCGCCCTTTTGATGCGAGGTGGATTGCCATGCTGCGAACATCATCCTTTGCCGTTACCGCTCTGCTGTTCTCCCTTTCGCCCGCGCTGGCGCAGGCGTTGCCCGATGGACCGGAAAAGGACACGGTGCAGACCACCTGCTCGGCCTGTCATGCGCTCACCATGATCACCAATTCCGGTCACACCAAAGCCGAGTGGGACACTGTCGTGCACATGATGGTGAATGCGGGCGCGCAACTGCCGCCCAGCCAATTCGCGCAGGTGGTGGATTATCTCGCCAAGAATTTCCCCGAGAAGGCCGCGCCGGCGGCGCAGATCATACCCGGCGCTGCCCAGGTCACCTTCAAGGAATGGGAGGTTCCCACACCGGGCTCGCGGCCGCACGATCCCATGGTGGCGCCTGATGGCACGGTCTGGTACTCGGGCCAAATGGCCAATGTGCTGGGCCATTTCGATCCCAAGACGCAGCGCTTCAAGGAATATCATCTGCCCGACGGCTCGGGTCCGCATGGTCTGATTCCGGACCATGAGGGCGATGTCTGGTTTACCGCCAATTTCGGCGCCTATATCGGCAAGCTCGATCCTAAGACCGGCAAGGTCACCCAATTTCCGATGCCCGATCCCAAGGCACGCGATCCCCATACGCTTCTGTTTGCCCCCAACGGCAATATCTATTTCACCGTCCAGGGCGGCAATTTCGTGGGCCGGCTCGATCCCAAGTCCGGCGAGGTCAAGCTGGTCCAATCGCCCACACCGCGCTCCAACCCTTACGGGATGGTGATCGATTCCCATGGCGTGCCGTTCTTTGTCGAATTCGGCAGCAACAAGGTGGGCCGCATCGATCCCGATACGTTGGCGATCCATGAGTATGTCCTGCCGCGCGCGGATTCGCGGCCGCGCCGCGTCGCCATCACGCCCGACGATATCATCTGGTATTCCGATTATGCGCGGGGCTATCTGGGCCGGCTCGATCCCAAGACCGGCCAGGTCACGGAATTCGCTTCGCCGGGGGGCGCCAAATCGCAGCCTTATGGCATCACCGCCATTGGCGATGTGATCTGGTACAGCGAATCCAATACCAGGCCCAACACGCTGGTGCGCTTCGACACCAGGGCGCAGAAATTCCAGACCTGGGCCATCCCGTCCGGCGGCGGGGTGGTGCGCAACATGGTGCACACGCCGGACGGCAATCTCTGGCTGGCCGAGAGCGGCAAGAACAAGATCGCTTTCGTACAGGTGGCGAAAACCACCGCGTCGTCGGCGCGGTGATGGTTCCCAAGCCGCCGCGGCACGCGTGATATCCGCGCAGTAAGTTCGGCGCGGGAACCGCTTATTGACCGGTCTGAGATTTCGTTTTTTTGCGGTCGAATCATGCGATATAGATTCGTCCGTGGGCGATGTAGTTGCGCAAATCGGCCAAGAACAAAACGCCGTCCGCCTGCCGCACCAACATGGATAAGTTGCAGATGTCCTCCACACAGCCGAACCCTGCGCGCTATGAGGGGGCAGAGACCGACCCCTATCGCATTCTCTTGATCGATGACAACGCGGCAGTTGTGGAGAGCCTGGAATACACGCTTTCCACGGCCGGTTACGAAGTCCGCTCGACCACCCACGGCAAGGACGCCTTCCGGTTGCTGGAACTTTTGAATCCCGACCTGGTGATCACCGACGTGATCATGCCGGAGATCGACACCTTCGACGCTATCGCCGAGCTGCGTCGGCTCAGGCCGCGCATCAAGATCATCGCCATTTCCGGGAATCCGCATCTGCTGACGCTGGCGGCCAAACATGGCGCCGACCATGTCCTGGCCAAGCCGTTCGGCGCGCATCAACTGAGCGTGCTGGTCAAGGTTGCTTTGCAGTAACGCCTTTTCGCCGTGACGCTTTCCGGACTGCCGCATGCGGGCAGAACAACGCAATATGCGGCCATTGTCATCGCTGACAAATGGATTTTGTTATGCTGCTATTTGGATATTTTTTGACATATTCGTGGCCCATTTGATGTCGTTGACCATTGCCATCCGCCAACTCGAGACTTTGTACAATACCCTCAATCAGGGGATCATTTTCATTGGCCGTGACGGCAGGGTGATCAGCACCAATCTGGCCGCGGCGTCTCTCCTGGGACGGCCATTCCTCGATTTGAACGAGATTCCGCAGGACGACCCGGAAGTTTGCGCCGTGGGGGAGGACGAGCGGCTGCTCCCGATCGAGGAATATCCCGCCATGGTGGCGGCGCGCACCGGCGCCAGGATCCAGAACTTCATCATGGGCCTGTTCAATCCGTTGTTGAAGGAGCGCCGCTGGTTCTCGGTGGATGCCTGTCCGCTCTATGAGCCGGGAGAGGGCGAACCCAGCGCCTCCTATGCCATCTTTACCGATATCACCGAACAAAGGCGCGCCGACCGGGAGCTTCGGCAAAGCAAGCTCCATCTGGCGTTGGCGCAAAGCATCGCTTCGATCGGCAGCGCCGCGGTCGATTTCAAGACCGGCAAGTGGGACTGGTCCGACGAGACCTTCCGCATCTATGGCGTGGACCGCAACAGTTTCACCCCCACTGCCGAAGGCCTGGAAAGCCTGGTGCATCCCGAGGATTGGCCAAAACTTTATTCCAACGTGCCGCGCGCGCGAGGGGAAAGCCGCCCGAGACCATCGCGGAATACCGGATCAAACGGCCGGACGGCGCCGAGCGCATCCTGCGGCGCATCGCGACGGGCGTGAAGGACGAGCATGGCAACATCACCGGCATCGTCGCCACCGTCCAGGACGTGACCGAACTGCGCATGGCGCAACGGGAAAACAAGGCACTGCAGACCCAACTGTACCAGGCGCAGCGGCTGGATTTCGATGGGCGCCATCGCCAGCGGCGTGGCCCATGATTTGAACAACACGCTGGCGTCGCTGGTCGCGATGTCGGGCGTGCTGCTTCAATCGCTGGACGAGCGCGATCCCAACCGCCTTCGCGTCGAGTTGATCAAGGAAGCCGGCTTAAGCGCCAGCGACCTGGTCAAGCAGGTGCTGGCCTTCGGCCGCGGCGAAACGCCGGAGCATGAGGTGATTGAGATCGCGCCGTTCCTGCAAAAGGCGCTGCGACTGGTGCGTGCCAGCGTCCCCAAGAGCATCCAATTTGGCGAAGATTTGATTCCGACCGCGCCGGTAAAGGGCAATCCGGGGCAGCTGCGCCAGGTGCTGCTCAATCTTTTCTTCAATGCGGCCCAGGCGATCGGCGACAAGCCTGGGCGGATCGATCTCTCCACCGCCGAGGTCGATGGCGCGGCCTTCGGCGGCGCGGCCGGTAACGCCTACGTCCGCATCTCGGTGGCCGATAGCGGCAGTGGCATGACCGACGAGGTACTGGCCCGCATCTTCGAGCCCTTTTTCACCACCAAGGGCGCGGAAACCGGCACCGGCCTGGGCCTTTCGGTGGTGCAGGGAATTGTCTCGTCCCACCGGGGAGAAATTCGCGTCCAAAGCGCGCCCGGCAAGGGCGCACGCTTCGACATATTCCTTCCCGCCGTCACGAAATAGCAGGCGCCAGACGTCAGGCGCCTGGATTCAGGTACCGGGCTTCAGGCCGTCGCGTCCAGCAGGCTTTTCATCATGCCTTGAGCCGCCTTGAAGCTGGCGATATTGGCCTTGTAGGCGATCGACGCCATCATCTGGTTCACCGTTTGCTGCGCGGGATCGACATTGGGCGTGGCGACCATGCCTTGCATGTTGGCGTAGGGCGCAGACGGATCATAGGCCAGCGCGTAGCTTGGCAGCGACGGCATAACCGTGGCGCTGACATCGCCGCCCGATGTGGCGCTCTGGGCCACGGTGACGGGCTGATAGACGCTGCCTGGATTTTGCGCGACGGGCTGCATCAGACCGGTCGCGGGCACCGGACCGGTCGATTGCATATTGGCGACGTTCGAGGCGCTGGCGGCCAAGCTGGTCGCTGCCGCTAGCATCCCAGAGGCGGCGATGTTCATCGCGCTGTTCATCACGTTCCTTGTCGACCACTTTATGGGATGATGGTGGGACGGCCGGACTTGCCCGCGGGTTAATCCAAAGCGGCAAAGTCGCCGGCATCATGATTAATACGCGTTTGGCATGTTGTGCGGCGAGCCGAAAATAGGAGCGCCGCAGCGGGGACTTGCCCATGCTTTGCGGCTAGAACCACATGTCGGCGACACAGCGTCCGTCGCGCGGAGGCTCTTCCAGCTTTCCAACCCGTCCAGATGCTTGACGGGAATGGCGCCGACGGCGCGGGGCTCGGCCAGGCGGACATTGACCGCAATGCGGCGGCGGCCATCCTTGCCCGGCGCCAACCCGCGCCAATAGGCCACGCAGCCGCAATCGGGGCAGAAGTGGAATCCGATTTCGCGATCGCCCCAGCTATAGGTCTGGGTCGCGCCCGAGACTTGGATACCGTCATTCTCGTAGCCATAGATCCAGAGCACGCCATAGCGCCGGCAGATGGTGCAGTTGCAGGCGGTGGCGGATTCGGGCGTGCCCTCGAAGCTCCAGCGGACTTTGCCGCAATGACAGGCGCCTTCGATCATGCATCGCCTCGGAGCTTGGTTCGCTTCTATGCTTTGGCCAATTCGCCGCGGGTTTGTCCGGCGGAAAGGCCGGAGCGCGCCAGACGCCGCTTGCGGCCGATACAGCGCATGATGGTGTATTGAGCAAAGAACATGATGATCTTGCTTCCCAGTCCCCAGATCGACATCGCCGTCCCCCAAACCAGCACGCTGAAATTGAGCGCCATGATGAGATTGAGGATCGCGGACAAAAACATCAGTCCCGCCCAGATATAGCCGGAGCGGATCACCAAATCCGGCACATATTCGAGCGCGCGGGGCGGCATGTAGCGCAACATCCAGCCTTTCTGCAGCATCGCCCCGCCCACCAGCAGATAGAGGGCGCTGGGCTTCAGCATCACGAAGATGGGATTGTGATTGGCGAGTGTCGCCGTCCCCGACGCGGCGACCAGGAAAAGGCTGATCCACTGCAGCGCGTCCGGCTTCTGGTGCCGTGCCAGCCGCCAGCCGAACTGGCCCAGCGCCAGCAGAATGGCCGCGGCGACCGACACGGCGATGTTGCCGCTCAGCGTGTAGAGCACGAAGAACAGCACAGTAGAGGCGAAATCTTCCAGGATTGCGCCGGCAGCGGTGAGCAAATTCTTCACGGCGACATCGGCTGATAAAGGCGAGGGGCCTCGATGGCGAGGGTCCTGCGGATCTCCGCCAGAGGACGTGGCAGCAGGCTTTCCCAGTCATGCCCGGCGAGCCAGCCCGCTTTCCTGCCATTGCGCCAGGCTTCGCGCAGGGCCTTGCGCGCCAGGGGCGGCAATCGGCTCCACGCCATCGCCACGATCATCAGCATGCCCAAATTGCCCTGTTGGCGGTACATGAAGGTCAAAAGGCAAAGCTCGCCCAACTGGTCGCGGCCGTAACCGGTCACGATGTGGGTGAGATCATGCATCTCGCGCATCCGTCGGCGGAACAGCTCGACGTCCGGCGGTAGCGGATCGGTCTCCCAATCCTGCGACGCCTCCACCAGGCCTTGGGCCGACAGATTTTCGGCATCCATGAATTCCAGATAAGTCCGGCCCAGCGAATCCGCCGGCAGCCGCCTCAATCCCTCGCGGTCGTTAAGCGCGGAAAGAAGGTCGCGCCGGTCGCGGATCACGGCCTGGCCGACTTCGCAGGCGGCAAAGCGGCGAAAGCTGCGTACGCCCGAACGGCCGCGCATGGCGCGGAAGACCACAAAGACCTGGCGCGTGTCTCCGGTCGCGATCAGGGCTCTGACCGCGCGCATAGCTTCGAAGGGGCGCAGACGGGTGTCAATAGCGGGCTGGGCGGGCATGATCGAACCTGTGGTTGACGGTCATATGCCGACTACGTACAATATTGTCAATAGCGAAGGATGATATCTTGCCCAGGAAAACCAAGCGCGTCCGCCGCCGACCGGAAGAGGCGCAAGCCCTGATCCTGGATGCGGCCGAAGCGTTATCGGCCAGAGGCGGTGGCCCTGCCGCGCTCCGGCTTCAGGACGTGGCCAAGCAAGCCGGGATCTCCCATCCCACCATTCTGCATCATTTCGGCAGCCGCGAAGGCTTGGTGCGCGCCTTGAATCTGCGGGCGTTGGAACGGCTCACTGCCACGACGGCGAAGGCCGATGCCGACTCCAGCAACGACAGTGTGGCCAAGACCTTCGCGGCCTATCGTGACGGCGTGGCGCAGCGGATGGTCTGGCTGATGCAAGCAGAGGATCAGCCGCAGCGGAGGCCCGCGCTGTTCGAGGAGGTGGTCGAGCGGCTTCATCGCCTCCGCAAGGAATTTGCGCGCCCGGGCGTGGAGCCCGACATCGCCGATACCCGCGCGATTGTGCACTTGACCACGCTCGCGGCCTTTGGCGATGCCTTGATCGGCGCGCGCCTGCGCCAGGCCGGGGCGAAAGAGCCTGCGGCGCGCCGGGATTTTGAACGCTGGTACAGCGCGTTGCTGGACATGTTCCTTCGCGCCAAGGCGGGCTAGCGCGATTCAATCCGCCAAGATGTTCTTCGTGTAGGTTTCCACCACAAAACTGAACGGCGCGCCCTGGGCGGTGAGAAGCACGGCGGAATGGCGCAATACGCCTTCATCGCCGGGCGGCAGAAAGCGGGTCTCGAGATTGCGGCGGCGGAAATGGAGTGCGGCGACCGCCGCGCCGAACGGTGTTTCGCTGTGCTCCAATGTTTGGTTCATGGCGGCAGTGAGCTTGTCCGGCAAATACCAATTGTCGGCGTTCGACAACACGTGGTTGCCGCACATCAGTTCCACCCGCCGGTAATGCACGGTCTCATCCTGTGCCATCGCCAGCGCTTTGTGCGCCGCCGGCGGCAATGGTGCGGGTGAAGTCTGGATTTGATGGGCGGTGATCCGTGTTCCGGGCGCATGTTTATCGCACCAGATCTGCAACACCGCGGTGGCGCTGGGATTGGCCTCAAGCTGCGATTCGAAGGCGGCGAGGCGTGCCTGGGAATCCGTTGCTTGCGCGCTCGGGGTTCCAGCCGCAAATACCTGGAGCAGGGTGGCTATCAGCGTGCCGCGCCGCATCACGGCTCGGACTCAGTGGCGGTTGCCGCCTCCGCCATGGAAGCCGCCGCCGCCGCGGAAACCGCCCCCGCCATGGCCGCCGTGGAAACCGCCGCCGTGCCCGCCATGGAAACCACCGCCACGAATTCCGCGTCCCCCAAACCCAAACCCCCCGCCGTAATAGCCGCCATAATATCCGGGTCCGATATAGGCCGCCGTCGAAAAACAAATCCGACGGATCGTAGTATCCATAATAATTCGGCCCGTAATAAGCTGGCCCATAATAACCCGGCCCGGAATAGTCAGGGCTATAATAGTTTGGGCCGTAATAACCGGCATAGCCGGGGCCATACGCGCCATAAGGACCCGGCGCACACCCGCTTAATGCCATTCCGGAAACCATCGCCAAAACCAGGATGAATTTTTTCATCGGATCGCAACATGCTCCATGGTCAGACGATATATCCTCATCTTTGTGTGGTCCTATAAGCTTCATGAAAATTTGCTCGTAAACGAACGGACGCGGCGCCGGTGACCATTCTGGTGCTATAAGACAGGCGATGATGAAACCCGCTTGCGCACTTCTTTTGGCGGCAACGCTTGCTGGCTGTGCCCATGGCAAGGGCGAATATGCGACGGTCACTGTTTCTTACGACGATGCCGGTAAGGACAGTCAGGCGAGGGCGTGGCGAGTGTTCATGGAAGCGTTGGATCATTGCCATATCTCTGGTTATCAGGATGCCCAACCCGCCGGTCCGCCCCGGCGCCAATGCAAGATCGGCGACGCGGACAATTGCTCCTTGTTCCAGGTGACGCTCACCTATAACTGTGTGGGCATGGGCTATCAGACGTCCGACTAACCGGCGTCTGCTCTCGGCTCAAAAAAAGACCACCCTTCCTGGTGGAAAGGATGGCCAGGTATGGGACCTCGTGTGGAGCGTCTAGCGCGCGGCCTTGACGTCCGCCGGCGTGATCTTGTCCCGGTAGTTGTTGCCGAAATGCTCCCGGACATAATTCACCACGTCAGCGATCTGTTGATCATTGAGCGCCGCGCCGAAGGGCGGCATCGCTTTCTGACCATGCACCACCACGGCGACCGGGTAGCCCGGCTCGGCCAGCTTGGAATTTTTCGCCAGTGCTGGATAACTTCCCGCGCCCGTGCCGCCGCGCGCGTCCGGCATGTGGCAATCTTGGCAGATGCCCTTGTAGATGGCTTCGCCGCCTAGCTGAGGCAGTGGTTGCGCCGATGCCGAAATGGCGGTGACGGCGATGGTGGCGGCGATAAGCAGCAATCTCTTCATTGTCTTCACCCTCACGCCGCGAGCACGCGTTTGTGCAGCCGCGTGATGGCGTCCAGCGCGGAGAGTACCGAGCCTTCCTGCCATGCCATCAAATGCGAGCAATGTTCGCCGGCCAGCACGATGCGGTTATCCACCTGGCAGATGGTCTCGTAATTCTTGGCGCGATTGGCGTCGGTCCAGAAGGCCGAGCAGCCCAGGCTCCAGGGCACCCGATGCCAGGCGACGGCGACCCCGTTCTGGAATTCCGCGGGATATTGGGGATGAATCTTGGCGCCCTGGTCCAGTGCGCTTTTGATCATCTCCTGGGCGGACAGCGCCTCGAAATTATAAACCTTGGAGCCGCTGCGATAGACATAGGCGCCCAGCAGCACGGCGGGGCCTTTCTGGAAGAAGCCGTGGCTGGGATAGCTGATGTTGAAGATCGGCTGGTCGGTATAGGTGTTGCCGCCATAGATGGCGTCATCCTCTTCCCAGAAGCGGCGCTTGAATTGCAAGCCCACTTTCGCCGCCGGGATATACCAGAGCGAGTCGATGGCGTTTTTCATCGGTGCGCTGACGCCCTCGAGGGGAATCTGGCCCAGGATCGAGGCGGGAATGGTGCAGACGCACCAATCGGCCTTGGCCGTCTTGGTCGCGCCGCCGGCCTTGCTCACATAATCGACGCTGATGCCTTTGGCGTCTTGCTTGATGCGGGTGACCTTGCAGTCGTAGGTGATGACATTGCCCAAATGTTTGCCGAATGCCTTGCCGATCATGCCCATGCCACCCACCGGCTGGAACATCTGGCCCTGGAAGTCCCACTGCTTGGGGAAGAATTTCGCGGCCCAGAGCGTCGAGTTGAACAATTCCTTGCGCGCCATGGGCTCGGAATCGACCGGACCGGGCTGAAGGCCGCCGCCGGGCGGAATGTCGTAACCGCGGAAATTGCTGGCCAGCTCGCCTTTCTTGTATTCGTAATCCTTGTCGAGGCCGCCCCAAGTCTTGAGCATCTGCAGCAGGCCATCCTTCTCATCTTTGTCGAGAAGACCGTCCAGTTTCTCCTGGCTTGTCGCCTTGGCGAGCAACTCGGCGATATAGCCGTCGTAATCGGCTTGGACTTCGCGGAAACGCTTGGGCTTGCCGCCGAACGAATTCTGCGAATGGACATAGGTCGAGTTGTTGTCCTGCACAAAAGGCTCAAGCGCGACATTGAGCATCCGGCAGTAATGGAGGATGCCTTGATGGTGGTAGGGCAGGCGCCAGGGCCCGGGATTGAAATAGAGGCCCTTGTCGAACTGGACCTTTTGGGTGACGCCGCCAATGTCGGTATAGGTGTCGCCCGCATAGAGTGACCAGTTCCTGCCGCCGGGCCGGTCGTTATATTCCAGGATCTTCACGCTATAGCCGGCCTTTTGCAGTTCGTAGGCGGCCACCATCCCTGCGATGCCCGCGCCCAGCACCAGCACCGATGCGCCTTTGGGGGCGCCGGAAAGCTCGATCGGACCTTTGAAATCCGACGTCGCGGCATAGCCCATGGTCATCATCGCTTCGTACATCGCGGCGCTGCCGGCGGTGATGCCGATGGCGCCCAGCAGCGAGCGGCGGGTCATGGGATATTTGTGGATGTCCTTCACGATTCCATCTCCCTTATGTGCTCGCGATCGAGCCGCTCGCGGCGGGGCAGGCAAGCAAATTAAGAGCATATGCTCCTATAGAGAATGGCGCAAGCCCGCTCACCGGGCTTTGCTCCGGAATTGTGACGGTTGGATTAAACGGCGAGCAATTTCGCGCTAGCTCTTGCCCCCCGGCGCATAGCGCACCACCGCCCTCTGCCCCACCTCGGCGTCATAGATCACGCCATTGGCGTCGGCCCAGATGCCTTCACCATTGCTGGTCCCCATCTTGTCGGGGTTGATGTCCGGGTCGTCGGGAATGAACGCCACCACCACGCCGTCCTTGACGCTGCCGATCCTCACCCCGCGCATCCATCCGGGATGGTGGTTGGTATGGGATTCGGAATCGGCGACGTAGAGATTGTCCTTGCTGTCGATGAAACAGCCGCTGGGCCGGCCGAACTGACTCCAGGAGGCGAGGAACTTTCCGTTCTGGTCGAAAATATCCATGCGGTTGTTGCCGCGGTCGCCCACGAACAGGCGGCCCTGGCTGTCCATCGCCAGGCAGTGAGGAATGTCCATCTGGCCGGGACCGTGGCCATGGCTGCCCCATTGCATCAGGAACTTGCCGTTGGAATCGAACTTGACGATGCGGGCATTGCCCTTGTCCTGGCTATGGCCGTCGCCCACGAAGATGTCGCCATTGGGTGCTACCAGGACCGAACTGGGCTCGCGCAAATGGGTCTGGTCGTCACCCGGGACGCCGGGGGTGCCCAGCGTCTTCAATACGCGGCCGTTCTGGTCATATTCGATGACGTCGTCGCCGATCTTGCCATTGTCGTGATCGTCCACGATCCAGATGTGATCCTGCTTGTCGATGAAGATGAAGTGGGGAAACAGGATCTGCCCCGCACCGAACGCCTTGATGAAATTGCCGTTGGGGTCGAATTCCATGACCGGAGCCAGCGGGCTTCCGGCGCAATCATTGGCGCCGCAGCGTTCCGCCACCCAGATATTGCCATGGCTGTCGCCCGCCACCGAGCTGGTCGAACCCATGTGCCGGCCGTCCGGCATCTTGAGATAGCCGTCGATGCGCGAGTAAGGCGGCGAGGACTCTGTGATCTGCTGCGCCAGGACCGGCGCGGCGCAGAAGCTGATCGCTGTGCACAACAAAGCGGTAAGACATGCGCGTTTCATGGCATTCCCTCCCCAGTATCGCTGGTCGCTTGCCAGCCCGCGAAACCATACCAGAAGCGGGCGGCCTATGCGACGTTTCGCGCCGCGCCTATCGCCGCAATTCCCCGGCTTTTGGTTGAATCCTAAGGGATCCGGACCATATTCAGCGCATGGTTCAAGGCCCGGAGAACCCCTGATGGAAACGCGGACGCGCTCGCTCAAAGCCGATCTTTTGCTGGGCTTTCTGGGCCGCTGTCCCTGCTGCGGCAAGGGCCATATTTTCCGCGCCTTCCTGAAAGTGGCCGACCGCTGCGAGGCCTGCGGGGAGGAGCTTTTTCACCATCAGGCCGACGATTTCCCCGCCTATCTGGTGATCGTGTTCGTCGGGCATCTGATTGCGGGACTTCTGCTGTATGTCGAGGCGGAGCGGCTGATGCCTGCCTGGGGCGAGTTGGCGCTGTTCCTGCCGCTCACGCTGCTTCTTTGCGTCGGGCTGCTGCAGCCGACCAAGGGCGCGGTCGTCGCCCTGCAATGGCATCTGGGCATGCATGGTTTTCGTCGCGCCCCCGCCGGGCGGACCTGATCCGGATCAGGCCTTCTATTTCACTTCCACCAGCTCCAGCGCTTCATGGCTGGGGCCTTCAATGATCACCGCGCGGGTGTCGCCGATCTTGAACGGCTGTTTGAGGAAGGTGACGTTCTCGGCCTTCAGCTTGGCCACCCAGGCGTCGAGATCGGCGACGCCCAATCCCACGCTGTCCATCAAATGACCTTGGGTCGCGACCAGCGGCTTATCCGTCTGGTCCATGTACCACATCATCGACACGTCGCTGAATTGCACGCCCGCGGTGGGATAACGATACATGCCGAACTTGGTGAGCGACGGCCACGTGGCGACCCCGCGCGGCACATGACAATTGGCTTCGGTATAAACCGGCGCGCCGGGTCGCGCGGATACCGGAGCGTTGAGGTGTTTCTGATACCAAAGCTGGGCGCAGAAAGGTTCGTCCTGCCACATGTGAATGTGATTGAAGCGTTCGGGATTGCTGGCGCCGGCTTCTTCGATCAGGGCGTTGTCCGGCCCCATCAGATAGGCGAAGCCCGGACCGCCCTGCGGCTTCACGCCCTTGGCCTGAGACTCGGCCATCTGTTCCTTGGTTTCGCCGAGGCCATACACGCCACCTGCGGGCGGATAGGTGTCGCTACTGATGACGACCGAACCGTCACCGATGCCGGTCCATAAAGGCGCGAATTGGAAACCCTGGGCCTGAAGCGCCGCCACCTTCTGGCGCTGGTCCGGCGGATTCCAGCCGAAATGCCAGTAAGCGGTCGCCAAGGGATCGGAGACGGGCGGGGTCGAAACCTTGTTGAACAGCAGCAGCACATTGGTGGGCGACCAGACGCCGGGATAGCCGCCCCATTGGGCGCGCTTGGTGTCCGGAATGGCCTTCAGATAAAAGGCGATAGCCGCGTCCGGATCGACGCTGTTCAGCAGCAGATGATGGAAGGTCGGCGGCGGCAGCGACACGGATTGTGCCAGGGCGGCCGGGCCCGATCCCACAATCGCCAGTCCCACAATCGCCAGTCCCACAATCGCGACCGCCGCGGCGGCCGGCATGCGCTTTGTCATAATGCCTCCCCAAACGAACCCCATGCCATTGAGGCATAGACGATGAGAGCAGGCAATCGGTGGCGCGCTACTTCTTCTTTTTCGGCTTGGGTGCCACGGCCTTGGGTTTTGCCTTGGGCTTCTTTGCCGGGGCGATTGTTACCGTCTTCTTCACCGGGACGGCTTTCTTGATCTTGGCGGGTGCGGTCTTCGGGTTGGCGATGGTTTTTTCCCCGATATCGTTGGCGGGTTCGGCGATACGGTCCTCATTGGCGGGCTTGGGCTCTACGGGACGCCCCGCCATCATGGCCATGATGCGGGGAGAGATGGTCTTTGCCGGTTTGGCTTGTTCGCCACCGCCGAGAAAAGCGCGGACGTCTTCCCTGTTTTTGCAGAGGCGGGCGGAATGACCCCGTGCCAGCACCGGACCGTTGATCAATTGGGGATGTTCGATGATGGCGGTCCAGAACTCGCTCTCGCCGATGAAGCGGTCGTCCAGCCGCAGCTCCATGAACAAATGATCGTAGCGGCGCACCAGGCTTTGGTCGTTGTCGCGCAGCCAGAGCGAGAGGCGTTTCAATTCGTCGCGATCGGGTGGCGTGGTTTTGTAATCGACCAAACGAGGCTCCTCGCCCGATGCGGCCCTGGCCGCGGCAATGACCTCTTCGGCTTCCCTGGAAGAAGAATCGTAATAGATCGTGACGCCGGCTTGGCGCTTTGGAGCTGGCGCTTCCCGCGGCGCCTCGGCCTCGACCCGGACATTGGTGACCTTCGGGCCCTTCTTGTCGGGCATGGATTCGAAACTGACGCGCTGACCGGCGGTCAAGGTCGCAACGCCCGACGCGGCCAGCGCCGACGCGGTGACGAAGGCGTCCTCTTTGCCATCCAGGGGAGTGATGAAACCAAAACCTTTTGCGCGGTTGTAGAATTTGACGGTGCCGTTGATCATTTGTCCCGGGATGAATTGCGCGATGTGTGGGCGGAGCCCATGGCTTTAATTTGCATGCGCGCGTGATGCAAGCTTGGCGTATTCCCGGACGGTGTCCGATTTGTGTCAAGGCGTGTCAACGCCGAAAGGAGCTGCCGGAACCTGGTGGACGGCGCCGCTTGCCCGGCGCAGAATAGCGGCGAAAGGCATGATCGCATGGCGGTGCGCAAGACCATCCTTTTCATGGCGATGCTGGGGATTGCGGCCTGTTCACCGGGCGAGCGCAAGGCGTCCCAAGCGCAGAAACCGGCGGCCGCGCAGGTCGTCACGGGGCATACGCCGCTTCCGGTGCAAAATGCCAGCGGCCCCATCATATGGCACGGCTATATGTGCGACTTCGACTGTTCCACCCATCAGGCGGGTTATGCCTGGGGCGCCCAGCACAGGATCGTCAACCCCAAGGATTGCCGCGGTACGTCCCAGAGCTTCATCGAGGGCTGTTGGGCCTTTACCGGCGCGGAAGGTCCGTTCGGCGAAAAAGAGATATTCCAGGACGAAGACTGACCGTGTCGTATCGGAATTCAAGCCTTTTGGGATAAGGTGCGTAAAAAGGGGTAGGGGATATGTACAATAAGATGCTTGCCGCGTTCATCGCCCTATTGGGATTGAACGGGGCGGCGGCGGCGCAAACGCCGACGTGCGCCGCGCCCAAGATTGCGGGCAAACCTATCGACCTCCAAGCGGTGCCCGGAGGCAATCTGTTGACGGTGCCGGTGGACATCAACGGCACGCCAAAGCAATTCCTGCTCGATATCGGCACCGACCCTGATGCCGTCGCGGCAACCACGGTGACCGACCTTCATTTGCCGCAGGTCGCCCAGACGAACGCATCCAATCCGCTGGAAGGCGCGAACACGCCCTATCAGTTTGGGACCGGTACCACGTTCTTCGATGTCAAAGCTGGCGGCAAGGCGGTGGACTTTCAGACCCGTGTCCGCGTCGCCTCCGTCGCCGTCGCGGGGGCCACGGTTGAGAATTGGCAATTCGTGGTCGCCAACGACCGCGACATGGGAAAATCAAAACCCTATGACGGCCGCTTTACCGGCAGCCTCTTTCCCCAATACGACATGAATTTCAATTTCGGCGCAAAGCAGTTGAGCTTTGTCGATCCGACCAGCTGCCAGGATCCCAATCAGGTGGCCTATTGGCCGCATGCGGTCGTAGCGGTCATTCCCATGACGATCGAGAACAACAAGATGCATGTCGAGGTGATGATTCAAGGCCATGCGATCGATGCCATAATCGACATGGGATCGGATCGAACGGTGATGCGCCGCGGCCTCGCCGAACAGACTTTGGGGCTGAGCGTCGACAAGGACATGACCCCGGATGGCGACCGCACGGATGGGATGGGCCAGCAAATCTATGTTCACACCTTCCCGCAGGTTTCCTTTGGCGGCGTCAGCGCGAGCAATGTTCCGGCGGTAATCCAGGCCAACAGCATGGTCCGCAAATTGAACAAGACGCCGGTTCTGGGAAGCCGCGCGACCTTCAATATCGATCCCGGCGAGCGCGTCCCCGACCTGGCGTTGGGCATGGATGTGCTGCATCAGCTTCACATCTATGCCGCGTTCAACCAGAACAAGCTGTACGTAACGCCCGCGGAATAGATCGAACAACACGGGGATGCATGCGCCGCAGTCTTTTGATCCCGGTCGTCGCCAGTTTTTGCGCGACCGCTCTGCCGCAACAGAGTCTGGCTCAACCGGGCCCCCCGCAACATCAAGCCATCATTGTCCGCGAAGGAACCTCGATGCAGGTTTCCGTTTCGCCGGACGGCAAAATGCTGGCGATGGACCTGCAAGGTTCGATCTGGGTGCTGCCGGCGGCGGGCGGTACGGCTAAGCGCGTCACCGATATCTTCAACGATGCGCGAGAACCGCAATGGGCGCCAGACAGCAAGACCATCGTGTTCTCCGGTTATCGCGACGGCGGCTATGATCTGTGGGAGGTGGGCGCCGACGGCAGCCGCCAGCATATGCTGACCGAGGGCACCTTCGACGACCGCGAGCCGATCTTCAGCCATGACGGCGCCCGCATCGCCTTTTCGTCGGACCGTGGCGATCCGCTGGGCAGCGATAACAATATCTGGGTTCTGGATGTCGGGACTGGCGCGCTGAGCGAGCTCACCACCAACCCGGCGGAAGACACGATGCCGTCCTGGTCGCCGGACGACAAGGAAATCGCTTTCATTTCCAGCCGCGACAATTACAAGACCGCTTGGGCGGTGAATGTCGCCACCAAGGCAGAGCGCAAGATCGCCAGTGTCAGCGAAGGCAAGATCGATGCCGCGTCCTACGGCCCGAACGGCCAGCTGGTCTATAAATCGTCCTTCGCCAATGACAGCCGGCTCAATCTAGATGGCAAGGCAATCACGACCAGAGACGAAGTCGTCTTTCCCTTCCGTCCGAGCTGGATTTCGGGCAACGCGTTCTTCTATACCGCCGACGGCAGGATCAAGCGCCGCACCTTGGGTGGCGGGGTCAAGACCGTGCCGTTCACTGCGGCCTTGGAAGTCACGCCCGCGAATGGCTATGTGCGCAGGAAGCGCGATTTCAACGATCAGACGCCCCGTCCGGTTTTGGGCATCGAGCGGCCGATGTTATCGCCGGACGGAAAACAGATCGCCTTTGTCGCGCTGGGCGATCTCTGGCTTGTGCCGGTGGCGGGCGGCAAGCCGCAGAACCTCACCAACGACGCGGCCTATGACCTCGATCCCACCTGGTCGCCGGACGGGCGTTTCCTGGCCTGGTCATCGGATCGGGGCGGCGGATTGCTGCAAATCTGGCTTCGCGACATGCAGACCGGTCAGATGCGGCAGCTCACCCACATCCCGACCCAGCCAACTTCCTTGCAATTCTCTCCCGACGGCAAGCGCATTGCCTTTGTAAACGTTGATGGCATGTGGCGGGCCGCGGGGATCGCGGTGGCCGACGTGGCGACGGGCGCGGTGACCCAGATTCACAAATCCATCTTTGCCCCCGGCACGCCGACCTGGTCGCCCGACGGCAAGCGCATTGCGCTGGCGATGGTGGCGCCTCTCAACAAGAAATACCGCGAAGGCACCAACCAGGTGCTCACCATGTCGGCGACGGGTACCCCCGACAATCCTGACGAAAAATGGTTCGCGCCCCAGCCGAACGTCTCTATCGATAGCCGGGGCTGGAATGGTCCCATCTGGTCGCCCGATGGCGCGCATATGCTGGCGATCTACGAGGGCCAATTGGCGATCTGGTCCGTTTCACCTTTGACAGGAGAGCCGCAAGGGCCGGTGCGGCACCTCACCAGCGAGATTGCCTACAATCCCAGCTGGGCCGGCGACAACCGCCACATTCTCTATCAGGCGAACGACAAGCTGCGGCTGATGGATCTGGAGACCGGCGAGACCCAAACCGTTCCGCTCGATCTTACCTATCAGGTCTATGTGCCCAAGACTCGTATGATCGTGCATGTCGGCAAGCTGGTGGATGGCCTGGCCAAGACCGCGCGCAACGATATGGACATCGAGATCGAGGGCAATCGCATCAAGGGCGTCGGTCCTCATGTGGCGAGCCGCGTGGCCACCATCGAAGCGCCCGATCTCACGGCGATGCCCGGCCTGATCGAAGCTCACAGCCACCGGCAAAGCGATCTCGGCGAGCAGCAGGGACGTACCTTCCTAGCCTATGGCATTACGACTGTGCGCAATCCGGGCGATCTGCCCTACGAAGCGGTGGAAGACCGCGAGGCGGGTGACGCGGGCATCCGGGTGCAGCCACGCATCTTCGACACTGGCCACCTGATGGAATGGCAGCGGACCTATTACAAAATGGGCACCGCAATTTCGTCCAATGCCCATCTGATGCGCGAGTTGGAGCGCGGGCGCATCCTGGGCTTCGATCTCTACAAATCCTATGTCCGCATGCCGGATATTCAGCAAAAGATGATCGTGGATTTCGCCCATTCGGTCGGCAGTCCGGTCACCACACATGAAATCTATCCCGCAGCCTTTGACGGCATGGACAGTTCCGAGCATCTGGGCGGTTCCAGCCGGCGCGGTTATTCGCCCAGGCAGACCTACAATCACACCTATGAAGATGTGATCAAGATCGAGGCTGCCGGGCACATGACCTGGACCCCGACGGTGCTCAGCGGACCCACCGCGTCCAACGGCCTGGGCGACTTTCTGGCGGCGCATCCGGAGCGCAAGAATGATCCGCGCCTGATGATGGATCCGCCCTGGCTCAGGGACGAGATCAGGGATTTCGACGGCACATTCGGACCATTCCCGCCCGCCAGGGATACGGGCACGCCCAAAACGGTGATGGATTCTTTGCATGCAGGCATTCCCATCACGGCCGGCACTGATGAGCCGGAAGGCATGCTGCTCCATGCCGAGCTGTTCTCTTACGTCGAGTTCGGCATGACACCGTACGAGGCGCTGCGCACCGCGACCGTGAACCCGGCGGCGCTGCTCGATCTTGATGCCGGCACCATCGAACCCGGCAAGCTGGCCGATATCGTGCTGGTGCAGGGCAACCCGCTGGACGACATCGAGAACGCCGACAACGTCAAGCAGGTCATCGCCAATGGCCGCCACTTCACCATCGAGGATTTGCTGTCCGGCAAAGCCAAAGATGCGCCACGTCCGTAAGCATCGAGATTGCGGTGATTTATAAATGCCAATCAAACGTGTATAGATAGAGCGATAGGAGGCATTCCATGAGACCCATCATTTTCGGCGCGGCGTTCTGCGTTCTCACACTTACTGGCGTGGCGTTTGCCGCCCCTGTGCCCGGTTATATCGCCAAGGCTGTCGCGGATCCGTCCCGTCCGCAAACGGATGTCGCGCGCGATGCGCTGCGCGCGCCCGCCGAAACGCTGGCTTTCGCGGGCGTGAAGCCGGGCATGGTGGTGGCGGAGTTTTTTCCCTCCGGCGGCTATTACACGCGGATGCTGAGCGACGTGGTCGGCCCGAAAGGCAAAGTCTATGGCATCGAGAATCCCAAATGGGACAAGGGCGAAGACGCCAAGATGGCCGCCGAGCCGGGCCATTCCAATGTGGCGATCGCGATGGTGAAGTTCGGAGAGTTCGTTCCGCCGCAAAAAGCCGATCTGGTCTGGATCACCCAGAATTATCACGATCTGCATGTGGCCGAATATGGACCCGTCGACATGGCAGCTTTCAACAGGCGGATTTATGACGGCCTGAAGCCGGGCGGCATTTATTTCATCCTGGATCACCAGGCCAACCCGGGCACCGATGACGCCGGGATCGCGAAAGTCCACCGCATCGAGAAATCGGTGGTGATCAAGGAAGTGACCGCCGCCGGTTTCAAGCTGGTGGGCGAGAGCGATGTGCTGCATCGCCCGGCCGACGATCATACCAAAATGTCTTCCGATCCTGCCATCAAGAGCCACACCGACCAGTTCCTGCTGAAATTTCGGAAGGTCTGATTCGATGATAACTTTTATCCGGGTCCGTCTCCGGGAGGATTTTCCATGGTGAAGAAAGATGAGCCTCGGCGGGTCTCCGCGAACAACCCCGAAGTAACACTGCCGACCAACAAAGGTCAGCAAGACGTCCGAAAGAATTTGAAGGACCCAGGCAAGAAAATTCCGAACCCGCATCGTGAACGCCAAGACCGGCATGGCGGCGGCGAAGGCGAAACCGGTATGCAACCGGGGGCGGGGCATCCGCGCGGCCGGTCGAGCCTCGCGGCGCTGCTCGATCTCGATGCCGGCACTATCGAACCCGGCAAGCTGGCCGAATCGTGCTGGTCGAGGGCAATCCGCTGGACGACATCGAGAATGCTGACAACGTCAAGCAGGTCATCGCCGACGGCCGCCGCTTCACCCATCGAAGATCTGTCGTCCGGCAAACCACGCCCGTAAGGACACATATCGGCTGTCAAATTATGTGTACTTTTCTTCCAGCGCATGAACGCGGGCCATTTCCTGCAACCGGAATATCTCTTCCACCGGCGCGATATCGGCATCCACATTCTGGATGCCGCCATCTTTTCGGATTTGAGCGAAGACTTCCTGCATCGCCCTTACCGAGGCGCGTATGCCGTGATTACCGAAGATCACGGCCTTGACCTTGCCCATTGCTTCGATGCGCGCATTGGTGAGTTGCGGATAGGCCGTGGGAATCAGGATAAGGGGCGTGGGCAAGTCCCATGCCCGGACGAAATTCTCCACTTCGTCGGGCGTTTTCGATTTCGAGTGGACCAATATCAGGTGGCGCCCGCGTCCGCGTAAGTGCGAGCTCGTCCCAGCGCCTGATCATGGCCAAGTCCGGCAATCAGGGCTTCGGTCCGCGCAATGACGAGGAAATCCTGGTCGCGACGCGCGGCCAAGGCTGACCGGATTTTTCCCGCGAATTCCTCCCGCGAAATCAGTGTTTGCCGCCCGCCTTCGGCCAGGCTGGTGACTTTCGGGAAGTGCTTGTCCTCGATCACCACGGCCGATGCGCCGGCGCGTTCGTATTGTTTAACCGCATAATCGACATTCACGGCATTGCCGAAGCCGGTGTCGATATCGGCGACAATCGGCAGCGCTGTACGGCCGGCCATGGCGAAAACCATGTCCAGATGCTGCGTCATCGTGATCAGGCTGACATCGGCGAGGCCATAGTGCGCGGAAAGTTCGAACCCCGATGCCCAGATGCCATCGAAACCGGCTTCCTCGGCCAGCTTGGCCGAGAGCGGACTGATGTGTCGCCGATGAGCTGGATGAGAGTTCGGTCCGCCAATTTTGCGCGCAGTGAATGAGGTTTCGGCATGATGCCTCCAGAAATGGCCGCCATTTTGACCTGCAACAGGGCCTGACAGCCAGATGCAATTTTTAAAGAGCATTCTGCCCGGCGCTTGAGATTTCGTCCCCACATTTGCATGATCGGCCCTGACGGCTGGGGAGGATTTCATGTTCCTACGATCGGCATTGATCGCGGCGCTGGTCCTGGCTGCGACCCAGGCGCAGGCGGGGAACGCGCTGGACGGCTTGTTTGCACGCCTTGGGGAGACCACACCCGGTTGCGCCGTCGGGGATCGAACATGCCGGCCAGCCGCAAATCTCGCGCGCCTATGGCATGAGTGATCTGGAACATGCCATGCCCAATGAATGGCACCATTTTCGAGGCGGGATCCGTCAGCAAGCAGTTCATCGCCGCAGCCATTCTTACCCTGGTCCAGGACGGCAAGATCGCGCTCTCCGACAATATCCGCAAATATCTTCCCGAGATGCCGGATTACGGCACGCCCATCACGATTGATGAACTTCTCAATCACACCAGCGGGCTGCGCGATTGGGGTGACGAGGAAGAGATCGCGGGCTGGCCCCGCACCGAGCGCGTTTATGATCTCGCCAGCGTGTTGTCCGACGCCAGCCGCCAGCATGCGCTCAATTATACGCCGGGTACGCATTGGTCCTATACCAACACGGGCTTCAATCTTCTCGCCATCATCGTGCAGCGCGTGAGCGGAAAAACCCTGGCCCAATTCACGCGCGAACGGCTGTTCGATCCGCTGGGGATGATGCACACCTCGTGGCGCGATGATTTCCGCCACATCGTTCCCGGCCGCGCCATCGCTTACGAGCGGCATGGCCAGGGTTATGAACAGATGATGCCGTTTGAAAACGCCTACGGAAATGGCGGCCTGCTCACGACGGTGGGTGACCTCCTCACCTGGAACCGCGCGCTTTCCAGCGGCAAGCTTGGCTCCTTTATTACCGCGAAATTGCAAGAGCCGGCAAAGCTGGCCAATGGAGAGGTGTTGAATTACGCTCGCGGACTGTTCGTCCAGGAACATCAGGGACTGCGGGAAGTTTCGCACTCCGGTTCGACGGCAGGTTATCGCGCCTGGCTGGGCCGCTTTCCCGACAATGGACTGTCGATGGCGCTTCTCTGCAATGGCTCGGACGTTTCGCCATCGGCCTACGCCATTGCCGATCTTATCTGCCAAAACAGGCGGCGGAGCCCGCAGCGGCGAAAATTCCTCCGCTCGGCGAATGGTATGCCGACGAGCGCGATGGCGAGCCATGGCATATAGTGGAAGCAGCGGACGGATCAGTGACCGGCAATGGCAAGCGCGTTGCCGGCGCCGCCGACGGCGTGCGTATCGGGCCGATGGCGCTGAAGCGGCTTCCCGATGGGCGGCTCGAAGGGTCCAGCGAAGGCGATAGCTACGCGCTTCTGCCCAAAAAATCATGGTCGCCTGGCGCCAAGGATGTGCCGCCGTGGCCAGGCGCTATGCCAGCGGCGAGGCGCATGCGGTGCTTGTGATCTCGCTGAAGGATGGGGCACTCCAGGTCGTTCCCGACAATCGGCCTTCTTTCGTGCGCAAGCTCAGCCCGGCCTACACCGATGCGTTCGCCGCAGACGATTTCACCGCGCGCCTGAAGCGGGATTCCGGGGCAATGTCGTGGGGTTGATTCTTTCCGATCCCGCGTTTGGGCGCTGCCGTTCGAACGCCTGCCGCAGGAAAG
>CAVXUV010000007.1:0-16222 GCA_963765095.1 uncultured Alphaproteobacteria bacterium
CCGTCCCGGAAAATCCTTCAACAGAAAAAATGACTTGGTAAGGACGTGATCGGCTCGGCACCGGCTCCAGCGGCGGCAATCGAGGCCCTGGGTGAGGCGGTGAAGTCTGTTCGCGGGCGATGTATTGCCTTTTACCGCGCCCAAGTAAGATCACGCGTGTCGAACACGATGGTGCCGCCGAGGCGCATAGTCGTTCAGTTTGGAAAGAGCCGCGGCAAAAGATTTTTCACGCGGGATTCATCGGCCAGTAAAGCAAGGGATAGAAGGATAGATCGTCGCGGGCGATGTCCACACCGATCGGATCCTGCGCGGCTGATAGGAAGTGCGCATCTTCAACGCCTGTCCCGAAACCCATGAGGCCTTCCGGCTCATCTCGTCTATATCGGCAGTCCAGTGACCACATAGGCGAGCCTGGTATCGAGCGCGGCCTTGAGATTCATCGCGTCGTCGGCATCGGCCTGAGGCGCCCAGGTCGGCATCAGGGTCAGACACCAGCAGCAGCGAAAGCGGCGCCGCGCTCAATGTCCGCTCGAGGGAAGTAGCCGCGCAGCCACAAGGCCGACAGTGCATCGATCAGAAGCAGGAATGCCGCCAGGGCCAGTAGATAAGGTTGAAGCGCCAGGGTGCGGGCGGCGCCATAACTTGCACACCAGTGAGATCGAGCGGCGCCAGCGCAGAACCCGCATCCAATTCGTTCAGCGCGCTGGCCACGCCTTGCGCGCCATAAAGGCCTGGCGGATGCTTGGCGGATACGCGGACGTGATCGAATTCACTCGGCGGCGATGGGCAGGATGTCGGGTGCAGGCGGTTGCGGATGCCCGAACCCGTTCAGCACACTGATGGGCGCCAGGCTCGAGAGATGCGCCAGGGACGCCGCGGGTGTTCCGGCAGAGAGCGCCAGGAGCCGTTTCAGCATGTCCACATAAAGACCGGATAGCGGCATCGATGACCAGGCCGGACTGGCGGTGATGTGAAAAAGCACGATCCAGCCCGCACCATCTTGCCTCGCGGTGACTAGGGGCGTGCCGTCCGCCAGCCGCGCCCAGGTGCGGCCCGACAATTCCGCGCTGGGCTCCGCCAGAATCTGCCGCGACACCGTCACTTCACCGGGCACAGCAAGCCCATTGAAGGGCGAGGCGAGAGGAAAGCTCGCCAGATGCTGGGGCTGGTTCCATGCCATGGCGCTGCCCAGATAGCGGCCCCCCACGCGCAGCCCCACCGGCACCAAGGCATCGGTGCCATTGGACATCCGCGGACCGGCAAAGCGGATCAGCACACCGCCGCGCTTGAGGAATTTCTCCACCGCGTCGGCATCGCTGCCGCCGATGCGGCCGATATCGGCCAGGAACAGCACCGAGACATGGCGGGCGATCAAGGCGCTGATGGTGCCTTTCTCGACTTCCGCGAACGGCGCCAGCGCGCGCTCCAGATAATAGACGTCCGACAGAAGCGGCTGCTCATTCTCGGTTGCCGCCGCGGAAACCAGTCCCACCCGGCGTTCGACGCCGCCCGAATCCAGAAGCTGGACCGCGCCCGCGCTCTCTTCGCCTTGAATCTGCAGCCGCGCGGTCTGGTTGCGCACTTCCAAGGGCACGGTGATTTGCGCGGCGCCGCGGTCTTGGCCGGGTTTGAAGGCAAGCGTCGCGTCGCTCAGCGTCTCGCCCTTGGCGCCGATGGCGGTGACTTGAAGAGTCGCGGGATTGGCGCTGTTGACGCGCACGGCGGTAACGGCAAAGCCGGTGGCGTTGCGGCGCGGTGGCAGCAATCCGTGTGTGGGCTGGTCCGGCGCGAACAGGCGCAGCGACCCCAGATTCGCCAGTGCCCGGTTCAAGGCCCGGCCCTGGCCGTCCTCGATCCCGTCACTGAGCCAGAAGATTTCCGGCCGCCCGGCAAGATGGGCGCGCGCGATTTCCGCCGCCGCCACTTGGCGGTCGCCCGGCCAGGACATCGGCTTCAATTCCCGCGCCGTCTTTTCCGCGGTACCCGCATCCAGCAACGTCACCGTGCCGGGATTGGCGGTGGGCACGATCGCCACCGGACGCTCGCCCGCCGCGCGCAAAAGATCGGCGATCAAAGTCTGGCGCTGGTCCCAGTTCTTCGCCGCAGTCCAGCCATTGTCCACCACGATCACCATGGGGCCGCCGCCCGCCAGTTTGGTGACGCGCCCCAGCAAGGGATCGGCCAGCGCCAGGATCAAAAGCCCCGCGGCCAACACGCGCAGCAGCATCAGCCACCAAGGCGTATGGGCCGGCGTCTGTTCTTCATCCTTAAGTCCCAAAAGCAGGCGCAGCGGTGGAAACAGAACCCGTTTCGGCTGGGGCGGCGTGACTTTCAGCAGCCACCACAAGGCGGGAAGGCCCACAAGCGCCGCCAGAATCCAGGGCGCGCCGAAATTCAATGCGGCGAACAAATTCATCGCCTCACCCCGATCGGGTCATTGGGGACCGATGGCGGCGTGCAGCGCGATCAGGGCGGCCTGCGGCGGATGATCGGTGCGATGCGCGGTGATGGTCCAGCCCAGTCGGGTCGCGGCACGCGCGATCCTTTCGCCATGGGCGGCGAAGCGGGCGCGGTAATCCTCGCCCACGCTTTCGACCCTGCCGAACAGGGCGCTCTGGTGGCCCTTGGGGCTCTCGAAACGGGCGCGTCCACGATAGGGGAAATCCTCTTCCGCCGGATCGACGATACGCACCAGATGGCCCACCGCGCCGGCGCGGGCGAAGGCCTGCATGCGCTCTTCCACGCCGGTAGTCAGGAAATCGCTCAGCCAGACCAGCCGCGCACCGCGGGCGATGACGGCGGGCGGCGGACCTTCCCGCCGTTCGGCACGGGCGCGCTCTTTTTCCTGGAGGGCGGAATCGAGCAAGGAATGACCGATGCGCGACAGCGTGAAACGCGAGGCGCCGGGAAGATAATGCGCACCCAGCAACCCCACCCGCTCGCCGCCCCGCACCAGCAACGACGCCAGCGCCAGAAGCAGAAGATTGGCGCGCTCCAGCTTGGTGACGCCGCTCGAACCGAAGCGCATGCCCCAGTCGCCGTCGCGCCAGAACCAGACGGTCTGTGCCGCCTCCCATTCGCGCTCACGCACAAAGAGATGCTGGGATTTGGCCGATTGACGCCAATCGATGCGGCCCACGGAATCGGCGCTGGCATAGCGGCGGAATTGCCAGAAATTCTCGCCGATTCCCGCCTTGCGCCGTCCATGCGCACCCAGACTGATCGAGGACGCCAGCCTTTCCGCCGCCACCATCAGGGGCGGCAAGCCCGCGCCCAGCGCGTCCGCTTCATGCTGGAGCGGCGAAAATCCTGTCACGCGAGCGTCCTCAAGTAGCGAAGCGGTAGGACATTTATGGAGTCCTCAAATAGCGCAGCGGTAGGACATCATAGAGTCCTCAAAGGAGCGCGCGACAAAGCTTTTCGATCACGTGCGCGGTGCTGGCGCCTTCTGCCCGGGCCGAGAAACTCAGCGCCATGCGATGGCGCAGCACTGGACCGGCCAGCGCCACGATATCGTCGGTGGAGGGCGTCAGCCGCCCGTCGAGAAGCGCACGCGCGCGCGCCGCCAGCATGAAAGCCTGGCTGGCGCGTGGACCCGGCCCCCAGGCGATCAGGCCACGGGTTTCGTCATGATCGGAGTCGGGACGTGCGGCACGCACGAGCCTCAGAATGGATTCCATCACCTTCTCGCCCACCGGCATGCGCCGCACCAGGGCTTGCGCCGCGATCAGGTCGTCGGGGCCGCAGACGCGCGTGGCGCGCAGTTCTTCGCCCATGGTGGTGGCAAGCAACATGCGCCGCTCGGACTCCAGGTCCGGGTAACCCACATCGATCTGCAGCAGGAAACGGTCGAGCTGTGCCTCGGGCAAGGCATAGGTACCTTCCTGCTCCAGCGGATTCTGTGTCGCCAGGACATGGAAGAGGCGCGGCAGGTCATAGCGCGCGCCCGCCACGGTCACATGTTTCTCTTGCATCGCCTGCAGCAGCGCCGACTGGGTGCGGGGCGAGGCGCGATTGATTTCGTCGGCCATCAGCAACTGGGTGAAGACCGGTCCCTGGATGAAACGGAAAGCGCGTGTGCCCGACGCGTTTTCTTCCATCACTTCCGAACCGGTGATGTCGGTGGGCATCAGATCGGGGGTGAATTGGATGCGGCTGGTGTCCAAGCCCAGCACGATGGCCAGTGTCTCCACCAGCTTGGTCTTTGCCAGCCCCGGCACGCCAATCAGAAGTCCGTGCCCTCCCGCGAGCAAGGTCACCAGGGTCTGCTCGATCACTTCGTCCTGGCCGAAAATCACCTGGGCCAGGCGTTTCTTCACCGTCGCGAACGTCTGGGCGGAGGCGTCAAGCCGGGCCGGCGCGTCGTGCTCGTTAAGGATGTCCGCGTCCTGGATCATGCGGGTTCTCATAGGTTCTCGCCGCCGTGCCTTTGGGGAAGGATCATTCTGCACCCCGGGCAAGCCCTGGCAACAGCGAAAAGCCCCGCCTGGACTTCACTTATAATACAGAAGCGGCGTAAATCGCTCCATGGCTCGCGATCTTCCTCACCATCCGGGGCTCGCCGGCCTTGCGGCGGCGATCGAGGGTCAACCCGGATTGCCCCCCGTCGAGCGCTGGAATCCCCCCTATTGCGGCGATAGCGGTATCCGAATTGGCCGCGACGGCACCTGGTTCCACCAGGATGTTGCCGTGACGCGCCCGGCGCTGGTCAGGCTGTTTTCGACCATCCTGCGGAAAGATGACGATGGGTTCATGCTGGTGACGCCGGTGGAGAAGCTCTCCATCACGGTCGAAGATGCGCCCTTCATGGCCATATCGATGGCGGTGTCGGACGATAGCGAAGACCAACGCCTCAGCTTCACCACCAATGTGGGCGACAGCGTGATCGCCGGGGCGGATCATCCCTTGCGCTTTACGCCCGATCTCGCGACCGGCGCGCCCATCCCTTATCTTCATGTGCGCCGTGGACTCGAAGCCAAATTGACCCGGCCGGTCTATTATCAATTGGTGGAAAAAGCCGTGGTGCGGGACGGGGATTTCGGGGTGTGGAGCGACGGGATCTATTTTGTCATGGGCCAGAAGCCATGAGCCAGAAGCCATGAGTCAGTCGCCATGACCGATATCCTGACCCGCTTAAGGGCCGATCCCCTGGCTGCGCTTCGCAGCGCGCTGCCGGATGCGCCATCGGCCGAGATCGGCCATGACGATTACGATCTTCATCCCGAGTTGCGCCCTCCGGCGCAAAGCCAGGCCGTGGAAGCTGCCGTCCTGATCCCCGTTATCGCCCGGCCCGAGCCCACCATCCTCTTCACCCAGCGCACCGCCCATCTCGCGCGGCATAGCGGCCAGGTGAGCTTTCCCGGTGGCCGCCGCGATGCGGGCGATCTTTCGCCGCTCGAGACTGCCTTGCGCGAGACTCATGAGGAAACCGGCATTGCTCCCGCGTTCGTCAGCATCGCGGGTTATCTGCCGCGCTACCGTACCGGCACCGGTTATGACATCTCGCCGGTGGTGGGGGTGCTTTCGGTGGATTTTACCCTCACGCCCAACCCTCAAGAAGTGGCGGAGACATTCGAGGCGCCGCTGGCGTTTTTTCTGGATCCCGGCAACCGGCGGATCGAGACCCGGATGTGGGGCGCGCGCGAGCGCCGCTTCTATGTCTTCAGCCCGGGCGGCCGCACCATTTGGGGCGCCACGGCGGCTATCCTGGTGGATTTCGCCCGCCGTCTCACCGCCCGCGATGTTATAGAAGCGCGATGAGGATCGACCCGGCCAAGCACGAGTGGATGACGGCGCCCGAAACGCGCCGGCTTCTGGCGGCGCTGGGTGAAGGGCGCTTTGTCGGTGGCGCGGTGCGCAACGCCTTGCTGGGCATTCCCGTCAGCGACATCGACATCGCCGTGCCGATGCCGCCGGAGGAGACAGTCAAACGGCTGGAGAAAGCGCAAATCAAATTCGTTCCCACCGGCTGGGAGCACGGCACGGTCACGGCCATTCTCGGCGGCCAGCCTTTCGAAGTGACCAGCCTGAGGCGCGACGTCGACACGGACGGCCGTCATGCGGTGGTCGCTTTCACGGACGATTGGGAAGAGGATTCCGCCCGCCGCGACTTCACCATGAATGCTCTGTATGCCGCGGCCGATGGCGAGATTTTCGATTATCATGGCGGCATCGAGGATTTGATCGCCGGCCGGGTGCGCTTTGTCGGCGATGCCGCTACCCGCATCCGCGAGGATTACCTGCGCATTCTGCGGCTGTTCCGTTTCCATGCCTGCTACGGCAGGGGCGACATGGATGCCGAGGCTCTGCGTGCCGCGGCCGCGGCCAAAGACGGCCTCGAGCAATTGTCGGGCGAGCGCGTGGCCAAGGAGTTGCTGCGCCTTTTGGAATGCGCCAATCCCATTCCCACGCTCCGGGTGATGGCGGCGTCGGGCATCCTGTCCGAGCTTCTGCCGCATGCGCTGCAACTGCCGCGGCTGGAAACCCTGATCCTGATCGACGCGGAAAATCGATTCCGGCCGGACGCGGTTTTGCGGCTGGCGGCGCTTTTGCCCGACGATCCCGACGCGGCGTTCCAGGTGGGCGAAAGATTGAAGCTCTCGTACGCCGAACGCGCGCGGCTCGAAGCTCTTGCCGGCTCGGGCGGAAAAATTCCCACTCAGCTTTCCGCCGCCGATGTGCGTCGCCTGCTGTATCGCATCGGCGGGCCACGGTTTCGCGACCTGGTGCTCTTGAGTTGGGCGGGTGCGCCGCGCGGCGGCCCGATGATCCAGTGGCGCATGCTGCTCTCCATCGCCGACGGCTGGGAAAGGCCGCGCTTTCCGCTCACCGGCCATGAAGCGATGGCGGCGGGGGTGGCGGAAGGACCGGAAGTGGGCCGTATATTGGGGTTGGTGGAAGCGTGGTGGCTGGAAGAGGATTTCGCGCCCGATCGGGCCCAGTTGCTGGAAAAACTCAAAAGCCTGATCGGGACTATTTCGTGAGTTTGAAGCTTCTGGAGCAGTTGTCGCTTCCTGGCGATCCGGCAAAGCCCAATGAGGATAGTTTCGGCATTCTCGAACACGCCGCTTTGGTCATGGATGGTGCCACGCCCTTGGGGCCTTCGCTTTTGCCGGGGCCAAGCGACGCGGCATGGATCGCCCAATTCGGCGCCCGCCGGCTTCTGGCGCATCTCAAGGATGGAGACACACCGCGCAATGCCTTGAAGCATGCGCTGGCGGATGCGGAGAAAAGTTTTTCCGGACTGGCCCGTCAACCCATTCGCGAGAAATGGCAGACGCCATGCGCTTCGATGATGATGGTGGTTGAACTTGGTCAGGACCCGCCGCCCCCTCGCGCGCGAAGCGCGCTGGAGGGGGAGGTGGTCGTAGCTGGCCCTCCGGCCAGCGAAGACCGGAGGGGGTCACCAGTGGAGTTCTTATGGTTCGGTGATTGCGCGGCGTTGATCGAACAGGACGGCAAGGTCGAGTTTGTAGGCGAGACCATCGAAAAGCGCCGGGACGAGGCGGCGCGGGCGCGGCGGCTGGCAAAGGACCGCAATCTCACTTCGGCGCTGGGCGTGAACCGGCCCGAGATTGAACCCATGCTGCGGGCCGCCCGCAACCGCATCAACAGCGGCGGCAATTGGCTGTTTTCGCCGGATGTGCGCGCCGCCGCCCATGCCGCGCACCGGACCGTCATTGTCGGGGAGGGCGCGCGCCTCTTGATCGCCAGCGATGGGTTCCTCGCCTTGGTCAGCGACTATGACGCTTATGATGCGGCGGGCCTGATGGCCGCAGTGGCCGGCAAAGGCCTTCAAGCCCTGGGCGCGGAATTGCGCGCCATCGAACAAAATGATGCGGCGGGCGAGAAATTTCTCCGCTTCAAGGCCAGCGATGATGCTACCGCCTTGTTCCTTCAGCGCGTTTGACCAGCACCGCCCCGCTTTTGTCTAAAAAGCGGCTTTTCTATTGGTCCTTTTGTTAGAATCTCAGGCCTAGCCTTCCCCCCGCATTGTTCCACTCGGGGATCTATTATGATTGCCATGCTCAAGAAATTCGTTGCCAACCAGAACGGCGCCACCGCCATCGAATATGGCCTGATCGCCGCTCTCATCGCCGTGGTCATCATCGGTGCCTTGACCAGCATCGGTGGCAACCTCAACACCGACTTCACGTCGGTGGCGAACTCGCTGCGTTAAGTCGTACTGAACAAAGTCACCCCTGCCCCCTCAGCACCTGGGTCACGTCGTGTGCGCCTGACCAAATCATGGACAGCGCGACATAAACCACGACGGCTAGACCCAGGTAGCTGATCCAGCGGAAACGCTCCAGCAGCCGCGCGATCAATTCCGCGGCCGCGCCCATCAAAGCCACCGACAACAGTAGCCCGATCGCCAGCACATCCAGGTGATCGCGCGCCGCGCCCGCCACACCCAACACATTGTCCAGCGACATCGAGACGTCGGCCAGGACGATCTGAAACACGGCGCGGCCCAGCGATCCTTTGGGATCGACCTCTGGTCCATGCGAATTGTGTCGGGAAATGTCCCGCCAGAAACGCCAACTCACCCACAAAAGAAGAATGCCGCCCGCCAAGGTGAGGCCGATGACGCGCAGCAATTGCACCGCGATGGCGGCAAGACCCAGGCGGAACAACACGGCGGCGGCGAGTCCGGCGAAGATCACTTTTGACCGGATGGCGGGCGGCACGCGCGCCGCGGCCATGCCGATCACCACCGCATTGTCGCCCGCCAGAACGATGTCGATCATCAGAACTTGGGCGAGCGCGGCCAATCCGCCTTGGGTCAGGAGGGTGAAATGGAGGCTCACGCCGGCGCTCCCGGAAAGAGCCCGGTCTGGCGCAAAGCCTCACCCAGCACCATCGCCGCGGCCTGGGCGACATTGAGGGAGCGCATGCCTTCCCGCATGGGGATGGCGAGGCGGGCATGTGCGGCCTCATGCACCGCGTCCGGCACGCCCGCGCTTTCCCGGCCGACCAGCAACGTGTCGGAAGGAGCAAAGGAGAAGCCGAAATAGGGCGTGCTTGCCTTGGTGGTGAGAAGCAGGACCCGGCCGGGGACGCGCGCCTCGAATGCGTTCCATGACGCATGGCGGGTCAAGTCCAGGCTAGCCAGATAATCCATCCCTGCCCGCCGGAAGTTGCGGTCGCTTAAGAGAAATCCGCAAGGCTCGATAAGGTCCAGCGCCACCCCCAGGCAGGCGCACAGCCGCATCATGGCCCCCGCATTCTGCGGAATGTCAGGCTGGTAAAGCGCCAGGCGCAATCGCTGTCCTCCACTGACCCAAGATACGGGCGAATAAGGCATTTTCTGCGGCATCGTGCCGCAAGACCCTCGAAATTCGACTCTCTATTTTACCGCGCGGACGGACGATTTTCGGGCTATTCCCCATAGCGCGAGATTTCCTCCATGGCAGTTTTTCTATACCCCAGTTCCGGTCTTAGGCCGCTTCAAAGAAGGTGATCCCGGTGACAGCAACGACGACGGATGTAACACGCCGCGATTTTCTCTATGTGGCGACCGGGGCGATGGGCGCCGTGGGCGCCGTGGCCGCGGCTTGGCCCTTCATCGATCAGATGAATCCTTCAACCGCCGTGCTGGCCTTGTCTTCGACCGAGGTCGATATCTCGTCCATTACCGCCGGCCAGCAGGTGGTGGTGAAGTGGCGCGGCCATCCGCTGTTCATCCGTCATCGCACGCCCAAGGAAATCGGCGAGGCCAAGGCCGTGCTGGTGAGCGACCTGCCCGATCCCGTGGCGCGCAACGCCAATCTGCCGGACAGCGCGCCGGCCACCGACGCCAACCGCGAGATCAAGCCGGAATGGCTGATCCTGATCGGCGTCTGCACCCATCTTGGCTGCACCCCCACCGCTTTTGAAGGCGATTATGGCGGCTGGCTGTGCCATTGCCACGGTTCGCAATACGACACCGCTGGCCGCATCCGCAAAGGCCCCGCGCCGCAGAATCTGGCGGTGCCCCCCTACGCATTCCTGTCTGGCACCCGCGTCAAGGTCGGTTGAGGAGAACATATATGTCCGGTCAATCGACCTATACGCCCAAGACGGGTCTCGAGAAGTGGATCGATCAGCGTCTGCCTTTGCCCCGGCTGATGCATGACACGATGACGACCTTCCCCACGCCGCGCAATTTGAACATCTGGTACACGTTCGGGGGCATTCTCACTTTCTGCCTGGGCGTTCAGATCCTCACCGGCATCGTGCTGGCCATGCATTATGTAGCCAACGCCGATCTGGCTTTCGACTCCGTCGAAAGCATGATGCGCGACATCAATTATGGCTGGCTGGTCCGCTATATCCATTCGACCGGGGCCTCGATGTTCTTCCTGGCGGTCTATATCCATATGTTCCGCGGGCTTTATTACGGCTCCTACAAGGCGCCGCGCGAACTGATCTGGATCATCGGCGTCTTGATCTATGTGCTGATGATGGCCACCGCCTTCTTCGGCTATGTTTTGCCCTGGGGCCAGATGTCCTTCTGGGGTGCCACCGTCATCACCTCGCTCTTCTCGTCCATCGACCAGATCGTTCCGCATCTGGGCACGGCCATCACGACCTGGCTGTGGGGCGACTTCGCGGTGGGCGACGCGACCCTCAACCGCTTCTTTTCGCTGCACTACCTCTTGCCCTTCATCATCGCGGGCGTGGTGGGGCTGCACATCTGGGCGCTGCACGTGCCGGGCAACAACAATCCGTTGGGCATCGACGTGAAGTCGCCGCAGGACACCGTGCCCTTCCATCCCTATTACACGGTGAAGGACGCCTTCTATCTCTGCTGCTTCGTGGTCCTGTTCGCTTTGTTCGTGTTCTTTGCGCCAGATTTCTTCGGCAACCCGGACAATTACATCAAGGCCAACCCGCTGGTGACGCCCACCGACATTGTGCCGGAATGGTACCTGTTGCCTTTCTACGCCATGCTGCGTTCGGTGCCGCAGAAGCTTCTGGGCGTGATCGTGCTGGCGGGCTCGATCGTCACCCTGTTCTTCATTCCTTGGCTCGACACGTCGCGGGTTCGCTCCTGCCGCTTCCGTCCCTTGATGAAGCAGTTCTTCTGGGCCTTCGCGGTGGATGCCGTGTTGCTCGGCTATTGCGGCGCGCAAAGCGTGGACGCGGTGGCCTTCGGCATTCCCCTGGTATGGGCGGCCCGTCTCGGCACCCTGTATTATTTCGGCTTCTTCTGGGTGATCATGCCGATCGTGGGCCTGATCGAGACGCCCAGAAAGCTTCCCGCTTCCATTGCCCAATCCGTGCTCGGCGAACCCGCCGCGGCCCCTGCCGAGTGAGAACCATGATGCGCTTCGCTATCCCTCTCGGCCTGGCTCTGGGCCTTCTGGCCTCGGGCAGCCCCGCCCTGGCCCTGGACACCACGCGGCTTCCGGTCAAGGCCGTGGATTTTTCCTTCGATGGGCCTTTTGGCACCTACGACCAGGCGGCGCTTCAACGCGGTTTCCAGGTCTATAAAGAGGTCTGCTCGGCCTGCCACGGCCTGGACCACATCGCCTTCCACAATCTGGATGAGCCGGGCGGCCTGGGCTTCACCGAGGCGCAGGCCAAGGCGATCGCCGCGGGCTACAAGATTCCCACCGATCCCAACGACAGGGGCGATGTTGTCGACGACAAGGGCAACCGCCTGACCCGCGCGGGCATTCTGGCCGACAAATTCCCGGACCCTTTCCCCAACGAACAAGCGGCGCGCGCCAACAATGGCGGCAACATGCCGCCCGATCTGTCGCTGATCGTGAAGGCGCGCGAAGGTGGCGCTCACTATGTCTATTCCATCGTCACCGGCTTCCACATGACGCCGCCCAAGGGTTTCGTGGTGCCGGATGGCAAATACTACAATCCCTATTTCGAGGGCTGGAACATCGGCATGCCGCCGCCTTTGAACGACGATGCCGTGACCTATTCGGACGGCACCAAGGCCACTGTGGCGCAGGAAGCCCATGACGTGGCGACTTTCCTGGCCTGGGCTTCGGACCCCAAGATGGAAGAACGCAAGCGGATCGGTTTCGGCGCGCTGGTCTTTCTGATCGTGCTGGCGGGGCTGCTGTTCATGAGCTACCGCAAGGTCTGGGCGGATCTTCATTAGTGAGCCGCGGCGCGCGGGGTTTATGACCGTTCGGTGATGTTGCCCGGCCCTTCACTTACGCTCCGGGCGTTCGTCGCTCAAAACGGTCCACTGGGCCGTCCATACGCTGTCGCTATGGACTGTTTGCCTTTGGCAAACCGCTCCTTACTGTTAAAAGGGCGCTTCCCGTAAAAGAGAGCGTCCGTTTTTATGTCCACAACCGTGCTTGGAGTGATCGGCGGATCGGGTGTCTATGAGGTCCCCGGGCTGGAAAATGCGCGCTGGCAGAGCGTGAAAAGCCCCTGGGGCGAGCCCTCCGACCAGCTTCTTACCGGACGCTTTCATGGCGTGGACATGGTGTTCCTGCCCCGCCATGGCCGCGGCCATATCCAGACCCCCACCAGCATCAATTACCGCGCCAATATCGACGCCATGAAGCGCATCGGCGTCACCGATGTGATCTCGGTCTCGGCCTGTGGTTCGCTGCGCGAGGAATTGCCGCCCGGCACCTTCGTGATCGCCGACCAGTTCATCGACCGCACCTTCGCGCGGGAGAAAAGCTTCTTCGGCCCGGGCTTCGTCGCCCATGTGCCGATGGCCCATCCGGTCTGTCCCCGGCTTTCGGGCGCGCTTACGCTGGCGGCGCGGGAAGAGAAGATCGATCATTCCGAAGGTGGCACCTATATCTGCATCGAGGGCCCGCAATTCTCCACCCGGGCCGAGAGTTTTCTCTATCGCTCCTGGGATTGCAGCGTGATCGGCATGACGGCGATGCCGGAAGCCAAGCTGGCGCGCGAGGCCGAGCTGCCTTACGCCATCGTGGCGATGGTGACGGATTATGATTGTTGGCACGAAACTCACGAGCATGTGACGGTCGAAGCCGTGATCAAGCTGATGCACAAGAATGCCGAGAATGCGCGCCGCCTGATCATGCGGGTGGCGCCCAAACTGGGACCGGAGCGCGCGCCCTGTCCGCTCGGCGTAGAGACGGTGCTGGACGCCGCTGTGATCACCGCGCCGGACAAGCGCGATCCGCAATTGACCGCCAAGCTCGATGCCGTCGCCGGCCGCATTCTGAAGAAGGGTTAGGCACATGGATTTCAAGGATGTGATCCGCACCATTCCCGACTATCCCCAGCCGGGCATCATGTTCCGCGACATCACCACGCTGCTGGGCAATGCCCGGGCTTTCCGCCGCTGCATTGACGAGATGGTGCAGCCCTATGCCGGTACGCGGGTGGACAAGGTGGCGGGGCTGGAAGCGCGCGGCTTTATCTTGGGCGGCGCCGTGGCGCATCAACTGTCCATCGGCTTTGTGCCCATCCGCAAGAAAGGCAAGCTGCCCTACACCGTGATCGGCGAAAGCTATGCTCTGGAATATGGCCAGGACCGGGTCGAGATACACATCGATGCACTCCAGCTTGGAGAAAAGGTTCTGCTGGTGGACGATCTGATTGCCACGGGCGGCACGGCCTCCGCCGGTATCCGGTTGATGGAGCGCGCGGGCGCGCAAGTGATCGGCTGTTCCTTTGTGATCGACCTGCCGGAACTGGGCGGCGCCGACAAACTGCGCGCCCTGGGCAAGCCGGTGAACACCTTGGTGTCATTCGAGGGGCACTGATGCGGTTTGGCGCTGCCGCTCCTTTGTTCGCGTTGATGGCGGTCTTAGGCCCGGCATCCGCCGCCGAGCGTCCCGACATAGAAATCCATGCTGTGGCAAACTGCACCGACAGCGTCGCGGCACCGCAACTCGATCCCCAAACCCATCAGGAGATATGCGTTGCGCCAACGATGATCGCAGGCGGACCGGATGTCACCGGTGTGCGGGATCTGGTAACGCCAAACGGCGATGACGTTCTGGAAGTGGAATTGAGCGAAAAGGCCGCGTCCACATTTTCGCGTTACACATTGTCTCGTGTGGGTCAGAGAATCGCGATTTTGATCGATGGCAAGCTGATCAACGCTCCAGTCATGCTAGAACCCCTGATGGGTAGGCGATTCCAAATCGTTAGCCTCTCCAAGGGACAGATCACTGCTATCGTCGAACGCTTCAGGGTCAGTCCGCCCATATGAAGATCAACGGCACGCATTACCGCTCGGTCTGGCCCATCGGCGAGGATGCCTTCGGCATCATCGATCAGACCAAGCTGCCGCATGAATTCGTCACCCTGACCTTGAAACGCTGGCAGGACGCGGCGCATGCGATTTCCTCCATGCAGACCCGCGGCGCGCCCTTGATAGGTGCGGTGGGCGCTTATGGACTGGCGCTGGCGATGCGCGAAGATGCCTCCGACGAAAATCTTCAACACGTTCATGACGCGCTGGCCGAGACCCGTCCCACCGCCATCAATTTGCGCTGGGCCTTGGGCCGCATGCGCGATGCATTGTTGAACCGGCCCCGCACCGAGCGCGCGCCAGCTCGCGTGGAAGGAAGCCGCCGCCATCGCCGACGAGGACGTCGCCATGTCCAAGGCTATTGGCGAGCGTGGCCTTGCCATCATCAAGCAGATCGCCGCCAAAAAGCCTGGCAAGACCGTCAACATCCTCACCCATTGCAATGCCGGCTGGCTGGCGACGGTGGATTACGGCACCGCGCTGGCGCCCATCTATCTGGCGTATGACGCGGGGATTTCCCTGCATGTCTGGGTGGACGAGACGCGTCCGCGCGGCCAGGGCGCTTCGCTAACCGCTTTCGAGCTGGGCGGTCATGGCGTCAAGCACACCATCCTGGCCGACAATGCCGGCGGCCATTACATGCAAACGGGCCAGGTTGATCTGGTGATCGTGGGTACCGACCGCGTCACCGCCAACGGCGATGTCGCCAACAAGATCGGCACCTATCTGAAGGCGCTGGCAGCGCGTGACAACAACGTGCCTTTCTATGTGGCGCTGCCCAGTTCCACCATAGACTGGACCCTGGAAAACGGCCGCGACATTCCCATCGAGGAACGCTCGCAGGACGAAGTGCTGAAAATGACCGGGCGTCTGGCGGACGGCAAAATCGCCACCGTTGAAATCGCCGCACCCGGGAGCGCCGCCGCCGATCCTGGTTTCGATGTCACGCCCGCAAGGCTGGTGACGGGCCTGATACGGAACGCGGCGTCTGCGCGGCCAGCGGGGAGGGTCTGCGTGCCCTGTTCAGACGATAGCCCTGATCGGCCCTCGTACTCGGGACGAAGGCCGTCTGTTTCGCCGGGTCCAGCTTGCGGGAGATCCCTTGGGCTTGCGGTGCTCCACGTCCAGGCGATGCAGCAGCGCGATCAGTCCCGACCGGGTCTGGTATTCGATGCCCCACTCACGCGCGATCCAGGCGCCAACTTCGCGAGTGGTGCGCGGCAGGGTCGCAGCGATCCAGACCGTCAGTTTGTCCTGTTGCTCGATCGTCAACCGGCAGGCACCGGCCCTCATGGCCGAAGTTGGCCAGACCCTCGATGGCGTTTTCCTGGTAGTCCCGGGACCATGTCCGGACCGTGTCGTCGTCGACGAACAGCACCCTGGCTGTCGCCTCGCAGGTCATGCCGTCATCCAAAGCAACATCGCGTTGGCCCGACGCCCCAGACGGTGCGCGGCCGACCCGTCTCGAGCGAGCTCGATCAGGTCTTTACGCGATTGTGGGTCGAGGAAGCCGGCGCGGATCATGAAAACGACGAAAAGTTGGCCGAGAACCGATTTGCAAGGGTTTTTTTCGGGTTTCCGTTGAGTTCGGGGTATCAACTTGGCATCTGCACCGGGCTTTCATGGCTGGACGAAGCATGCGGTGATTATCAAATGATTCATTGTCGACATGGAAGGTGTCGCCGGCTGGGGCTTCCACCACACTGATAACCGATCCACCCAAGACCAACTGGCCCGGCTCCGGCGCGATTCGAACGGCGCCAGCTTGTTGGCAAGCCAGGCGACGCCGTCGGCCGGATGGTTCAGCACCGCGGCGACACCGGGTTGCTCGACGACGTTGTTGCGGTAACATAACGCCGCGACCCGGCGCAGGTCGAGGTCCATCGGGCGCATCTGCGGGCCGGCCACCGACGATCAGGGCCGGATTGCTGGCGAGGCCGTCGAGGACATTGCGCGGCCGGTTGGTTTCGAAATCGACCCGGCGGCGTTGGACGGCGTAGATGTCCTCGATGGTGAAGCGGT
>CAVXUV010000008.1:0-139141 GCA_963765095.1 uncultured Alphaproteobacteria bacterium
CCCATTCGGTGAGCAGAGCGTATGGGAAGGTACGCACCGCTCGGTCAGTTCGGGCTTCGCGGAACTCACCGCGCCGCTGGTCAGCCCTGAAAACAATATCCCGTTCGTCAAGTCCCTCTCGGTGGATGTCTCGGGCCGTATCGACAGCTATAGCGATTTCGGCGAAGCCAACACCTATAAGCTGGGTGCCTCCTGGGATCCGATTGATGAGTTGACGATCAGAGGCACCAGGGGCACGTCCTATGATGCGCCGAGCTTGGCCGACACGCTGGGGCCGGACGGTCGTTACGCCATCACGTTCTACAGCTCGACTCCCAATGCGCTCGTGCCCCCCGGCACCAGTTCAGCGGACGCGCTCAGGCCCTCCATTCTCGTCCCTGGCGGCAACCCCAATCTGGGTCCGGAAAATGGCACCACCTGGTCGTTGGGTGCCGATTTCCATCCGCACAATATTGCGGGAATCGATTTTTCGGGCCTCGATGTCAGCCTCACACGCTGGCATATCTTCATCGAGCATCAGATCGGATTGCTGGTGGGAAATTCCATCATCTTCTCGGTTCCGTCCTACTCTAAATTCTACATCCTCAATCCCACGCTGGCGCAGGTTCAGTCCTATGGCTATACAACCTGCATCGGTTGCTTGGGCAACGGCATCGCGTCTGCTTATGCAGCGGGCCAGCCAGCGCCTTACATTCTTACGATGCGCGCCGCAACAATCTCGGCAATGCGAAGCAGGATGGTTACGACTTCGCGGCATCCTATCGCATGACCTCGGTTTTGCGGCGATGACCCTCGGCACGCAGGGCACTGTCAGTCTGCAGAATGTAACCAGCGGCGGTGCCGGGCAGCCCTGGACCAGCATTCAGGCCGCTGGTGTGCCGCTCTATCAGCTCTATGCGTATTTCCAGCTCAACGAAGGCGCGGCGGAGGAACGGCTTTCGATCCAACAGAGCCCCGGATTTAACGTTCCCACCAATGTCCAATCCTATACGCTCTACAACGAGACCCATATTCCGTCTTTCCATCCCATCAATCTCTATCTCTCCTATGATTTGGGCAATGTGTTCAGCTGGTCGAATGGCGCGAGCGTAAGTATCACCGTCAACAATCTCGCAGACTCGGAGCCGCCTCTCTATTTGGCGGGCGGCAGTGTCGTTCCAAGCAATGGCGGCACGACCATCGCCGCAAACGGCACAACTCTTGGGCGGTACTTCCTGCTCGATCTGCGCAAGCAATTCTAAGTCGCGCACCCTTGTTTCCCCTGCGTTCCCCCGAACTTGAAGACCCCGTCAGCGATACGGCGGGGTCTATTTTTTCCGGTGAACGCCAAGGCTGGTAACTGAAGTGTCAAGCATCGAGATAGATCGTCTTGAAGGGGATGAACGGGCCAAACAGGCCGACCCGGGCAATCCGGTCAAGCAGATCTTCGCCGGCCGCTTCAAGGGTCGCACGGCCGTGATCACCGGCGGCGCGTCCGGACTTGGCCTGGCTTGCGCCAGGCGTTTGCTGGAGGAGGGCGGCCGCGTCTCGCTGTGGGACCTCAATCCCGAAACCCTCGCCGAAAGCGCGAAGGCGCTGGGTGGCGTTCATACGATTGAACTGGATGTCTGCAATCATGATCAGGTCGCCTCAGCTGCAAGGCAAAGCAAGGACGTGCTGGGCAAGATCGACATCCTAGTGAATAGCGCCGGCATCACCGGCGCCACCGTTCCGGTAACGGAATTTCCCCTCGATAGCTGGCTGCGCGTTCTGGATGTCAATTTGAACGGCGTTTTCTACTGCTGCCGTGAGGTCGCCCCTTTCATGATCCGCCAGCGCTATGGCCGGATCATCAATGTCGCCTCGGTGGCGGGCAAGGAAGGTAACCCCAATGCATCGGCCTATTCCGCGTCCAAGGCGGGGGTGATCGGCTTCACCAAGTCATTGGGAAAGGAGTTGGCGACCAAGGGCGTGTTGGTGAACTGCATTACGCCGGCAACGTTCGAGAGCCCGATCCTGAACCAGATGCCGCAAAGCCAGATCGACTATATGCGCTCGCGCATCCCCATTGGGCGATTGGGCGAAGCCACGGAAAGCGCGGCACTGGTTTGCTGGTTGGCGAGCGAGGAATGTTCCTTTTCCACTGCCGCCACCTTCGACGTGTCCGGCGGCAGAACGACCTACTAGCACAGCATTCCTTACGCCGCTTGATTCCCGCACGTTTATTCGTACGAGCGCGTTTTGGTGCGCCGCAATAGGACGATGCGGCAACGGACTTGCCATATCTCATATACCTTGATAGCGTCTTACATAATGAGAAAACGCGACGCCCTTATTCGGGCCGATCGTGGCGGTGGTGAGGGACGAAGCGCAATCCGGGGAGAGCAAGGGGATGGTAAAACTCCAAGAAATCATTCGGTCCAGAAGGCATTTCAGCTTTTGAAATCTTTCCGCGGACCTGATGAGTGGGTATCCAATGCGGAATTGAGCCGCCGCGCGGGATTGTCGGAAGCCTGCGCGCACCGCCTGATGAAGACCCTGGAAGAGATCGGCGCGGTGGTGAGGAACACCAGGGGCTCCTACCGGCCGGGGATGGTGCTGGCTTCCCTTTCCAAAAATGTCGCGATAGGCGATCTGGTTCAGGCGACATCGCGGGACGCGCTTGCCGATCTCGCCGCACGGATGAAGGGCATCGTCCATGTCGGTGTTCTGGAAAATGGCATGGTGACCTATGCCGCCAAAGTGGGTGGTCCGATTTGCATTCCCATTCCCAGCAAAGTGGGCGCCCAGCAGGAGGCTTATTGCTGTGCACTGGGAAAGGTCCTGGTCGCGGGGCTGGATGACGACCAGCTTGAGGAATTCCTGCATGACGGGAAATTCATCGCGCTCACGCCCCAGACCATCACCGGTGTCCGGGAAATGCGACTTGAAATAGAAGCGGTGCGCCAGTGCGGCTATGCCGTGGATGACCGCGAGGTTTTCCAGACTATCTGCTGCATTGCCGCTCCGATCCGCGATCCCAGCGGGCAAACCATCGCGGCTATCTCGCTCACCGATACGTCCGACCATATGGGTGGGGGCTGGCGTGACAGGGTGTCGGAAGCGTTGATTTCCACCGCGGAAATGGTGACCAGGAAGATCTATCCATCGCATGGGCTGAGGCCGAACTAACACATTCCGCGATGCGTCTCACACTTATTGAGAGACGGTCTGCCGGTCCGGATATTCTTGAATGGCAATTCTGTTAAACAAAGCATCGGGATTCCAGGAAATTCAACCCCGGGAGGAACTTCATGTCGATCTATGGGAACCGCCGCACATTTCTGATGGGCGCCTGCGCGCTGGCTGGCGCGATGAGTTTGCCCGTCAAAGGCGCAAGCGCGGCCCTTGCGAAATCTCCCAATGGCAAGCCGTTGGCGGGCGTGTTTCCCATCGGCTGGACGCCCTGCAAACCGGACAACAAGCTGGACTTGGACGCGATGGTCAAGCAGCAGCAATTCCTCAATCGCGGAAAAGTGGCAGGCATGGCATGGCCGCAGAACGCCAGCGCCTGGCAAACGCTCACGCCCGAAGAATGGCATCGGCCGCCGAAGCCCTGGCCTCGGTGAAGGGCAAGACCGCGTTGGTTCTTGGCGTGCAGACGATGGGCTTCAATGTTGCAGCTTCGCAGGATTATGCCAGGACCGCGAAAAGCCTCAACGTCGATGGCATCATCTCGTTGATCCCGCCCAATGCCAGTGATGAGGATGTGATCAAATATTTCAAGGCGCTGTCGGATGCCTCTGGTCTCCCCATGATGGTGCAGGCGACCGGCAATGTGACCGTCGACTCGCTGGTCGCGCTCACCTCCGCGGTGCCCAGCATCGTGGCGGTCAAGGATGAAGCGGGCGATCCGCTGGAGAGGGCACCCTCGCTGCTGCAGCGGACCGGCGGCAGGCTGGAGGATTTCTCCGGCGGCGGCGGCATGACCTTTTTCCCTGAGCTGGAAGAAGGTTTTGTCGGGACCTGTCCCTATACCGGCCTGGCCGACATCCTGCAGACCAGCTTCAATCTTTATGAGGCGGGCAAGAAGCGCGAATCCTATGACGTATTCGGGCGCTTCCTGGCTTTCAACGCGCTTCCCCATGCCAATGATTATGTGATGAAGGCGCGGGGCGTGTTTACCGAGGATGCGGTGATGCGAATGAGCGCGACGCCGGTCGCCGGCGCCGGCCGCCGGCGCGGTGAGATCACCGAAGCGGACAAGGCGGAAATCCGCAAGGCGCTCGAATACCTATCTCAAACCTTATCTGGTCGCTTAAACAACTGGGGAATGCCCGATGAAGAGAGGGTTGATCACACTCGCGGCCGCGTTGCTGATGAGCAGCAGCTTCGGTGCGAGCGCGCAGGATGCCAATCCCCATCCCGGCGCAGCGCCGCAACAGATGAACAGCGGACCGTTGCCGGCCAACGCGAATATTGTGGGCAGCGGACCGATCGCTCAGCCGCCCAGGCCGCGCCCTGCGGGGGCCGCCAATGCGAACCGCGGAAATTTTGCGCCCCGCACGCGCCACCTTATCTATATTACGCTGCCCGGCTCACTGGAGCGGCCCATGTATCCAGGTGGCGACGGCATCGTCGTGCTGGATGCCGACAACAACTACGCCTTCGTGAAACGCATCCATGTCTGGGATTATGCCGGCAGCATGACCCCGGAAGACATTTCAGGTGTTGCCGCCAGCCCCGCCACCAACATGCTCTATCTTTCCGCGCGCGGCCGCCTGGGCGCGATCGACCTGGCCACCGACAAATTGGTCTGGACCACCACCATTGACGGCAAATGCTGCGAGCGTCCCCAGGTCGACGCCGACGGCAAGACCTTGGTCGTGGGTTCCAACCTCCAGGATTACACCTATAAGCTCGATGCTTAGACCGGCAAATTGCTCGGCGATCTATTCATGCGCCGGGCAGCATGGGTACGCACAACCTCAATCTCAGTGCCGACGGCAAGCGCGCCTTCATGTCGCCCAACGGAAAGCTGCTTGCAGATCGCCGACATCGCCAACGCCAAGGTGATCCGCACCATCGAATTTCCCGACAATGTGCGGGTTCAGGTCCTGAACAAGGATTCCTCGAAGATCTACGTCAACCAGAACAATTTCCTGGGCTTCATCATCGCCGACACCAATACCGGGCAAGATCCTCAAGACTGTGGAGGTGACCAGCGTGGATTGGCGCTCGGTGTGGAACAGATCGCCGCGCCCCCGCATTCCGCATGGTTGCCCGAGCCATGGCATCGCGCTGACGCCCGACGGCAAGGAAATCTGGCTGGCGGACGGCATCTTCAAGAAGATCCATATTTTCAGCAATACCGACGATCCGAAGGAAATCGACACGCATCGATACGCCGGATGGTGTCTATTGGATGACCTTCGGCATTGACGGAAAGCTGGTCTATGCCTCGTCGGGCGACATCATCGATGTGGCGACGCACAAAATCGTGGGAACGACCAAGGACGAATATGGCGACCGCCTGTTCAGCGAGAAAGAGCTGGATATGACGTTCCAGAGCGGTCACCTGCAGCGGGTATCCAACCAGTTCGCCAACGAATACGGGGATTTTGTCACCGCCGAGCAGATGGGCGTTGGTCCGCACATGCCGGTGCTGCCGGGAAGCGCCCCCTTGATCGCGACGCCGACCGGACATGATCCGAACGCTGGGATGAAGCAGGCCTCGCTGCCATAGGCGGAGCAGATTTTGCCATCCTTCTCGCGGTTCCGCGCTGCTGCTCTTGTCTGTTCCGCTTTTACGTGCGTCGCCCCGTCATGGCCGGCGCTGTCGGCGGAGCCGACCGAGGCAACCACGCCCGACGCCGCGGTGCATAAGGTCTGCACCGCTTGCCACGACCTTCAGATCGTGATGGACACGCCCAAGGATTATGACGCCTGGCATGACACCATACAAAAGATGATCGACCATGGCGCCAAGGGCACGCCGGAGGAATTCGACCTGGTGATGGAATATCTTTACCGGAACATGACCACGGTGGACGTCAATCACGCCGATGAGGACACGCTGGGCGCCACCCTTCAGGCATCGCCCACTGCCGTTGCCACGATCGTGGCGCGGCGCCAAACACGTCCGTTCAAGGATCTCGCCGATTTGGAAACGTCGGTGCCGGGATTGGACCGCGCCACCCTGGAGGCCAAGAAGCGGATGATCTTTTTCCAATGACCATGTGCCGCTCGCGGCATTCCCGGCGTTAGTGCCGCGAACCTGCCGCCGTCGGCACGCCCAGCGGCAAATCCGGCGCGATGCGGTCGCCTTCATCGGCCAGGGACTGGCTTGGATCCACGAATAGCCAAGCCAACGCGCCGATCACGGCCAACGCCGCGGCGACATAGAACGCCATGTTCCAGCCGAACTTGAGAGCAATCCAGGGCGTGAGCGACGACGTGATCGCGCCGGCGACCTGTCCGCCCATATTCATCACGCCCGAAACCACACCGGTGTTGGGGCCGGCTATGTCCGCAGTGATGGCCCAATAGGGGCTTTGCGCCAGATAGAGCGCGCCGGCGCCGCCCGCCAGGATGATGCTGGCCACCAGCGTGTTGCTGGCTTCTGAGCCGAACGCCAGGAACAGCGCCGAAGCCAGCATCGCCACGCAGCCGAAGATGCAGCGTCCGGCATAGAGGCCCTTCGCCAGTGACAGGCGGTCGCTGATCACGCCGCCCAACAGGCAACACACTGTCATGGCGAGGAACGGCATCATCGAATAGAGCGCGCTTCGCCTCAAATCCACGCCGCGCACATCGGCGATATAGATGAAGAACCACGACAGGAAGATGAAGGCGATATAACCGAAGGCAAAATAGGAGAGGGTGAGAAGCCAGACATCCTTGCTGGAAAAGATGGCTCGCCACGGCACCGGCCCGCGTTGCTTGGGTTTCGCTCCCGCCAGCCCCGCCTTTATATAAGTCAATTCCGCGGGTGAAACGCTGGGGTGGTCCTCTGGGTGATCGCGCGAGGCAAGGTACCAGACCAGCGCCGCCGCCAGGCCGATAACGGCAGAGAACCAGAAAGAAGCGCGCCAGCCATAGGCAAGCATGATCGCCGTCACGATGGGCGGCGTCACGCCGGCACCCACGCCCACGCCGGCAAAGAGCCAGCCATTGGCCTTGGCGCGTTCCTGCGCCGGAACCCAGCTGGCGATGAATTGGTTCGCCGCGGGATACATCAAGGCTTCGCCCATGCCCAACACCAGCCGGACGGCGATGAGCTGGGTGAGGATGTCGCCCAATCCGGGAGACACAAGCGTGGTCGCGGCGCTGAAAACGCCCCACCATACCAGCGCGATTGTCAGTGTCTTACGGGGGCCATAACGGCCGGCCAGCCAGCCTGCGGGCACCTGAAAGCCGGCATAGCCGATCAGAAAGGCGCTCAAGACCCAGCCAAGATAGATCTTGTCGATGCCGAATTCCTTCATCAGCTGAACGGAAGCGATGGAGATATTCGTGCGATCGAGATAGGCCACCGTGCTCAGCACGAAGAGCCAGAACACCAGGAACAGCCGTACTTTGGATTTATCGGCCATCTTTGTCCTCACAAGGCGACGGTGGAAAAGCGGCAGCCTTCAACCCGGCTCCTTGGTCTTGAAGACCAAATACTTGAAATGCGCGTGCGGAGCGAGTTGGATCCAATGCGGCATGCCGGCGGGAATGGTCACCATGTCGCCGGGATGGAGCGTGACCGTCTGTCCGCCAGTGATACTGTCACCGCGCTGTTCGCCCGGATCGGTTGGTTTCATCCCGACCGGCGTCCCGCCCACTGTGAGCTTCGCCTCGCCGGACAACGCGGTTATGTAGTCGTTCCAGGATTTGTGAATCTCGACCTGACCGGTCTTGTCGCGCGCCGCGATCTCTTCCAGGAACGTGTCATGGTTGAAATATATCTTCACCGCCGGACCCTTCGAGGTGTCTGCGACGTCCGCCGCAACTTGCTTGGCGGGAATATATTGGAACGGATCCGCCGCGCGCGCCGGCATGGCGGCGATGACGGCGCCCAGAATGGCGAGATTGAATTTACCCCAGGTCGACATTTTCCCTCCCTATTCTCTATTCCCACATCCTAGCACATGATCCCGATTCTGCGACAGCAACGCAATCGCTCGTGGATGGTGTGGGATGGCGGCCGCGCGTCAAAAATGAATGATCATCTCTCACATACTGATAGGCAGAAGATCGCAGCGACAGAACGCGCATGTGAGGAGGATAGGTGGCCGTGCGAGAGTGATTTCGCGCCGCGCAAACGGCCGCCCAAGTAAAATATCATATATTGAAGTCTCTGTTTATATATGATAGAGCCACGCATGTTGCCTCAAGCCGTTTTTCGCGCCGCTGGCGCGCCTTCCATATGTGAGGGGGCGCCGGCGTTTCTTTTGGTCACGTTGAATCATTCGTCAGGACTATGAAGCGCAAAACCAACCCCCCGGCGTCCAAGCTTCGCCTCGTGAATGGCGGGTCAACATCGAAGGGGCTGGTGGGGAGTCAAACCCTGCTTCGCGGTTTGGATGTGTTGGAGGCCGTTGCTTCCGGCGCCACCAACCTGGCGGCCTTGTCCGAGCTTCTGGGTCTCAATCGCAGCACCACCCATCGCCTGGCCTCTACGCTGGTGGAACGGCGCTATCTGAGCTTTGCCCCCCGCATCGGTTACGCGCTCGGACCCAAGCTTCTGGAGACGGGCTATCAGGCGCGAGCGCAAATGAGCCTGCCCAAGATTGCGCGCGAGCACATCGAGGTTCTGGCCGCAGGGACCGGGGACACTGTTCACCTGGGCATTCTGGACGGCACAAGGGCGCTTTATCTGGACAAGATTCCTGGTCGCCGGCGTGTCGAAATCAGCTCTCGGATCGGCGAAAGGCAGCCGCTGCGCTCCACCGGTCTGGGAAAGGCGCTGATCCTGGATGAAAGCGACGAGCGGTTGCGCGAATATTACCAGGCTGAAGACGGCAATGGGCAGCGTTACGAAGTCTCCATCACCACATGGCTGAGGCGCATGCGCGAATATTCCGGTCTGGGCTGTGCCTTCGACCTGGAAGAAAATGAGGATTGCATCCGCTGTGTCGCCGCTCCGATACGGGACGCGACCGGTAAGATAGCAGGCGCTATCAGCGTCTCCAGCGCGGCGCAATATATGGATGACAAGCGCATGCAGGACCTGGCGGCGGATGTGCGCCAGGCGGCCGAGAATATCAGCCGCGATCTGGGATGGAGCGGCGCACTCATGGTGGAGCGGGGCACGCCCATCCGCGTCTTGGCCCGGTGATCGAGCGCTTCTGCTGGCCATGATCGTTTCTTCGCCAACAGATTTTCGCGCCGCCGCCGAGCGTCGATTGCCGCGCTTTCTCTTCGACTATATTGATGGCGGCGCCAATGAAGAGCGCACCTTGCGGCGCAACAGCGCGGACCTTGCCGCGCTCGATCTAGTGCAGCGTGTCCTGAAAGACGTGTCCGACATCCAGCTCGGTTGCGAATTGTTTGGGCGCCCTATGGCCATGCCGCTGGCGTTGGCTCCCGTGGGTCTGACAGGCATGTATGCCAGGCGCGGGAAACGCAGGCGGCGCGGGCGGCCGCATTGAAGGGCATACCTTACTGCCTCTCCACCGTCTCGGTCTGTTCGCTGGAGGAAGTGGCGGCCCACAGCCCCAGCCCGATTTGGTTTCAACTGTATGTGTTACGCGACCGCGGCTTCATGCGCGACGTGCTGGAGAAGGCAAAAGCCGTTGGTGTAAAGACTCTGGTCTTCACCGTGGACATGCCGGTGCCCGGGTCGCGCTATCGCGACGCCCACTCCGGACTCTCCGGTCCGAACGCGCCGTTCCGCCGTTGGCTCCAGGCAGTTACCCATCCCGGATGGGCCTGGGATGTAGGCCTATGGGGCAGGCCGCATTCATTGGGCAATGTCGCTTCGGTCCTGGGCAAGAAGAGCGGCTTGGAAGATTTCATTGGCTGGCTGGGCGCGAATTTCGATCCCTCGATCCAATGGCGCGATCTCGAATGGATCCGCGACAGCTGGAACGGCCCGCTGATCATCAAAGGCATTCTCGATCCGCATGACGCGCGCGCGGCGCAGACGTTGGGCGCGGACGGCGTCGTGGTGTCCAACCACGGCGGGCGCCAGCTCGACGGCGTTCTCTCGACCGTCAAGGCGCTTCCCGCCATCGCGGACGCGGTAGGCGGCAAAACCACGGTGCTGGTGGATTCCGGTATACGCTCCGGCCTGGATGTGGTTCGGATGCTGTCGCTGGGGGCCAAGGGCGTCCTGCTTGGCCGCCCTTATATATATGCGCTGGCCGCGCGCGGAGAAGCAGGCGTCACCCAGCTGCTCGACATCATCGAGAAAGAGATGCGCGTGGCGATGGCGCTCACCGGCGTGCGCGATATCGCCGCAATCGACCGCTCCATCCTGGTATCGTGATCAGTTGGACCAGCCGCCATCGATGATCTGCGCGGTGCCTGTGGTGAAGGTGGATTCGTCCGACGCCAGGTAGGTCACCAGCGCCGCCACTTCCTCGGCCGTGCCCAAACGGCCCATGGCTTGCCGCGCGACAAAGGCGGCGCGCGCGCTGCCGTGATCTTGCCCCGATTCGGCCGCCTGATCGCAGATGCGCTCATGCAATGAAGGCGTATCGATCGTGGCAGGACAAATGGCATTGCAGCGTATGCCCTGCGTCGAATAATCCGCGGCGATCGATTTGGTGAGGCCGATCACCGCGGCCTTGGAGGCGCCATAGGCAAAACGGTTGGGCGCGCCCTTCACGCTGGAGACGATCGAGGCCATGTTGATGATCGAACCGCCCCGTCCAGACGCCAGCATGGCAGGCAGGAACGCTCCGATCATGTGGAACATCGCCTTCACATTGAGATCGAAGCTGAAATCCCAATCCTTTTCGCTGCAATCCAGGATCGAGCCGGCAGCGACATAACCGGCGCAGTTGAAAAGCACATCCATGGCGCCCAGCTCTCGGGCCAAAGCCGCGATGTCCTTCTTGTTCAAGACATCCAGCGTCACGGTGTCGATGGTGGCATCCTGGCGTCTCAGCGCACCCAACTTATGGGCGTCAATATCGCTGGCCCAGACTTTGGCGCCTTCGCGTGACAGCATCAGGGCTGCTGCCCGGCCGATGCCCGCGCCCGCGGCAGTGATCAGAATTCGCTTGCCGGCGACCCGTCCCATCAGCCCATGCGCCTTCGCGGAGAAGAAAAGGGAGATATTTTGCCGCGCTTGCGGTGGCATCCAGTGTCTATCATATTCTGATCAAAATCTTACTATGTGACATCCCTACGTCCACCGCACCGCTCACGGAATCCGGCACGCGCCGGAGAAAGTCGAAAGAGACATGAGACTCGTTCGTTATGGCTTCCTGGGCGCCGAAAAACCTGGATTGCTGGATCGGACCGGCACGTTGCGGGACCTTTCTTCTCATCTCGACGACATCACAGCGTCCACGCTGGCACCGGATGCGCTGGAACGGCTGGCAAAACTGGATCCCTCGGGGCTGCCCTCCGTCCAGGGCCGGCCGCGTCTCGGCGTGCCCGTCGCGGGTGTCCCCAAATTCATCGGCATCGGCCTCAACTATATCGATCACGCCATCGAGGCCGAACTCGAGCCGCCGCCGGAGCCGATTTTCTTCATGAAGGCGATCAGTTGCCTGAACGGGCCGAACGACGATGTGATGCTTCCGCGCGGATCGAAGAAGAGCGATTGGGAAGTCGAGCTGGGTCTGGTGATCGGCAAAACCGCCCGTTATGTCGAAAAGGCCGATGCCCTGGATTATGTGGCAGGTTACGTGCTGGTGAACGACGTGTCCGAGCGCGCCTTCCAGAAGGAGCTCGGCTCCCAGTGGGACAAGGGCAAGGGCTGCGACACGTTCGGGCCGGTCGGCCCCTGGCTTGTGACCCGGGACGAGATTGCCGATCCCCAGGCGCTGAACATGTGGCTCGACGTGAACGGCAAGCGCATGCAGACCGGCAACACCAGGACCATGATCTTCGGCGTGGCCGAGATCATTTCCTATGTCAGCCGCTTTCTCACCCTTCAGCCGGGAGACATCATCACCACCGGCACGCCGCCGGGCGTGGGCGAAGGCCAGAAACCCGAAAAGATTTTCCTGAAGGCTGGCGATGTGATGCATTTGGGAATCGAGGGTCTGGGCGAACAAAGACAAACGGTGCGCGGCGGGGAAGGCTAGCACGGCCGATTTCCAACCACCCGTCGTGGGGTGCGCAGGCTTGCCGGAACTCTCTCTCTATGTGAGAGACGGGATTTGCGCGATTTTTGACAGGAAATCGGGCCTTACTAGGATCGCCAGGGGCTCGCTGCGTCACCCGCGTGGTTGCACGGCTCCGGGAGAATTTGCGCTATATATTCGGCCCCAAACTCATGGGGCCGTCAGGCGAGGGGACCGGGAAAGATGCCAGAGATTTCTTACGAAGCCCGTCCCCTGTTCGTCGAACCCTACCTTCGCGCCAATATCGCCGGCGCGATCAGCCCCGCGCAGATCGAGTTCATTCAGAAGCTCAAGATGGTCAACAATATGGAGAATCTCATTTCCGAGAATCTCTATATTTTCGAAGAGCCCGAACTTGAAAGCATCAAGAATGCCGTGCAGGAGGTGCTCGACATCTATGCCGGCGAAGTTCTGGGCATTTCCCAGCGGCTCTATGTGACCCAATCCTGGTCGCTTACCAACAAGAAGAATGTCGGGATGCACGGCCACTCGCACTCGAATTCGGTGCTGTCGGGTTCGCTCTATTATTGCCCCTTGCCCGAGCCCCCCGCGAACATGATCTTCACGCGCCATGTGACCTACCAACAGATCGACCTCGCGCCGGAGCGCAACAAGCGCAACGTCTACAACACGCCCGTCAACGGCGTGACGCCAAAGCAGAATGACGTGATCCTGTTCTCCTCGCGCCTTACCCACATGGTCGAGCCGAATCTGTCGGACCAGCCGCGCCACGCCATCGCCTTCAATACATTCGTGAAGGGGAAACTTGGGGTCTACCGCGACGTCTCGGAGCTGATGCTCTAAGGACGGGTTCGCCAATCCGCAGACGCGTGCGACCCGCGTAAAATTCCCGGACGCCGAACAACACCCGGACTGCCGCGGCGGGCGTCTGCTATCGCGGTGCACAAAATATCATATATGGAGATTTCGCGGGAGTGTGTTAGAAGCCGTCACCCTTCTGAAGGAATTGGCAAATCCATGAAACGCAAAGCCGCAACCGCTTTCTCCCGGGAAACGATGCCCGACGGGAGAGCCTCGACCAAGGGTTTGGTGGGAAGCCAGACGCTGCTGCGCGGCCTGGATGTGCTGGAGGCCGTGGCCGCCGGGGCGGCGAATCTCGGCACGCTTTCCGAAACGCTTGAACTGAACCGGAGCACCACCCACCGCCTGGCGACTACGCTGGTGGAAAGGCGCTATCTGAGCTTCGTGCCGCGCGTGGGTTATGCGTTGGGACCCAAATTGCTCGAACTGGGCTATCAGGCCCGCGACCAATTGAGCCTCACCCGGGTGGCGCGCGACCATCTGGAAGTTCTGGCGGCGGGGACCGGGGATACCGTGCATCTGGGAATTCTCGACGGCACCAGGGCACTCTATCTCGACAAGATTTCCGGACGCCGGCGGATCGAGATCAGCTCGCGGATCGGCGAGCGCCAGCCCTTGCGTTCGACCGGCCTGGGCAAGGCCTTGATCCTGGAAGAAAGCGAAGACCGTTGGCGCGAACTCTACGAAGCCGAGAATCGTGCCGGCGCCACTTACGCGGTCTCCCTCAACACGTGGCTGCGCCGGATGCGGGACTATGCAAAGTCCGGCTATGCCTTCGACCTGGAGGAAAACGAAGACCATATACGCTGCGTCGCCGCGCCTATCCGCGATGCGACCGGCCAGATCAAGGCGGCCCTCAGCATCTCTAGCGCCGCGCAATATATGGATGACGAGCGCATGAAGGATCTGGTGGAGGATGTGCGCCAAGCCGCCCTGGATATCAGCCGCGAGCTGGGCTGGAACGGCAACCCGGCCCCCAAGAAGAGTTTGCGCGTCGCGCGGTCCTGACAGGCGCTGCACCAATCTGCGATGGCGTCATCAACATTGCCAATTGCGGTGCAGCAATTTCTGTTCTGCGAATTTGGGTTCCATTCCCGGCGACCTTTCACTTAGTGAGACGCTGCCCGCCGGCACCAGCGTACGCACGCGGAGGGGCGGGATCGCGCCGCCCAGTCTTCTTGAAACATCCCACTACACGGTATAAGAATCCATATTTAGAAACGTATACCAACGAGGCGGGAGGCATTGATGGCTTATCGGAACGTTTTGCTGGCGGCGGGATCGGTGATCTCCCTCGCCGGGTTTCTTACCCTGGAACCTCTATCGGTCTCCCCATCCCAAGCTCAGACATTTTACGGCAAAGTCGGTCCCGCCCATGGCGAGCCGGACGGCAATGGCGTTCCCTGCTACGGTTTCCTCGACGGCGGCGGCCAATGCCTGACCACACAAAACGCGATCAATTCACCTGATCACCCCACCCGGCTGGTCGGCGAACTGGGCAAGGCGAGGCCCCGTGACGGCTTCGAACAATTCGGCCGCCGTTCGCGCGATTTGATCTACATCGCCACGCCCGGCGGCGAGTTCGGACGATCCCGATTCCACCGTCAAGAATGGTGAAGGCATCATCGTGCTGGACGCCAAGGCGCATTACGCTTTCGTGAAGCGCATCCCGCTTCAAAATATGCCCGCGCCACTCGCGCCCGAGGAAGTGTCGGCGATGATGGCCGATCCGGTCACCAACTTGATCTATATCTCCACCCGTGGGCACCTGATCGCGATGGATCCGACCACGGAAAAGGTGGTCTGGAACAACACCTATGAGCCGGGCACCTGCTGCGAGCGGGGCCAGATCACCCCGGACGGCCTCACATTGGAAGTCGGTTCCAACCTCAAGGATTACCATCGTGTGATCGACGCCAAGACCGGCGCGGTGAAGGGCGTGATCCAGACGCCCAAGAGCATGTTCAATCACAATATGGCTATGAGCGCGGACGGAAAGACGGTGTTCGACGCCCCCAATGGCATCACCATGACGGTCGCTGACATGGCCACGATGAAGGCGACCCACACCATCACCTTCGACGATCACGTCCGCGTCTTTGTGATCAATCACGACGCCTCGCGCGTTTATGCCAACCTCAACAATCTATTGGGTTTCGAGATCGCCGACGCCAAGACGGGCAAGATTCTCAAGCGGGTCGAGGCGCCGGCAGAAATGTGGAAGGCCAAGTGGGCCGATCCGAATCTGCATTTCTTCGGCCATGGCTCTGCGCAACACGGTCTGGCGCTCACGCCGGACGAGAGCGAGATGTGGGTCCCCGACGACATCAACAACCAGATGCTGATCTATGACAATGAAGGTCAGGACAATTGGAAGCTCGACCCCACCAAGACCATCAAGCTGGAACACGCCTCCAACTGGATCACCATGGGTCTGGACGGGAAGATCGCGCTATCCTCGTCAGGGGATGTTATTGACGTGAAGTCTCACAAAATCATCGCCCAGCTCAAGGACGAGCATGGCAATCTGATCCATAGCGAGAAGTTCCTGGAACTGGCCTTCGACAACAAGGGACGTCTGACGCGCTCCGAGAACCAGTTCGCGGAAGGCGATCCGGCCGCGGTCGAAGCAAGGCGCGCGTCGCTGGATGCAGGAACCGGCAAGCAGGCCCGCAACAACTGAGATGAACCATATTATGGGTGGCAAAACGGCCCGGTGGAGTTCGCTCCGCCGGGCGGTAGGCATAATGTCCGCGGCCGTCGGGATGGTGGTGGGCGCTTCTATGCTTCTGACAAGTTCTCCCGTTCAGGCATTGGCAGGTGATTTGGCCGCGATCAGGACCGCATCCAATCTGGATAGCGACCCGCAGGATGCCCAGGCCGTGGCGGCGGTCTGCACGGTCTGCCACGCGGCCTCCCAATTTCTCTCCACGCCCCGCGCCAGCAGCCGGTGGGAGCAGGTCTTCGAGGAAATGTCCGGCTATGGCGCGACAGGCACCGACGACCAGCTCGACCGGGTGGTGAACTACTTCCAGAAGAATCTTACCGTGATCAATGTGAACACATCGCCGGTCGAGGATCTGGAAGGGACCCTCCAGGTAAGCGACAAGGTTGTGGCGGCGGTGATGGCCCGGCGCGCGCAGCACCCTTTCACCGGCATAGATGATCTGAGCAAGATCGCCGGCGTCGATCGCGCCATTCTTGAAAAACTCAGCGCGAGGAACTGCCTGCAATTCTGAAACAGTAAGCGTCGGAAACGCTGCCGCGCTTCGGTGACGGGAAACAGCGCGCCGCTTGATTCTCTACCTTTTCGGCAGTGATTTACGGCAGCGCCACCGCGCCAGTTTCATTTGACAGTCAGAATACCATTATTTAGATGTCGTTGCATTATATGGTATGAATCTGGCCGGGCAGTGGGCAAAGGGGCGTTCCTGACAACGATCCGGACGTGCATTCGTGCTCCTTGCTTCAACACAGGAATTGATCGGCGATTCTTCGCCGCGCGGCTCCGCTTCATCGACATGAAAGAGAAACACCATGATGATTTTCGCCGACCGCTTCGCCGGAAGGAATGCCGTGATCACGGGAGGCGCTTCGGGTCTGGGTCTTGAAGTGGCCAAACGCATCGTGGCGGAAGGCGGCCGCGTGGTGTTGTGGGATGCGAACAAGGAGGCGCTTGAGAGCGCCGCGAAAAGCATCAAGCCCAGCCTCATCTGCAATATCGATGTGTCGGACTACGCGCAAGTGAAGGAAGCGGCCGCGCAAAGCAAGAAGGCGTTGGGAAAGATCGATATTTTGGTCGCCAGCGCCGGCGTCACCGGCGCCACCGGTCCCGTCACGGAGTTCCCCATCGATAGTTGGCGCCGGGTGATCGATGTGAATCTCACCGGCCTCTTTTATTGCTGCCGGGAAGTCGTGCCTTTCATGCAAGAGAACGATTATGGGCGCGTCGTCAACATCGCTTCGGTGGCGGGCAAGGAAGGCAATCCCAGCGCCTCGGCCTACTCGGCTTCAAAGGCCGGCGTGATCGGCTTCACCAAGTCGTTGGGCAAGGAACTCGCGACCAAGGGTATCCTGGTGAACTGCATCACACCTGCAACATTCGAAAGCCCTATCCTTTCGCAGATGCCGCAAAGCCAGATCGATTACATGAAATCGAAAATCCCGATGGGCCGGTTGGGCGAGGCGACGGAAAACGCGGCCTTGGTGTGCTGGCTTGCGAGTGAGGAATGTTCCTTCTCAACCGCCGCCACTTTCGACATTTCCGGCGGCCGGACGACGTTCTGAGGCGGACGGAACCTTCCAAACTTTCCCTCACGCCAATTTCCAGGCCGGTCGCATGCGCCGCCTGGGTTGTTGTCTGCGCAGCACGCCGGCCGGCAAAACAACTTCTATATTGTGAGATCGCGTTGACAAATGTGGGAAGATATTTCACACCTGATAAGATAACATCTCAACTATAGAGATAGCCCGAGGGAGGGGATTCCAGTGACGATACATTCAGCGCGCGCCTTCACGCGCCTTTGCAAAAAAATTGCGTGGTCCAGCTGCGTCAGCGCGCTTTTCGCGGCGGCGCCCTCGGTTGCCCAGCAGACGGCCGACGCCAGCAGCACTACGCCGGAAACCGTCGTTGTGTCAGGCTCGCGCCTGGTCACCAATGGCGCGGAAGCGCCCACACCTGTCACCGTCGTCAGCGCCGACCAATTGCAATTGGCCGCGCCCACCAATCTGGTGAACGGTTTGCTGCAGATGCCGGTCTTCCTCGGCTCCTCCAGTGTGCAGAATCAAAGCACCGGCACGACCGGCAGCAACGGCGCCGACAATCTCAATCTGCGCGGACTGGGCGTGCAGCGCACCTTGGTTCTGGTTGACGGACGCCGAATGGTGCCGGACGCGTCGCTGGGCGCGGTTGACGCGGCCCAGATTCCCGAAGCCCTGATCCAGCGCGTGGATGTCGTCACGGGTGGCGCTTCGGCGGCGTACGGTTCCGACGCCGTGGCCGGTGTGGTCAACTTCATTCTCAATGACAAATTCGAAGGCCTCAAGGCGAACGCGCAAGGGGGCATCTCGGAATATGGCGATGCGGCCAATTACAAACTGGACGTGACCGGCGGTCAATCCTTCCTCAATGATCGCCTCCACGTCGTCGCCAGCGCGCTCCACTATACCGACTACGGCGTCGGCACCGCCCAGAATCGCGATTGGACTTCGCGCGCAACCGGGGCCATCACCAACCCCAACTTCAATCCCGCACTTCCGGTATCGCCCACCAATACCACGCAGATTGTCGTGACCGCGCCCTATTCCTCGGTGGCGTCCTTGGGCGGTCTCATCACCAACACCGCATTGAAAGGCACCACCTTCCTGCCTGATGGACAGGCTACCGCGTTCCAATATGGCAATGACGTTTCCGCCGCCTTTATGCAGGGCGGTGGCGGCTATGACGAAAGCCTGCTGTTGACGCTGCAGCCCTTTCAGCGCCGCGACCAGTTCTTCACCCACGTAACTTATGATTTCAGCGACAGCCTTTCGGGCTACATCCAGTTGATGGGCTCGCAGAACAACGTCAAATACAACAGCTTGCCCACCTTCGAGCTGAGCTCGACCGCCTTCACCATTTTCCCCAACAACGCCTTCCTGCCACAGTCGCTTCAAACCTATCTGGCGGCGCATCCCACCATCACGTCCTTCACGGTGGGCCGCGAAAGTCCCGACATCGCCATTCCCTACATGAACGCCATCACCAACAGTGGCACGGCGACAGCGGGCCTGGACGGCAAGTTCTGGGACACTTGGGCCTATCATCTCTACGGCCAGGTCGGCAAAGACTACAACTTCTACAAGACGCATGACGACCCGATCTCGGACCGCCTTTATCAGGCGGCGGACGCTGTGGTGAATCCCGCCAGCGGCCAGATCGTCTGCCAGACCACGCTCACCAATCCCACCAATGGCTGCGTGCCGTTGGATATTTTCGGCAATGGCGCGCCGTCACAGGCTGCGCTCAACTACGTCACGGGTACGGCGATCGAGTACGTCAATCTCGAAGAGGATGTTGCCGACTTCAGCGTAAGCGGCGATCTGTTCGATCTGCCCGGTGGCGCCGCCTCGCTCGCCTTTGGCGGCACCTACCGGAAAGAAGAATTCCGCCAGACCAGCGACGCGCAGTCTCAGGAAATCCGCACCGGCGCCGGCATCCCCGGTTATCCGGCGGGTCTGGTCAATACCTTGGGCGGTTATGAGCGCACCAATCCCCAGCCCGCAGCCGGCGGCTACGAAGTCTATGAAGGCTTCGCGGAAACGGAATTGCCGCTGCTCAAGAACGTGCCCTGGGCCAATTCGCTCAGCGTCAATGCTGCCGCCCGCTATGTCGACTACAGCCTTTCGGGCAATGTGGAACCGTGGAAGGTGGGTGCGGTCTATGAGCCCATCACCGGCTTGCGCTTCCGCCTCAGCCGTTCGACCGATATTCGCGCGCCCAATTTGGGCGAGCTGTATCAGGGTTCCAGCCAGGGCACCTCGATCGTTCAGGATCCGCAGAATGGCGGCCAGACCTTCAGCGTCCTGACCGGCGCCGTGGGCAATACCGCGCTCAAACCCGAAATCGCCAATACGCTCACCTTTGGCGCCGTGTTCGAGCCGCAATTCCTGCCGGGTCTGACCGCGTCGGTGGATTATTATTCCATCAACGTTCATGACGCGATCGCGACCTTGAGTGCGCAGCAGGAATTGAATTTCTGCCAGGACGGTTCGGCGCAGCAGTGCGGTTTCATCATCCGCAATCCGTCAGGCACGCTATCGCGCGTCCTGCTTCCCTATTTCAACGCCGCGGACCGTCTGGTCAAAGGCGTGGATATGGAAGCGTCCTATGACCAGGACATGTCAGATATCAGCTCCGACCTGGGTGGCCATCTGCGGCTGCGCCTGCTCACCAGCTATCTGGGTCAGTTCACCACCGACATCATCGGCGCGCCGCCGCTGCAATATGCCGGCGACATCGAGAACAATTCCACGCCGAAATGGAACGGGTTGGTCTCAGCGACTTATATCACCGGTCCCTATCACGTCTTCTTCCAGGAGCGCATGGTGGGTGGTGGTCACTTCGACAACACCAACGACAACGGCCTGGGGATCTCTCCGAACATATTGGGCAATGTCTGGTACTCGGACGCGACCCTGTCCTATGACATCACCGATCAGCTGCAAGGCTTCCTCACGATCAACAATCTGTTCGACCGCGATCCGCCGCCGAACCCCAGCTATTTGATTGACTCGTCCAGCTTCGGCAATCGCACCCTGTACGACATGATCGGCCGCACCTTTACCTTGGGTGTCCGCTACAACATGTAACCAAGGAATTGCGGCCTTAGGGCCGACAGGAATGAACCGTACCCCGGTCCCCTTGGGGTCTTACGGTCGATGCGCCGCCGGCAGGCTTTCCAAAAAGCGCCGGCGGCGGCTTTTTACATGCACGCAACTGGCGAGAAGCATCGCGCTCGCAAGAAAGACGGCGTCAGGTCCGCGTCCAGGTGATCAACACGCCGGCGTGCCAATTGCCGTTGCGCGTGGTCTTGATGCGGGGGCAGGTCTCCACCCCGATCGTGTAGCCGGGCACATGGAAGGTGCGGGCGACTTCGAAAAACGCATCGTCATCGTCGTCGCCATTGCCTTCGTCGGCGCCGGAGACGGTATGGCCCACCTGTTCGTCACTGGGGGGCGAGGCGGTGTTGATCCCGGCTCCAACCTCGCGCGGTTCGCCCTGCTTGAGGGCGTCCTGCAACTCCGCAAGCGCCGCTTTCCAGTCGGGACCCGTGGCGATACGGCAAAGCGCGCCGATGGAATCATCAGGCAGGGTAGGGGGGGCTTCATCGCAATCGACATAGACCTGCTTGCCCGGAATGAAAGTGAGCCAGGCATCGCTGCTCGATCCTTTGGTGAGGAATTCGACTCCATCCTTGCCCATGGGCTGGCCGGGGCCATGCAGACGCAAGGCGTCTACGGCCGTCGAAGCTGGCGACAGGCCGGCGCCGGTCAAAAGGTCCACACCCGTCAACGGCGCACCCAGCGCCGAGGTGGCGATAAGCGAAAATGCGGCGGCAAGAAGCGATTTCATCGAGGAAGCTTAGGGAAATGACGCGTGCTTAGCCAGCTTCGCCCGGCCTTTCCGCCATACGCAAATCAGCAAAAGCTGATAAGATTTACGGACAAAACCGGGAGGTCGACATGGTCAAAAGGCCCAGCCTGGAATCACTCGTGACAGCGGCATTCCTTGCCGTTCCTTCGGCGGTGCCCCTGGCTCTTCATGCGCAACCGGTCTCAACCGCGGCCGTCTCGGTCGGCGCAAATGACCTCGGTGGCGTGGTCACGGGCGCGCATGGGCCCGAGGCAGGCGTCTGGGTGATCGCCGAGACCGCGGATCTTCCCACCAAATACACCAAGATCGTGGTCACCGACGATCAAGGCCGCTTTCTTCTGCCCGATCTGCCCAAGGCGCGCTACAGCGTTTGGGTTCGCGGCTATGGCTTGGTGGATTCCCCCAAAGACCCGATCCGCGCCCGGTCAAAGTGTGGCGCTTCATGCCGTAACCGCGCCCAATGAGGCTGCCGCGGCCGCCTACTACCCGGCGATCTATTGGTACGCGATGTTGCAGATCCCGGACAAAAATCTGTTTCCAGGTACAGGTGTGCACGGCAACGGCATGGCCGCCAATCTCAAGGATCAGGGCCAATGGCTGCGCATGGTCAAAACCGACGGCTGCATCACTTGCCATCAGATCGGCGACCACGCGACGCGCACATTTCCCCCATCATTGGGCAAGTTCGCGAGTTCCACCGATGCCTGGGAGCGCCGTATTCAATCCGGCCAGGCGGGCGGCAATATGATTTCTTCCATCGGGCAGATGGACACGGCGCGGGCGTTGAGGCTCTTCGCCGACTGGACGGACGCCATCGCCAAAGGCGCGCTTCCCCACGCGCATCCTGCGCGTCCTCAAGGCATTGAGCGCAATGTGGTCATCACTCTGTGGGACTGGGCAACGCCCACATCCTATCTGCATGACGAGATTTCGACCGACCGCCGCACACCCACGGTCAATGCAAACGGCATCATCTATGGCTCGCCCGAGGAAAGCTCGGACGATCTGCCCTGGCTCGATCCCGTCCACAACACGACCGGCTTCGTAAAGACCAAGTGGCGCGATGCCGACACGCCGACTTCCGCCGACAACACCATCTATGCGCCTTCGCCTTATTGGGGAAGCACGCCGATCTGGAACAGCCACACCACCGTGCATAATCCCATGTTCGATGGCGAGGGACGTCTTTGGTACACCGCGCGCATCCGCGCCGCCGCCGATCCCGCCTTCTGCCGCAAAGGATCGTCCCAGCCCTCGGCGCAGGCATTTCCGTTGGAGAATTCAGGCCGCCAGGCGGAATTGTACGATCCCAAGACCAAGGCGGTGACGCCGATCGATCTTTGTTTTCCCACCCATCATCTTCAGTTCGACACGGAAGACCGCCTGTGGTTCAGCGCGGGCGGGTCGCAGGCGCCTGCCATTGGCTGGCTCGATGTGGCGGAGTTCGACCGCAGCCATGACGCGGCCAAGGCGCAGCATTGGGCGCCCTTCATTCTCGATACCAATGGCAATGGGCGGCGTGATGATTGGGTCGAACCCGATGCCAAGCTCGATCCGGCCAAGGACAAGCGCATCCTGGCCGGCACCTATGGCGTGGCGCCCAATCCCGCCGACGGTTCGGTCTGGGGTTCGGTGCTGGGCTTTCCCGGCGGGGTCGTCCGCTTCGATCCCAAGACCATGCTCTCCGAATATTATGACGTGCCGTGGAAGGACGAACGCGTGGCGTCCGCCGGTTGGGGGTTTTCGCCCCGTGGCATGGACATCTCAAGCGATGGCGTGGTGTGGGCATCGTTGGCCAGCGGTCATCTCGCCAGCTTCGACCGGCGCAAATGCAAAGGACCTCTCAACGGCCCAAATGCGACGGGCCGCCAATGTCCTGAAGGTTGGAGCTTGCACCATCTGCCCGGTCCTGAGTTCGAAAGCGTGAAAGGAACGCCCGGCGCGGGCGCCGAAGCGTCCTATTACACTTGGGTCGATCAGCACGACACGCTGGGACTGGGGACGAATGTACCGATCGCCACCGCCAACGAGTCCGATGCGCTTGACGCCTATGTGAACGGCAAATGGGTGGTGCTGCGCGTGCCTTATCCCATGGGCTATTACGCCAAGGGTATGGATGGGCGCATCGATAACGCGAGTGCGGGTTGGAAAGGCCGCGGGCTCTGGTCTACCTATTCGACGCGCTCGGCCGCGCATATCGAAGGCGGCAAGGGTCAGACCAGCAAGGTGGTGCATTTCCAGCTCCGCCCCAATCCTCTGGCGGATTGAGAGCCGCGCCTAGAATGCGTGCAGGAACAGGGCGACCGTCAGCGCCACGCCGATCACGATCACCGCGATTTTGAGGACCTTTTCATTGACGCGTTTGAGCAGAAGACCGCCGGCGATGCCGCCAATCACCGCCCCCGCACAGGCGATCCCGGCCTGGGCCCAATGCACTGCAGGGGAAAAGACGAAGATGGCCACCGCCGAGGCATTCATTACCGCGGCCAGGACATTTTTGGTGGCGGCGGCGGGCCGCACCTTCATTCCGGTGGCGCTCAATACCGCCAACATCAAAAAGCCGATGCCGCCGCCGAAATAGCCGCCATAGACCGAGATCAGGAACTGTCCCAGCGCGGCGCCAGCCAAGCCGATCCGAGGACCTGCCTTGCGGTGCGCGCCGAAACTTCCCCAGGCAAAAACCGCCGTGGCAAACAGGACAAGCCAAGGCACAAGGCGGGCGAAGAAATCCGCCGGCGTCACCAGAAGCAGCACTGCCCCGGCCACGCCGCCCACCAGGCTGATCGCGGTCAGGGTGGCGAAGGACAGGCCCGCCGCGCCGGAGACATTCTCGCGTCCGGTAAGGCCAGTGGCGACCTGGGCGGGAAAAAGCGCGATGGTGGATGTGATGTTGGCAGCCCGTGCGTCCATGCCCGTCAGCATCAAGGCCGGCAAGGTAAAAAAAGACCCTCCGCCGGCCAGCGCGTTCTGAATGCCTGCCCATAGGGCAACCGCGAAAAGACCAATCAGGAGAAGCATGTCCGGTCCCGCGGCTTATATGTAAGTGGCTTCAGCCCGGCGGCACGGTCAGGGTGAAGGGCCAGACATAGGCCTGCAGCATGGCGAGAATACCCACGCCGCAGCCCAACAGCACCGATGCCCAGAAAACGAACCGCAAAATGCGTGCTTCCCCGCCCTGCCAGCCGGTGGCGGCCACGGCTACGACGATGGACGAGATGCAGATGACCTTGCCCATCACGCCGCCGGTGGAATTGGAGCCTGCCATCAGCACCGAAGAAACCCCGAGCTGGTGCGAGGTGATCATCTGCAGCGCGCCGAACAGCGTGTTGGCGGCGGTGTCGGAGCCGGTGGCGGCGACACCCAGCCACCCCAGCATGGTGCCGAAGAAAGGATAGAAGAAGCCGGTATGAGCGAAGGCCAATCCCAATGTGCCATCCAGGCCCGCGGCGCTGGTGACCGATCCCAGAGCCAGCATGGCGGTGATAGTGAGGATGGGATAACGCACCACATAGCAGGTCCGGGCATAATGCTTGATCAATGACAGCGGCGAGAAACCCATCACAAAACCCGCGATGATTGCCGCCACCAATATTCCCGTTCCGGCATAGCTCAGGAAGGTGAAGGGGAACGCCACCGTCAGGGGCGTGGGCTTGGGGAATGCGGGTGGCATCTGGGTGATCATCTTGTCCACGCCGGGCACATGATAGACGGGCGAGAACAGAGGATTGACCATGTGCTTGAATGAGTTGGTGGCCCAGAAAGCGACGACCACACAAAGAATAAGCCATGGGACCCAGGCGCTGATCATCTGACCGGTGGTGGGCGCGACCGTCAGTGGAACGGGCGGCTTCACGTCGCTGTGGGAATCGTCCGCGATCCTGAGCCGGGCGTCGGTCATGATGTGTTTCGGCTGCCAGACGCGCAGGAACAACACGATGCCGCCCAAGGCGGTCGCGCCCGCCACCACGTCAACGATATAGGGATTGCTGTAATTGGAAATGAGATAGGCGGGAATAGTGAAGGAAAGCGAGGCGACCAGAAGCGCCGGCCAGACCTCCCACATCTTCTTCCAGCCGCAGAACATATAGACCATCACGAAGGGGATGATCAGCGAGAAGACCGACGACTGGCGGCCGATGATCTTGCTGAGGACGAGGGGATCAAGCCCCGTCACAGTAGAAAGAGCGGTGATGGGAGCGCCCAGCGCCCCGAATGCCACGGTCGCGGTATCGGCCAAGAGCGAAAGGCCCGACGCCGCCAGGGGCGAAAAGCCCAGGCCCATCAGCATGGCCGCGCTCACTGCCACCGGTGTGCCGAAGCCCGCCGCGCCTTCGAAGAAGGCGCCGAAGCAGAAGGCGATGATGATGAGCTGCAGCCGCCGGTCGTTGGTGATACGGCCCATGGAATATTGGAAAACGGCGAAGTGGCCTTTGTCCACCGTCAAGCGGTAGAGGAAGATCACATTGACGATGATCCAGCCGATGGGAAAGAAGCCGGCGACGAAACCATAGACCGTGTCTTTCGCTGCCATGTCGGCGGGCATGCCGAAAGCGAAGACACCCACGATGATTGTCGTTGCCAGGGCGATGAGGGCGGCCCAATGGGACTTCACCTTGCCGCTGGCAATCAGGGCCAGGAGCAGTACGATGGGAAGCGCCGCGATGATCGTCGATAGAATGACATTGTGAAACGGGTCGTAGACCTGATGCCAAGTCCCCATCATCTTCCCCCAATGGCCTTGCAGGAGGTTAGAGCAAAAATGGCGATTGCCAAACATTTTCGAGGCCCATGCGCATCCTGATTGCGTGTGATTCCTTCAAGGACGCCCTTCCCGCCGAGGAGGTCTGCCACGCCATCGCCAGGGGGCTCAGGCATGGCCGCGCGGGAGTGGAGGTGAGGGAGATGCCTTTATCGGACGGTGGGGAGGGCCTGCTCGCCATCCTGCGCCGTGCCTTGGCCTTGACGCCGGTCCCGGTCGACGTCACCGACCCCCTGTTGCGTCCGGTCAAGGCGTCCTATGGCCTCTCCGCCGATGGCACGACGGCGGTGGTGGAAATGGCGGAAGCTTCCGGATTGCAGCGCCTCACGCTGGCCGAGCGCGATCCGCTCCGCACCTCCACCTACGGGACCGGCCAATTGCTGGCCGATGCCAGGGCGCGGGGGGCGAGGCATGTGCTGCTCGCGCTGGGTGGTAGCGCCACCAACGATGCGGGGATCGGGGCGGCGGCGGCGCTGGGTTGGAAATTCCTGGACCCGCGAGGAAAGCAGGTGCAGCCCGTGGGGAGCGCTCTCCAGGACATTGCCCGCATCATTCCGCCGGACGAAATCCTGTTCGAGGAGGTGACGGTTCTTTGCGATGTCACCAGTCCCCTGTTCGGTCTTTCCGGCGCGGCTTTCATCTATGGCCGGCAGAAAGGCGGCAACGAGCAAAGCTTGCGGCAACTGGATCTGGGTCTGCGCCATATCGCCCGGCTTGCCGAGGCGCAATTGGGGCTTAAGGGTCTGGCGGAGGTTCCCGGCGCCGGCGCCGCGGGAGGGTTCGGCTTCGGTGCACTGGCTTTCCTTCACGCGACGCTGAAACGCGGGATCGATGTGGTTCTCGATCTGGTGGAATTTCAGCAAGCGGCGCGCGAATCCGATCTCATCATCACCGGCGAAGGCAAACTCGACCAGCAAAGCGGCCAGGGAAAATTGATCCAGGGCGTCTGCTCCCGCGCGGCGGACACGCCGGTGATCGCGCTGTGCGGCGCTTTATCGCTGACGCCCGAACAGGTGAGCGCCATCGGGCTCAAGGCTGCCTATTCGATCAACCGGGTCGAGCGCCCGCTTTCCGAGATGCTGGCAGCGACAGCCGCAAATCTGGAACGAACGGCCGCGGAACTTCTGATCTAGCTCAGGCCGTCGCCGGGATAGTCGGCGTCGTCTTCGGGGGCCAGAAATTTGGCGATGAGCAGCATGACCCTGCGCCAGCGCGCGGCTCCCATTTCATCATGGATCAGAGCGTCGGCATGAGCATGATTATACGCCCGCTCTATGGCGCCAGCGCCATACAAGTGGATCATCGACCGCGCCAAGAGATCTTCTTCGCTATTTTCCACGCGCGACCTACCAGCCCGCCGCGATGAGGGCGGCAGGCGGAATGTCGGGACATGCCGCCGCATAGGTCGCGCCGATCGCCCTTATATTCAGATGGTCGTGGATCTTGCCCAGATGTTCCAGAAGCAAAGTCGCGGCGGCCTCGTCATTCACCAGAACCGCGCCCGGACTAACCAGCCGCATGGCCTCGATATGAATTTTGAGCGGCGCGCTGTCGTCCAGGGATTGCTCCATCATGCCGCTGCAAAGGTCGCAGAATTTCTTGGTCACGACATCGAGGAGATCGCAGCCGAAAGTGCCTGACAGCGTCAGAATGAAGCCCGCGCGTTCTTGCAGCGCTTTCAACTGAGCCCGGGTGACGCGGGTGGAAGACTGGGAGGCCAGGATGGCCCCCAAGGCCGAGATCTCTCCAGGAATTGCTGCGAGATACGGTTCCCTCAGAGTCTCGACATTCGCGGTTGCCACCTGGATGGCCTGTTTTGCGCTTATGCCACCGCGTTGCGCCAGCTTCTCGGCCAAGCGGTTGCGCATGTGCATGATGACCTTGGGCCGTCCCCGTCTGCCGGGACGTGCAGTGGATTTGCGGGTCGGGCTCATTCGATGGTCATCCGCGTCGGTTTGAAGGCCGAGTTCAATTCTTCCTGGCTCATGTTGGGCTCTTTGGCCTCGCCGATTTCCAGCGGGACATCGCCCTGCCGGCGGCCCACGCCGTCCGGCGGTCCGGTGAATTTGAAGCGGCGATCCGGACCCACGAACACATCGGTCTCGATGAAGGGACGCTCTTGGGCGGCAGCCCACATGATGTGATTGAGGAGGACTTTCGGCGAAACGGGCTTGCGAACCACGGTATTGGCGCCGGCATCGCGCGCGCCGACAACGTTGGCCATATGCGTGTAGGAGGTGAGCATGACCACGGGGGTGGATTTCAAGGGAACGGAAGGAAGATGGCGCATCCAGTTTACCAGGTCGATTCCCGTGCCGTCGGGGAGCGAGGCTTCGCAAATCAGAAGATCGATTTCGACTTTCTCGATGAACTCGCGCGCTGCCGCCACCGTATCGACGACCTGAAATTGGGTCAGCCCGAAGCCTCGGAATATCTGGCCCAGTATGTCGGTGGAATAATGGTCGTCGTCCACCACCAGGGCATATATTTTTGAGAAATTGACCGTTGACATTATCGTGTCTCGATCTTCAGCACTCGAACCAGATATCGTCGGGAAAAGAAGCGAGCTCCGTTGGCGTGGAATGCGGAAGAATTTTCGATCGCAATCTTTCCCGCACATCGAAGAAGGGGATTTTCTCCAACAATTCCGGCATGGCGTCGTGCTCGTCGCGGGGGTGGCCGTGGCCCAGGCCGCGCAGGACATGGGCAAACGCGCCAAGCGCCTGGGACAGTGCGTCGAATTTCTGCATCGCCTGGATGCGGGTCGCGGGTGTCAATGTGTCGGAGGACAGATCCTCCCCCAAAGCCGCGACTTCCAACGCCAGATCGGTCAATTCGTCCGCCACTGCCGGCAGCGCAGTCGTCAGAAGATGCTTGGATGTTTTGCTGCCGGACATGCCCGCGCGCCCCTAGAACATTTCCACGTCGCCGGCCGTGGCGCGGTTCATATTACGCTGACTGGTCAATTCGCTGGCGGCGATCGAGGCCACATCGTCGCGCACAAAGGCCTGGCGCGCACGGCCGGTATTGGGCCAGAACTGAAATCTTGCGGGCGAAATTCCCGCCCGTGCATGACGCGGTGACGGAGATTCCTTCATCGCGCAGGAATTGCTCGGCGAACTCGGCGTTGCGCGCGCCGATATCGGACAAGCCCGGCATCACATTGGCGCCGCCAAAAATCTTCGCCTCCAGCCGGTCACGGCTGGCGCCCTGCTTGAGCAATTCATTGATCAGCAATTCCATGGCGTTGATGCCATAGCAGCGGGGATCCCGCCCGGAATCGCTGCCGTTCGGCAGCAGGAAATGGTTCATCCCACCAAGCTTGAGCCTTGGGTCGCGGATGCAGGCTGCGATGCAGGAACCCAGAATCGTCACCAGGACTTCGTTGGCATCGGCGGTGACGTAGGTATCGCCCTGCATCAGCTGGACATGGCAGAATCCGTCCCGCGCGTCCTGATAGTGGCGCAGATGGCTTCTTAAGGTTGCGGGTTGAGCCGAAGCGAGCACGAAAATAATCCCTATTGTGTCAGCGGCCCGAACACCTGTTCGAGCTTCTCTTTGAGCGCCGCCACGGTAAAAGGTTTGACCAGGTAATTGTTGGCGCCGAACTGCGCCGCCCGCTTGACGAGGTCTGCGTCCGCGCGCCCCGTAAGAAGAATGAAGGCGGAGCTCTTGAGCTGCTCGTCAGTTCTGACGGCGCGCAGGAACTGCAAACCGTCCATTTGCGGCATGTTGAAGTCGGATAGAATCAGATGCGCGCCCTGTGCCTTGAGATTGCTGAGGGCCTCCTGGGCGCCGGGATATTCGCGCACGTCGGTGACGCCGATTTGCTGCAGACTGCTGCGCACCAGCGTCCGCATGGTCAATTGGTCGTCAACGACCACGGCTTTGATCTTCGCTGCGGCAGGCATGCTCAGGCACTCCTTTCATGGGCGCGCTGGGTGTGTTTGAGGATGGCGAGACCGATGGCCTCCAAGGGAAGCTGCTTGGCGACGGCACCGGTTTCGAAAGCCACGCGCGGCATGCCGTAAACGGTGCATGTGGCTTCATCCTGGCCGATGGTGTAGGCTCCCGCTTTGCGCATCGCGAGCAGGCCGCTGGCGCCGTCGCGCCCCATTCCGGTCAGGATCACGCCGACAGCCTTGGCCCGCGAGACCTCGGCGACCGAAGAAAACAGCATATCGACCGACGGGCGATGGCCGCTCACCGTATCGCTTCGCGTCAGCCGGCAGACCAAGGCCGGTCCGCGCTGAATCTGCAAATGGGCCTCGCCGCCGGGTGCGAGATAGATCTGGCCGACTTTCAACGGTGCACCGTCGCTGGCTTCGCAGACCGAAGGCTGGCAAAGGCGGTCGAGACGCTGCGCGAAGCTGGTGGTGAAGTGCGCCGGCATATGCTGGGTGATGACCGTAGGCGGGCAATTTTCCGGAAAATGCGTGAGCACTTCGATCAAGGCTTCGACGCCGCCGGTCGAGGACCCCATGGCGATGACAAAGTCGCCCGGGGCGTAACCCATGGGGATCTGGGGCGTGTTGGCGTTGGCCGCGCGGCGGCCGCGCACATTGGCGGCAGCGGCAGCCTTGATCTTGGCGGCCAGTTCATGGGCCGCCTGCGCCAGGCTCGCAGCGACGTCCTCGGTCGGCTTGGGGAAATAATCCACCGCGCCCATTTCCAGCGCGGCCAACGTGACGTCGGCACCTTGCTGGGTGAGTGTGGAGATCATCACTACCGGCATGGGGCGCAGCCGCATGATCCGTTCCAGGAATTCCAGCCCGTTCATGTCGGGCATTTCCACGTCGAGCGTGATCACATCGGGCACCAATTCCTTGATCATGGTCCGGGCGGTCGCCGCGTCGCACGCCGCGCCGACCACCTCGATCTCCGGATCGCGCGCCAGGATGGCTTTGAGCAGGCCGCGGATGGTGGCGGAAATCGTCGACGATAAGAACGCGTACCGGCTTGGTCATGATTTCCTCCGGTAGATGGTCTGGCCGACCAGATCGAACGGATGCTGGCCGAGATCAATCCGCTCGGAATGACCGATGCAGAGCGTGCCACCCGGCAAGAGCGCCTCGGCGAAGTGGCCCCAGATGCGGTTCTGGGTTTCTTCATCGAAATAGATCATCACGTTGCGGCAGAAGATGACGTCGAACTTGCCGCGGACAGGCCAGGAGCCGATCAAGTTGAGTTCGCGGAAACGGATCAGGTCACATACCTTGGGCGAGAAGGTGAATTGACCTTCGGCTTCTTCGCGCACGATATTGTCGCGATAGGCGACGGGGATATCCGCCAGCCGCGCCATGGGATAGCTGGCGGCCAGCCCTTGCGCGACCATCACGGGGTCAAGATCGGAAGCCAGGATCAGGATGTCGCGCTGGGCGGGATCCTTGATGGCATGGACCAGGCTGAGGGCGATCGAATAGGGCTCCTCGCCCGACGAGCAACCGGCCGACCAGATACGGGCCCGGCGCCGTGACGCGCGGCCCAGCTCCGGCCAGACTTTCTCTTCGAGATATTTGAAATGATGTTCTTCGCGGAAGAATCGGGTGACGTTGGTTGTCAGCGCGGAGATCAGGGCGCCGCGCTCGGCGGTGCCTTGTTCACTCTGCACCAAATCGCAATAATCGTGGAAATTGCGCAATCCGATGGCACGCAGCCGCTTCGCCAGGCGCGAATAGACCAGGTTCGCCTTTCCATCGCCCAGCACGATGCCGGACTGGCCATGCACCAGAGCGGCGATACGATGGAAGTCCTCCCAGGTGAGGGGGAACTCTCCATCCGGCACCGCCAGTGCGGGTGATTTTTGATGCACTGTCATGCGATCACGCCGCCTGGTCCAGTCTGCCCGACAGTCCGGCCAGCAGCGCCGGCATGCCGATCACAGAGATCATGCGGCTGTCGGCCACGGCGATGCCTTCGATGCAGTCCAGATCCGCCGTCCGGCTGAGATCGGGCGCCGGCTGAACATCGGAGTCGGCGGCATAGAAGATGTCGGACACCGCATCGACCAGCAGGCCCACGGTGCGTCCGCCCACGGCGGCCACGATGATGACATGTGTGGCCGTCGCCTCGGTGCGGCCCATGCCCAACCGGCACTTGAGATCGATCACCGGCAGCACGTTGCCGCGCAGATTGATCACGCCGCGCACATATTCCGGCGAATGCGGCAAGACGGTGGTGCTGGTCCAGCCGCGAATTTCGCGGATCGACATGATGTCGGCGCAGAATTCCTGGCCGGCAATAATAAAGGTGATGAATTGGCGGCGGGTGTGGTTTTCGATGTTGTTCGAGTCGATCATGCTTTACCTCCTGCGGCGATGCGGGACGCGGCCTGGGTTGCGCGCCCGCTGACAATCAAGCTTTCGATATCGAGGATCAGGGCCACGCGCCCGTCGCCCAGAATTGTGGCCGCGGCAATCCCCTGGACGCTGCGATAATTGTCCTCGAAGCTTTTGATCACGACCTGGCGCTGGCCGATGATGCGCTCCACTTCCAGGGCAAGGCGGCCGGTGCCGTCGCTTTCCACCAGGATGATCACGCCTTCGCCGGTGGCGGCCTTGCCGTCCGGCCAACCCAGGAGCTGGCCCACGCCCAGCATGGGCACATAGGTGCCCCGGACATTGAGAAGCCGCGAGGAGGGGCCGAAATGGCGGATATCCTCTTTTGGCGGGCGCAAGGACTCCACGACGTGGGATAGCGGCACCACGAAGGTTTCCTCGCCCACGCCCACCAGCATGCCGTCGAGCACGGCGAGCGTGAGCGGCAGGGTAAGGATAAAGCGGCTTCCCTTTCCGGGCACCGAATTGATGATGATACGGCCCCCAAGATCGCTGATGCTCTTGCGCACCACATCCATGCCCACGCCCCGGCCGGAAATATCCGACACGGCGCTCGCGGTGGAAAAGCCGGGCAGGAAGATCAGATTGTCGATCTCTTCGTCGGCGAGCGTGGCGTTGGCTGCGATCAAGCCTTTTTCGATCGCCTTGGCCTTGACCCTCTCGCGGTTGATGCCGCCGCCATCGTCGGACACTTCGATCACGATGCGGCCGCCGCGATGCTGAGCGCTGAGGCGGACGGTGCCTTCCTCGGGCTTGCCGGCCTTGATGCGGTCCTCGACCGGCTCCAGACCATGGTCGATGGCATTGCGGATCATGTGGGTCAGCGGTTCGCCCAGCCGCTCGATCACGGTCTTGTCGACCTCCGTCGCTTCGCCTTCGGTGAGAAGACGCGCCGGCTTACCCGTCTGGGACGCGAGTTCGCGCACCAGGCGCGGCATGCGTTGGAACACCGATTTGACCGGCTGGGTGCGGATCGCCATCACGCTTTCCTGCAGGTCGCGCAACAAATGATCGAGATCTTTCACCGCGTTGTTGACCGGCGAATGGGTCGGAAGGCCGCTGTCGATGGTCTGCTGCAGCAGCATCGCCTCGGCGATCACCATTTCGCCCACCAGATTGACCAGGCGGTCGACCTTGTCCAAATCGACGCGCACCGTGGTCTTCCGCGCTTCTGTCTTGACGGCCTCGCCGGCTTGTTCTTGAGGCGCCTGCACAGCGGTGTCAGGTGCGCCCGGAGTTTTGGCGGCCTGCAGCGTCTCCTCTTGTACAGGCGGAGCCGGCGGCGCCTCGACCGCCACGGGCGCCGGAGCCGGCGTTTCCAGCCGCTCGATGCGGACTTCGCAATCGCCGGTGACGAAGTCGAAGGCCGCTTCGATGTCGGATGGATCCTTGTCGGTCTCGAGCTCCACGTCCCAGGCGAGGTAGGATTGGTCGAGCGCGAAATCGGCAAGCGATGGCAAAGTGGAAAGGTCGGCGGTGACGTTGTACTGCCCCAGGCCAGCCAGCTCCCGCAGGATCAGGAAGGGCTCATTGGCTTTGGCCAGAAGAGCGGGATGGGGGCGAAAATGAATGCGCCATTTGGGGGCCGCGGCGGGCGGCGCTGGTTCATCGTCGAAGACGAAGCCCATGGGCGTGAATGCGGGCTCCTCTTCGGCTTCGGCTTCCGCTTCCGCCGAGGCGGGCTTGGGCGTTTCCCCTGCCAGCACGGACAAGGAAGCCTTGATGTCGTCATCCCAGCCCGGTGCCTGACTGGTGCCGGTTTGGGCCGCGCGCACATGATCGGCCAGGCCGTCGGCGGCCCGGAGCAATTCCTTGATCACCTCGGGGCCGGCCTGGAGCTTGCTGCTGCGGACCAGATCCAGCACCGTCTCGAACACATGGGCGAATGAGACAAGGCTGGTGAAGCCGAAGGCGCCACCGCCGCCCTTGATGGAGTGGACCGCGCGGAACACGGCATTGACCGTCTCGGAATCGGCCTCGCCGCTCTCCATGGCGAGCAAGCCTTCTTCCAGGGCGAGCAGCAATTCGTCGCATTCCTGGAAGTAGGTCTGTTTAATTGCGTCCAGCGGATCCATGGGGTCCCTATTGGGTCACGCGCTGCACGGCAGCCAGAAGTTTCTCGCTGTCGAACGGCTTGACGATCCAGCCCGTGGCGCCCGCATCGCGCGCGCGCTGTTTCTTGGCGGGCTCACTCTCGGTGGTAAGGACCAGGATGGGAATGCCACGGCGTTGCGGGTCGCGGCGAACCTGTTCGATCACGCCATAACCGTCCATACGCGGCATGTTGATGTCGGTGATGATCACGTCGACATGTCCGCAATTGGCCAGCACTTCCAAGCCCTGGACGCCGTCCTCCGCCTGGATGACTTCGTGTCCGGCGCCGACGAGCGCGAATTTGAGCATATCGCGCATGGTGCGGGAGTCGTCCACCGTGAGAATAGTCTTCGCCATATCAACTCTCGCTTCCCTGGAAGACGGCAGTGAGACCCAACACCCTGCTCACTTCGCCGAACCGCTCGGATGGGTTGACAATCGTCATCCCGCCGGACCCCTTCGCGTCGAAGGAAGGTTTTGCCGCCGCCAGCAACTGCATCATTGGCGTTCCGATCGTGTGGACCTTGCCGGCATCGATCCGCACGCCCTCGCCTTGGGTCAGGGCGCGCATCAGCGCGTCCTTTATCCCGGGGCAGGCGCCGAGATCGGAATTCTCCGGCAGAGTCAGTTCATCAACCCGCTCGGGAGTCGGTTCGAGATTTTCCATCGGCCCGCCTCATCAAAATTCCGACCAGTCTTCGGCCTGGCTCACGGCGAGATTACCCACCGTGCGCGGTCGTGACGGCGCCGCAGCCGCCTTGCGCTTGGGCTCGGCCGCACGGGGGGCAGGCGCGGCAGGAGCACGGGCAGCCGGAGCGCGAGCCGCCGGAGTGGCCTCGGGATGCGCCGCGGCGGCGCCGATCTTGAAGAAGCCCATCATTTGCGAGAGCTCATCGGTTTCATTGGCGAGATTGCGCGACGCCGCGGTGCTCTGTTCCACCATTGCGGCATTCTGCTGGGTCATCTGGTCCATCTGACCCACGGCGGTGTTGACTTCTTCGACGCCGGTCGATTGCTGCTGGGCAGCCTGGGCGATCTCGCTTACCAGGGCATCGATATTGATCACCTGTTGCGCGATCTTCTTAAGGGCTTCGCCGGTCTCGCTGACAAAGCGGACGCCCTTGCCCACATGCTCGCCCGACTGCTTGATCAGACCCTTGATCTCCTTGGCGGCTTCCGAGGAACGCTGCGCCAGCGCACGCACTTCCGAAGCGACCACGGCAAAGCCGCGGCCCGCGTCGCCTGCCCGGGCCGCTTCAACGCCGGCATTCAAGGCGAGAAGGTTGGTCTGGAAGGCGATTTCGTCGATCACGCCGATGATGTCGGTGATCTGCTTAGACGATTGCTCGATCTCGCTCATCGCCTGGATGGCAGTGTCCACCACCTGGCCGCTATTTTCCGCCGCCTGTTTGGCGTTGGAAACGATGCTGCTGGCCTCCTTGGCGTTCTGCGCCGTCTTCTTGACCGTGACGGTAATCTCTTCCAGGGCCGCGGCGGTTTCTTCGAGGCTGGCGGCTTGCTGCTCGGTCCGCTTGGACAGATCGTCCGCGGCCTGGCTGATTTCACCGGCACCGGTGGAGATGCCCGACATCGAGGACAGTGCGGATTGCATGGTGCCCGCCAGCCGGTCCACGGCGCCGTTGAAATCTTCCTTCAGCTTGGCGAAAGGACCCTTGAGGTCGGCCGTCACGCGATGGGTAAGCTCGCCCTTGGCCAGCGCATCCAAGCCCGTGCCGATGCTGCTGATGATGAGTTCGGCCTGTTCCTGCTTGTCGCGCTCCAGCGCATCCTGATAGGCGCTGATGGCCAGATCGATGTCCAGCATCACGCCCGTATTGATGGCGGAGATGATCTCGGCGAGTTTGCCGGGCGACCAGCGATATTCCTTGACGGCGATGGCGACCAGTTCGTTGAGAACGAATTTGTAGCCGCCGACATACCAGCGCGGCTCCAGTCCGATATGCTTGTGTGCCAGGCCGATCTTGTAGACGCTTTCCATATAGGTGGGATCGAACGTGCCCTGGAACAGGCGCGCCCAGTGGCTGTTCTGCGCGCTCTTGAGGCCCGCGGTGCTGCGGGTTCCGATGATCTTCGCCAAGGCCGGCTCTTCCATCAGCTTCACATAGAACGCGTCCAGAATGCGTGGCAGGTGAGATTGCGCCTTGGGCCAGAATTCGCGCATCCTCTCGCTGACTATCGGCGTCACCTGCGCGAATTTCATTCGTGTTTCGCGATCGAAATTTTGTGCTGTTTGTGCTGGCTGCGTGGCCATCGACTCGCCCCTTGTGAGATTTAACGTGCACGTGTTTTACGGCTCCATTCGTGAATACTCCGGAAAAAATTGAAGCAAGCGCGCGCGTTTCCGCTCCGAGGAAATACCTAGAGCTATCTACTAAGTGAAGTTACGTAGGACGCCGATGCGCAAATCCGGATGCAATGTGAGCGTGTGTGCCAAAGGTATGCCGCCACCCGCGCTTCGCCATGTGGTCCATGCGCCTGCTTCATGCATGGCCGATCATAAGCATTTCTGCTTAGTGCGAATCCAAGCAGCGATAAAGCTACATTAAATGGCATTTGCCGCATGATGGCGCGCTATCGAGAAGGCCGGACTGATCTCGTGAATAACGTTCGCATGAAGCCGAAGACAGCGATCCCGGCGGAATTAATTCCGCGCCGGTGCGTCCATGTCATCAACCTGTGCGCGTTGCGCGGTTCGGTGGGCCCTCTCTGGGATTCGATCCAGGAAGCCATCGAAGCGCGCATGGCTGCCGTGATGGCGACGCAATTGTCCACCGCCGATTGCTATGAGCGGTTGGACGATACCCACTACCTCGTGGTGACGCCGATGGCAGAAGCAGATCAGGGCGCGGTCATTGCCGTGCGCGCTGCCTGCGAGTTTCTCAAATCGCTGAACGGAAGCTGCGATCTATCCAACGTCTGCATCGACGTGGTGGATTATCTGGGCGAGGACGGGTTGGATTGCACGCCCATAAGGCTGGACAGGCTGGCCCAGCTGGTGGACCAGGCGCAGGTCGCCGACGTCATTCTTCCGCCGCATCTGCGCCGCAATGCGCCTCTGCACGTTGACACAGCGACCGGTACTGCGCCACGCGGGCCGCTGCACGTCGTCCATCGTTTCGAGGCGATTTGGGATGCTAAGCACGAGGCCGTCACCACCTATCTGTGCAAAGCGGAGAAAATAACCTACGGACCCGACGAGTCCACGGTGCAGTTCGGCGAGCTCACCTTGAGAGAGAGAACCAATGTCGAGCTCATGGGGTTGATGGCGGGTACCAACCATCTGAGCCGGAAGGTCGAGAACGGAGATCGCTTCCTTCTGGGCATTCCGCTTTCCTTCGATACGATGTGCTCGCCTTATGGACGCTCCGAGGTGATGCGCACCTGCCGGGGACTTCCCAGGATATACAGGCAATATCTCTCGTTTCTTCTTGCCGGCATACCGCTGGGCGTGAGTCATTCGCGCCTGACCGACCTTGCCATGGCGCTGCGGCCTTTCGGGCGCGTGATTGCCACGGTGGCGGCCGGGTGCCGGAATTTCAATGCTTATGAAGGGCATGGTTTCAGCGCATTGGCGTTCGATCTTTCCGCCGCCGCCGACGCGGATTCCGAAAGAACGCGATCCGATATCGTCTATGTCGCGGCCGCCGCGCGGAACATGAAGTGCGGCAGCATGGTGCTCAATGTGGACAGTCAGGAGATGCTGAATGTCGTCCACGCCGCCGATTGCCAGCAGATACATGGCCCGATCATTTCCCTGCCCGCGCCCGAGCCGCGCCGCATGACGCGTCTGCCATACAGCGCCTTGGTGCACCGGCCGGCCGAGGCGAGCAGCGAAATCTGGTTTTAGCTGACCGCTTAAGCGGCGAGATTGGGCCGCCGCAACCGCGCGGGGGGAAACTCGGCCCAGGCGCGCGTGCCTTTATCCAACGCGCTTTCCAAGCGGAACACGCCGCCATGCGCTTCCACCAGGGCCTTGACGATGGCAAGACCCAGGCCGGTACCCGAGCCGTCGACTGTCTTCATCGTGGCGGCCTGACCAAAGGGCTCAAGCGCGATCTTTATGCCCTCCGGTGACATGCCGATGCCCCGGTCCTCGACGCCGACCTCGATGCCCGCGTCGGTCTGCCGGGCGAAGAGGCACACCTCGCCATTGGGACGGGAATATTTCACGGCGTTGGAAAGAAGATTGGCCATCATCTGCTTCATGCCCCGCTCGTCGCCCCAAAAGGCGGCCTCTACGGCGATGTCGGTGCGGAGGTGCACCTGCGCCACCGTGGCTTGCGGCCGCACGAAATTCATCGCATGGCGCGCCACGGAGTCGAGGTTCACCTCCCGCTCGTCCAGTTCGCGGCGGCCGGCCTCGATCTTGGCCAGATCCAGAATGTCGTTGATCAGACTCAAAAGATGCTCGCCGCTCTTATGAATGTGGAGGACATATTCGCCATATTTGACCGGCGAGACGGGTCCCAGCACCTGATTGCGTATCAGCTCGGCGAAGCCGATGATGGCGTTCAGCGGTGTACGCAACTCGTGGCTCATGTTTGCCAGGAAGATCGATTTGGCGCGATTGCCGGCTTCCGCCTGGCTTTTGGCCAGCAGCAATTCGCGCTTGGTAGCTTCCAACTCGTCGATATGGCGGCGCAGCCTCTGGGCTTCGCTCACGGCGTGGCGTTCGAGATGGTGGTCCACAAGGGAGCCGATCAGCCCCAAAGCCACAATTGAAAAAGCCACGGCGGCTACCGCTGCCGCCAGCATCGAGGGTTCGATCAGCACATCATGCACGGGCACGAGGGGATCGAGGCGATAGACCAAGGCCGACATGCCCGTGAAATGCAGGCTGGCGATCGCCAGCGCGAACAGCGCGGCTCCGCCGAACTGGTAGGCCCAGCAATCGTCGCGCATCGCCAGCGATATCGCCGGCATGGTGAGACCGACGCCGAGCAGGAGGGAAACAATCACATAGGCGGGCGACCAGATGCCGTGGGCGTGAATTTCCACCGCCGCCATGCCGGTATAGTGCATGGCTCCCATGGCCAGACCGAGAACGGCGCTTCCCAGCACGGGTCGCGCGCGATCCAGCGCGAGCCAATAACCCAAGCCGCTCAATGCAATCGCGATCAAGGCAGACAATATTGTGAAGCGGATGTCGAACCCGATTGCCAGCGGTGACTTGTACGCCAGCATCCAGACAAAATGCGTTGCCCATACGCCGCATCCCGTCAGCAATCCCGCGGCACAGATCCAAACGCGGCGCACCGCGCCGCCCGCGGCATGGACCCGCGCGATCATGCTGACCGCAGTGAAGCATGAGAAGAAGCACAAAAGCGCGCCCAGGAGGACGAGCCCCCGGTCATGTTCCGTGCTGATGTCTCCGATCACGTGCAGCATGGGGCAACGCTAAGAGCCACAGGTTAACCGGGGAGCAACACAAAAGAATAACGTATTCCGTAAAATCACTTACCCGGTTTTCGGGAAGCAGGGTTGCAAGCGGATTTCCGGGGAAAATACCACGAAATGTGCGCAAATGCCGCTCTGGGTTGTATCGGCCGTTACTGGGCCTGGAGCGCGATGCGGACCAGATCCGACAGATTGGCGGCGCCCAGCTTGTCCATGATATGGGCACGGTGAACTTCGACGGTGCGCGGAGAGATGCCCAGCTCATAGGCCGCGACCTTGTTGGAACGGCCTTGGACCAGCTTGTCCAGCACGTCCCGCTCACGCTGGGTCAGTCGGTCCAGCAATTCCCGCGCCTTTTGTTTTTCCGCGCTTCCGCCATCAACTTCGGCCGCGACCTCAAGCGCGCGTTGCACGCTGGCGATGATTTGCTCGTCATCGAAGGGCTTTTCGAGAAAGTCGATGGCGCCCGCCCGCATCGCGCGGACCGCCAACGGGACATCGGCATGACCCGTCATGATGATGACGGGAAGCGCGATGCGGCGGCGGATGAGCTCTTCCTGCAGCTCCAATCCGCTCATGTCGGGCATGCGGATATCGGCGACCACGCAACCGCGCTTAGGCCTGTCGTCGGCCAGGAATTGTTTCGGGGACGCGAAGATGCGGACCTTGAAACCGGCGACCTCCAGCAAAAGGCGCAGGGAGTCGCGGATCACCGCTTCATCGTCCACGACGAAGACATGTTCGTCGCTCATTGCCGAGCCTGAAAGTACGCAAAACAGCGGATGGTGATTATAAGGCCATCAATATTTCGACAACTACAACCGAGAGTTTATACCCTCCGTGCGGCGAATGCCAGCATACGGAGCATCTCGACAAATCTGCATAAGGCTTCTTTTGTGCATTGCGGTAGCCACTTTTGTGAATCGCGTGATATCCGAACGGATATCTCGTGAAGCGGGTGCTCAACGCCCATGAATGCGATGCAACCAGACCGCTAGGCGCCTGTCTTGCTAAGCAGGCGATCCAGGCATTCCAGCAGATCTTCTACCGCCATCGGCTTTTGAAACACGGTGTCCACACCCAGTCCTGCAACCGGGGGTATGTCGTTCGCGGCGGAGACGATGATTGCGGGTATGGTGATGTCTCGCGCCCTCAAGGCCGCAAGCAGCTCCACGCCGGTCATTCCGGGCAGGTTATAGTCCAGCATCAGACATCCCGTGTCCCCCATACCCGCCGCCAGCAGCTCTTCCGCGGTGCCGTAGGCCCGCACCGCATAGCCTGCGGCTTGAAGCAATGCGCCCGCGGAAACGCGGACGCTCTCATCGTCCTCGACCAGATAGATCGGGCCTCTGCCGGGGGCTTCCATGGCGGTGCGCCTCACTCCAGTTTGAAATAGAAGTAAGGACCGAGGCCGCCGGGCCGCATTGGGGTGATCGCTTAGGGTATTTACGGATGGCCAAAATCAGACCCTGGTGCCGGTTTATCCTTCCGTGGGAATTTCATGCTCCGGATGCCCCGGGCCCAACTGCGGGTGAGACAGGGTGCTGTAGGGAGGAGTAGGGTCTGCCAAGGAGACGACATGCGTAAGGACGGGAGGGGCCGGCGTGGCTGACGCTGGCGATCTGGGCCGGGAGGTGCAAAGGGCACCCTCCGCCACGTTGCTGGCGGCGGCGGCCGACGGCGTTATCTTGATGGAACGGGAGGGAAGGGTGCTGGCCTTCAACCCCGCCTGCGAGAAATTGTTCGGCTACGCCTCGAGCGAGGTCGTTGGCCAAAATATCAAACTCATCATGCCCCACCTTTCTCCCAGCGCGCACGGCCCTGACGCTTCGAATGATGGCGAGCCGGGACACGCGATCGGGATTGGCCGCGACCTGATGGGCCTTCGCAAGGACGCCAGCATCTTTCCACTCCATGTTTCCGTCGGGGAGGGCGGTCTGGCGGGGCGCCCATTCTTGGTGGTCATTATTCGCGACCTGTCGGCGGCGAACCTGGATGTCGAACGGCGCATCGGCCTGGATCATTTCCTGGCGCAGATCGTAAAAACCTCCGATGACGCCATCATCAGCAAGACACTTGGCGGCCTCATCACCAGTTGGAATCCCGCCGCCGAGCGGATCTTCGGCTTCACCGCCAAGGAAGCCATCGGCCGGCACATCTCGATCATCTTCCCGCCCGACCGGCTTGCGGAGGAGGACGAGATCGTCGCCAGACTCAAGGCCGGTGAGCATGTCGAGCATTACGAAACCGTCCGCCTGCACAAGAACGGCCGGGAGGTGCTGGTTTCCCTTTCCGTGGCGCCGATCCGGGACGGCCAGGGCCGCATCATCGGCGCGTCCAAAACCGCCCGGGATATCAGCGAGCGAAAACGCGTGGAGAGGGAGGCAGAGGACCTCCAGAACGAGCTGATCCATGTCAGCCGGCTGAGCGCGATGGGTCAGATGAGTGCCGCAATCGCGCACGAACTCAATCAGCCTTTGACCGCGATGACCAATTACGCCAAGGCGGCGGAGCGCATGCTGAATGCCGATCAGGTTTCGCCGCAATTGCAGCGTGACCTGAAGGACGTGATGGGAAAGGTTGCCGCCCAGGCCATGCGCGCGGGCACGATCATTCGCTATTTGCGCGATTTCGCGGAAAAACGCGATCACCGGAAATTGCCAGAGGATCTCAATGAAGCCGTGCGCGAAGCCATGGCCTTGGGCATGGTAGGCCGCTCCTACAGCAATCTTCGTGTCATGCTGGAGCTGGCGCCTGATTTGCCTTGCGTCACGATGGACAAGGTCCAGATTCAACAAGTGGTGCTGAACCTGGTCCGCAATGCGGCCGAAGCCATGGCGCATTCCGAACGCCGGGCATTGACGATTTCCACCACGAACGGCGGCGACAGCGTCCGGCTTACGGTTCGTGACACCGGACCTGGTTTCGCCCCCGAAATACTGGACCGCCTGTTCCAGCCCTTCGTCACCACCAAAGTCGATGGCATGGGCATCGGCCTCAAGATCTGCCAGTCGATCGTGGAAGCGCATGGCGGCACGATCAAAGCTTTCCAGGCCGACCCCGGTGCCCGCTTCGAGATCACCGTGCCGGTGACGCAGCCGGACTAGGCGCCCGCCCTGTCGTCGGGATCGTCCAGCAGGATGCGGGCGGCATCGCCGTCCGGGTCGTCATATTGCCCGCTGTTCAGGGCCCACAGCAGAAGGCCCACGGCGCCCAGTCCGATGAAAAGTGCCGCCGCGATGATCAAGGCCACGCCGTTCATGAAAGCCTCGCCAGCCGCAAGGCATTGAGCGTGACAAGCAGGGACGACCCCGCCATGGTCGCCGCGGCGACCAAAGGGGTCACCAGACCGAACGCCGCCAAGGGAATGGCGGTAAGGTTATAAATCGCGGCGAGGGCGAAATTCTCCAGCACCAGTTTTTTCGCCTTCCGCGCCACGTCCAGCGCCTCCACCAACGGCGCGAGGCTTTTGCCCCTGATCACCATGTCGGCCGCCAACTGGCTGACATCGGCCGCGGTGCCGGGTGCAACCGAGACATGGGCCAGCGCCATGGCGCCCGCATCATTGATGCCGTCGCCCACCATCAGCACGCGATGGCCTTGGGCGAGCAATGACCTGAGGTGGTCGGCCTTTTCGACCGGCTTGACCGAGGCCAGCCATTCTCCGATTCCCGCTTCGCGGGCGATGGCGGCGGCGGGGATTTCATGATCGCCCGTCAGCATCTGGATGCGAATGCCGCGGCGCCCCAGTTCCTGCAGCATGTTGCGGGTTTCGGTACGGATTTGATCCTTCAACACAAAGCGAATGGGCGCGGCGTTGCCGTCGGCGAACCACAATTCGCCGCCGCCGTCCGCAGTCTTGTCGAGGACCCAGGGTGCGCTTCCCAGCTTGCGGACGGCACCATCCTCTTCGCATGCAAGACCTGCACCGGCGACTTCTTGTACTCCCGCGGCGACTGGACCCGGCCCGGCTGCGGCTGTGATGGCGCGGGCATAAGGATGGTGACTGGCGCGCGCCAACTGCGCCGCCCGTTCCATGGCCGGGGCCGGTATCTCCTCTGCATTTGTCAAAACCGGCGTACCCAATGTCAGCGTGCCGGTCTTGTCGAACACCGCCATGTCGATCGCGGCCAGCCGTTCCAGGGCATTGCCTGACTTGATCAACAGACCCTGCCGGAACAGGCGGCTGGTCGCGGCGATCTGGACCGCGGGCACCGCAAGGCCCAGCGCGCAAGGGCAGGTGATGATGAGAACGGTGATGGCGCCGGTGACGGCCGCCCCCACGCCATGACCGGCGGCGAGGTGGCCGGCCAGAATCGCCAGCGCCAGAATAGTCACGAACGGCACATAGGCGCGCGCCGCCCGGTCCGCCAGATTGACATAGAGACTGCGGCTTTGCTGACCCGCTTCCAAGAGCCGCGCGAGATCGGCCACCAGCGAATCTTCGACCCGTGCCGTCGCCTGAAAAACCACGGGCGCTCCGGCGATGACCGATCCGGCATCGATCATGGCGCCAAGGGGAAGCTCCTTGGGGAGGCTTTCTCCCGTCACCAGCGAAAGATCGACCAAAGTGCCGCGATCTTGCAGACATCCATTGACCGGGGCGCGCTCGCCGCTCGCCAGCAGAAGCCTGTCGCCCGGCACGATCTCACGGGCGGGAATGGTTTCGATCGTGCCGTCCTTGCCAAGCCGCCGGGCCAGGGCCGCCTGCATCGCCAAGAGCTCTCTTCCGGCGCCTTGCGCTTTTTCGCGCAACCTGAGATCGAGATAGCGGCCGATCAATAAAAGGAATGCGAGCATGGCGGCGGCATCGAAATAGGTCGAAAGGCCGCCTATGGCCGTCTGATAAAGACTGAGCGCCAGGGACAGGATCAGCGCCAGGCTGATCGGCACGTCCATGTTGGTCTTCTTCTTCCGCACCGCCGACCAGGCAGAAATGAAAAAGGGCTGGGCGGCGTAGAGCGTGACGGGAACCGCCACCGTCGCGGCCAGCCAGAAGAAACTCTTGCGCAACGCCGTGCCCATGTCCGCGCCGCCATACCAGACCGCGTCGGTAAGTCCGATTGTGAAGATGGCGCCAAAGGCGGCGACAGCCAGGCAGTGAAGCAGGAAGCGGCTTTCGTTGCGCTGTGCATCCAGCGCGTTTCCGGCCTCGAACGGATCCGCGCCGAAGCCCAGTTCGCGAATGCGCTGGAGAACGGCATGGGGAACGCCGCCGCCCCGGTTCAGTGACACCGCAAGCTTGCCGGTGGAAAGATTGAGCCTGGCGTCCGAGACGCCTTCGAGGCCTTTGACGCCCCGCTCGATCTTCGCCAGGCAGCCGGCGCAATGCGCCCCCTTGACCGCCACGTCGAAGCGAAAATTCCCTTGCTTTTCGGCGCGCAAATAGCACGACAGGTCGTCGGCTTCGAGCGCGCGCGGCGACAGGCTCAAGGCAACCATAGCCGCCGCGTCGTCTCGAACGGAGTTTGCCCCGCACGGGTCTCCGCGACCAAGTCCCACGCACCGGGCGTGATGCCGCCGACGGTCGCTTGATAGGCGCCGGGCGCCACCTCTTTCAAGGTTGCGGGCGTGTCGCGGCCTTCGTCGGATGGATGGCGCAATTCCCCGCTCAGCGACAATCCGGAGACGGGTGAACCGTCCGGCCGCCGAAGCTGGATCATCACGCGCACGATATTGCCATGGACCCGGCTGGAAATGACCGAGGCTTGCCAGTTCAAGCTGTGCTGAACCGCGCGCCGCGCCAGGGTCTGATTATATTCGACACCCTGGAGATAGGGTTTCTGCTCGTCCTCGCCGCTGAAGGTCCTCACGGACGCCATGACGAACCAGACATTGACGCTGATGATGATCCCAAAAAATCCCAACAACCAAAGAAGGACCCCGCGTCCCGACAAAATTCCGGTCATGGCTGGCCTCCCGAGATGAATACGGCGTTGGTGCGGTGCACTTCCCGGTATTTCGCATCGCGAACTGAAAAGGTGAGCGCCTGGTCGCTGGACTTGAGGTCCTTCCTGGCCACGGTGAGAAGCACCCTCAGCGAGCGCAGCTTGTCGGGATCGACCGGAATCACTGCCGGCAGGGACACGGCCCCCAGGCCGATGATCTTGACATTGCGAAAGGGAAGCCCCGTCACGTCCAGATAGAGATCGCGGCCCTTGTCGGCGCGGTTCATCACGCTGACGGTGTAGCCGTTGCGGACCGCACCATCGGACAGGGTGACGAAATCCGGATTGCGGTCGCGCATCACACCCAGGTCCAGCGTATGCCGAGTTACCAGGCTCGCCAGCATGATGCCGCTCACCAGCAAGATCACGGCCGCATAAAAATCGTGCGCGGACGAACGAAACGGAAGCGCGCCTTGCGGCCTTCCAGCCGGCGCAACACATTGGCTTCGGTATCGAAGGCGATGAGGCCGAACGGCCGGTCCACCCGCCGCATCACGTCATCGCAGGCGTCGATGCAAAGCCCGCAATTGATGCATTCGAGTTGCGCCCCGTCGCGGATGTCGATGCCCATGGGGCAGGCGGCCACGCACTGGTTGCAATCGATGCAGTCGCCCCGGCCATCCCAGGGCTCGCCTTTCTTGTGGGCGCCGCGCGGCTCGCCGCGGTCGCGGCGATAGGTGACCGAAAGCGCCTCGCGGTCGGTCATGGCCGCCTGGATGCGGGGCCAGGGGCACATATAGGTGCAGACCTGTTCGCGCATCAGTCCGCCCAGCGCGTAGGTGGTGAAGGTAAACCCCGCCACCGTGATATAGGTGCCGATCGAGGCCGTGCCCGTGAACAGCAAGTGCGACAAGGTGGGCGCGTCGGCAAAATAGAACACCCAGGCGCCGCCGGTCGCGACCGAGAACAGCAGCCAGATGGTGTGCTTGCTCACGCGTTTGGCGATCTTGCCCGGTGTCCAGGGCGCCTTGGCCAGGCGAATACGCGCGTTACGGTCGCCTTCGATGCGCGTCTCGACCCAGATGAAAAGATCGGTCCAGACCGTTTGAGGACAGGAATAGCCGCACCACAGCCGGCCGAAAGAGGCATTGATCAGGAACAGCGAGACCGCGGCCAGGATCAACAATCCGGTGAGGTAATAGACCTCCTGGGGCCAGATCTCGAGGAAGAAAAAATAAAGCCGCTCGTGATTCATGTCCACCAGCACGGCCTGATGCGGCGCGGTGGGACCGCGGTCCCATCTGATCCATGGCACCAGGTAATAGATGCTCAGGGTGAAGGCCATCATCGCCCATTTGAGATTGCGATAAAGGCCGGTCACTTCCTTGGGATAGATGGGAATGCGGGATTTATAGAGCTTGCGGTTTGCGGCGCTGTTAGTGGCTTCGGCTTCCGACCGCATTACGCCTTCGGCCGCCAGCGTTTCCGCCGGGCGGCCATTCAGCGTGATGAGGGTGTGCGCGTTCATTCCCCGCCGCCAAGGCTGTGGACATAGATGGCCAGCGCCTTGATCGTTTCCGGCGACAGGCGCCCGCCCCAGGTCGGCATCACTCCGCCGCGGCCGTTCCAGATCTGGCCGTGAATGTCCTCCCGGTTGGGACCATAGAGCCAGTCATTGTCGGTGAGGTTGGGCGCCCCCATCTGGCGATTGCCCTTGCCTTCATTGCCGTGACACATCGCGCAATTCTGGGCGAAAAGCGGCGTGGCGCGCCGCACCGCGGCCGCATCCGCGGCTCGTCCCGACAGGTGAACCACATATTCGGTGAGATCGTCGATCTGGCCGGGCTTGAGCATGGCATCGCGACCGAAGGACGGCATCTGCGACTGCCGTGTTTCCGGGCTGGTGGAGCGCACGCCGACGGTGATCGTGTGCTGGATGTCATCAAGCGTGCCGCCCCAGATCCAGACGTCGTCGTTCAGGTTAGGATAACCGCGCGCGCCTTGGGCGCCGGCGCCATGGCAGCCGGCGCAATTGTCGCCGAACGCGGCCTTGCCTTCGGCCAGGGCGAATTGCAGCAAGTCGGGATTGGCCTGAATTTGCGCCAGGCTGGCATGGGTGAAGGCGCGCTCCTTGTCGGCGCGTGCCGCCTGAAGGGCGTGCACGTTCGCCATCACCTCCTCTCGCTCGGAATGGTTGAGCACGCCATGGGTATAGCTGTGTAGGAGCGGCCAGGCCGGCATCACGATCCAGTAGCCGACGGCCCAGACGATGCAGGCGATGAAGATGACCAGCCACCAGCGCGGCAGGGGCGTGTTCAACTCCTTGATCCCGTCCCATTCGTGACCGGTCGTCTCGGTGCCGGTTACGTCATCAACGTCTTTCTTCTGCATCAGACATCCTCTTCCTTCAGCGGGATGCGGGCGGCTTCGTTGAAGTGCGCCTTGTTCTTGGGCCAATAGGCGTAGGCCAGGGCAATCACGAACATCACGGTGAAATAGACCAGGCCCCAGCTATGGACGAAGTCCTGCACCTGATCGAAGGTCCAGCGTTCCATGACTATCTCCGGTTCTCGGGCGTGTCGGCATGGTAGGTCTTGAAGTCCACCAGCGTGCCCAGCATCTGCAGATAGGCGATCAAGGCATCGGCTTCGCTGATTTGCTCGGGATGACCGTCGAAATCGCGCGCCTGCGCCTTGGGATAGCGCTTCTGCATCGCCTCTATATTGTCGCTGTTGGGATCGGCCTGAGCTTCCAGGTCGTCCTTGGCGTGCTTGATCTCTTCGTCGGTATAGGGCACCCCCACCCTGCGATTCGCGATCAACAGCTCCTGGATGTCACGATAATCGAGTGGCGTGTTCTCCAGAAAGGTGTAGGGCGGCATGATGGATTCCGGCACCACCGACCTCGGATCGGCCAAGTGCTGGCGCTGCCATTCATCCGAATATTTGCCGCCCACCCGCGCCAGATCGGGGCCGGTGCGTTCCGAGCCCCACTGGAAGGGATGGTCATACATGCTTTCGGCTGCCAGGCTGTAGTGGCCATAGCGTTCGACTTCATCGCGCAGCGAGCGGATCTGCTGGCTGTGGCAGAGATAGCAGCCCTCGCGGACATAGATATCGCGGCCTTCCAGCTCCAGCGGCGTGTAGGGACGCATGCCGTTCACTTGCTCGATCGTGCCGTTGACCCAAAAGAGAGGGGCGATCTCGACCAGGCCGCCAATCGCGACCACGACCAGGATGCCGATCAGGAGCACCATCGAATGGCGTTCGAAAATTGCGTGTTTCATTCGGCGGGCTCCGCGGCCAGGGCTGGAGCGATGGCGACAGGCACCGGACATGCCGCTATCATTCACCGTCTTCCAGAGATTGAACGCCATGATGAGCGTGCCCACGAGATAGAGGGCGCCGCCGATGGCGCGGATGATGTAATAGGGGTGCATCGCCTGAACGACTTCGACGAAGGAATATTCCAGGAAGCCGAAGTCGTTATAGGCGCGCCACATCAGGCCCTGCATAATGCCCGCCACCCACATGGAGGTGATGTAGAGCACGATGCCGAGTGTCGAGATCCAGAAATGCCATTCCACCAGGGCATTGGAATAAAGCTTCTTCTTGCCCCACAGCCACGGCACCAGGCAGTAGATCGCGCCGAAGCTGACATAGCCCACCCAACCCAGCGCGCCGGAATGGACGTGGCCGATGGTCCAGTTGGTGTAGTGGGACAGGGCGTTGACGGTTTTCACCGACATCACCGGCCCTTCGAACGTGGCCATGCCGTAGAAGGCGACCGACACAACCATCATGCGCAGGACTGGATCGGTGCGCAGCTTGTCCCACGCGCCGGACAGCGTCATCAGGCCGTTGATCATGCCGCCCCAGCTCGGCATCCACAGCATGATCGAGAAAGTCATGCCCAGGGTCTGGGCCCATTCGGGCAGGGCGGTATAGAGAAGATGGTGCGGACCCGCCCAGATATAGATGAAGATCAGGGTCCAGAAATGGATGATCGACAGCCGGTAGGAATAGACCGGACGTTCGGCGCGCTTGGGGATGAAATAATACATGATCCCCAGGAAGCCCGCGGTGAGGAAGAAGCCGACGGCGTTGTGGCCGTACCACCACTGCGTGAGCGCATCCTGCACGCCGGAAAAGAGCGAATAGCTCTTGGATTCCAGCAGCGACACCGGCATCGCCAGATTGTTGACGATATGGAGGATGGCGATGGTGACGATGAAGGAAAGATAGAACCAGTTGGCGACGTAAATATGGGGCTCTTTGCGTTTCCTCAGCGTCCCCATGAAAGTGAGCAGATAGCAGACCCACACGACCGTCAGCCAGAGATCGGCATACCATTCCGGCTCGGCATATTCGCGCGCCTGGGTGATTCCCAGGAGATAGCCGGTGCCGGCCAGGACGATGAAGGTGTTGTAGCCCCAGAACACGAACCAGGGCAGCGATCCGCCCCACAGCCGCGCCCGGCAGGTGCGCTGAACGACATAGAAGGACGTGGCGATCAGGACGTTGCCGCCGAAGGCGAAAATCACCGCGGACGTGTGCAGCGGCCGCATGCGGCCGAAATTGGTCCAGGGCAGGTCGGGAAAATAAAACAGATTGGGAAATGACAATTGCAGGGCGATGATGACGCCCACCAGCATGCCCGCAATGCCCCAGAACATCGCGGCGACCACGCCAGCCTTGACCACGGAATTGTTGTAGGGGGCGAGATCATCCTTGGGCGTGTGGCTGGAATAGCGCCAGAGATACCAAAGACCGATGACGAACATGCACCCGGCAAAGGTCCAGCCTTGGATAGCCATGGCCGGATCGGGCGACTTTGCCGCCTCGATCAGTCCCGCGCAGAAGCCCAGGAACAGGGTGAGAGGGATCAGGGTCAGGTCAAAACGCCAGGGCGTTTCAATGCGTGCTTGCATTGTCGGTCTTGTCCTCTTTTTCCCGTGAGTGGGATTGTCCGGCGGAAAGCAACGCGACGAGCTGGCAGTAGCTCGTCCATCCGCCCACGCGCGGCGTCGCGCGCGAATCTGTGACAACAGCAGCGATCTGTTCAGTTCTCATGCCGACCTCCTGTTTGAGCCAGCTTTTCTAGGCAGAGGCACGCCAGTGAGCCTTGATTTCGATCAAGTCGTCACGTTACGCGCGCGGCATCCTGGCGCAGTTGCGGCGGATCAATTTGGGCGGGCGCCTCTCGGTCCAGATTGCGCGTTATGTCGAGACTTCCAGAACTCTTCGCCGTCAATGTGCCGCGCTATACGAGCTATCCCACGGCGCCGCATTTCCATTCCGGCATAGGGGAAAATACCTACCGCGAATGGCTGGGCGCACTTCCCCAGGACGCGCCGCTTTCGCTTTATGTGCACATTCCCTTTTGCGATACGCTGTGCTGGTTCTGCGGCTGCAACACCGGCGTGGTGAACCAATATAAGCCGGTCGAGGAATATCTGTCGCTGCTGTTGCGCGAGATCGAATTGCTGGCAGCCGCCATCCCGGGCCGCCGCGCCGTGTCCCATATCCATTGGGGCGGCGGGTCGCCGACCATTCTCAGCCCCGCCGATATCGTCCGGCTCAGTGACGGCCTCCGGCGGCATTTCGATATCCTGCCGGATTCCGAATTCGCCATCGAGATCGATCCCAGAGGCCTGACGCGGGAAAGCGTGAAGGCCCTGGCCAAAGCCGGCCTCACCAGGGCCAGCATCGGGCTCCAGGATTGCGATGTGGCGGTCCAGCGCGCCATCAACCGGATACAGACCAAGGAAGAGACCGCCCAAGCGGTCCAGATGCTGAGGGAAGAAGGCGTCAAGAGCATCAATCTCGACCTGATCTATGGATTGCCTTACCAGACGCTCAACAGTTGGCGCCTCACCCTGGATTTTGCGCTCAGTCTTTGTCCCGACCGTCTGGCGGTGTTCGGCTACGCCCATGTGCCGCAATTCAAGAAACACCAGGCGCTGATACCGATGGAGGCACTGCCGGACTCAAGCGCCCGTCTGGATATGGCGCAATTCGCCCAAGGTTTCCTGTGCGAGCGTGGCTATACCGCGATCGGCTTGGATCACTTTGCCAAGCCCGGCGACGCGATGGCGAAGGCGGCAGAAGCGGGGAAATTGTCGCGGAATTTTCAAGGCTATACCACCGACTGTGCCATGACATTGTTGGGGCTGGGCGCGTCCTCCATTGGGTCGCTGCCGCAAGGTTATGTCCGAAATCTCCCCACCGTGCCGCTCTATCGCGCCATGATCGAGACCGGGCGGCTGCCGATCGCGCGTGGCATCGCCTTGAACGACGAAGACAGAATCCGGCGCAAAGTGATCGAGGATCTGATGTGCCGGCTGGAGGTCGACCTGAAAGAGGTGGCGGAACATGCGGGCAGGACGTGTTCGATGTTCGATAGCTCGCTCGAAAGGCTCGCCCCTCTGATCGAAGAAGGCGTGGTCGAACGCCACGGCATGCGGATCAACATTCCCCGGGAATGGAGCCCGGCATTGCGTCTGGCGACCGCGGCATTCGACGAATATCTCGCCAAAGGCAAGGCGGTGCACAGCGCCTCGGTCTGACCCGCCTAGTCGTGCCGCCGGCACGGCGCGCCACCGATGCAGCCGCACTCGGGGCCGAATTCGCAGGCCGCGGCCGCAAGAAACTGGTCCAACATCCGATGCAGCAGGCGCTGGCGGGTCGTGTCGCGCTTGGTGGCAATGATTCCCAGCCGCTCATAGTCCGCCTGCGATAGCCGCATGGTCATTTTGCGGGTTTCGCCCTTGGGCTGCGAGACAGGGACAAAGGCTGGCGTGAAGGAAGTCGGTGGCGGACTATCCGCTCGCTCCTGTCGCGCTGCCGGGGCGACAGGTTGGGTAAGTGCCAGGCGCAAATCCCGCGGGACGGTTTCGTTTGCGCCACTGTATTCCCAGGGCCGTGCCTCGCCTTTGCGCGCCAGCAAGGCGGCGGTGATGGGCGCGAATTTCCCCTGTTTCATCGTTCCCCCATGCCTCATGGCATTTGCCTGCGGCCGAAAACGTGATTCCGCCGATCCAGAGCCTTGAGCGTGGTTGGACCGGGATTCTCCCGGCGGTCCGGCTCCGGCCGCGTGGAAGCAAGATCGGGCGCGGCCACGTCGTCCGCCGCCAAATCGTCGTCGCCTGCCGCAATCAGGGGGCTGATGGCAAAGTCGGCCCGGCGCATGTCGGGAATCAAGCTTGGCGTCGCGGACGATCCTGGAAAGCTTGTCCTGGATATAGGTCCAAAGCGCGGTGATCTCGCGGGCGGACGCCGAATCCGGAACCACTTCGCCCACGGTGCGGCCGTCCACCATGCTGGCGGCGAAATCGACCCGGTGATGGACGATGACCGGCGCCACGGTGCCATGCTGGGATAACGCCACCGCGGATTCTCCCGTGATCCGCGCGCGCGCATTGGCGGCATTGACGACAAAGATCAGCGGCTTGCGATGGCGCTCGGCGATATCCACGGTCACGCCCACGGCGCGAAGGTCATGGGGGCTGGGACGCGTGGGCACGATCACCAGATCGGCATGAGCGACGACCTGGGAAATGGATTGGGTGATGGCGGGCGGCGTGTCGATAACGGCGATGCGGACGCCGGCGCGCTCCAATTCCGCCAGCGTCGCCTTGAGATCAAACCCGCCGGTCTTGACGAAATGCGGTTCCTCGGCGAGGCGCGCGTTCCACCAGTGCGCCAGGCTGCCTTGGGGGTCGGTGTCGATCAGCGAGACGGGCCCCACCCCCGCGCGGCAGGCTTCCACGGCGAGATGCCCCGACAAAGTGGTTTTGCCCGATCCCCCCTTTTGGGATGCAATGACGATGGTGTGCAAAGGGACTCCCGTCTTTTGCCGGCAGTGTGACGGCAGCCCCATTGCGGCGCGATGAAGGACCTCGCGAAGGATTGGCTTAAATAATCCGCTTATTCGATGGAACGCGCCAAGCCGTCAGATCAGGGCCAGATCGTCGGGCTGGGAGGACGGGAAGATCTGTCCCAGCCGGTTGGCATCCAGCCCGTACGCCTTCTGCAACACGCCGCCGATCATGCCGCGATAATCGTTCAATACCGGCCAGTCGCGATTCTGGAACAGGCTGGCCTCGGTCACGCCCACTTGGCGTCCAGCGATCCTGCCGCCCTGGATCTTGCCTCCCAGGACCCAATAGACGCTGCCATGGCCGTGATCGGTGCCGTGATCGCCATTCTCGCGGAAGGTACGGCCGAACTCGCTCACAACGATCACGATGGTGTTGTTCCAATCGTCGCCCAGCGTATTGGCCAGCAGCGCCAGGCCCCGGCCCAATTCGCCGATGCGGTTGGCGAGATAGCCGTCGGCGCCGCCTTCATTGACGTGGGTGTCCCAGCCGCCGACATCGACAAAGCCCAGATTGAATTTGTCGCGCATCAGGATGCCGATGCGCTGGGCCGAAAGTTCGAAACCTTTCGGGCTGACGGCATTGCGATTGGCGGCCTGCATCTCGGCACTGATCGCTTGATAGACTTCATCCTGCACGGTGAAACCCTGCGCCACCGCCGGCGCCAGGTCGGAGCCCTGGTACATCGCCTGGATCAATTCTGCGTTTTTCCCCGCCACGGCCGGCTTGCCGGTGAAATTCAGCGCGATATTGGGGATGGGCTGCGCGCCACGAAAACTCAGCGGCAGGTTGCCGGTGAAGGAAATCGGCGCCGTTCCCGCCAGCGAGGCGGCAATGCGGGACATGAAGCCGGAACGGTAATCGCGCGATCCGCCCACGGGCTGACCCAGTTCGATGGTGTCCTGGGTCTCGAAATGCGAACGCGAGACGTCGTCGGTGCCGGCAAACGGCACAAAAGCGATCTGGCCTTTGGTCCACAGGGGATAAAGCGAGTCCTTCAACGCCGGATGAAGGCCCCAATCGCTGGTCAGGACCAGAGTCTGGCCTTTGGGAATCGCCAGATTGGGGCGCGCCGCGTAATAGAAGTCGCTCGACACCGGCACCACGATATTGGCGGCGTCATAAGCGCCCCGCATGAACACCACCAACAGACGCGGCGCGCCGGACGCGGGAAGCGCGTAAAGCCGCCCGGCCGTTCCCAGCAAGGGAACGGTGAGCGCGGCGGTGAGGAATTGGCGGCGTCTCATGGCGGACTCCTAGCGGCGCATGAATTCGGGAGAAGACAGGAACAGAAGATTTTTGTCGGCTGGCGTCTGGCCCTCGTTCAACGCGCTGGCGGTCGCCGGCGACAGATTGGCCGAGATGGCCTGGAAATAACGTGTCTGCAGGATCATAGGCGGAGGCGCGGGTTCCGGGGTGGTGTCTTGCGGCAATTTATAAAGGCCGGAATGGCCCAAGCCGATCATGCGGGCGATTTCGAAGCGCGTCTCCATTTGGCCGGGACCCGACCAGGCTGCTTCGTCCATCGAATAGCCGTCCGGTGTCTCATGGCCATAGAGCGGCTCGCCCATCCGATTCAGCCAATTGAGCAATGGTTGGCCATTGATGATCACCTGCTGGCCGTATGAGGCGCGCAGTGCTGACACCGCATAATGGATCGGGTCCTTGAATTTCCGGCCCAGCGACGCCTTGAAGTCGGGCGAGGCAAACATGGTGCGCAACACCGAGGCGATATTGCCGTCGCTTTGCAGATAGGTGGCCGCCATCGCGTTCACCAGCGAATCGGGCGGCACGTCGCAGCAGAAATATTCCGCCAACTCGCGGGAGACATAATGCGCGGTGGGCGGCTCCGCCGCCAGGATGGCGATCGCCTGGTAGATCTCGCGCAGGCCCGATCCGGGAATGGTGCCGCCGATAAAGACCTTGTCCCCGAAATCATGGCGATTGGGATTGAACAAGGTAAGACCTGCGCCGAAATAGGGCCCGCGCTGGTTCTTCTGCATTTTGGGCGGCTGCCCGGACATATTGACACCCAGGCCGGTCAGGACGCGCGCCAGTTGCTGCACGTCGTTCTGGGTGTAACCAGAGCCCACACCCATGGTGTGAAGCTCCATGATCTCGCGCGCGTAATTCTCGTTGATGTGGCCGTTGGCATTCTGGAAATTGTCCAGATATTGCAGCATGGCGGGATGGAGTACGGTGGCGGCCAGAAGGTCGCGGAATTTGCCCAGCACATGCGGGCGGATCGCATGTTCCTCATAGTCGCCGATCAGGGCCCGGATGTCGTTCTTGTTCTGGCTGACATTGAAGTGATTCATCCAGAACCAGGTGAGCTGCTCCTTGAGCTGGTTCTGGGAATAAAGATCGCGCAACAGCGAACGCGTCGCCGCCTGGCGGGCAAGATCGTTCAATTTCTGTTGGTAGAGCTTTTGCGCGGCATCGAAATCGGGCGTGCCTTTTTTGGCCTGGGCGGCCTGACGTAGATCGCGCAGCTCGTCGTTGATCTGGACGAGGTTCTTCTGGCTGATTTCCATCGCCGCGATTTGCGCCTGGGCGTCGCCCGGCAACCCGTCATCGAGGCTGGGGCTGAGTTGGCGGTTCAACCAGGTCTGCAGGCCTTCGCGGCGCAACAGTTGGGCGTCGGATGTTTCGGCGCCCCAGCTCAGGCGATTAAGCACCGCGATATCGGCGGGTGAGGTATCCAGCGCTGCCGAGGTCTCGCTGACGGCGTGAAACTGCGGCTGAGGCGGCGGGGAAGGCGCTGGAGTTGTGGGCGCGCAGGCCGCCAAGGCCAAAACGCTTGCTATACTGATCGCGACAAGGATGCGCATGATATTGTAACGGAGATCACCGGCCATTCCGCTGCATGTCACGCCATCTTATCGGGTGGCCTGCTTCAATAATTCATAAATTCCCTGCCACAATTTTGGAACAAAGGTTCCCCGAAGCCATTTTTCACACCGCGTCAAAGGCTTGAGAGAGATCGCTGATGAGATCTTCGGCATTTTCGATGCCGACCGAAATGCGGATCAAGGCATCGGTGAGGCCGATCTCTTCGCGCAATTTCCGGGCGATGCCGGAATGGGTCATGGATGCGGGATGCGAGATCAGGGTTTCCGTGCCGCCCAGGCTGACGGCGAGATGGATGATGTGGAGATTGTCCAAGAGCCGGAACGCCTCCTTTTCTCCGCCCTTGATGTCGAAGGCAAAGGTCGAGCCCGGCGCGGTGCATTGCCGTTCGAACACGGGTCGGCGCGGATCATCCGCTTTCAGGTCGCCCAGATAATGCACCCGCGCGACCTTGGGATGGCTCGCGAGATAGCGCGCCACCATGCGCCCATTCTCGTTCGAGCGGCGGACGCGGACATCCAGCGTCTCCAGCGAACGCATCAACATCCAGCAGGAATTGGGATCGAGCTGGGTGCCGAGCGCGCCGCGCCAGCTCTTGATCGGACGGATCATCTCGGCCGAGCCGCTCACGGACCCGCCGACCAGATCGCTATGGCCGCCCACATATTTGGTGAGCGAAAGAAGCGTAAGGTCTGCACCCAGCTTGAGCGGCGTCTGAAACAGGGGTCCCAGCATCGTATTGTCCACCACCACCGGCGGCCGATGTTTTTGTGTGCGACCCAGTTCGTCGGCGATGGCCGCGCAGGCCGACAGATCGACGAGCCCATTGGTGGGATTGGCGGGGGTTTCCACCAGGATCATTGCCACTCGGCCCTTGGCGGCGGCCATCTTGGCGGTGGCGCGCATCTGCTCGAGTTCGATGCCGTTGGTGAAGCCGAAGGGCGTGATGCCCATCGCGCCCATCTGATTCTTGAGCAAGGTCTCGCTGCCGCCGTAAAGAGGACGGCTGTGCACTACCGTGTCGCCCGGCCTGAGCAGCGAAAGGCAGGTGGTGGCGATGGCCGCCATGCCGCTGGCGAAGACAACAGAGCGCTCGGCCTGATCCCAGATCGCCAGCCGGTCTTCCAATATTTCCATATTGGGATGGTTGAAGCGGGAATAGACCAGGCCCGCATTCTCGCCCGGCTTGAGCTGACGCCTGCCGGAGGTGACGTCGAAGAAATCCTTTCCCTGCTGGGCGTTCTCGAACACATAGGTCGAGGTCTGGAAGATCGGCGGCTTCAGCGCCCCCTGGGAAAGGCTGGGCGCATAGCCATAGCCCATCATCAGGGTTTCAGGATGAAGCGTGCGATTGGCAATCCGAAGCCGGTGATAGTCGCTGTCGGTCATGGTTTTCTCCCATTGCCTTGCATGAAGGCGTTCGCCGCTCACAAAGAGGGCCGTTTTCCGGCATAGTAAGGGGGCCGTCGGCCCTTGCGCGAGGGGCTCGCGCGCTGGGCTGCTGCGCGTTTCGCAGGAAAAAGGCCCGGACGTCGCCGTCCGGGCCTGGATTTCCGCGCGGCGGCGCGCGCTATTTCATGCTTCCGCTTTGGCTGTCGGCCCCGGATGTGAGCCCGCCCGCTGGGGAAAGATAAAGATGCAGGCGATAATGAAGACCGCGATGATCAACGAGGCCAGAGGCCGGCTGACGTTCAATCCGCCATCCGATACCGGCTTGTCGAAGAAATCGCCCGCTGTGGCGCCCAATGGCCGGGTCAGGATGAAGGCCATCCAGAACAGGAGCACATGCGAGATCTTGGTGAAGTAATAGGCCGCCGCGATTAGGGCCAGGGCGCCAGCGAAGACCAGCACGCCGTCGCCATAGCCTAACCCGCCCGTGTCCGCGGCCCAGTCGCCCAAGGCGGTGCCCAAGGTTTGGGAGAAGGTGATGGTGATCCAGTAGAAGGCCTCGACCCGGGGCGTGTTGACGGTGTTGACCGACACTGTGCCCTCGGACCAGTACCAGGCGGCGAGCGACAAAAGGACCAACGCGAACAGCGCCGCAGTGCCGCCCGTATAGCCGATGCCCAGAGAACGATCAAAGAAATCGGCCATCGTGGTGCCGGCAGTGGTCGAGGCCACGATGGTCGCCCAGTAGAGGAAAGGATGGAATTTCTTCGCCGCGATCTGAAAGAGGACAAGCACCAGAAGGGCGGCAGCGAATATCCCCGTGCCGATCAGATAGCCATTGGCGACCGGATGGTCCGTGGTCTCTCCAAGCCACGACATGGTCACCGCGTCGCCGCCGGTTTCACCCAGGGTGGTGGCGGCGATCTTGATGATCCAGAAGGTGAGGGTGATAGCCGGGACTTTGCTCAACACGGCCCGCGCGTCGATGGTGCTGGTGGTCATATCTGCCCCGTTTTTTGGGTTTTAAGCGATAACGCACACGGGAATTTACTGTGCGGGATCGTAAAAGAGCAGCTTCAACGTGCCCGGCAGCGGCTTGGGCGTCCGGGCCGGCCATTGGGTCCGGGCGGCACCGGCGCGTTGGGATCGATATCGGCAGCGGCCACGAACAGCCGGCCCGTCTCCGGATCGATGTCCATGGTCCGTCCCGTCACTTGGGTCTTGATCTCGCCGGCGGGAACGAAGGTTGAAGGATTGACTTCGTGGATCACGGTGATGGTGCCATCCACGCCGTTGGAGCTGAAAATCAGTTTCCGCCTGGGATCGAAGGCGGCGCTGTCGGTGCCGCGGCCGATCGGCACGGTGGACACCACCGCGCCATTTTCGGAATTGACGATGGTCATCACCTGATTGACGCAGCTCACGAACAGGCGGTGCGCATCGGTATCGATGGCCAGGCCGTGCGGGCTGGTGCAGCTGGGGATCGGCCAATGCGTCTCGACCTTGTTGGTGGCGGTGTCGATGCGGATCATCTCCTTGTTTTCCGAGCCGTTGACGAACAATTTGCCGTTGCCGTCCGCGACCGCCGCTTCCAGTCCGCCGCCGGTATTGATGGTGGCGGCCACCTGGTCGGTCTTGGGATCGATGACGCTGATGGTTTTGGAATCGCCATCGACCACGAAAATGTGACCGCTCTTGGGGTCGAAAGCGATGCCGTCGGCATCGTCATTGGCCTTGATGTGTTTGAGGATCTTGAAGGTCTTGAGGTCGAAGGAGATCGCCTCTCCCGCCTTGCCGTCGTCGGTATAACCTTTGCCCAGGGCGGCCACGATGCCGGTGCCGTGCGTGCCGCCGGGAATGCCCTCGACATTGCCCAGGACGGTGCCGGCGCGCGCGTCGACCACGGTGAGCTTGTCGCTGTGGGCGACATAAACCCGATGCTGGTTCTTGTCATAGATCACATAGTCCCACCGTTCCGGCGCGCCCAAAGCGACGGATTTGGCAAGGTGATAGCTTGGCGTCTGCGCAGCCGCGCTCATCGCGGTTCCCAACACAAACACTGTCGCGATAAGCGCGAATTTCCCCGGCATCATTTGCCCCCTTCGGCTGAAACACGTTTAACGATCTCTTCCCATCCCGCGGAACCCGACCACGGAAACGAGGGCGCCAAAATGGATTCAATTGCCGGGTTCCGCTATGGGCTTCCCACAGATTGAGGATATTTATTCGCGATTTGATGAAATTTGCGACAATTGGGACGCGTTTCTTTACGCTACCGGCGGGCACGCACCGCGCTGAGCCCCGGTTATCGAAAGCGCCTTTCTGTCCCGACTATGGAACCGCGGGAATTGCCCGGCCGCGGGGCTCCGATCCAGACGTTATGTCTTTGATTTAGTGGAGAGTGTCGGCTTTTCCTTAAGCCGCCTTTTACGCGCGCATCCCTAGCTTGGCGCAACGAGAACCAAACCGGGTCGATCCATGCGTGCGCTTTGGAAACGCTTCGTTCGCGGCCGCGAAGGCAATGTGGCGATCATTGCCGCGCTGGCGGCAATTCCCATGAGCCTTCTGATCGGAGCGGGCATCGATTACGGCATGGCGGCCGACCGTCAGGCCCAGCTCGAGGGCTATGCCGACGCCGCGGCCCTATCGGCGGTCACACCCACCATGATGACCGAAAGCAACGCGCAGGCCCAGACGACGGCTGAGAATACTTTCAGCGCCCAGGCCAGCGCGTTATCGCAGGTCACCTACAACAACGCCAACGTCACCGCGACAGTGACCACCACCCCTTCGAACGTACGCACCGCGGTGGTGGCCTACACCGCCAGCTACAATACCTTCTTTTCTTCCGTCCTGGGGCAGAGCACGATCACGCTGACCGGAAGCTCGACCGCCACCGGCGGGCTTCCGCCCAATATCGATTTCTATCTGCTGCTGGACGACTTGCCCTCGATGGCGATCGCGGCCACGACAGCCGGCATCAACACCATGGTCGCCAATACCCAGGGCCAGTGCGACAGCCCCCCCTATGGCGGATCCACCTGCGGCTGCGCCTTCGGCTGCCATGAAACCAACCCAAGCGGCGAAAGCCACTACATCAAGACCGGAACCGGCTCGCCGCTCTGCACGGCGTCCAACAACTATAAATATTGCAGCTTTTCCGGCACCGGCAATCCCAGCGGCGAAGACAATTACGCACTGGCACGCTCGCTGAACGTAACCTTGCGCATCGACCTGCTCAATCAGGCGGCGCAAAATCTGATGGCCACGGCGCAATCCACCGAGACGGGCAATGATGCTTCTTATCGCGCCGCGATTTACACTTTCGATTATCAGGTCAACACGCTTCAGGCGCTGACCTCGAACCTCGCCACCGCCGAAACCTCAGCCGCCAATCTCGGCATGCTGCAGGTTTACTCCAACAATTACCTCACCTCGACCAACGACAACAACGATACCGACACGGACTTCCAGACCGCGCTGAAGGCCATCAACACGACCATGCCCAATCCCGGCAGCGGCACCAACAACAAGGGCGACACGCCGCAGGAAATCCTGTTCATCGTCACCGACGGCGTGGACGATGCGTCGATCTCGAAGAATCTCACGCCCGCCGCGGCCTACGGCAATGTCTGCTGCGGCGGGCCGCCTTATCGTTTGCAGGCGGCGATCAATCCCCAGAACAATTCGGGCAGCGAAATCCTCACGCCGGATTATTGCGCCACCATCAAGGGCCGGGGCATCCGCATCGCCATACTTTACACGGAATATCTCCCGATCCCCACCAATGGCTGGTACAACAGCCATGTCTCGCCGTTTCAGAACAATATCGGGCCGCAGCTTCAGGCCTGCGCGTCGCCCAATCTTTATAGCGTGGTGACCACCAACGGCGATATTTCCCAGGCGCTGCAGCAATTGTTCAATGCCGCGGTGGAATCCGCCTATCTGGTGAAATAGGTATGGACAACGCGGCGAGCCGAGAGAAATTTCTTCCCGCCGTCCTGAAACGCGTGCGCAGCTTTATTGCGTGCGCGCGCGCCGCCACGGCGGTGGAATTCGCCTTGGTGGCCGCGCCCTTTTGCGCCCTTCTCATTGCCATTCTGCAGACCGCTTTGGTCTTTCTTGCCCAGCAAGTGTTGCAGACCGCGACCAGCCAGGCGGCCCGTCTGGTGATGACAGGCCAGGCCCAGACTTCAAATCTCACCGCCGCGCAGTTCCAGCAGGATGTCTGCGGTTTCGCCGCCGCACTGTTCACCTGCAACGGCATCTATGTGAATGTGCAGACCTTCAATTCCTTTTCCGGCATGACGCAGATGAGTCCGCTGCAGAACGGGAATTTCAACAGCGCCAGCATGAGCTACAGCATGGGCGGTCCCGGCGACGTCGTCCTGCTCCAGATCTTTTACCAATGGCCTGTCTTCTTGGGCCCCCTGGGCTTCAACCTTTCGAACATGAGCGGCAACAACCGCCTCCTGGTCGGAACCGCGGTGTTTCGCAATGAGCCCTATTAGGCGCCATGTGCGAAGCGCGGAGCGCCTTCTCGCGCGCTTCCTGGTCCGCGACCGGCGCGGTTTGGCGGCGATCGAATTCGCGCTGACCGTTCCGTTCCTGCTGCTGCTCTATTTCGGCGGCGTCGAGTTGACACAGGGCGTCACCCTCAACCGCCAGGTGGCACTCACCTCCACCACCATCGCCACCATCGTGTCGCAATACACCACGATCAGCGCCAGCAATCAGTTGGCCGACATCCTGGCCGCGTCCACCCAGATTCTGGCGCCCTATGCGTCAGGTACGCCTCAGGTGGTGGTGTCGCTGATCACCATAGACGCCAACAAGAACGCTACCGTGACCTGGAGTCAGACCCTGAACGGCACCGCCCGCATAGCGGGTACGCCGATCACGGTGCCAACCAATTTGGACATCGCCAACACGACCTTGATCATGAGCGAGACGAACTACTCCTACACGCCGGTGTTCGACTTTCTCGGCATGGGGCCGTTCAATCTTTATGCCTCGATTTACATGGTGCCGCGGGAATCCAGCACCATCAATCTGACGGCGTAGCAGCAATCTGACCAACCATCATTCCGCGGGCGAGAACGCCTGGCGCGTGCCGCCGGCACGCCAGTTCCTGAGGCGATCGAGATAGATATAGACCACTGGGGTGGTGAAGAGGGTGAGGATCTGTGACACCGCTAGGCCGCCCACGATGGCATAGCCCAAAGGTTGGCGGAATTCCGCGCCGGTGCCGTTCATCAGGATCATGGGAATGCCGCCCAAGGCAGCACAGGCCGTGGTCATCAGGATCGGGCGCAAGCGTTGATGCGAGGCCTCGCGCACCGCGTCTTCTGCCTCCATGTTGTTTTCCCGCTCCAGCCTCAGCGCCACATCCACGATCATGATGCCGTTTTTCTTGACGATGCCGATCAGCAGGATGATGGCGATGATGCCGATCACATTAAGGTCCTGGCCGGCCAGCTTCAATGCCAGCAGCGCGCCCACGCCCGCCGACGGCAGGGTGGAAAGAATGGTCAAAGGATGGATGAAGCTTTCATACAGCACGCCCAGGATCACATAGACCGCGATCAAAGCCGCGGCGATCAGCACCGGTTCGTCCGACAAGGATTGTTCGAAGGCCTGGGCGGTGCCTTGGAAGGCGCCGGTCAAAGTCGGGGGCGCGCCCAATCTGGTCTGGGTGTCCTCGACCGCCTTGGTGGCCTGGCTTAACGCCACACCGGGTCCCAGATTGAAGGACAAGGTCACAGCGGGGAATTCGCCCTGATGATTGACCGTGAGCATGCTGGTGCCGTTGGGATCGACCTTCACGAACAAGGACAGCGGCACGGTCTTGCCGGTGGTGGGCGAGAGAATATAAAGCGAATTGAAAATATCCGGCGTCGCGTACAGGGCCGGCGGCGCCTCGATCACCACATGGTAGGCATTCTGCTGAGTGAAATATTGGGTGATCTCGTCCTGGCCGATCAGTTCATAGACCGCCGCGTCGATGACGGACGGCGATATGCCGAAGCGCATCGCTTGGGCACGGTCGATGGTGAGATTGACCGCGCCGCCCTGGGATTGCTGGTCGGAACTGACATCCTTGAGCTCGGGTAGCGCCTGCATGGCGCTCAACAAACGCGGCGCCCAACTGTCAAGCTCGTCGAGATTGGAATCCGATAGCGTATATTGATATTGCGCCTGTCCGGCCCGCCCGCCGACATTGATGTCCTGCGACGCCTGGAGGAAAGTCTGCACCCCCACCAGCTGCGCCAGCTTGGGCCGCAGCCGCGCGATGATCTGGTCGGCCGAACTGTTGCGTCCCGCATCCTTGGGTTTCAGGGCGATGAACATGTTGGCCTGATTGGCGCTGGAGCCACCCACGAAAATGCCGAAGCCCGCTATGTCGGGATCCTGGCCCAGCACGTGGGCGACTTGCTGCACTTTGTCTTTCGTCTTGGGGAAGGATGCGTCCTGGGACGTGATCACCACACCGCTGAGAAAGCCGGTGTCCTGCTGGGGAAAGAAGCCCGTCGAGGAAGTGGCATAGAGAATCACCGCGGCGGCGATGGTGGCAAGGAATACCATCAAAGTGATGAACTGGTGGCGCAGCACAATATCCAGTCCGCGCGCATAACTTTTTTCAAGCCGATGGAAGCCATTGTCCAGCGCCTTGGTGAAGCGGTTGGACGGTGGCGTGGGCTTTTTGAGGAATTGCGCGCACATCATGGGCGTCACGGTCAGCGTGAGCACCAATGACACCAGCACCGCCGCGCTCAAGGTGATGGCGAATTCCCGCATGAGAAGTCCCACCACGCCGCCCATGAACATCAAGGGCGTGAACACCGCGATCAGGGAGATCGAGATCGAAAGAACCGTGAAGCTGATTTCGCTGGAGCCGGCCAGCGCCGCATCGAACGGCTTCTCGCCCTTTTCGATATGCTGCCAGATCACTTCCACCATCACGATGGCGTCGTCCACGACGAAGCCCACCGCGATGGTGAGCGCCATCAGGGAAAGATTATCCAGGCTGAAGTGCAGTGCGTACATCACCGCAGCCGCGCCCAACAGCGCCAGGGGGATCACCGCGCTGGGGATCAGGGTGGCGCGGATGTCGAGCAGGAACAGGAAGATCACCAGCACCACCAGGGCCACCGTGATCAGCAATGTGACTTTGACATCCGCCACCGAGGCGCTGATGGTCTGGGTGCGGTCCATCAGGATATTGATCTCGATGCCGGGCGGTATATTGGCCTGCAGGCCCGGCAGCGCGGCGCGAATCTTGTTCACCGTGTCGATCACATTGGCGCCGGGCGCCTTGAAGATCACCAGCAGGATGCCTTGTCCGCCCTCCATGGTGGGATCGCTGTTGCCCTTGCCGGGATAGATCCAGGCGCCGATCTGATCATTCTCGACACTGGCAAAGGCCTTGCCGATATCCTTGATGCGCACCGGCGCGCCGTTCTGATATCCCACCACCAGATCGTTCCAGGGAGCGGCATCCAGAATCTGGTCATTGGCGTAGACGGTGAGATTACGCTGCGGCCCCACGATGGTCCCTTTGGGCGCATTGACCGTGGCGTTGACGATCTGCTGGCGCACAGCATCGATCTGAAGCCCGCGGGCGGCGATCTTGCGCGGATCGATCTGTATGCGCACGGCCGGCTTTTGCTGGCCGCCGATATTGACCAGGCCCACGCCGTCAATGCGCGAGACCTGTTGGGACAGAATCACATCGGCATAATTGTCCACCTGATCGAGCGGCAGCGTGTCGGAGCGCAGCGATAGAATCATAATCGGCGCGTCCGAGGGATTGACCTTGCGAATGCTGGGTTGGGCCGGCAGGTTGGTCGGCAGTTGTGCGCTGGCGGCATTGATCGCGGCCTGGACCTGCTCGAAATCGTCAGTGAGATTTTCCGACAATTCGAATTGCAAGGTGATGCTGGTCGACCCCAGCGCATTCACCGAGGTCATCTGGCTGATCCCGGGGATCAGCGACAATTGCCGTTCCAAAGGCGTGGCGACATTGGACGCCATGGTCTCGGGATTGGCGCCGGGAAGCGAAGCGCTGATCTGCAAGGTGGGAAAATCCACATTGGGCAGCGACGCCACGGGCAGGAGTGCATAGCCCACGATTCCCAGCAGCAACAAACCTACCGCCAAAAGCGTGGTGGCGACGGGACGGTGGATGAATGGACTGGCGAGATTCACGGATTGGTCTTTTTTTGCGGGGACACGATCCGGACCAGCGAGCCGGCCTTCAGGATCATCTGCCCGTCGGTGACCAGAACATCGCCCGGCTTGACGCCGGACTTGACCACAATGGTGTCGCCCTGGGTCCAGCCAACAGCGACGGGACGCATGAAGACTTTATTGTCCGCGCCCACCACAAAGACATAGCTGCCATTGGGCCCGCGATTGACTGCGGTCACGGGAATGGTGGTGACGTGATGCAGAGTCTGAAGTGTCAATTGTACATTGACGAACTGGCCCGGCCAGAGGTGGCGCTCGCTGTTGGGAAAGCGGGCCTTGAGTTCGATGGTGCCGGTGGCGGGATCGATATGATTGTCGGCGATGCTGAGTTGCCCGCTGTCCAGCAGCGCGCCGCTTTCCTGGCTGAAGGCCTGGGTCACAAGCGCTTGCTGAAAGCCATGCGACAGCTCCTGGAGCTGCTGGAAGTCGCCTTCAGGCACGGTGAAGGTCACCGCGATGGGCTCGATCTGCGTGATGGTGACGATGCCGGAGCCGCCATTGCCGGTGCTGCTGCTCACATTGGTGGCGGCGGCCGTGGCGGGCGTGTTGCCGACCGAGCCGCTCGCATTGACCAGATTGCCGGGATCGACCAGGCGGACGCCGACACGACCATCGATGGGCGAGACAATGCTGCACCAGCCCACATTGACCTGGGCCGCGGCCACCAGCCCTTCATCGGTCTTGACGATGCCTTCATCCTGCTGAACCAAGGCGCGCTGGGTGTCCACGGTCTGCCTTGCGATGGCGTTGGCGGCTTCCAACGCCACATAGCGCTCCAGGTCGAGGCGGGCATTGGCGAGCAGCGCTTGATCGCGTTTGAGCGTGCCTTGCGCCTGGGTCAACGCGGCCAGATAGGGTGCGGGATCGATCCGGGCCAGAAGCTGACCCTTATGCACATCGGTGCCTTCGGTGAAATTCACGCTGAGGAGCTTGCCGCTTACCTGCGCCAGCACGGTGACATTGGTCCAAGCCTGCGCCGCTCCCAGCGCGGTGATGGAAATGGGAATGTCCGTCGCGGCCGCTTTTGCCACATTCACGGGGATGGAAGGCGGTGGTGGCGGCTGGGCGGGATGACGGAAAAAAAGCACGCCCGCAATCATCAGGACGGCCACGGTGCCTAATCCGGCAAAAATCCAATGGCGGCGCGTGCGGGCCCTTGTCTCGAACTCCAGCTGCCCATGCGGGCGCGTTTTTGGGGTCTGATAATTCATCGAAGTTCTGGCTGGCCGCGGTTCCCGGCAAAAGAACTAAACTCGGGGGGCTCGGTTCCATACCGGACAAAATGCGACAAAGCCGAGTGACCGGATGAAATATAGGACAGGTTGCGGTTCCGTGGATCGGGGTTGGCCCCCTCGTTGCCCGCCGCGCCGTCTAATCCGGTCCAGTATGATGTATGTCTTCCCCTGCGATGCGAGCCGCTTCACCGCTCCGCGTTTGTGCCATCGTCATCCGGTAAAGGACGCGTGCGCGCAATCCGGGCACGCCGCCGGCGTCGTAAGCGCTCATCCAGGTCGAGAATTCTTCGCGCGAGATATTATAGCGGGCGCAGGCTTCGCAATCCGTGAGCAGGCCGCCTTCCACCGCCGCGACGATTTCGGCTTTGCGCCGCGCCACCCATCGCCGGAGATTTTTGGGTGGAAGATCGGGCTCAGTGAGAATGGATCCATCCGGTCCCACAACCTGGTCTGCATGCCTGACAGTGCCGATACTGCTTCCCATGGGCGATCTCCTGTTCGCCCCCCTAGCCGGACACAACGCTAAGCGCCGTCTATTAATGGAGAGTCAACGTGAGTTCCCGGAACTCAGCGCGGTTGTATTTGCATCGCGTGCAACTTCTCTTCCATCGCGGCGAAGACGCTTTCCCAATCGCCGCGGGATTTCTGGCGGAACAATCGCATGCCGGGATACCATGGACTGTCGTCACGCGCATGCAGCCAGCGCCAATCCGCGGCATGTCTAAGCGCAACCCAAGCCGGCCGCGCCAAAGCGCCCGCCAGATGCGCGGTCGCAGTATCGCAGGTGATGATCAAATCCAGCGCTTCCATCACCGCGGCGGTTTCGGCGAAATCGCTTTTGCCGTAGTCCGGTGCCAATGTTTCGACCGCCATGCCGGACGGCGGCGCGTCGAGTTGCTCATTGCCCACACTTTTTTGCAGACTGAACAGCCGCACGCCGGGAACCCGCGCAATGCCCGCCAAACACGCGAGAGGAAAGGATCGTCCGCCGCTATAGGCCGAGCCTTGCCATGAGACGCCGATCTTGAAACCTTCTATCCCGATTCTTGCCCGCCATTTTTCGATGGCGCTTGGCGGGGCATGAAGGTAAGGCGTCTTCGCCGGAATGGTGGCGAGACGGGTGCCAAACACCATGGGCAGACTCAAAAGCGCCACATGATAATCGAATTCCCGCGGCGGCGAAGTGGCCGGCACGATCGTCACCCGTGAATCGACGCCTTGCAGCAGGCGCGCCAGATCCTTGCGCGCGCTGAGGACGACCTTCGCGCCCCGATCCGCCACCAAGGGTACATAACGGCAGAACTGGATGGTGTCGCCGAAACCCTGCTCGGCTTCCCCGAACACAGTCTTGCCCGCGATGTCCTCTGCGCCGGTCCATTCGGGTTTGCCTTGCGCATTGAAGGCTTCGCCCACCCGCTTCTTGCGCCACTCATAAGGCGGCCAGCCCTCCTCGAACCGGCCGGTGATCAGGAGCATCGTGCTTTTGCCGAAATGGGCGTCGGCCGAGCCTGGCGTGAGCGCGATGGCGCGCTCGAAACTGTCCAGTGCCTCGTCATGGCGGTTGAGGTCGGCGAGAAAATTGCCACGGTTGATATGCGCCTGTGCCAGTCCGGGCTGAAGCGCGATGGCGCGGTCCACGCTTTCCAGCGCTTCTTCCACGCGATCCAATTTGGCCAAGGCGGCGCCGCGGTTGCTCAGCGCGGTGGCGGACTGTGGATCAAGTGCAAAGGCCCGCTCATGGCTTTCCAGCGCTTCTTGCGGCCGGTCCAGCACCGCCAATGCGCTGCCGCGATTGTTCTGGAAATTGGCGGAGCGTGGATTGAGCGCGAGCGCCCGGTCGGCGCTTTCCAGTGCTTCTTCGGGCCGATGCAGAAGGTTCAGCGCGGTGCCACGCCCGTCATGGGCCTCCGCCAGTCCGGGATTGAGGGCGATGACGCGATCGTAACTCTCCAGCGCGTCCTGCGCGCGGCCCAGCCGGATCAGTGCGCTTGCCCGCTTCATGTGGGAATCGGCTTCACCGGGCGCCAGGGCGATGGCCCGGTCGTGATCTTTCAGCGCCTCTTCCAGGCGCCCGAGATCGGCAAGGGCCGAACCCCGGTTGTTCAAAGCCTTGATGTAATCGGGCTTGAGCGCGATGGCTTTGCTGAAATCCGCCACGGCTTCGGTTTTGCGGCTGCGGTCGGAAAGAATGGTGCCGCGATTGTTGTAGGCCTGGGCATAATCGGGTTTCAGCGCGATGGCCCGGCCATAGGCTTCGAGGGCTTCATCCTGTCGGCCCAGCGCAGCCAAGGTGATGCCGCGATTGTTGTGGACATCCGCCTGATCGGGTTTCAACGCCAACGTCGCGTCGTAGCAGCGGAGCGCCTCGCCAAGCCTGTTCTGCTGCTGCAGTGCGTTGCCCAGATCGCGCTGCGCCAAAGGTTGGCGCGGCTCCAGCGCCAGCGACGCGCGCAACAACGTCTCGCCGCGCTGGAATTGACTCAATTGCAGCGCCAGCACGCCCAGAAGATGGATGGCCTGGAAATTTCCCGGCTCTCGCTTCAGAAGTTCGCCATAGGCGCGCTCAGCCTCGGCGAAACGTCCCTGGCTGTGCAACTGGAAAGCATCCTTAAGCATCGTCCATCCCCGGCGGCGCCGAGGGATAACACAGCCGCAGGCGAAAATCGCGCCGTCAATATCAGGCGGCGGCCTGCGTGTTTCCGGCGTGCGCCAGGGGCAATTCGCAGATCACCGCGGTGCCCGCGCCTTCTTTGCTCTCGATCCTGAGCGACCCGCCATGCTGCAGTACCAGCGAGCGGACCAGGGAAAGGCCCAAACCTGTGCCCTCGCGGGCATGGGCGGGATCGTTGATCGCCTGTTCGAAGGGCCGGCCGATGCGCGACAAAAGATTTTCCGACATGCCGATGCCATGGTCCTTTACCGTCAGGGCCAGGCTCCCGCCGGTGATGCGGGCGCTGACTTCCACTTCGCTGCCGGGGCGGGAAAATTTCACCGCATTCGAGAGAAGATTGAGCAGGATTTGCCGGAAGGCCCGCTGATCGGCGGAAAAAGTCAGGCCTTGCGCCGGCAAAAGCGTCACCAGCTTCACCTCGCGCTCGTCGGCGCGGTTTTTGATCAGCCGCATGCAATAGGCGACGCTGTCGGCGAGCTCGATAGGCTGGAAATCCAGGACGAACTTTCCCGCCTCGATCTTGGCAATGTCGAGAATGTCGGACACCAGATTGAGCAGATGGTTGCCCGAATCATGGATGATGGTTGCGTATTCGTGATATTGCTTTTGCAACGGTCCGAACATCTGGTTCTGCAGCAGGTCCGAGAAGCCGATGATGGCGTTCAGCGGCGTGCGCAACTCATGGCTCATATTAGCCAGGAATTGCGATTTGACCCGGCTGGAGGCTTCCGCCGTTTCCTTGGCGACCTGATTGTCGCGCAGTTCTTCTTCCAGCCGCCGCTTTTCGATCACATTGTCGCGGAAGTGGCGTAGCGCCCGGGCGAACTGCCCGATCTCGTCGCGGCGATCCTGGAACGGGATGGGCCGGTCGAGATGGCTGCTTGCCACCGCCTGCATTGCGTCGGTGATGGCGCGCAGCGGCTTGATCACGCGCAGGATCACATAGACCAGGGTGAAGGATGCAAGGCTGATGGAAAGCACCATCAGCAACAGGGCGATATCGAGCTCGCGATTGGCCTCGTGGAGCCCGTCTGCGACATTCGCCCTGGTGAGGGTGAATGCGACGTTAGAGATGTCGGAGATGGCGGCAACGCCTTGGTCCGAAAGGCCCAGCCATTGCCGCGCACTGAGCGGGACGGGCGTGCCTTGCGACAGCGCGTCCAGGATCTGGCGCCGGACGACATGGATTCGGCCGAAATAGATTTTCTGAAAGGCATCGACCGTCGGCTTCAACTCGGACGGAAAGGTGGGGAGATCGGTTCTGTCGTTCTGAAGCACTGTCCAGGGGGAATCGACGTTGCCTTCCTGCTCGGCGAAGTCCTGCAATTCCTGGCTTGTGATCTTGTGGTTGACGACCATGGCGTTGGCGACGCGGCGGCGGTCGCGTCCGGCAGTGTCGCGCATGCCCCAGACGATGCGGATGACTTTGGTCATCTCATTGGTGAAGGCGCTGGCGTCGGCGATGTACATGGAGCGTTCGCGCGTGCGCAGATTGATCACCACGGCAGCGTCATTCACGGCGGTGGACCAGTCCTCGCCGATGCTGGCGGGCCGGTCCTTGGCGGCCAGGTTCAAGGCGCGCATCGCTTCCGCGTAACGCTGGGTATAGACCGTCAGCGCGCGCTTGATGCGGGGGCCGTTGGGATTGGGCCGGCCGCCGGATTCCGCTATCGAGCTGTCATGGGTCGCGCTGATCGCCGCCATGGCTTCGCCATGCAGGCGCTGGACCAGGGCCTTCACCCGTCCGTTGGCGGGCGTGGGCATGGTCAACGCCGTGTTCATGGCGCCCTGTTCGGAGCGAAGCGCGTCCTCGGCCACATAGACGTTGCGCAAAACGTCCACGGTCATGAGCAGGCGATCGGCGGCTTCGCGGCGTGCGTAGGCTTGCCCGGCGCTATAAGTGAAGACCGAGACCAGCAGCACGACCAGAAGCAAGGTGATCGCCGACAGCAGAACGCCGATCGACTGGAATTTTTTCATTCGTCCCTAAACTCCCGCGTGAGGGAAGCCTAGGTAGAAAGAATGATGATTGCTTTAACGCCAGTCGCAGTCTCAGGGATTGTTAACCTTGAATCTCGCCGGTCGGGACCGCTCGGTCCGTGTCACGCGACGCGCCGCGCCGGGGGCCATTTCCCGTTTGGCGCCCACGCCACTCGTTCAAGACCAGTCCCAGAGTAAAAAGATCGAACAAGGCAAAGCCCAAAAGCCAGTCCGACCAGTGATGGGAAAGTCGCCAGCTCATATAGGCAATGAAGCCTGTCAAGATCACCGAGGCCACGGGAAATATCCAACGCGCGCTGCCCCTGAGCAGGGCGAGCGCGATGCCGAGCTTCAGAATCCCATGGAGCAGAAGATAGACGATCACGAAATGGTGGGGACCGTTTGCCAGCCGGGCCGCGCCATTCTGGATCGCATGCAGCGCGCGATGATGGCCTGCCAATTCCGGCGCGGTAAGCCGGATGGTCCATTCGTAAAGCCGCTCGGTGCCGGTTAAGGCGATGAAGATGCCCGCCAGCGTCTCTACCGCGCCGTCGAATCCCTTGATCAGGATCGCGCCCAGATAGGCGTCGTGCAGCAAAAGTGATCGTTTGGCCAAGGGCGCTCCCGTTCGGTCATCGTTATACGGCTCTTACCGGCCGTTACAGAAGTATCTCGTCTTTCAACGGCTTGCCCTGGCCGCTGGTGCATTCCAAAATGGCTGACCCCGCGCTTTTTTGGCCCTCGCCAGCGGAACTTTGGCTCGCTAGGGTCCGGCCCGCGCCGAACGGAAGAAGATTATGCCTCGCCCAGGGATTTTCCATTGTGTCTTTTACGGAGTTTTTTTGCTGCTGGGGGCGCCTGCCCTGGGCCAGTCGCTGGACCGGCCGAACGCCAATCCCAATGCCTATCCCGATCCCTTTAGCCCGGCGCAGAACTTTCTCAAGCTCCCGTCCGGCCGCGTCATGGGGTCGAGCTCGGCGGTGGCAGTGGACCATGAGGGCCATATCTGGGTCGCGGATCGCTGCGGTGCCAATGACTGCAAAGGCTCGTCGCTCGATCCGGTCATGGAATTTGACGCAAGCGGCAATTTCATCAAGGCGTTTGGAGCGGGCAAAATTCTTTTTCCGCATGGTTTCTTCATCGACAAGGACGATCACATCTGGCTGACCGACGGTCATGTCGGAAACGGCATCGGCGACGACGTTCTGGAGTTCGACCGTGACGGCAAGCTGCTGCGCACTTTGGGCACGCCTGGGGTGGCGGGCGACGGACAAAATAGCTTCCACGAGCCCAATGCAGTGTTGGTGGCGCCCAGCGGCGACATTTTCGTGGCCGACGGGCACACGCCTGATGAAGGCAATGCCCGCATCATCCATTTCGACAAGAACGGCAATTTCATCAAGGAGTGGGGCGGCCATGGCATCGGCCTGGGCCGGGTCGAGGTGCCGCACGCTTTGGCAATGGACAAGGAAGGCCGCCTCTATGTGGCGGACCGCTACAACAACCGCATCCAGATTTTCAGCCAGGACGGCCAACTTCTGGACATCTGGAGTCAATTCGGACGGCCCAGCGGCATCTATATCGACGAGAATGACATCCTGTATTGCACCGATTCCGAATCCCGCAATCCGGTCGAATATGGCTTTCATCCCGGTTGGGCGCGGGGTATCCGCATCGGCAGCGTCAAGGATGGCATTGTGCGCGCGCTGATCCCCGACATCGACCCCGAAGCGGATCGCCACTCCACCAGTGGTGGCGAGGGTATCTGGGCGTATAAGGGCGTGGTTTATAGCGCCCAGGTGCGCCAGAAAGTGGTGGTGCGCTACGTTCCCCAGGCCCCCCTGTTCTAGGCCGAACGCTGCATTTTCGCCGGAACGCAGGGGCTTGCCGCTGCGTTCTCCACGAAGGCGCGGTCGTGCATAATATGAGCAATATTGCGGATCGGTTTTGAGGCCCGTCGATTTTGGCGGGCTGAAGGAGATTTCATGCAAATCGGTATCGTCGGCCTCGGCAGGATGGGCGCCAATATCGCCCGGCGCCTGATCAAAAAAGGGCATGAAGTCGTCGCGTTCGACCGTACGCCCAAAGTGGTCAAAGCCTTGGAGGGCGCCACAGGTGCCAATTCTATCAAGGATTTGGTGGACAAGCTCCAGGCGCCGCGCGCGGTTTGGGTGATGCTGCCAGCCGGCAAGATCACCGACGACATGGTGCTGGCGCTGGGCGAGCTGCTTCAGGCCGGCGATGTGGTGATCGACGGCGGCAATAGTTATTACAAAGACGACATCCGCCGCGCCAAGGTGCTGGGGCAAAAGCGCATCGCCTATGTGGATTGCGGCACGTCCGGCGGGGTATGGGGGCTGGATCGCGGCTATTGCATGATGATCGGCGGCGACAAGAGTGTGGTTACGCGACTTGATCCCATCTTCGCGGCGCTGGCGCCGGGCGAGGGGGCGATCGACAAGACGCCGGGGCGCGACGGCCGCGATCCGCGCGTGGTCCAAGGTTATATCCATGCCGGACCGGTGGGCGCGGGTCATTTCGTCAAGATGGTCCATAATGGCATCGAATATGGCCTGATGCAGGCCTATGCCGAAGGCTTCGACATTCTGCGCGGCCGCGCCAGCGACAAGCTGCCCGAAGACGAACGCTTTTCCCTCGACACCGCCGATATCGCCGAGGTTTGGCGGCGGGGCAGCGTGATAGCCTCTTGGCTGCTCGATCTGACAGCCATTGCGCTGGCGAAATCGCCGGAGCTCAAGGATTTCGAAGGCGATGTCGCCGACAGCGGTGAGGGCCGCTGGACCGTCGAGGCCGCCATCGACGAAGCAGTCGCGGCGCCGGTGATCACTTCGGCGCTCTATGCCCGTTTCCGTTCCCGCATCGAACATAGTTTCGGGGAAAAGCTCCTGTCGGCGATGCGCAATGAATTTGGCGGCCATGTGGAAAGCATCACCCCGGCCCACAAGGCCAAAGACGACGACAAATGACGACTAACCACAAAGCGCCACCACCGAATTGCACCATCGTGATCTTCGGCGCCAATGGCGATCTTACCAAAAGGTTGATCGTACCCGCGCTTTACAATCTGGCGCGCGCCGGGCGTCTGCCCGAGCGGTTGGCGCTGATCGGCGTGGATCACAACGACAAGAGCTCCGAGCAGTGGCGCGACAGTCTGCATGATTTTCTCGAGCAGTCGCTCAAGAAGGGGGGCGAGGGTAGTACCGGCCAGTTGGAGGGTCAACTCTGGAAGCCCATCGCCGAGGACATGATTTTCCTTAAGGGCGATTTCGAGAAGGACGATACCTACAAAAATCTTGCGGATCGTCTTGCCGCCGTTGACACGAAAAAAGTCTGGGCGGCAACGTCCTCTTCTATATGGCGGTGCCGGACCGCTTTTTTCCCATTATCGCCGGCAAGCTGGGTGAGGCAGGTCTGCTCAAGCAGGAGGACAGTCACTTTCGCCGCTTGATCGTGGAAAAGCCGTTTGGCCATGACCTGGAATCCGCCAAGGCCCTCAACACCTGCCTGCTCAAATATCTCAAGGAAGACCAGATCTACCGCATCGACCATTTCCTGGGTAAGGAAACGGTGCAAAACATCATGGCGCTGCGCTTCGCCAACGGCCTGTTCGAGCCGATCTGGAACCGCGACCGCATCGACCACGTCCAGATCACGGTGGCGGAATCGCTGGGCGTCGAGGGCCGCGGCAATTTCTACGAAAAGACCGGCGCCCTGCGCGACATGGTGCCCAATCATCTTTTCCAGCTGGTGGCGATGACGGCGATGGAGCCGCCGGTTTCGTTCGACGCCGAGGATATCCGCGCCAAGAAAGCGGAGATGTTTCGCGCCGTTCATCCCCTCACCTTGGCCGATGTGGTTAGGGGGCAGTATGATTCCGGCGTGGTGGGCGGCCAGAATGTGGTGGCCTACCGCGACGAGCCCAATGTCGCGCCCGATTCGAATGTCGAGACCTATGTGGCCTTGCGGCTGATGATCGACAATTGGCGCTGGGCTGGCGTGCCCTTCTTTCTGCGCACGGGAAAGCGTCTCGCCGCTCGCTCGACCGAGATCGCCATCCGCTTCAAGCGGGCGCCTTACGCGCTGTTCCGGGATACCCCGATGGATGAGCTCGATGCTGACTGGTTGATCCTGCGCATTCAGCCCGACGAAAGCATCCGCCTGCGTTTCAACGCCAAGCGTCCCGGGCCTACCATGACGCTGGAAAGCGTGGCAATGGACTTCAAATACAAAGACTGGTTCCGGCAGGCGCCCGCCGTGGGCTACGAGACCCTGATCTATGATTGCCTGGTGGGCGATCCCACCCTGTTTCAACGCGCCGATCAGGTGGAAGCCGCCTGGGCCGTGGTCGAACCGGTCCTGCGCGCCTGGGCCGACACAGCGCCCCGTCATTTCCCCAACTACGCAGCGGGCAGCGAGGGACCGTCGGCGGCGAACGATCTCCTGGCGCGTGACGGACGTTCCTGGCGGGCAGTCAAATGAGTATCGCCGGCCGCATCGAAGTGGTGAAAGATCTGGACGCCTTGTCGGCCCGCGCCGCCGAGCTGATCGCCGACCAGATCCGCAATGCCAAGGCGCCGTTTCGCCTGGCGCTGTCCGGCGGCAGCACGCCGCGCGGCTGTTATCAGCATCTGGGTCGGCTCCATCAGCTTCCCTGGGATCTGGTGGAAATTTATCTGGGCGACGAACGCTTCGTGCCGCACGATGGCCTTGACAGCAATTATCGCATGATCCGTGAGACGTTGCTGAAGCACATCGCGCCACGCGCCGTGTTCGCCATTCCCACCGACGGCACGCCTGCAGAGGCGGCGCGCTCTTACGAAGAAATTCTGCGCCAGCAATATGGCGCAAGCCGCCTGTCTCCCGATGAGCCTTTGTTCGACATTCAGCTTCTGGGCCTGGGCGAGGACGGCCATACCGCCTCGCTTATCCCCGGCCAGCCGGTGCTGAACGACCGCATCGATTGGGTTGCCGCCGTGCCGCAGGGCCGCGACGAGCCTCGCATCACGCTCACTTATCCCGCGCTTGAATCCAGCCGCCTCACCATGTTCATGGTGGCGGGTGCGGCCAAACGGGAGGCATTGGCGCGGGCGCGTGCCGGTGATGACACGATTCCGGCCGGGCGCCTGCGTCCGCAAGGCGAGGTCGTCTGGCTTGCCGATCGCGCGGCGGCAGGCGCCTGACGGCATGCGGATCGAAGACTATGCCGTCATCGGCGATTGCCACACCGCGGCGTTGGTCGGCCGTGACGGCTCGATCAATTGGCTCTGCATGCCCCGCTTCGATTCCGATGCCTGTTTCGCCGCGCTTCTGGGCAAGCCGGAGCATGGACGCTGGCTGATCGCGCCCGCCAGAAAGGGCAAGCAGACGGTGCGCGTCAGCCGCAAATATCGCGGCGATAGTCTGATCCTGGAGACTCTATTCACCACCCGGACCGGGTCGGTGAAACTTATCGATTTCATGCCGCTCAACACCCCCGATCGCACGGTCGTGCGCATTGTAGAGGGCGTGTCGGGCCATGTGGCGATGGAGACCGAACTCGTCATCCGCTTCGATTATGGCGTCACTATTCCCTGGGTGAGCCGTGCCGATTCCAAGACCACCACCGCGGTCGCCGGCCCCCATCTTCTTTGCATCCGTTCGCCGGCGCAGATTTATGGCGAGAATATGCATTCGGTGGCCCGTTTCAGGATCAGGCGCGGTGAGCGCGTGCCCTTTGTAATGAGCTACAGCCCCTCGCAGCTGAAAGTGCCGCTGGTGGTTGACGCCGACATCGCCCTGGAAGAAACGGAAAAAAGCTGGTCGGAATGGACGGGCATCTGCAAGCTGAAGGGCAAGTGGCGTAACCTGGCGCTGCGCTCGCTGATCACCCTGAAAAGCCTCAGCTACAAGCCCACCGGCGGCATCGTCGCTGCGGTCACCACGTCGCTTCCCGAACGGATCGGAGGGACCCGCAACTGGGATTACCGCTATTGCTGGCTCCGCGACGCCACCTTCACATTGCTGGCTTTCCTCAATGCCGGCTATACCGAGGAAGCCGATGTCTGGCAGCATTGGTTGATGCGGGTGATCGCGGGCTCACCGGATCAGCTTCAGACCATGTACAGCGTGATGGGCGACAAGAGGCTGGACGAGTTCGAGCTTCCCCATCTGCCAGGCTATGAGAATTCCCGGCCCGTCCGGGTCGGCAACGCCGCGGCGCAGCAGCTCCAGCTCGACATTTTCGGCGAGCTTGCCGACGTGATGGACCAGGCGCGCAAGGGCGGCTTGCCGGCCGCGCCTCGCCGTAGAGAAATCCGCGAAATTTTCCTGGCGCATCTGGAGAAAGTCTGGCGTGGCCCCGACGAGGGCATTTGGGAAATCCGGGGCGAGCCCCAGCATTTCGTCCATTCCAAGGTGATGACCTGGGTGGCGTTCGACCGCGCCGCCCGTTCCCACCCCGAGGAAAAACGCTATTCGGCGCATCTGCGCAAAGTGGCTGACACGATCCACCGCGAAATCTGCGACAAAGGCGTGGATCACGAGCGCGGTTGCTTCGTGCAGGCCTATGGTTCGCCCCGGCTGGACGCCAGCCTTCTGCTTCTGCCGCTGGTGGGCTTCCTGCCGCCGACCGATCCGCGTATCCGCCGCACCGTGCAGGAAATCGAGAAAAGGCTGATCTATAAAGGCCTGGTGATGCGGTATGAGACCGAAAGCGGTGTGGACGGGTTGCCGCCGGGCGAGGGCGCCTTCCTTGCCTGCAGCTTCTGGCTGGCCGACAATTATATCATGATGGGGCGGAAGAAAGATGCCGTCCGCTTGTTCAACCGGCTGAGACGGCTCGCCAATGACGTGGGATTATTCGCCGAGGAATATGATCCGGACGCCAAACGTCAGTTGGGCAATTTCCCGCAAGCCTTTTCCCATGTGGCGATGATCAATACTACGTGCAATTTGATGATACAGGAAGAGAGCCGACACAATGGCCGGAAGAAACGCCAAAAGAGAATCGTCCGCTACTAAGATCCTGGCCATCGATGTCGGCGGCACCGGGCTGAAGGCCGCCATCGTCGACACCAGCGGTCACTTCCTCAGCGAGCGCCAGAAGATTAAGACGCCCAGTCACTGCAAGCCGGCCAAGATGGTCCAAGTGCTGTCCAAGCTGGTGGCGCCGCTCAAAGGCTACGACCATATCTCGATCGGCTTCCCCGGCTATGTGCGGGACGGCAAGGTCTTTACCGCGCCCCATTTGGGGACCAAGGCTTGGGCCGGATTCCATCTAGCGCGGGCGATCGAAAAGAAGCTCGGCAAGCCCACCCGTCTCAACAATGACGCCGACGTGCAAGGCTTGGCCGTGATCAAAGGCAAGGGACTGGAGCTGGTCTGCACCTTGGGGACAGGCTTCGGCACCGCCTGGTTTCGTGACGGCAAGCTTCTGCCGCATCTGGAGCTTGCCCATATGCCGATTCTCGGCAAGGGCGACTTCGACGATTATATCGGCGAAAAGGTCCGCAAGAAGATCGGCGACAAGGAATGGAACAAGCGGGTGAAGAAACTGATTCCCGTGCTCGCCACGGTGATGAATTTCGATCACCTTTATCTCGGCGGCGGCAATTCCAGGCGCATCAAGTTCGCCTTGCCGCGGAATGTGTCCCTGGTCTCCAATGATGCCGGCATGGAAGGGAGCGCCTTTGTCTGGCATCCCAAAGGGCCCCGCAAAACGCAGGCGCGTTAAGGGCCGGCCGTCGCGCTGCTCCGGAACCTCAGATAATTTCACACGTTTTATCGGAGCGCGGGGCTATAATGACGGCGATGTCGAAGACAATTTTTTGAAACGGATTTCATGTTGGACAGGATGACGCCGCCTGTGGATTCAAACGCGGCTCTGTTTCTGGACATCGATGGGACCTTGCTCGATCTGGCGCGCACGCCCGACGCCGTGGTGGTTCAAGACGAATTGCGCAATGCCCTGGCTGCGCTGCATGAGCGTTTGGGCGGCGCGCTGGCTTTTATCAGCGGCCGCTCACTCTCCTCGATCGACCGGCTCTTTGCGCCACTGCGGCTTCCTGCGGTGGGCGGTCATGGCGCGGAGATACGCGGCATGGACGGAAAGTTGCGCATTCTCGCTGGCCCCATCGCCGCGCCGGTGCGGGCGTTGTTCGAAGAGCTTGTCGAAGCCCATCCCGGCACCTTGCTGGAAGACAAAGGCTATGGTCTGGCCTTGCATTACCGCCTGGCGCCGGAGGCGAAACCCGCGCTGGAAGCGGAGCTTGCGAAACATCAAGCGTTGATCGCGTCGGAGAATGTGGTGTTGCAGCATGGCAAGGCGGTGATCGATGCCAAACCTTTGGGCATCGACAAGGGTGTGGGCATGCGCGCACTGCTGGAGGAGACGCCTTTTAAGGGCCGTATACCTTTGTTCGGGGGCGACGACACCACCGACATTGACGTCTTTCAAATTCTTCCTGAACTCGGCGGACGGGGATTTTCCGTGGGACGCCGTTTTGACGGCGCGGAATATCATTTCTCGTCGCCCCGCGCCGTGCGGCAGTGGCTCGTCCGCCTGGCGGGCCCAGGCCTTGCCGCGGAGACATAAAAGCAAACAGGCTCTCCGCCCATCATGGATGGGTGGGCGGCAATAAGGCGAGCCATCCCGCCAACCCCACGACCGCCAGTCCCAGCGCCAATTCCCATTTGGCTCGCTTTCTCAATTCAGCCGCCGCACCCGGGCGCGCCAGTCGCGGCAGCAGGCGGAAGTGATTGATCAGCGCCAGCACGATCATCGCCAGCGCGAGCATGATTTTCAGGATCAGGAGCGCCGAATAAAGCGGTGCGTCGTGTCCGGGCGTGCCAAGAAGCACCATGGCGGCGTTGAGGATGCCCGTCATCACCAGAAGCAACACCGCGATCATGCCCCATTCCGCGAAGATGGCGACTGCCCGGGGCAGGCGCGGCGCCGAAGGCCGTCCGCCCAGAAGCGCCAGCAACACGCACAATCCACCCAGCCAATAGCCGGCGGTCAACAAGTGCAGGCCGTCATTGGCGGCGCCGATCAAAGCCATGCCGTGGGGACTGGCGGCAGCGGCATGGCTGGTGGCGGCGATCAGCAACAGACTGGTTGCCGCCAGCCACGCCGTGGCGCGTGCCCGGCCGCTCCAAACCATTGCAGTCAGCGCCACCAGCAAAATGCAGCGCAAAAGAAAAATCTCCCCGGGGGTGCTCCGCGTCATCCAAGAGAGCGGTTCCGGCACACCGAGCAGCGCGGCGGGCGCGCTCAAGAGGGCGATCAAGGCGGCCACCTTTCGCCCCAGGTTCAACGCGCGCGCCTCGAAGGCGAGTTCGGGCACTTTGCCCACCAGCAGGGTCAGAAGACAGGCGCTGCCGAACAGGACCATCACACCGGCTTCGTTGAGGCCGCGCGCCAATACGGCGAGAAGGTTCACGGCCGCACGGTGAAATGAATATGGCCGTCAAGGCGATGGCCTTCATGACCGACCGAGTGCCAGCTCACGGCATAGGTGCCAGGCGCCAGGCGTCCGGGCGTGAGCCGCATCAGCGGGCCGTCAATCCTGACGGGGTCACCGGTGACGTTGCGCCCGTCCTCGTCCAGCAGCAGGGCGCCGGAAAAGGCGGGCTCCAAGGCTTCGCTGAAGGTGAGAAGGATGCGGGACGGCGATTTCACCTTGGCGCCATTGGCGGGCGAGGACTTGATCAAATGGGCATTGGCCAAATGGGCAATGGCGAAAGCGGGCTGAGCCGTCAAAAGCAACAGCGCAAGGCATGACAGGAACTTCATGCGCGGCAAAATCCGAAAAACTGGCCCCGTTCTAGACCGCGCGCCCCTCACGCGCCAGCCCATAGGTGCGGGCGCGCAATTCGGCCATCAAGGCGTCGGGCTTCAAATGGCAAAGCGCGGCGAAAGGAATGGGAAGACCCGGACGCATGTGGATCTCCGATCCAATGCGATCGTGCACTTCCTTGAACAGAAGCGAGAGGCGCAAGGTCTGATGCAGGTGGCTGGCGATCTGAAACAGTCGGCTGTTCTGGCCTTCGAAATAGAAAGGCGCGACAGGCGCCTGCGCGCCCAGGATCAGGCGGGCGGTGAATGTCTTCCATTGCGCGTCCACGGCGCGGGCGTGCCAGAGGCTGGGCGTGGTCGAGACGCCGCCCGCGGGGAAGACGATCAGGCAGCCCCCGGCGGCGAGATGTGCCCGGGCTTCGGCGCGGGATTTAAGATTGATCCCCATCGCCTCCTTGGTTTCAGAGAAATCGACCGGCAGCAGGTAAGGCTTGATCTCGTCGGCGCGATAGAGCACCGCGTTGGTGAGGATGCGGAAATCGGGACGGATGCGCGCGGTGATGGCTGAGATGGCAAGCCCGTCGATCACGCCGAAGGGATGGTTGCAGACGATCACCAGCGGGCCCGCCCGTGGCCATTGCCCGAGCGCCCTCTCATCCAACATCAAAGTGAGGTGCAGGCGCCGGACCGCCTGCTCCCAGAAATTTCCCGCTCCGCCTTCCTCGCGATATTGGCGGTAGATGCGCTTCAGCCGGGGCTGGCCGGTCATGCGCTCGATCAGCCGGATGGTCAGCCGCCGGAGTGGCGGATCGCCGGGCGCGGCATAGGAAAAGGCCTCAAGCGGATCGTGCGTCATCTTGCGTCATGGAAAATGACCCCCAAGGTATAGCGCGCGCCCGTGACAAGCGCGCTGACGCCATGGCGGTGACTGACCGTGTAGGTCCCCCGGCTTCCCGGGACGGGGCGGCGATGGACGGCAAAGACCACCCCGTCGCCTTCGGTCAGCGGCACCACACTGGCGCGGGATTGGGCACGGGGGCGCTGCTCGGTCATCACGAACTCTCCGCCGGTGAAGTCTTTACCCGGCTGGGACAGAAGGACCGCCACCTGCAAGGGAAAGACGTGTTCGCCATAGAGGTCCTGATGCAGGCAATTGTAATCGCCCGGACCGTATTTCAGGAGCAGGGGCGTGGGCCGCGTCTGGCCGGCCCGATGGCAGCGCTTCAAATAGGCCGCGTGATCCTCCGGATAGCGCGCTTCCTCGTTGCGCATCTCGGCCCAGCGGTTGGCGATAGGGGAAAGCCGGGCATAGAGCGACACGCGGAAATTCTCGACTTCTTTCGGCAGGGGATAGCTGAAATATTTATATTCCCCCCGGCCAAAGCCATGGCGCGCCATCACCACGGTGCTGCGGAAATCGCCTTTGCCGTATAGCCCGCGCAATTTCGCGCAGATATTGGCATCGGCGAGGCCCGGCAGCAGCGCCCAGCCTTGCGCATCCAGCGCCGCGCCCGCGCTGTCCCAATCCTGGCTCGCCACTTTCACGCCGCCTCTTCGCGCTTGAGCAGTTCCTGCTTGCGCGCCACGCCCCAGCGATAGCCGGAAAGTCCGCCATCGGTCTTGACCACACGATGGCAGGGGATCGCCACCGCCAGATTGTTGGCGGCGCAGGCTTGCGCCACCGCGCGTACCGCTTTCGGCCGGCCGATCTTCTTGGCGATCTCGGCATAACTGGCGGTCTTGCCGGCCGGGATGGCGATCAGCGCCTTCCACACACGTTGCTGGAAGGCCGTGCCGCGAATGTCCAGCGGCAGGTCGCGTCCCTTGCCGGGATGCTCGACCAGGGCCACCACCCGCGCCACCAGCTTCTCGAACCTGGCATCGCCGCCCACAAGATGTGCCTTGTCGAAGCGCTCTTCGAGGTCGCGCAGCAATTTTTCCGGATCATCGCCCAGAAGGATCGAACAAACACCCTTGTCGCTTGCCGCCACCAGCAGCGCTCCCAGCGAGGTTTTGGCGATGGCGAAACGGATTTTCTCGTCGCGGCCGCCGGCGCGATAGCGACTGGGTGTCATGCCCAACAGCGCGTTGGACTTCTCATAAAAGCGGCTGCCGGAATTGTAGCCAGCGTCATAGATCGCCTGGGTGACACTGGCGCCATCCTTGAGGCCTTCGCGCAGCTTCCTGCCGCGATGAGCCGCGGCATAGTCCTTGGGCGTGAGGCCCGTCACCGCCTTGAAGACGCGGTGGAAGTGATAGGGGCTGAGGCCCGCCTTGGCCGCAAGGTTGGCAAGCGACGGCATGGTCTCGCTGGCGGCGATGCGCCGGGCCGCTTGGGCCACTTTCGCGGCATGGGGCGCAGCCGCGCCCAGATCGGGCTTGCAGCGCTTGCAGGCGCGAAATCCGTGCGCACGCGCGTCCGCCGGCGTGGTATGGAAACGCACATTGGCCGGATTGGGCAGACGCGCGGCGCAAGACGGGCGGCAATAGACCCCGGTCGATTTCACCGAATAGACGAAGGCGCCGTCGCTGGCCTTGTCGCGCGTCACCACTTTGGTCCAGCGGGGGTCGTTTTCCGTGGCGGCTTTGGCGGCGGCCTTGGTTTGAGGATTTTTCATTATGAGGCACTCCAGATTGTCGGCCTCACGCTGGCGGACCGGGACAGGCGTCGCACTCCGGGCCTTGCTCTCAAATCGGGCTCTTAAAGTGGGCCCTTGAACGATGTCCAAGCCAGAATCGCCCAACCGGCGATAAAACATAGGCCGCCCAGGGGCGTGACCAGCGCCATCGCCGTCATTCCCGTCGAGGCCAGCAGGTAAAGCGAACCGGAGAAGAGCACAATTCCGGCAAGAAACATGATCGCCGCCCCTCGGGCCGGAATCAGGGCGGCCAGCGCCATGGCGAGCGCGTGATACATATGATAGCGCGCGCCCGTCTCGAAAATGGAAAGCGCATTGGGGTCGAGATGGGCTCTCAAGCCATGGGCGGCGAAGGCCCCCGCGATCACCGCCGAGGCGCCGTTGATGGATGCAATTCCCAGCCAAATCCGGTTCATGCGTCCATCATAGACAGTTGAGGGCTTGGTACGATAGGGCTTGCGCATGACCGAGTTTGCCACCACCACTGACGGCATTCGCATCGCCTATGAAATCGTTGGCGAAGGTCCGCCCGTTGTCCTGGTCCATGGCTTCGGCTCCAGCCGCGTGCAGAATTGGAAATCCACCGGCTGGTACGGCTCGCTGACCGAAGCGGGCTTCTCGATCCTGGCATTGGATTGCCGCGGGCATGGTGAAAGCGACAAGCCGCACGACCCGCTGCTTTATCATCACGACCGCATGGCCGAGGACGTCGCCACCGTGATGGACAGCGCCGGAATCGGACGCGCGTTCTACATCGGCTATTCCATGGGCGGGCTGATTGGATTGCGGTTCGTGGCGCTTTTTGGCGAACGCGCGCCGCGCCTGATGTTGGGCGGGGTGGGCGAACATTATCTCACCGGTCCGCGCGTCTCCGACCCGGAGCAGCGCAATATGATTGCCGATGCGCTGCTGGCAGAGAACAAAGATGCCATCACGGACCCCCGCGCTCGCATGTTCCGTGATTTCGCCGATCAGCCGGGCAAGGATCGCGTGGCGCTGGCGGCCTGCATGCGCGCGATGACACCGCCTTTGCCGCGCGCGACCCTACAAAGGTTTGGTTTGCCTATCCTTGTGGCGTGCGGCGACCAGGATACGGTTGCAGGCGCGGCTGGTCCCCTTGCCGCCATATTTCCTCACGGCTTGGCCGCAATCGTGCCCGGGAAGGACCACATGTCGGCCGTCGGCGCGCGTCCCACCCGCCAAGCCGCGATTGATTTCCTGACAGCCTGAAACCGCCGCCCGCGGCGGTGCGTTTTGTTGGTACGGGTCGCCGGTTATTCCGCCCGTCTCCGATCTGCGGGCAGTATATCCGTATACGGAGAGTATATCATCTGTATACGGAGTATTGCCATGAGTTATTGCAATATTTTGCCCGCCGACGACGTACGTTTCCGTACTGAAATAAGCGTAGGTTTTTACGGCAGGACCGCTAAGTTCTGCTCGTGGGGCAGATGGAATCGCGGGGCGCAAGTCCCCGCGCCGGGGTTCGAGGGAATTGCCGGCCATGGCGAGTGAGGCCGGACTGACTTTCATGAATGATGTCGTTTCGTCGCGGGCGGACGTTCGCAACCGTTTGCTGGCCAAGATCTCGCCCGAGGATTGGGCCCTGATCGCGCCCCATCTGGAAATGGTCGCCTTGAAAGAGCGCCAGGTTCTGGAGGTGCCCAACAAGCCCATCACCCATGTCTATTTCGTCGAGACCGGCGTGGTCTCGGTGGTGGCGGTGAACGAAGAGGATCACCGCATCGAAGTGGGCGTCATCGGCAAGGAAGGCATGACCGGCGTGCCCCTGGTCTTGGGCGACGACAGGGCCCAGCACTCCGCCTATCTGCAGATCGGGGGCAATGGGCGGCGCATGCCGGCCCAGGCTTTCGTCGAGGCGTTGAACCGCAGCACCTCCTTGCGCAGCCTGATGATGAAATCCGCCCAGGCTTTCATGATCCAGACCGCCCATACCGCGCTCGCCAATGGCCGCGCCAAGCTGGAAGAGCGGCTGGCCCGCTGGCTCTTGATGGCCCATGACCGCCTCAACAGCGACGCGGTGCCTCTCACCCACGAATTCCTGGCGGTGATGCTGGGGGTGAGGCGCGCCGGCGTCACCGTGGCGCTTCATTCCTTCGAGCGGCGGGGCCTGATCGTCACCAAGCGCGGTCAGCTCACTTTGGTCGACCGCGCCGGCATCGAGAACGTGGCAGGCAGCTTCTACGGCATTCCCGAAGCCGAGTTGAAACGGCTGATGGCGGACTAGAATTTCTCCCGTTTGGGCACGCTGGGACATTATAAGGTCCGCATGCTGCCCCCCCTGTTCGAAAACTGGTTCGCCGCCAAGGGCTGGACACCCAGGCCCCATCAATTGGCCTTGGTGGAAAGCGCCCAGAGGGGCGAAAGCGTGCTTTTGGTGGCGCCCACCGGCGGCGGCAAGACTCTGGCCAGCTTCCTTCCCAGCCTGATCGCGCTGGCCGAACGGCCCAAACGCGCGCGCGCCAGGAAACTCCATACACTTTACATCTCGCCTTTGAAGGCCTTGGCGGTGGACGTGGCGCGCAATCTGCAAACACCCGTCGCCGAGATGGATTTGCCGGTGACGGTTGAGACCCGTACCGGGGACACGCCCGCGGCCCGCCGCCAGCGCCAGCGCCATACGCCGCCGGATATTCTTCTCACCACGCCCGAGCAATTGGCGTTGCTCTTGGCTCATCCCCGCAGTCCGCAATTGTTCGAAGGCCTCAAGACCGTGGTGCTGGACGAACTCCATGCCCTCTATAATTCCAAACGCGGCGATCTTCTGGCGCTGGGACTGGCGCGGCTGTCGCGTCTTGCGCCGGATCACCGGCGGGTGGGCCTCTCGGCCACAGTCGCCGATCCCAAACCGTTGCAGCGCTTTCTGGTGCCGCAAGATCCGGGCGTCGAAAAGCTGGCGGATCTGGTCAATGCCAAGGGCGGCGCCACCCCCAAGATCGCCATCAGCGCGTCGGATTCCTACGTTCCCTGGGCCGGGCATCTAGCCCGCCACGCCATGCAGGATGTGATGACGGCGATCGGCGAGGCCAAGACCGCGCTGATCTTCGTCAATACCCGCAGCCAGGCCGAGCGCACCTTTCAGGAGTTGTGGCGGCTCAACGAAAATAATTGGCCGATCGCACTGCATCACGGCAGTCTTGCGCCCGAACAGCGCCGCAAGGTCGAAGCGGCGATGGCGCGCGGCACGCTGAAGGCCGTGGTCTCGACCTCGACACTCGACCTCGGCATCGATTGGGGCGCGGTGGACAAAGTGATCTGCATCGGCGCGCCCAAGGGGGCGGCGCGGCTGGTCCAGCGCATCGGCCGCGCCAATCACCGCCTGGACGAGCCCAGCGCCGCACTCCTGGTTCCCGCCAATCGTTTCGAAGTGCTGGAATGCAATGCCGCCCGCGACGCCGTGCTGGCGGGCGAGCTGGATGGCGAACGCCTGAAGCAGGGCAGCCTGGATGTGCTTTGCCAGCATATCTGGGGCATGGCCGTAGCGGGACCTTTCGAGGCCGATACGCTTTATGCCGAGATACAGTCGGCGGCGCCTTATGCGGGATTGAGCCGCGCGGATTTCGATGCCGCCCTCAATTTCGTCGCCACCGGAGGCTATGCGCTCAAAAGCTATGACCGGTTCGCGCGTCTCCGCCGGCTTCCCGATGGCCCCGCCTCCAGGAATATGTGGCGGCTGGCCCATCCCCGCATGGCGCAAGCCTATCGCCTCAATGCCGGCGTGATCGTGGAAGACCCCATGGTGGAGATCCGCCTTCAGTCGCGGGGAAAGCCCGCCGGCGCGGGCGGGCGCAGGCTGGGTCAATTGGAGGAATATTTCATCGAGCAATTATCGCTGGGCGATACTTTCATCTTCGCTGGCGAGGTGCTGCGCTTCGAAGGCCTGCGCGAAGACGCCGCTTATGTCACCCGGGCGCAAGATCCCGAGGCCGAAATACCCAGCTACAATGGCGGCAAATTTCCCCTCTCGACATTCCTCGCCCAGCGCGTGCGCGAAATGGTTTCCGATCCGGCGCGATGGCATCAATTGCCCGAGCCGGTGCAGGAATGGTTGAAGATTCAGGAATGGCGCAGCGTGATCCCCAAACCCGGCCAACTCCTGGTGGAATTCTTTCCCCGCGGCAGCCGTCATTATCTGGTCTGCTATCCGTTCGAAGGGCGGCTGGCGCATCAGACCCTGGGCATGCTTCTCACCCGAAGACTGGAGCGGGCTCGCGTCAAGCCGTTGGGTTTCATCGCCAATGAATATGCCCTGGCGGTGTGGGCGGCGAGGCCGATGGACGGTCTCGACATGGGAAAATTGTTCGACGAGGACATGCTGGGCGATGATTTGGACGCCTGGCTGGCGGACAGCAATCTTTACAAGCGCACTTTCCGCAATTGCGCCATCATCGCGGGCCTGATCGAGCGCAAATATCACGGCAAGGAAAAAAGCGGACGGCAGGTGACTTTTTCCTCCGACCTGATCTATGACGTGCTGCGTGAACACGAGCCCGACCATGTGTTGCTCAGGGCAACCTACCAGGATGCGGGAACCGGGCTTTTGGACATTGCCCGTCTTTCCGACATGCTCACGCGCGTGAAGGCGCGAATCGTGACAAGAAAGCTGGATCGGGTCTCGCCGCTGGCGGTTCCTGCGCTCCTGGAAATTTCCCGCGAGATGGTGGCGCGGGGCGAAGTGGATGAAGAGATCATGCGCGAGAATGAAGACGCCCTGATAGCGGATGCGATGCGTGTGGACTGATCTTTCCGTCTCCGTGAATGGCGAGAGCCTGGTCCTGGACAAATCCGGCGCCGCCTGGTGGCCGCGCACGGCCACGCTGATCCTGGCCGATCTTCATTTCGAAAAAGGCAGTTCCTACGCCCGCTTCGGCCAGTTCCTGCCACCCTACGACACCCGCGCCACCTTGCTTCGGATGACCGAAGTGGTGGCTCGCCGCGCGCCCGCGCGGGTGATCGCCCTGGGCGATTCCTTCCACAATCCGTTCGCCTCGGCGCGCCTTCCGCCGGAAGAATTCGAAACGCTCAAGACATTCACCGCGTCGGTGAACATGCTCTGGATCACCGGCAATCACGATCCCCATCCGCCGGCCTCCCTGGGTGGCGCGGTGATGGCGGAGTGGCGTGAAGGCGGGCTTTTGTTCCATCACGAACCATGCCGCGATGGCGAGCCGGGCGAAGTGGCCGGGCATCTTCATCCTTGCGCCAAAGTGGCCAAATATGGCCGCAGCGTCCGGCGCCGCGCCTTTGCCGCCGACGCCAATCGTATCGTCTTGCCGGCGTTCGGCGCCTATGCCGGCGGCTTGGATGTGGGTGATCCCGCCATCGCCGCGCTGTTTGACACGAGCTTCCATGCCTTCATGCTGGGCGAGGATCGGGTCTATGCCATTCCGCGTCAAACCGGCCGGCGGAAGAGCAATGACGACATCCATCCCATGAATAGGGCCATCAAGACGGTCGCCAGGCCGTAACCGAACGCCCGATCATGGGCGAAATTGTAGAGCCGCCGCTCCAGCCCGGTCTGATCGATGAAGAGCGGCGTGGATTGGGCGCTCACGATAGCGCCTTTGCGGAAAAGATAGACTTCCACATTGTATTGCCCACGCGCCACTCCGGCCGGCACCGGCACATGGGCGCGGAACAGGGTATCGCTCAGGAATTCCACCCCTCCCGGGACCTCGGTATAGAGTTTTTGCTCCCGCATCAGCCGGATCGCCGCCTGGCGGAAAGGCTCGTAATCGTGATGGCTATGCACGGTGTCCGGCATCAGGCTCTGCAGACCCACGCCATAGCGCGCCAGAAAAGTGGGTGCGCCGATCGCCGGCAACGGTCGCGTGCTGGCCAGGAAATAATAAGACGGCATGCCCGACAGATCGGCGGCGTCGTGATTGATCCAGATGCCGGCGACGCGGTCGCGCCGGCGCACCATGATGTCGGCATCAGGCCCGCGCACCACCACCACCACGTCTTTGGTCTCGTGATTGCCGTTCTGGCCCTCGACCGCGCCAAACACGACAATGTCGCTGCCGGTGTAATTGGAGGTGATCTGGATCAGGTCCTGGCTCACGCCGGATACCAGTTCTTCGGCCCGCGCTGGCCATGCCATCAACAAGAGGGCGGCAAGCAAAAAGGGTCGCATCTAGAACCCCGCCAGGCTGTAGAAATCCGACGGCCGCACCAGCAGGCCCCACAACAACCGCGCCGCTACCGCCAGCACCAGAAGTGCAAGCAGAAGCCGCAACTGCTCGCCCCTCAGCCTGGCGCCGGCGCGCACGCCGAACTGGGCGCCGATAACCCCGCCTACCACCAGGATCGCCGCCAGCACGATGTCCACCGCGTAATTGCTGGTCGCCTGCAACAGGGTGGTGATCACGGCGACGCCGATGATCTGAACCAGAGAGGTGCCGATCACCACATTGGTGGGCATGCGCAAGAGATAGATCATCGCCGGCACGATGATGAAGCCGCCGCCGATCCCCATGATCGCGCTCATCGCCGCCACCAGGAAGCCGATCACCAAGGGCGGGATCACGCTGATGTAAAGGCGCGATTGGCGGAAACGCGCCTTGAAGGGAAGTCCGTGGATCCAGACATGATTGACGGGATAGATGCGGGCCGGGGCGTTGCCGCGCGCCTGCGCCTTCAATGTCTTGAGGCTTTCCTCCAGCATGATCCCGCCGATGATCCCCAGCAGCGGCACATAAGTAAGCGAGACCACCAGGTCCATCTGTCCGGCGCGGCGCATGATCGCGAACAGCCAGACGCCCGCCGCAGTGCCCGCGACTCCGCCCAGCATCATCACCCCGGCCATCTTGAAATCGATCGCCCGTTTTTTCCATTGGGTGATCGCGCCCGAGATGGACGAGGCGGTGATGTGGCTCATGGTGGTGGCGACTGCGACGCCCGAAGGAATGCCGTAGAAGACCAGAAGCGGGGTGAGCAGGAAGCCTCCGCCCACGCCGAACAATCCGGAAAGGAAGCCGACGGCCAAGCCCATCCCCAGAATGACGATCCATTGGACCGACATGTCCGCGATGGGGAGGTAGATTTCCATGGGCCCCGCCAGGGATGAGTTTGAATTGCGAACCCCTCCGCGATGGGGGAATGTGCGCGCCCATCCCCGGTGGGTCAACCGCGCATCGCGTTACGGAACGTCGAAAAATTCAGCCGCCGATATCGGCCGTGGTGGGCGGAACATTGGCGAGACGATCAAGCGCTTCGGCATGGAACGCTTGGGCCGCGTGCTCCGCCGCGGTCCGTTCCGCATCGGACAACTGCGTCTTCAGAACCTGAAGCCGCGTCTTGGATTCGGCATCGCCCGCGGCCGCGGCGATGGCATACCATTTGTAGGCTTCGGCCAGGCTCTGCGGCACGCCATCGCCCCGTTCGTACAGGACCGCGAGATTGAATTGGGAATCCGAAAGGCCTAGCGCCGCCGCATTGGCGAACCAGCGCGCGGCTTCCTGCATATCCTTGCGGCCTATCGTGCCTTCGGCGTAGGCCACCGCGAGATTGTGCATGGCCTTGCGGTTGCCCTGGTTGGAAGCCGCCAAGTACCATTTGGCGGCGAGTTCAGGATTGGCGGCCACGCCCTGGCCGCGTTCATAGACGGTGCCCAGGCGATATTGCGCCACGGGCTGGCCGGCTTCGGCAGCCTTCCTCAGCCACGGCAGGGCTTTGCCCGGATCGTCTTCGTCGAGATATTTCAGACCGACAATGGCCTCAGCCGTCGCATTGCCGCCAATCGCGGCAGCCTGCACTTTGCCGGCCGGCGGCGTGACGGCCGAAGAGGGCGCGACAGCAGCGGCGGGCGGCGATGTGAAGTCCACCGGAGCGGGGGCAAGCGTCACGTCCTTGTCTGAAGCGGTCGCCGTTGCGGCGGGTGGGGTCAGAGGCTGCGCCACTTCAAGCTTTGGCACGAAGGTCACGGCGGAAGGATTTGCCATCGCCACATGCTTGGGCATTGCCCGCGCATGGTTCGGCGGCGCGGATTGGGCCGGCACGGCGAAACGTTCGCTCAACATCAGGGCGACGGCCGCGGCCAGAAGCAGGAAGAAAACCACCGCCAGGACGATGAGGAAATTGAGCCGGCTTTTTTTCGCTTCATCCCGCAAAGGCTCGCCGCGCTTGAACCCCATGAGTCCGCGCCCGGCATCCTCTTCGGCGGCGGCGCGGGCCAGTTCGCGCGCGTTGACAAGGATATCCTGCTCACTGGGCGGTGCCGGCTGCGCCAACGCTTCGGCGAAATCCTTCGGCATATCGAAATGGGTGGCGAAGGCATGTTGCACGAAATTGTCGGCTGGCTCCGCCGCCGGGACCACGGGCTCGGGGACCGAAGGTTCTTCCGGAACAGAGACAGGTTGGATGGGAAGGAAATCTTCCGCTACGGCCTCTACCGCGGGCGCTTCGAAAGGCGCTTCCGCGACATCGGCGGGTTTGGCCACAACTTCACTCGCCGGCGGCGGGATTCGCGCCAGGCCGCTTTGCAGTTCGGCCAGCATGTCGGTGTGATTTTGCTCCAGCGATTCCAGCCGGAACGAAATTTCGCGCAGGTCTTCGGCCAGGGCGGCGCGCGGGTCGGGCCGCTCCAGATCGGTGAGGACCGCCGACAGACTCTGTTCGATCGCCTCCAGGCGCTGCTCCAAACTGCGATCGGGTTCTTCCAGCCGCGCGATGCGCTCTTCAAGCCGGTTGAGCACGATCTGCCGGTCGGTTTCGCGCGCGGCGATCTCGATCCGGTCCTGATCGCGGGCGGCGGCTTCGGCGCCCAGACGTTCCACAACCCTGTCGAGCCCGGTGGCGGTATTGTGATGGGCTTCTTCCATTTGCGCGATATGCGCCAAGAGTGCCTGCGCGGCACTGTCCGCATCGGCGCGCGCCTGCACCAGCCTCAGCGCGAGTTGCTCGAGATTGCGGGCGAGCGACGATACTTGGACGCCGGAACGGCTCGAGGCTTGGCCGAACTGGTCGGCGAGCCGCGACAAGCCCTGATGCAGGCCTTTGACCGCTTCCTTGAAGCCGTCCTGCTGGGCGGCGCGCTCGACCTTCTCCACCCGTTCGTCCAGGCTGATGATGTGGCGGCCAAGTTCATCGAAGGCTTGGGTCTGTTCGTGGGAGGCCAGGGTAATCTCGCTGGCGGCCCGGCTCATCGCCCGGTGGCTTTCGGACTGGCTGCGCTCGGCATTGTCCAGTCCGCTTCCCACATTGCGCAGCTGTTCTTCGATGCGGCGATAGGTGCTCGACGCTTCCGCTTCCGCCTGGGCCAGGCGCGCGAGCATGTCTTCGGTCTGGCGATTGGCGCCAGCCACCAGTTCGGGACCTACCGCGCCCGTGGTGGTGGGGATGGCAGCGTCCTCGCCCAGTTCCGCGATGATCCTGCGGGTGAGCCATTCGCCCACCGACAGGCCTTCGCGGCGCGCGGCCGCCCTGGCGGCCTCCCGGGCTTCCGGCGGGATGCCGGCCACGTTCCAAGGGAGTTCTGCGCGCATTTCGAAAAAACGGCCCTATTGGCCCCAACCAACGGTACCGGTGCCAACATATAGTGTAAAGGACCGAACGGTGGCCGATAGGCGGTATCCTTTCCCGCAGCTCAACTCATGCACAGATTGTTCTAGGGAGGGGCCCTTTCGCTGCCGCGCAGGCGAACCGGTGGCTGTGCCGGGGGCATGTTTTTTTCCGCGGCGTCAGGGCTCGAATAGCTGGTCACGGTGCCGGGCGAATCACTATTGTCGGAGAGCTTGGCGCCCAAGTCGCTGGCGAACAATTCGGCGACATAGACGGTATCTCCATTTACCGCCGCGCCCACCCCTGTCCGGTCATAGGCCGCGTAAGCGAGGTTCTCGCGATGGGGATCGCTGGCGACCCATTCGTCCAGGAAGCGTTGGGCGAAGACATCCACATCCACCCCGCTGGCTTTGAGGTAATGCTGGGCGGCCAGATTTTCGCCCAACAAGCCCTGCCATTTGGCGTCCGCTTCCATCAGCAGCGACGCCGAGGTGTCGCCATTGGGGGCGGTATGGGCGAGGTAATTTTTTTCCGCCATGTCGCGCGCGCGGGCTTGGGCGATCTTGGTGAGCTCCGGATCGATGGCAAGTGTCCTGGCCTTGGGATCGAGTTTGAGCCGCTCTTCTCCACCAGCATCGCGATGCGGCCGGCCAGCGCCGGCATCTGGGTGTGGGGATCGGGCGGCGGGAGCGGCGCTTGATTGACCGCGGCGCAACCCGCCAAGGCCACGCTCACGCAGGCAAGAGAAAGGAATCGCCGCATGCCGCTCAGGCGAGAATTTCGAACAGTCCCGCCGCGCCCATGCCGCCGCCGATGCACATGGTGGCGACGCCATATTTGGCCTTGCGCCGGCGGCCTTCCAGCAAGAGATGGCCCACCATGCGTGCGCCCGACATGCCGTAAGGATGCCCGATAGAGATGGCGCCGCCATTGACGTTGAGCCTGTCGTGGGGAAGGCCCAGCTTGTCCATGCAGTAAAGCACCTGGCAGGCGAACGCCTCGTTCAATTCCCAGAGATCGATATCGGCGACGGTGAGATTGTGGCGTTTCAACAGGCGCGGAACCGCCAGCGCCGGCCCAATGCCCATCTCGTCCGGCTCGACACCGGCGACCGCAAAGCCCTTGAAGATGCCCAACGGCTTGAGGTTCTTCCTGGCGGCCATCTCCGCGCTCATTATCACGCAAGCCGATCCGCCGTCGGCGAATTGCGAGGCGTTGCCCGCGGTGACGAACTTGCCCTGGGCGATCTCCTGTCCGCCCATATGCACGGGCTTGAGCGCGGCCAGGCCCTCCAGCGTCGTATCGGGGCGGTTGCATTCATCCTTCGACACCGTGACCTCGACCATGCTCTCGGCCCCGCTGGCCTTGTCCACCTTTTTCATCTTGGTGGTGAGCGGCACGATCTCGTCGTCGAATTTTCCCGCGGCTTGGGCGGCGGCGGTCCGCTTCTGGCTTTCCAGGGAATATTCATCGGCGCGTTCCCGGCTGATGCCGTAACGCTGGGCAACGATCTCGGCGGTTTCGATCATGGTCATCCACAAGGCCGGCTTGACCTGAAGCAGATGCTCCTCGGTGAAATGGCTGAGATTGATGCCGCCCATCTGCACCAGGGAGATTGACTCCACGCCCGAACCCACCGCGGCATCGGTGCCGTCGGTCATGATCTGTTGCGCCGCCATGGCGATGGCCTGCAATCCCGACGAGCAATAGCGGTTGATGGTGACGCCCGCGGTGGAGACGGGACAACCGGCCCAGATCGCGGATTCGCGGGCGATATTGTTGCCGGTGGCGCCTTCGGGAAAACCGCAGCCCATGAAGACATCTTCGATTTCCGCGGGATCGATCTTGGCCTTGGCGATGGCGTGCTTGACCGCATGTCCGCCCATCACCGCGCCGTGGGTCTGGTTGAAGCCGCCGCGGACGGATTTGGCGAGGCCGGTTCGCGCGGTGGAAACGATGACAGCCTGCTTCATGGAGAACTCCCGGGATCTGGCTTTGCGCGTGTCGCAGAAAGAGGAAACTAGCGCGCCATGCGCCTGGCCGCCAGCGCGGGATAAAGAAAGGTGAAGGAGACGGCGGCTGCCAGCGCCGCGACACTGACGCCGATGCCCACATAGAAGGGCAACGCCAGCAACGCCACCGCGCCGTCGGCAAGCGCCATGGCGGCGAAGCTCAAGCCCCATACCAGCGAGATGCGCTGATTGACGCGCAGGAACGCCTCAAGCGGCCAATGCGGATGGAGCGCCGAGTCGCGGCTGGCATATTGCAGGGAAAAAGGCCGGCGGCGCACAAGCGAAAGGAAAATCGCCGCACAAAGCACCACATCCACGACAGTGCGGACGATCGCCAGTGAAAGCTCGGGCGCGGCAAAGCCGCGGATCAGCGCCAGAAGCCCGAACAGGACAAGGCTGGTTCCGTCCAGCAGCCGCAAGCTGGGCTTTTCCACGAAGTCGCGGATGGTGACCACGAAAGACGCCGCGAAAGCCAGCCATAACGCCAAGTCGGCCGACAGCCGCGAGAGCAGGGCGAACAGGATGAAAGGTATGAAGCCGAAGAGAAGTGTCATGTTCCGCCCGAAGATTGGCCCCTGAAGGTTGACTTCGTCACGCGGATAAAAAACGGGGCGCCCGAAGGCGCCCCGTTGGTCATGCTTTGCTTATTTCGCCGGCGCGGGTGCCGCCGAAGCAGTGGCGGCGGGCGGATTCTTCTTGATGTTGCAGTAGGCGACCCAGAGGCGGGTGATGCGCTCGGTGGCCGGGCCACCGCCGCTCACTTTGCCGAAGGCGGCAATGGCGTCGTCATATTGGCCCTGCGCCGCCAAAGATTGACCCAACACCATCGGTGCTTCGCTGGGATCGGTCATACCGCCCTTCGTCATCGCGAGCTGCGCCGCCGCCTGGGCTTCCGGATACATGGCATAGCTGTACAGCGCCTCGGCCAGCTTCACATTGTATTGGCCGCCTTGCTTTTGGCCCGCCGCGATCTGCGCCGGGATGGTCTTCTTGTCGGCGTCGGCGCGGGCGCTGTCATTGGCAAAGCCGGTGCCGCCGTGCTGGATCGCCTGCTCGGCGTCGCCATAGAAAGTAAGATGGTCGGCGGTCGAGCCGATCAAGGTAAGGTCCTGGGCGATGGGTGTGGTGCCAACCAAGAACGCCAGCCGGCCTAGCCAGATCGCTTCCACGTCGCGTAAGCCCCTGGAGCTCAGCGCCACGTCGATCATCTGGTTCCAGTCCTTGGGATCATTGTAGTCGGCGACCAACGTCTCAAGCGTTTTTTCCGCGCCGGGCTCGTCTTTCTGCGCCACCTGGATGTCGAGCAAATTCTGCAGAGCGTCCCGCGACGGCTTCCGCCCGGCGGCGGCGTCGGCGTCGATCTGCTTCTGCACCAGGGCCTGCGCATCAGTGAAATCCTTGGCGTTGAAATAGGCCACGGTGATCTGGCTGATCACGCCGGGATCGGTGGTGTTGAGCGCCTGCAGCGCCTTGGCATATGTCACTGCCTTGTCGGCCTGCTTCTGGTTATTGGCCAGGATCAGGGCGAGGCGGTACATCTCGGCCTTGTCCTCGGGCGGCATGGCGGGCGAATCCGCCGCCGCTTCGGCGTCCTGGGCGGCTCCCGCCATATTGTTGGTCTTGATCTGGACGTTGATGTCGATCTTGTTGATCCAATAATCGTCCACCGGCGTGCGGCCGTCCACGGCGCGCGCCTTGGCGATGTCGTCCGCGGCGGCCTTGTAGTCGTTGGCGGTATAGGCCTTCTGTTCGTCCGCCAAGGCATTGTTGACCGCCTTGGTAAGCTTAGGTGCGGCAGCTTGGGCCGGGCCGGCCAGCAATGCCATCGACGCCGCAGCAGCGAGAAGCGCAGCCGTCAGAGGGGCGCCAAATTGTTTACTCGTCATCGAAAATTTCCCTTTGATTGGGCGACATCTCGCCCCGTGCAGAAACGCCCCTCGATTTGCAAGTTTGTGGGGTTATTGCAACCTTAATGTGGCCTATCTCTGTTTCCAATAGGGCAACCCGCCGCAAGAGCCGCATCCTGGCCACGTTTTGCTGCGTTGCAGCGTAAATGGGTTTTTTACCATGCGAGTGTCACGCTCGCGGGCTTTGACAGAGCTTCCGCCATGGAGATCCCCGCTGTTCCGCCTGGATGATCGAGTTGCTTTTGTATCAGCGGCGCGCGGTCATTTGGGCCAAGCCATGACGCGCGCACTGGCGGGTGCGGGCGCGCATGTGATCGTTAACGGCCGCGACGACGCCAAGCTGGAAATATTCGAGAAGCAATTGCGCGCCGAGAAATTCTCGGTCTCGCGCGCGGCCTTCGACGTCGCCGATATCACGTCCCTGCGCGCCTTCTTTGGCGGCCTGAAGCGGCTGGATATCCTGGTCAACAATGCCGTCTCAATGCAGGTGAAGGAATTTTCAACGCTCGAGCCTGAGGACTTCGCCGTCACCTATCAAAGCTCGGTGGTCGCGGCTTTCGAAGCGGTGCGCGCCGCCTTGCCCGCGCTCAAACAGGCCGCAGCCGCAAAGGATGCCAGCGTGATCAATGTGTCTTCCATGTACGGGCAGGTAGCGCCCGATGGCGGGCTCTATGACGCCCGCGAAGGGCAAAGTCCGTTCCACTACGGCCCCGCCAAGGCGGCGCTGCTGCAGCTCACCCGCCATCTGGCGGCGGAGTTGGGGCCGGCGAAGATTCGCGTGAACGCCCTGGTGCCCGGCCCGTTTCCTGCCCATGCCGAACGCAATTTCGCCGCCCGCTTGGCGGCGCGCACCATGCTGGGACGGCTTGGCAAGCCCGAGGACATTGCCGGCCCCTTGCTGTTCCTGGCCTCGCCCGCGTCCGGCTACATGACCGGCGCCGCTCTCAACATTGATGGTGGTTGGACCGCTTGGTGATAAAAGCATGAACATGGCGTTCCTTTCCTCGTTCCGCATCGGCCAGCAGACGGTTTATCCCGAAGAGCTGCGCGAAAGGCTTGCGGGCTTCGAGCTGCTGGAGAATGTGGGAGACGGCGCGCTCAAGAATTTGCTGGCCGAAGCCAATTGGTTCGGGCTTCCTGGGGGCACGCTGCTCGACCGCGAAGGCGAAAACGATTCGGCTTTGTTCCTGGTGGTCACGGGTTCTCTGGGGGTCTTCGTTTCCGACAATCTCGGCCAGCGCCGGATGGTGGCGCTGGTCCCAGCGGGCGAGACGGTGGGCGAGATGTCTCTGATCGCGCGCGATCGTCAGCATACGGCGCAATTGGTGGCCCTGCGCGATACCGAGCTTTTGCGCGTCAGCCCCGAAGGCTTCGAAACCCTGATCTCACGTCATCCCAAAGTGATGATGAACCTGATGCGGATCTTGGTGAAGCGGCTGGCAGCCACCACCCGCAACAGCGGCCAGGGTTCGCGGCCCAAAAGCTTCGCCATCGTGCCCTTGCAGGACAATCTGGAAGCCGCGCCCATCGCCCATCGGATCGCCAATGCCTTGTGCGAAATGGGAAGCCGCGCCGCGGTGCTCGACATCCAGGCCTCTGAGCAGACGGCGGAATGGTTCAACGCCTTCGAGGCGGCCCACGACGTGGTCTTCTATCGCGGCGACGCGCCGGACAGCGCCTGGACCCATCAATGTTTGCGGCAGGCCGACCGTATTTTCTTGTTGGCCCGGTCCGACCAGCCCTTGCCCCTGCGTCCGCTCGATCTTCCCGCCTTCAAGGAGCGCGCCTCGGGGCTGCCGGAATTGCTGCTGCTCCATCCGGCGGGCGCGCGCGCGGGATTGCCCGAGCATTTCTCGCTGCGTTCAGGCCTGTTTGAATCCCATCACCATATCCGCGCCGGCAACAAGGGGGGACGTCGGCAGGTTGGCCCGCTTCATCGCCGGCCGCGCCGTGGGCCTGGTCCTGGCGGGCGGCGGCGCCCGCGGCTTCGCCCATATCGGCATCATCAAGGCTTCTGATGGAAGCCGACGTGCCCTTCGATCATCTGGGCGGCACCTCGATGGGCGCAATCATCGCCGCGGGGCTGGCGCATGAATGGGGCCTGGAGGAATTGACCGAGCGCATGCGCGAAAGTCTTCGTCACCCACAACCCGCTCAATGATTTCACCTTGCCTTTCATCGCGCTGGTTCAGGGGCAAGAAGGCCGTCCACCATGCTGCGCGCCAATTTCGGCGATATCCGCATCGAGGAACTGGCCAAGCCATTCTTCTGCGTCTCTTCCGATCTCACCACCGGGCGCATTCACGAGCATCGCGCCGGCACCTTTGTGGCGGGCGCTGCGCGCCTCGGTGGCGCTGCCGGGAATCCTGCCTCCCGTCACCTATCACGGTCATCTTCTGGTGGACGGCGGGGTGATGAACAATCTTCCCGTGGACGTGATGCGCGAACATTCCATGGGCGCGGGTCCCATCATCGCCTGCGACGTCACCGGCGAACTGGATCTCCAGGCGCGCGACGACCGTTATGGCGAGCGGCCCTGGTGGTGGCTGATTGGACAACGCATGCGGGGCAACCCCTCGATCATCTCGATTTTGATGCGGTCGGGCACGGTGGGTTCGGAAGCCCAGCGCCGTATCGTCCGCGAACAGGCCGATTACCTGATCGAGCCGCCTCTGCCGGATATCGGCCTGCGCGATTGGAAGAAATTCGATCAGGCGATCCGGCGAGGGCTATGACACAGCCCGCGCCGCGATCGAAAAGAATGGTGTTCCCCTTACCAAAGTGTGGAGCGACGGTCCTGCGCTGGCGGTCCCTAAGACGATGGCATCCTAGATCGACGTGGCCCCGCTCGCCGGCGCCAGAATGAGATTGTGCAACAGGTCATAGCGGCCGCCATCCGGCGTCGTCAGGGTCATCGCGGTCACCGTCACCCGGCCGCGGTGGGTCTCGGCTTCCACCTCCAGCGAGCCTTGGGCCTTGCTGCCTTGCAGCCGTACTTCGTAGTCGCTGTGGCCGCCCAGGCCCGGCGTATAAGAGAACGCATTCCCATACATGCCCACCACCCGGATGTCGTCGCCCAGGACCTGATGGGCGAGGCCGTCATGGCTCACCAGCGTCTGGACCGTGCGCAGCACCGGGTCATGGCGGAAGCCCTGCCACAGGAACCAGGTGCCGTAACTCCCCGCCAGCAGAACCGGCAGGAACAATAGCAGGATGATCGCCAGGCAGCCCCACAGGCAGCCATGGGACCGGCGCGGCGGATTTTGCGGAATGGACATGGAGCGCAACAGAGCTTGGCTTGTGGCCGAGCGTCAAGGCACAATGGCGCAACAGGCGATGAGGGTCCAAGGGCATGGCGATCGACTATGACGACATGATGCAGATGGAGCGCCACGGGATTGGAGGCGTCGCTATGACGACACGCGATGTGATGCTTTATGCCTTGGGCGTGGGTTTCATGCGCGATCCCTTGGATGAAAAGGAATTGGCTTTTGCCTATGAGGGCCACGGACTGAAAGTGGTCCCCACCTTTGCCAGCGTGATCAATCGCGGCGAGGCGCCGCCCGAGCGCCAGCGCATGCCGCAAAAATCCCGATCAATTTCATGATGGTGGTGGACGGCGAACGCCGCATCACCTTTCACAAACCGCTTCAGCCCCGGGCCGAGATCCTGGCCGACGAGCGCATGCTCGGAAATCCTCCGACAAGGGCGCCGGCCGGGGCGCTGTTCTGGTGCAGGAGCGGGTGGGCCGCGACAAGGCGAGCGGCGAGAAACTCTTCACCATCGTCTCATCCATCGTTGCGCGCGGCGATGGCGGTTTCGGCGGTCCGGAACGCGGAGGCCCCGAGCTTCATACTTTGCCTGCGCGCGCGCCCGACCTGATCAAGGAATGCGACACCAGGCCGGATCAGGCGTTCCTCTATGCGCTTTCCGGCGACCGCAATCCGCTCCATCGCGATCCCGCCATAGCCAAGGCAGTGGGCTTTCCCCGTCCCATTTTGCATGGACTTTGTTCTTACGGTACCGCCTGCCGCGCCATACTTTCAGCCGTGGCCGACTACAAACCCGAACGCATCAAGCAATTCGATGTGCGTTTCTCCAAGCCGGTCTTCCCGGGCGAGACATTGATGGTCGAAATCTGGACGGACGGACCACCCTCTCGTTCCGCGCCGGGGTGAAGGAACGGCCCGGCACCGTGGTGTTGAACAATGGCCTCTGCCTTCTTGGAGACTGATCCCATCGCCGAGGCCGAAGGCCTGATTGCTTCAGGCCGCGCGCGCGAAGCCGCGGACCGGTTGCGCGCCCGCCTGGCGGCCGGCCGCGGCGGCCTTCTTGCCCGCACTGACCCTGGTGAAGGCGTTGACTGATGTCCGAAAGCATGTGCGAGGCCTTGGCGGAAGCGCGGGAGGCAGCCTCGCTCAATCCCCAGCTGGCTTCCGCCGCGCTCATCTCTGGGCGAAGCATTGCTGGCAGCGGGCGCGTTGCCCGCGGCGATTGCGGAATTGCAGCGCGCGCTGCGCCTCGATCCCGGTCTGGAAGAGGCGCGTTTCCTTACCGGCCGTGCCTGGCTGGAAGCCGGCGAAGCTGCCAATGCGCTGGCGATCTTTCGAGAAACTCGAACCGACGCCGGATGCTGGCCGCGCTGATCGCCCGCACCAAGGTCATCGAGGAAACGCCCCGTTCCGATCCGGGATATGTGCGGCACCTCTTCGATCAATTTTCCGCTGATTACGACAATCGCATGCTGGGGCAGTTGGAGTATGCGGCGCCGCGGATCCTGAAAGATCTGGCCGATCTGGTGATGCCGGGAGGTGATCGAGCTCGCCATTCTGGATCTGGGCTGCGGCACCGGTCTGGCGGGCATGGTGTTCAAGCCGCTGGCGGCGCGGCTTACCGGCATCGATCTTTCGCCCGCCATGATCGAAAAGGCGCGCGCGCGCGGCATCTATGACAGGCTTTGCGTGGGCGACATCGAGACCGCGCTGGACGGTCGCTATGACCTTATTATGGCCGCGGACACCCTGGTCTATCTGGGCGACCTCGCGCCTGTGTTCGCTGCGGTGGCCGCGCACCTGTCGCCAAACGGTTTTTTCCTTTTCACCACCGAGGCGAAGGACGATTCCGGCTTTGCGCTTGGCCCCAAGCGGCGCTGGCGCCACAGCGAGGCCTATATTCGCGATACGGCGCATGCGGCCGGTCTATCGGTCGCCGGTCTGGTAGCAGCTTCGCCCCGCACCGAGGGCCACCAGCCGGTTCCGGGACATGCCGTGGCGCTCAAGGCCTGACATTCGGCACATTTGGCAGCCTGGTGCGTTGCGTCTGCTGATGGACTCCGGAAAAAGCCTGACAACGCCTGGGGAAGGCGTGGCCTTGCGCCGCGCCAGCCCTATGCGCATGCCGCTATGGGGCATAATTGCCGCGGCTGCGGCTTTGGTGTTCGTGGGCGGTCTCGCCGCGCGGGGTATCAATGACAATGGCCTGCGTTTCGGCAGCCAGCTTGCTTGGCGCTTTGCCTGCGTCGTCTATTTCGCCGCGATTGTCGCCGATCCCGTGACCCATCTTGTTCCATTCCTGGGCGCCTATCGCATGGGCAAAGACAATCGCCAGTTGCTGTGGGGCTTCTGCGCCAGCTTTGGGGTCTTCCTGACCAGCATTTTGGTGCCCAACACCTTCGCGCTGCCGTCACCCGGCCGCGAAGGCCTCACCGTCGGCATGGGCCTGTTCGTGTTGTTCGGCGCCGGACTCACGATGGTAGTGGCCTATGCCGCTGTGCCCCACCGCAATTTGAACGAGAGCGCCCGGCGCACCATCCTGGGCGCAGGCCTGTCCTACTTCTGGGCCGCCTATGCGCTCACCGCTCTGTCGCGTCTTTCCGGTCCCCATCGCCCCGACATGTTCTATGGCATCAGCCTCACCTTGATGGTGACGGCGCTGCTGCTGCGCTTTGCCGACCGCTTTGTCGCCAAGCGAAAGGCGAACGTGCCGGCGGAAATGGACGCCGCTTAAATTAAATTTGGTGCGAAAAGGCACGCTTTTGCGTGGACCTTTCCGTGCTGGCTCCCCCGCGAGATTTATGCTTGAATCTCGGTGCTGTCGTGAAAAAGCCTGAGAGGGGCCCTATGTATTTCAAATCCGGATGGGCGCTCGCCCTTTTGATGGGCGGCAGCCTTCCTGCGTTTGCCCAATCCAACTGTGATGCGCCCATCGCGCCCGCCGCGCCGGATGGCCGCGCCTCCACCCAGGCCCAGATGGTCGCCGCGGCCGGGGATGCCAGGAATTTCATCGCCCAATCCGACGCCTATCAAGAATGCCTGGTGGATTATGTGAAGGCGCAAAGGGATCTGGCAACCAAGAACAAGACGCCTTTCGACAAGTCGATCGAAACCGACGCAATGAAAAAGATCACCGATAACCAGAACGAGAAAGTGAAAGTCGGCGGTGATATCAACACCGCCATCGCCGCCTTCAAGGCCAGCCATCCCAACTAAAACCGGGCTCGAAGCGGGCTTTTCTTTCGCGCCCGCGAATCACTTATCATGCCGGCCATGAGCGAAATGGCGCTGGCAACCCCGACCACAAGACAGGGAAAGAAGCCCCGGCCCGCCCACGTCTCCAAGGCGCAATCCCGGTCCCAGATCCTGGACGCCGCCCGCCGGGTTGCCGCCCGCGATGGCGCCCGCGAATTGTCCTTGCGCGCGGTGGCGGCAGAGGCGGGTTTCGCGCCGGCCGGGCTTTACGGCTATTTCCGCAGCAAGGACGAGCTTCTGTTGGCGCTGGCGGCTGACGATCTCACCCAGCTGGCGCGGGCGATGCGCGATGCCGGCAGCTTGAACAACGCCGCTACGGTGTCGCTGGCGCTTCTGGGCAACAGCGAAACCATGGCCGCGGCGGCGCATGCTTTGCCGCGCGAAGGCGGTGGCGGCGATGCCGAGCGCCTGTTCAATGGCCGCATGATCGCCGCTTTGCGCGCGCTGTCCGAGGCGAGTGGCCTTCCTTCTGACAACCGGCAAAATCAATGCGACGTTGTCCTGATGGCGGCGGCGCTGGCGGGCCTAGCGCTGTTGGAACGGTCGGGCAGGCTGGGCGCTCTGGGATTTCAGGCGGGTGAAATTCTCGCTCGGCTGGAAAGCCGTTTCGCCAAACCCTAGAGCCCGCGAAAATGTTCGCTCACGGCGAAAAGCCCGATGGCGATGAAGCCGATCCCCGCGATCAGCTTGACCGGCACATGGTCGAGGAATTTGCCCGCCACGGCGCCCAACGTCACCGCCAGCGCGGTCCCCAGCACCAGCGCGGACGCTGACGCGAGGAAGACCGCCATGGCAGGGGATTTGCGTTCCGCCGAGAATAAAAGCGTGGCGAGCTGGGTCTTGTCGCCCAATTCGGCCACGAAAATGGTGGCGAACATGATCAGAAATTCCCGCACACCCAAATCTCCCTTGAACTGGAGAAAGAGTAATCGGTCATGCCGCAAAAAATGAACCCCGCGCGAGGCGGGGTTCTGTTTTGGTTTTGTCTGGTCCGGCATCAAGCCGGAGCCCGAAACGGGATCGCTCCCGTGTTTCAACAGATCTCGATTGTGTGCTGCGGCCTGTTTCAAGGGCCGTTGGCCCCTTGCCAGAAGGGGCCGGGGTCTTATCGCCGGTGGCGTGTCTTCCATGCGGAACCTCCTGCTGGTGGTTTCACCATGCGGGCGGAGCGTTCACGTCAATCCCGGATTCTCGAAGGTGCGTCATCGGTCCGTTCCAACAGACCATTGCGATGGCGGTCCACGAAGGCCTCTACACCACGCTATACACCTGAGAAAACGCTCGGCGATCTGACGGCGGAAAGCCCGTCCACGTCAAAATTAAACGCCTGCTTTCCCGCTGCGTCAACGCATTAATCGTGGGCTTCAGGTGGAGAAAAACCTTTGCCAGCGCGTTTCGCGGAATGCACGAAATATTACTTCGCGCGCGGGTGTTAAAGTTTCAACAACTCGATCACCGCCGGATGGGTGATCTTGCCGCCTCGCACATTCAGGCCTTTGGCGAAACCGGGATCCGCCGCCAAAGCGGCATCCACGCCCAGATTGGCCAGTGCATACACATAAGGCGCGGTTGCCGCGCCCAAGGCATAGGTCGAGGTGAGGGGCGCGGCGCCGGGCATATTGGCGACGCAATAATGGATGATCCCATCCACCACGAATGTGGGATCGGCATGGGTGGTGGGACGGCTGGTTTCAAAGCACCCGCCCTGGTCGATCGCCACATCCACCAGCACCGAGCCCTTGCGCATGCGCTTCAAGTCATCGCGCTTGACCAGCTTGGGGGCGGAGGCGCCGGGCAGAAGCACGCAACCGATCACCAGATCGGCGTCGGTGATGGCTTCGCCGATGGCGTGATGGGTGGAGAAGACGGTCTTGAGCCGGCCACCGAATTGCTCGTCCAATTGCTCCAGCCGCGCCGGAGAAATATCGAACAAGGTGACGTCGGCGCGCATCCCCACCGCCATCTCGGCCGCGTGTTCGCCCGAGACGCCGCCGCCCAGGATCAACACTTTGGCTGGCGCTACGCCGGGCACGCCGCCAAGCAGCATGCCGCGTCCGCCCGCGGGCTTGAGCAGAAGTGCGGCGCCGACTTGCGTCGCCATGCGGCCCGCGACCTGGCTCATCGGCGCCAGCAGCGGCAGGCGGCCCTTGGAGTCGGTGATGGTTTCATAGGCGATGGCCGTGGCGCCCGACTCATCAGACCCTTGGCCTGTTCCGGATCGGGCGCAAGATGCAGATAGGTGAACAGAATATGATTGGGCTTCAGCCGCGCGATCTCGATGGCTTGCGGCTCCTTCACCTTCACGATCATGTCGGCGGCTTTGAAGACTTCATCGGCATTGGGCAGGATGGTGGCGCCCGCCTTTTTATAATCTTCGTCGCTCTGGCCGATGCCGGCGCCCGCGCCGGTTTCGACAAAGACCTGGTGGCCATACACGGTCAATTGATGCACCACCGGCGGCACCAGGCCGACGCGGAATTCCAGGGTCTTGATTTCTTTGGGGACGCCGATCTTCATGGTGTATTCCACCGATTGGGATGCGCGTGGGCTGGTACTCCATTCCGCTTCGCGAGGCCAGTGTCCCGGCCCGGAAAACCATGTTAGACCCGCCATGCAGGCGGTGCGGGGCAGCATGACGGGCGGTTTGAAGGCGAATTCCCTTTCGTTTTTCGAATTGCTGGTGATGGGAGTGGCGGGCAGCGCGCCCGGCTATACCATCGCCGTGACCACGGCGGTGCTGCTGGCCAGCGCGGGCACTTTGGCGCCCGGCGCGCTGGTGATTTTCGCCGTTCCCATGCTGGGCATTGCCTTCGCCTATCGGGCGCTGAACCGCGAACAGGTGAGCGCCGGCGCGGGTTATCAATGGACCACGGCAGTCCTGGGAAAATTCCTGGGCTTCTTTTCGGGCTGGGCACTTTTGATCGCGGCTCTGGTGTTCATGGTGACGGGTTCCATTCCCGCCGCCACCGCCAGCCTGAATTTCATCGCCCCTGCGCTGACCGGCAATGTGATCGTCACCGCGCTGGTGGCCAGCTTCTGGTTCGTGGTGGTGGCGCTGGTCCTGATCATGGGGATCGAGATCACCAGCAAGGTGCAGGTGGTGATGACCGGCATCGAGCTGATCATCCTCTCTTTCCTGATGATCGCCGCCTTCGTCCATGCCGCGCATGCGGGCGCGATGAATCCTTTTTCCTGGTCATGGTTCGGTCTGGGCTATACCCGCCAGAGCTTCGCCGCCAGCGCCCTGGTCGCGGTATTCTTCTATTGGGGCTGGGACGTCACCGCCAATCTCAGCGAGGAAACCGTCAATCCTGAAGCCAATGCCGGCAATGGCGGCTTTTCCAGCGTGATCGTCACCATCGTCTATTATCTGGGCTTCACCATCGCGGCTTTGTTCCTGTTCTCGCTCAAGGACGCGGCGCATCTGACCGACAATATCGTCTACAATATTGCGGTGGCATCGGGGCTGGGACGCAATGGCGGGCTGGCCGCGTCGTTGGCGGTGATCCTGTCCTCCATCGCCACCTTGGAAACCACCATGCTGCAATTCTCGCGCACGCTGTTTGCGATGGGGCGCGACGGCGCCATGCCGCGCCTGTTCGGCAAAGTCTCGGCCAAGACACAGAGCCCCACCACCGCCATGTATCTTTTGATCGGCATCGGGTTGGTGTTGCTCTGGGGCTCCAGCCTGATGCCCAGCGTCAGCGCCATCATCACCGCTTCGGTCAATGCGGTGGCGATCCAGGTGGCTTATTATTATGGCCTGGCGGGATTGGTGGCGGCCTGGAGCTTTCGCAGGCAACGTGGGCTCCGCTGGCTGGCGCTGTCGCTGTTCCCCGGCCTCAGCGGTCTCACCCTGATCGGGCTTGGCATCTATGCCATCACCACCTTCAACCTCATCACCCAGATCGTGGGCGTGGGCGGCTTCGCGCTGGGCATTCTGTTTTTCCGGCCGGGCCGCTATCGCGTAGAGCTGGCGGCGCCCGGTTGACGGAACGCCGCTCTTCTTTCAGCGTTGCCGGGGTTCAACCCAGGAGGACAGGATGGCCAAACCCACGGCAAGACAGCGCCGCATCGAAGGGCGCGTGATGCACGAATTCAAGCATGGCGAATTGAAGAGCGGCAAAGCCGGCAAGGCGGGCAAAGTGAAAAGCCGCAAACAGGCGATCGCCATCGCGCTGAACGAAGCGGGTGCGTCCAAATACAAGAGCCCCGCCAAGAACCGCAGCAGCCTGGTCAAGACCGAACGCAAGGAAGCGCGTGGGGCAACCGCCGAGCAGGAACGGGAAGGCAAGTCTCACGTGGGTGCGCGCAAGCGCAGCCCCGCCAAAAAGAAAGCGCGGACGAAAAAGCGGTAACGCCGTTATTTCAACTCGACCACCGCGGCGCGGACATTTCCGGCCGTGGATTGAAATCGTGCGCACATGACCACCTTGCAGGAACACCACCATCCCGCCGGACAAGGGCAAGGTCTTGGCGGCGTCATCGGGTGAGGTGATCGACAAGGTGCCTGGGTCGATCGGCACCAGGAACATGTCGTGGGTCTGGAAGAATGCCTTGCCGGGCGCGCCCGCCTCCCAATGCGCATCCCACAGGGTCACGCGCGGATTGTCGGCCACCTGCTCTTGCCCCAGCGCGGCAAAGCCCGCCGGCGCCTGGCTGTGATTGTCGTAGGCATGCGTGCCGCCATCCTTGAGTTCGATCAGGATGGAATTGCGCTGCGGCTGGCCGATCACATTCTCTTCGATGTGGGTCAGGCCCTTGGGCAGCATATAGATCTGGCCGCGATGGACGGGATTGACGTGCTCGATGCCGTCGGGCGTGGTGACCTTCAGCATCGTCTCGACCAGCTCGACGCCGACGAAATCGGAGGGATGGCGATGCATGCCGGTGGACATGCCGGGCGGATAGATCACGTCCCAGACCCGGCCGCGGTCATTGTCCAGAATTGGGGTGGCGCCGGGGCGCGGTAGCGCCGGCACCAGTCTGTATTTGCCGACCATCTCTTGCGCATGAAGGCCCGCGCCGGCGCTCGCCAGCAGCAGCGCCAAAACCAGAACTCCGCTTTTCATTGCCATGATGTCCCCTCCCGTTTGGAGGAAGCTTAACTGGGCGAGGAGCGGCGGGCCATGGCCCCCGCCTTCGCGGGGGCAATCCGCTACGTCAGTCGCGCAACGGCGCGCCTTGACGTTTGCGGATGGCTGGGGCGGAAGGGATCGAACCTTCGAATGCTGGAATCAAAATCCAGTGCCTTACCACTTGGCGACGCCCCAAGCTGTGGTCAGGCGGGGGACCATATAGAGGGGTCTTTGCCCTTTCAACGCGGCGAAAGGGCCGGAATCCCGGCCCGAAGGCCCGGAAATTCCAGCGCTTTTGCTCGGTTGCGGGCGGGGGAGGCCATGGCTATAAGGGCGCTCCCGCGAGACAGGCCATATCCGCCGTCCGGCATCGGAGAGTAGCTCAGCCTGGTAGAGCACTACGTTCGGGACGTAGGGGCCGGAGGTTCGAATCCTCTCTCTCCGACCAACGTTTTCCTCTTTAGCCGCAAAGCCTTACATATATTCCGTGCACAGAGCAATTATCCGTTTGGGAATTGCATGGGGTAATTTGTGGGATACCCCCTCCTGAGAGAGGGTCTGGAGCTGGCTTTCCAATCAACTTCCATGAGGTCAGCTGAGCGTGCCCCCTATGTACGAGACGTAGAGGCCATGTTCCCGATTTTCGAATTGCGCTAGCTTCTGGGCGGGCTGAAACGCGGCCACACGTGCCGCTTGTTGCGTAACAACCAAAAGGGGGCGTTATGCCGACAAAGCGCGTCGTGATCCGCTATCGCGAGTTTACCGATCCAGTCGGAGCGACTGGCGGCAACACGCTTGAAGGCGCAGTACGCGCTGCTCTCCGAACACGAGAAAACAATGTGACCATAGGTTCCAGGTGGGCTAAGCGCATTAGGCGCGATCCCGACGATAATCAGGAGCACATGGTTGCGAACCATGTGCGGGATGGTGGGGCTTATATTTTTGGCAATTTGGTTGCCTACACTCTAGGGCGAGATCAAGCCGTATTAGTGGAAAATTCCAACGCGACCGAAGCAGACATTCAGCAATTACCTGCACCCGCTCGGAAGCAATTCGTCAATTCCATGATGTTCTGGATGGTTACCGACGACCACGTGTTCGTGCTTCGGCATGGCCAGCTTAATCCGCCAGACCTCGAGATTTATTTGCGATGGCTGTTGGCGGAGCGGACCAGCGCTTGTGGCGGAAATCTCCAAGTAATTCTGAATGAAACAATCGACATCGGCGCGGCCGTCAAGAGGACATAAAGGCTGTGCGGATAGGAGGGCAGGTTACCGCGCACCCAGGAGCAGACCAAGATGACGGTGGGCATCGGCGGCGCGAAAGACGCAGAGTTCAGCGCGCTGGCGGCATTGATTTTGCGCGCCAGATCCTTGACTTGGTGGTTGGGAATAATGAAGGCGCAGTTGAGCGGATCCTGCGAGAAGTTCCAGACGGAGTTGATTTATCGGTGGATGTTGAAATCGGTTTCGACACAACGAAGCATAAATTTTCGCGAGATGCCCTTAAGCGCGTCGCTACAGCGACCCGGAATCTCCCTGATAGCGATGTCGAGCTCGTTACCAACTCAGGTGTGATTTCTGGCGATAAAATCAGGTTAACCCACACTATTTCGGTACCCCTGGTAGGCAGCTTGCTAGACCGCGACGGAGTTCTGAATGGAATGATAGAAGCCTATGGACGATTCGTCAGAAGTGGTAAGATCACTGCGTCGGATTTAGTGTCGCCTGAAGAGGAAGAATGAGGAGCATCGTCGTCATCGCGGCTTGTATAATTGGTGGCGTAATCGTCACCATGCTGCCGATGGCTGACCTCGCGTCAGTTCTTGGCGATCTGATAACGATATTCACAATCTTGGCCGCGCTACTCGCTCAAATGATTGCGCTTACCGCCGTTATTTTTGAGCCCGGTAGAAGGATGTCCGCTGAGAGCGTTCGCGAGGTTGGCTCGAGTGTACGTAAACTGCAAACACTCAATATTGGTCTGTTCGTGATCTACATCTTGGCATTAGGCCTCTTCGTAATGATGAAGGCGATGCAGGCGCATCATGGGGTGATCGAATTCGAGATGTTCTCTGCGGTGAGCCGGTTGGGTTGGCATAGCCTGCGGTTCGGCACATTTATGCAGTTTGTCGCTGGCGCCATTGTCTCGCTCGCAATAATTCGAACCTTTCGAACCCTCTTCGCGATCCGCACGCTTCAAGATTTACGAATTGAAGCTCAAGCAAAGGACGCTGAAGCGCGTGACCGCCTTAACCGTGACGCCGCTGCCGAGAGGTTGCGCCCTGTTCCTGATCAAGGCGGCGCGGCCTATGGTGAATTCACCCACCTCCCGCGCAATAACGGCAAGCGCAAGGGCGGTGCTCGTTAAGCCTATCGGTGCGATCAAACCGCCACCCCTCTCCGACCACCCGCCGCATGAAGAACAAGCGCGGCGATCTTTCGACCGCCGCGCTGATCCTTACGCCAACTGCGTCTTGTACAGCGTGTCGAGATTCGACCAGGCCCGTTCGGCTTCACCCTGATTGTAGACGGCGCTTCCAGGCACGCACCAACCGTGATCGGCGTGATAGACCTCGACCGACGCCGTCTTATGCGCGGCGGTGAAGGCCGCTTTGAGATCGTCCTTCACGGTCGGCTGCTGCGCGTCGTCATTCTGCGCCTGGCAGACCAGATAGGTGGCGTTGGTCTTGGCGATCAACAGATGCGGGCTGTCCGGATTCTGGTGACCAGCCCGTTGCCGCCATGGAAGCTGCCCACCGCCGCGATGCGGGTGGGATTGGCGGCAGCGGTGCGGAACGACAACGCGCCGCCCATGCAATAGCCCTGCACACCGGCTTTCTTGGCTTTGTTGGTCTGGGGCTGGGCGTCCAGGAAGGCGATATAGGCCGCTGCGTCCTTGTCGATGCCGTCATCGCTCATGGCGGCGCGGAAGCCGGTGAGCTTGGCGCGGGTATCGGGATTGGAGAAGTCGATAGTCCCCGGCAGCACCGGCGCCTTGGCGGAGCGGTAGAAAGGATTGGGCACCAGAACCGTGTAGCCCATCGCCGCCAGCCTATGGCCCATGTCGCGGAAGGCGGGACGCAGGCCCATGATATCGGTCCAGATCAGGACGGCGGGATGGGTGCCTTGCGCGGGATGAAACAGCACGGCGTCGCATTCGCCGTCGGGCGTTTTCACCATCACGTCCTTTTCCACCACATTGTCTTGCGCAAGGGCGGGGCTCGCGGCCAAACCCGCCGCGCCCAACGTCATCAGCCCGAAGCTTCGGCGCGAAACGCGCGTGTCCGTGACCAGTCCCGGGTGAATGAATTCATCGCACATGTTTTTCCCTCCCTTTGCGGTGCCTCGACCATAAACCGCTCAGCGGCAGCGCCAAAATGTCTCCCGCAAAGGGTGCAATTTCATAAAAAGCGGATCACAGTTCTAAATAGTCCAACCACACCAACGGTTTATGGCGCTTTGGAAAATCTCAACCAGCGCAAATTGTCCCATAAATTCAATGGCCAGCAGCGCGCGCGAGAGTAGCTTTCCGCCCCCCAAAGAGGCCATGATTTCCTCCAACAACATGATCGGAACTCGGCCAAAAATGGCGCGTTTGCGGACTGGGGCTGATAGCGGGCGAGGGGATTTGACACCAAACAGGCTTGTGCTGCTGGGCGCGGTACCCGTCTTTCTCATCCTGGCCGTGGTGGCCGCCATCACCGTGACCTTCGCCGTCAACGAGCGCGCGGATCAGCAAAGGGTCACGCACACCTATCAAGTGATCGCATCGCTCCGCCAGGTGCTGGGCGATGCCCAGGATGCCGAGACCGGTTCGCGCGGCTATGCGCTCACCCGGGAGCAGCCTTTTCTTGAGCCCTCTCTGGCGGCGCGCGAGCGCGCGGCGCGCGATCTCGACCGTTTCCGGCAACTCACCACCGACAATCCTGAGCAGCAACAACGGGCCGACCGGCTGGTGGCTCTGGTGCAAGCCCGGCTCGATGCGCTGGATGTATCGCGCGCCGCCGCCGGCGTCCCGGCGGCGCCGGAGGTGGTCAGCGCCATGGAGCAGGGCAAAGCCCGCATGGACGCCTTGCGCGCCGAGATCGCGCGCGGCACGGCCGAGGAACAGGTCCTGCTCAGGACGCGAAGCCGCGCCGAAGCCGACCAGAAAACCTATGAAGTGGTTTTCGCCGTCGCCGTGGCGGTGCTGGCGCTGGCCGTGCTTCTCACCGCCGCCGTCATGCTGGTACGCAACAATGTGCGGCTGGCCGACTCCGAGCGCAGCCGCGCCCGCGAGGCCGCGGTGCTGCAGGCCACACTCGATCATATCCGCGACGGCATCGCCTATTTCGCCGGCGACGGAAGTTTGGTGGCGTTCAACCGGCAATTCTTCCGCCTTCTCGATTTTCCCGACGCGCTGGCGAGCGACAAGACCAGGCTGGCCGATCTTCAGAGGCTGGAGAGGGACCGCCCCGCTCGGTCCTGATTCCGCCCCGCCGCGACGAAATCGGAGAAGCGATAAGGGCGAGCTGCGCCGGCCGGGAACTGGAAATCTATCGCGCGCCTGTCAAGCCGGATGGCTTTGTCGTCGGCGTGCAGGACGTCACCGCCCGCATCCGCGCGGAAATGGCGGTGCGCCAGGGCCAGAAGATGGAAGCGATCGGCCATCTCGCCGGCGGTGTGGCGCACGACTTCAACAATCTTTTGCAGATCATCAGCGCCAATTTGGACCTGGCGTCCACCAACCCCGACATCAAGAACAATGTCCTGCTGTCCCAGCGGCTGGAAAACGCCATGGTCGCCGTGTCGCGGGGTTCGCGCCTCACCGGGCAGCTTCTCGCCTTTGCCCGGCGCCAGGCGCTTGAGCCTCGCTCGGTCAATCTCGGCCGTGTGTTGAGCGACATGACCAATCTTCTGCGCCGCACCCTGGGCGACAATATCGAAGTGGAAGCGGTGATCGCGGGCGGCCTGTGGAACACGCTGATTGACCCCAACCAGGTCGAGACTACGTTGATCAATCTCGCCATCAATGCGCGCGACGCCATGCCCGAGGGCGGCAAGCTCACATTGGAAGCGGCCAACGCCTATCTCGACGACGCCTATGCCGCCAGCCATGAAGAAGTCGTAGCGGGACAATATGTGATGCTGGCGGTGAGCGACACCGGCGGCGGCATGACGGCGGATGTGCTGGCCCATGTCTTCGAGCCCTTTTTCACCACCAAGCCCGAGGGCAAGGGCACCGGGCTGGGTCTGGCCCAGGCCTATGGCTTCGTCAAGCAATCGGGCGGCCACATCAAGATTTACAGCGAGGTGGGCGAAGGCACCACGGTGAAGCTTTATCTGCCCCGCACACGCCTCGCCGAGGAAGCGGTCCCCTCTGCCGCCGCCCGGCCCGCGCTGGGCGGAAGCGAACGCGTGCTGGTGGTGGAAGACGACGAGGATGTGCGCAAGGCCGTGGTCGATATGCTGCAAGAGCTGGGCTACCAGGTGCTGCGCGCCGAGAATGCCGAAACCGCGCTCAAACTGTTCGAGAATGGCGCCCAGGTGGATCTGCTGTTCACCGATGTGGTGATGCCCGGTCATATCCCCACGCGGGAATTTACCCGTCAGGTCCAGCAGATGCGGCCGGACATTCGCATCCTCTACACCTCCGGCTATACCCAGAACGCCATCGTCCATAACGGGCGGCTGGACGACGATGCTTTCCTTCTGTCCAAGCCCTATCGCAAGGATGAGCTGGCGCGGAAAATCCGCGGCGTCTTCGCCGCGTCCAAGCGGGCCCCAAAGAATGAGCTCGGCGGCGGCCCCAAGGTGCTGGTGGTCGAAGACGTGGCCATGATCCGGTTGGCGATCCGGGAGATGGTCGAGCAGATCGGCCTGCGTGCGGCCGAGGCCGGCGATGGCGCAGAGGCGATCAGCCTTCTCCAGACGGATTCCGAGATTACCGTTCTGCTCACCGATTTGGGACTGCCCGGCATGGATGGGCGGCAATTGGTGGAAATGGCGCGTCGAATCAAACCCGACCTCAAAGTGATCGTGGCGTCCGGCTATTCCAGCGACGATCGGGGCCTGGGCCGCGATGTCACCCATCTCACCAAGCCATTTGACGTGAACCAGCTCAAGCGTGCATTGGACAGCAAGGACGCATAGGTTCGGGGGGACCGGCCGTTCCGAGGCAATAAAGGTCAGTGATGCCGACGCCGGATCATATCCCACGGTCCCACATTCCCCAGGGCGCGCGCGTCATCCTGGTGCGGCATGGCAGGCCGGCGCTGCCGCTCAGGCCTCGCACCAGTCATCTTGGATTCAAGAACTACATCGACGCCTACGAGGCGGCGGGACTGGATCCGGAAAGCCTGCCGCCACAGGAACTGGCCGACCTGGTCAAGGAACTCGACCATGTCTTCACCTCGGGGCGCCCTCGCGCCCATCAGAGCGCCCAGGCGCTGGCCCCGCATGCCGAGCTGACCGCAGATCCGCTCTTCGCCGAGGCGCCGCTGGCCGCGCCCAAGATTCCGCTTTTGAACATGCGGGTGCCCAAATGGGCGGTCGTGGCCCGGGTGATGTGGCATGCGGGCTATCACCCCGAGATCGAGAATTACCGCAAAGCCAAGCATCGCGCCGGGCAGGCGGCCGACATCCTCATCAACAAATTGCGGGAAACGGGAACCCCCGGCAAACCGAGCGCGGCGGTTCTGGTCGCCCATGGCTATTTCAACGCCATGATCGGCCGCATCCTGCGCCAGCGCGGCTTTACTCGAACCGGCGCGCATCGTGTGCATTATTGGAATGCCGTCATCTATCAATGGGACCATGCATGATCGAGAAACATCTGGAAATCGCCGCTGCCGACGGGAAGACCGAGGCTGTCCTTTATGCCCCCGATGAGCAGAAGCATCCGGGCTTGTTGTTCTACACCGACATTTTCGGCGTCCGCCCCGCCAACCAGGGCATGGCCAAGCGCATCGCCGAACAGGGCTATGTGGTGATGATGCCCAACGCCTTCTACCGCTACGGCAAGGGACCCTTCGACGCGAATTTCAAATGGGGCGAGCCGGAGTCGATGAAGCTGATCGGCGCGCTGTTCTCGTCGCTCGACGGCGCGATGATGGAAAAGGACGCGCCGTACTATGTGAAGGCGCTTCTGGACCAGCCCAATGTCTCGGGAAAGAAGATTGCGGTGGTGGGCTATTGCTTCACCGGCGCTTTTGCCCTGCGCACGGCGGCGGTGTGCGCCGACAAGATCGCAGCAGCAGCGTCCTTCCATGGCGGCCAGCTGGTCACCGAAGCGCCCGACAGTCCCCACAGCCGCATCCCCCAGGTGAGGGGCGAGCTTTATTTCGGTCACGCGGTGGAAGACCAATCCATGCCGCCGGATGCGATCGGGAAACTGAACGACACGCTGAAGGCCTGGGGCGGCGCATACGACAGCGAAGTCTATGAAGGCGCCAGGCATGGCTGGACCGTGCCGGGCCGCGATGTCTATGACGAAAAACAGGCCGAGCGGCATTATCGGAAATTGTTCGATCTCCTGAAACGCACGCTCTGAACCATGGTGGTGGCTCTGGTCCTCGCGGCGGCTTTGTCGCAAACCACCGCGGCCGCGCCGCATTATGTGAGCCAGCGCGCCGCCCAGGCCTATCTGCGCGAGGGGCCCGGCTATGCCTATAAGGTTCTCTGGGTTTATCGCCACAAAGGCATGCCGTTCCGTGAGATCGCCGGCTACGACATCTGGCGGCGGGTGGCGGCGCCCGATGGCACGGTGGGCTGGATGAGCGCAGAAATGCTGTCGGAAGGCCGCACCGTTTTGGTGACGGGCAAGGCCCGCGCGCAGATTTGCAATGGGGATGCGCCGAACGCGAAAGTGGTGGGCCTGGCCGATCCCGGCGCGGTCTTGAAACTCAAATCCTGCGCCGCCGACGCCTGCCGCGTCACGGCGCCCGACGTCGATGGCTGGATACCCAAAGCCCGCATCTGGGGTGTGGGCGCGAACGAGACCTTCAAATAACCGTCAGTGCCGGAAATGGCGCATGCCGGTGAAAACCATCGCCAGGCCCGCTTCGTCGGCGGCATCGATCACTTTCTGATCGTTCATCGAGCCGCCCGGTTGGATCACCGCGGTTGCGCCGGCTTCCGCCACAGCCAGCAGGCCATCCGGGAACGGGAAGAAGGCTTCCGACGCCGCCGATGACCCGATAGTGCGGGGCTGTGCCCAGCCGGCCGCCTTGGCGGCATCCCTGGCCTTGATCGCGGCAATGCGCGCGGAATCCACGCGGCTCATCTGCCCTGCGCCGATGCCGGCGGTCGAACCATCCTTGGCATAAATGATGGCGTTGGATTTCACATGCTTGCCCACGGTGAAGGCGAACAGCATGTCGGCGATTTCCTGCGCGCTGGGCTGGCGCTTGGTCACCACTCTTAACTTGTCGCTTGTGACGCGGCCATTGTCGCGGGTCTGGACCAGGAAGCCGCCCGCTACCGAGCGATAGGTGAGGGTCGGCGCCAGCGGGTCGGGCAGGCCGCCCGCCACCAGCAGGCGGAGGTTCTTTTTCGCCGCCAGAATCTTCTTGGCGTCTTCGTCGGCGTCAGGGGCGATGATCACTTCGGTGAAGATCTTGGAAATCTCTTCCGCGGTGGCGCCGTCGAGCTTGGTATTGAACGCGATCACCCCGCCAAAGGCGCTTTGCGGATCGCACACCAGGGCGGCCAGATAAGCGTCTTTCAGCGTCTTCGCCACCGCCACGCCGCATGGATTGGCGTGCTTGATGATGGCGCAGGCGGGTGCCAGCTTGGGATCGAATTCCGCCACCAGTTCATAGGCCGCGTCGGTGTCGTTGATGTTGTTGTAGGACAATTCCTTGCCTTGGAGCTGGCGGGCGCTGGCGACGCCGGGACGTGTGCTCCCGTCCACATAAAAGGCGGCTTGCTGGTGCGGATTCTCGCCATAACGCAAGGGTTGGCGCAGCAGCCCGCCCAGGATGCGGCGGCGGGGCGGGGTGGTTTCGCCATCCTTCTCCAGCTCGCCCGCCAACCAGTTGGACACGGCTGCGTCATAGGTCGCGGTGCGGGCAAAGGCGCGTTGCGCCAAGGTGCGGCGCAGCTTCGAGGTTGTGGCGCCTTTATACGCCGCCATCTCGTCCAGCACAGATTTGTAATCCTCGACGTCCACCACCACCGTCACCCAGTCATGGTTCTTGGCGGCCGAGCGGGTCATCGCCGGGCCGCCGATATCGATATTCTCGATGGTGGTGTCGAAATCGGCGCCCCGCGCCACCGTGGCTTCAAAGGGATAGAGATTGCAGACCAGAAGATCGATGCCTTCGATGCCGTGGGTCTTCATCGCTGCCGCATGATCGGATTTGTCGCGCAACGCCAAGAGCCCGCCATGGACATTGGGATGCAGCGTCTTGACCCGCCCATCCATCATTTCCGGGAATTGGGTGAGGTCGGAAACGTCCTGGACGGCAAGCCCCGCATCCCTGAGCGCCTTGGCGGTGCCCCCGGTCGAGATCAGAGCGACGCCGAATTGGGCCAAACCCTTGGCGAATTCGATCAGGCCGGTCTTGTCGGAAACGGAAAGCAGGGCACGGGAAATCTTGCGGTCGGTCATGGGCGGCCAAAGTGGGATGGCCGCCGCTCTTATCCCTTCATGACGTAATATAAAAGGGTCAGTCCCATGCTTGCGCACAGCGAATAGGTGACCGGCACGGCCACGTGGGAGGTGCCCAGTCCGAAGGCGAAATCGCCCGGAATGGGATCGAGGCCCAAGGCGGCAACCACCGGGCTGAGGATCATCGCCCCCAGCACCAGAAGTCCCACGCTCACGCCCAGCCGCCGCATGCGCCTTCTCCTTGAGGCGATAGCGACCATGTCAGCAAAAACGGGTTAAGGCCTTGTTAGAATTTATGAAACTTTTGCGCCTATTCCTGGGCGAACGCGCAGCCCAAGACCCTGTCCCGCCTGTTTTTTTGCCATGCCGTCAGCTACTCGGCGGCCCGTTGCGCGGCCTGGGTGACTGCTTCGCCGACTTTGCGGAGACGCGCCGCGCCTTCTTCGGCGTCGTCCGCGGCGGCTTGGGCTACGTGACGGGCTTGCTCCTGAACGCGCCCTGCCAGGCTGCGAAAAATCTCCGCATAACGCAGGCTTTGGGCGGCATAGTCCTGCATCAAGTCCCGAACCCATTCCTGCTGCGCCCCGATCAGGGTTCGCCAGTCGCGGTGGTCGTCCAGTTGGGCGAAGGCGTGATGAGCATGATCCAGCTGCAACTGAACGAAGCGGAGGGATTCGTTCTGGGCAAAACGGGCCATCTCCGAAAGCAGCGCCCGGTTCTGGTCGAAGCTTTTCTCCAGTGTCTGGTTCAAGCCGGCAATCGCTTCGCGGGGAGAAACATCATTCGCGGAATGAGAAGTCTGCATGGGAAAACTCCTTGGGTGAGAGGTATCCAGCCCTTCGTCAGTGTCGCGGAGACCAGAAAAGGTTATGTGACAAGTGGCCGCCGGAAAAGTGAATTTGGCGCGCAATACGCCGGTTTGCGGGGGGCTGGACCCTGAACCTCCGGCTGTGGCAAAACCGGCCCCCAATGCGGGCGTGGTGGAACTGGTAGACGCGCCAGACTCAAAATCTGGTACCGCAAGGTGTGTCGGTTCGATTCCGACCGCCCGCACCATTCATCTCGCGGCTCGTGGCCGCGAGATGAATGTCTAGCCATATTGGTGAAAATTGAGCTCAGCGGGCGGTCGGGTTATTTTTATTGCCCGCTTCGCTTACGCTCGGCGGGCGGGGCCGCCCGCACCAATCATCTTTTGGCTCAGCCCGAATATGAATGTCAGGTCATACCGTGGAAATGAGGGCTCGGCAGGCGGTCGGGTTATTTTTAATGCCCGCTTCGCCTACGCTCGGCGGGCGGGGCCGCCCGCACCAATCATCTTCTGGCTCAGCCCGAAGATGAATGTCAGGTCATACCGTGGAAATGAGGGCTCGGCGGGCGGTCGGGTTATTTTTAATGCCCGCTTCGCCTACGCTCAGCGGGCGGGGGGCCCGCGTACTGTTTATTTCCCCATCTGTCTTCCTCGCGGCAAGCGCTCGAAAGACATCTTCCCCCGCCCGCGGCTTCGCCGCGCGGGGGAAGAAAGCCTCGACCAAGCTTCAGGGTGCATTGGGGGGTTGCGGCACGCATGAATTGTAAGCGCGCGGGATACCGTGCTTGGCTCCCATGTCAGGAGGATCCCGCATGCTGGAGCTACGGCCCAATTGCGAATGCTGTGACCGCGATCTGCCGCCGGAAAGCGCCGACGCGCGCATCTGCAGCTTCGAATGCACCTTTTGCGCGACATGCGCGAGCGAGAAACTCCTGGGTATTTGCGCCAACTGCGGCGGCGAGTTGGTGGCGCGGCCGATCCGCCCGGCGGCGAGGCTCATAAATAATCCACCCTCCAGCCGGCGGATCTGGAAACCCGAAGGATGCGACGCCGGCGATCACCCAACTCGTTCGATTCTCTAAAGATAAAAATCAAGAAAATCAATTTTTTCCCGTTGAAAAATTGATTTTTACGTATTAATTGTCTTCTGTAATCATTTTTCTGTTCGATTATGCAGGATTGGCAGGAACTGGCCCGAATCACCCAAGGGGCCGAGATCGTGGTGGAGCGGGTCCGCCTCGCGGAGCGCGATATCGCCATTGAGGGGGCCTTCGCCCTGCCGCAACTGGCGCGGCTCGGCGCGGACGATCAGGTTTTCGTCGCCGCTTTCCTCAAGAGTCACGGCTCGATCAAGGAGATGGAGCAGGTCTTCGGCATCTCCTATCCCACGGTGAAGGCGCGGCTGAACCGCATTGCCGCCCAACTGGAATTCGTCGAGACCGATCCCAAACCCAGCCGCAACGAGATTCTCGACCGGCTGGAGCGGGGCGAAATCAGCGCCGCCGAGGCCATCAAGCACATGGAGAGCAAATGAAACCCGAAATCCTGCCGCCCCTTTCGGCCACGTTGCATGTGCGCCCCGTGGGCTGGCGCCGCGGCGTGCGGCTTTGGCTGCCACTGTTTCTTGTGTGGCTCATTCTTCTGCCGCTGCTGATCCTGCTTCTGCCGTTCCTGCTGGTGGGCGCGCTGATCTTCGGCATCAATCTTTGGCGTTCGCTGAAAAGCCTCAACGCCGTGTTGGCCGCCAGCCACGGCACCGAAGTGACCGTGGACAATCGCGCCACCAAATTTTTCATCCGGCTTCACTGAAAGGATTGAATGTCATGAACGAGAATCGCCGCCAGATCCTGGACATGCTGGCCCAGGGCAAGATCACCGCCGACGAAGCCGAACGCCTGATCGCCGCGGTGGAACGCTCGCCCGCGCAGGGCAGCGAGGCGGTAAAATATCTGCGCGTGCTGGTCGACGCCAACGACGCGCATGACGGCCCTACCAAGGTCAATGTCCGTGTGCCGATGCAGCTTCTGCGCGCCGGCGTGCGGCTCACCGGCATTATCCCCGCCCGCGCCCGCGAGCAGGTCAATGACGCGCTCCGCAAGGAGGGCATTCCCTTCGACATCAACAATGTCACGCCCCAGAATCTGGAAGAGATGGTCGAACATCTGCGCGACTTGACCGTGGACGTGGATAACGAGCACGCGAAAGTTCGCGTCTTTTGTGAATAGGGAAGTGCGTCTTCCATGAATGATCGCCCCCATCTGTCCGCCAACGCGGGCAAGCCGCAGGCGGACATCTTCCCCCGCCAATGGCTTCGCCATGCGGGGGAAGAACGCCTCGACCAAGACGCGCTGCCCCATAAATGAATTATCGTCACAGCTACCATGCCGGAAATTTCGCCGATGTGATCAAGCATCTGGCGGAGGCGGCGATTCTCACCCATCTCGCGAAGAAAGAATCGCCTTTCGCGGTGATCGACAGCCATGCCGGGCGTGGCGATTACGATCTGACCTCCAAGGAAGCCTTGAAGACAGGCGAGGCTGCATCCGGCATCGGCGCCATCAAGGATATGGCCGGCGCGCCTTTGCTCGAACGCTATTTGGGCCTGGTGAAAGAAAGCGGCAAGGGGCGCTATCCCGGCTCGCCTCTGATCGCCGCAAGAATGCTGCGGCCCCAGGATCGCCTGGTGGCGATCGAGAAACATCCCGAAGAGGCCGAAATTTTAAAGACGATCCTTTCGCCCTGGCGCAAGGCGCGGGTGGAAGGGGGTGATGGCTATGCCCGCCTCCTCGCGTTGTTGCCGCCGCCGGAACGGCGCGGACTGGTCCTGATCGATCCGCCATTCGAAGCGGCCGACGAATTCGAGAGTTTGGGCCGGGCGGTGCGGGGCGCGCTTCGCCGCTTCGCCACCGGCATTTATCTCATCTGGTACCCGATCAAGTCCGACGCCGCCGCCCGCGCGCTCGAGGGTGAAATTCTCAGCGATGCCCGCAAAGCGCTGAGGATCGAAGCGGCGATTGATGTGCCGGAGGGGAGGCTCGCCCGCGCCGCGGTGCTGATGCTCAATCCGCCTTTCGGCTTCGCCGCCGCGATGGAAGATGCGTTGGCAAAGGTGGCGCCCCGGCTCAAGGCGCGGACGCGGCTCGACTGGCTGGCGGGCGAGGAATAAGCGCGGACTATTCCGCGGCGTGCTCGGGAAGTTCGGGTGTGGCGCCGCCGCCCCAGCGCTGTGCGATCAGCGACACGACCCAGAGCGCGGCCGCCATCACCACCAGCGCGATCAGCCAAGGCAGGGCGCTGATAAGGCTTTCGGGCGTGATGCTGGGAAAGGAGAATTGCGAGAGCGCATCCCAACGGTCTTCCATCCAGTGCCACGCCTGATGGGCGACGAGCGCCGAGAGGATGATCGAGCCCACGCGATAAGGCACCACGTAACGGAAGAGAAGGTTCAGCGCCGGCACGAACAGCGCCAACATGAACAATTGCCCCAGCTCCACGCCCACATTGAAGGACAGCAGCGACAAAAGCACGTGAGAACCGGCCAATTGCAGGGAATCGCGCAACACCCATGAGAAGCCGAAGCCATGCACCAGACCGAAGAAGAAGGTGATCACCCAGCGATGCTTGGGTTGCAGGACGACGATATTTTCCAACGCCATATAAACGATGGAAACCGCGATCAGCATCTCGATCAGCGGCGGAAACCATTGCGCATCGGGCGCATAGCCATAGGCCGAGGCGATCAGGGTGATCGAATGGGCAATGGTGAAGGCCGTGACCACAGGAATCAGCGGGCGGATGCGGCGGAAGGGAATGATCAGGGCGAACAGGAAGAGAAGATGATCGATCCCTTCCAGGATGTGATGGAAGCCCATATTCACGAAGCGGGTGGCGGCATTTAGCCAGCTGGGATCCATGCTCACCAGCCCGGCATCGCCGGCCAGGTCATAAGCGCGTGTGATACCATTGGGCGAAATGAATTGCAGAGACGTGGTCTCATGCACCGCCAATCGGTCGAAGGCAGCGTGGATGGAGAAATTGGATTGGTCGGACTGGATCGGGTATTCGAACCAGACATCCAGCTTGGCCTGCTCCCAATAGACGCCACCCTGGGCAGCCAGAGGTGGCGCCTTCATTTCCGCCAGCGCTTGGTCATAGGTGGCGAAGGAGCGGTCTTCGTCCAGCGCCATGCGCACCGCGAGGATATGCGGGAAGGCGGGTAATTGCCGGCCATTCTCGAAAACTTTGAGATTTTCGAATAGCGCCACTTGCGCAGCGGTGCGCAACGGTCCATCGGCCCTGGTCAGGTCCACCGATCCATCCGCGTGATGGTAGTAATCGCCGTCCGCGTAGGACTTGAGCGGCATCCGCATCAGGACCTGCAGCACATGGCCTTGCGGCTTCATGTATGCCTGAACCAGCGAATTGATGGGGATGGTATGGGCGAAAGCGGGGCTGGCAGAAACAAGGCCCAGCCCCAAAAGAATCAGCGCCGCCAGTGGGTTTGAGAACTGGCGGCGCATGATCCTAAACAACATGAAAACCTAAAACGTATGACCGAAGCGATTAGGACTTCGGAAGGGCTGGTCCCATGTCGGCGCCCTGGGTGACAGGGCCCATGCCCTTGTAGATGAACTTCTGAATGCGGCGGCCACCATAGGTTTCGGTGGTGAACAGATTGCCTTTGGAATTGATGGCGATGGAGTGCACGCCATGGAACTCACCGGCATAGTTGCCGCCGTCGCCGAAGGTGTAGATCGGGGTCAGCGTCTGGCGATCGATGATCACCACATGCTCGGCGACACCGTCCGCCATGAAGATGTACTTCTGCTGCGGATCCTTCGAGAAGGCGATGTCCCACACCGAACCGTCGGTCAGGGTATCGGTCTGGTAGTACATCTCTTTCACGAATTTGCCTTCGGGCGTGAAGACCTGCATGCGGTCATTGACGCGGTCGCAGACATAGATCAGGCGGTCCACGGACATGTCCGCGCAATGCACGGGATTGCGGAAGGTCTGTTCATGCGCGCGATCATGTATCCCGTCGGCGGTGTAGCGGGGCTGCACCGTGTCGTCGACCGGGTTTTGACCATAGGCGCCCCACCAGCGCTTCATCTTGCCGGTGTCGACGTCGAGCACGGCCACGCGATGGTTCAGATAACCGTCAGCGATATAGGCTTCGTTCGCCTTGTTATCGATGAAGATTTTGGCGACCCGGCCGAAATTATCCGGATCGTTCGAACCGGCGACAAAGCCGGCTTGAGCACCCTCGGCATTCGCATCGGCCGCCGCGCCCGCTTTCCTGCGCGCACCCGACTTGCCGATCTGCATGATGAACTTGCCGTCCTGGGTGAATTTCAGGATCTGCGAGTCCGGGCCGCCATTGCCGCCAATCCAGACATTGCCCTTACCGTCCACGGTAATGCCGTGGTTGGATTCCGGCCAGTCATAAGGCGCGCCAGCGACTTTTCCACCCCAGGCGTGCAAGACATTGCCCGCTTCGTCGAACTCCACCACCGGCGGCGCCGGCTGGCAGCAAGAGCCCTGATGATTCTTCAACTGAAGAATGGTGCGTTCCACCGTGTTGTCACGATGGACCATCCAGATGTGATCGTTGTTGTCGACCCACACGCCGATCGACATGCCGAACACCCAATGGTTGGGCATTGGCTTCGGCCAGAGCGGGTCAACCTCGAATTTCGGCGCCTGGACGCTCTGCGCTTCGGCCTTGCCCTGAAGCGCGAACTGGGCGACGCCCAATCCAGCCAGAGTCACGGCGAAGGCAGAACTGATCAGGAAATTTTTTGAACGGATGAGCTTTCTCATAATCCTCCCCCAGAAATGAAGGGTGGTTGAGTTTGAAAAACCCCACCCTCTCGAATGACAAGAGTTACATGAGAGGGAAGGGGGCGTAAAGCGCCCACACCTCGACAAGCGCGCGGATTTGGATGCTTTCATGGGTCCGCAGACACCGAAGTGCCATGATATTTCCTCACTGCGGCGAAGTGAGGCTGAGAAGCGCCCGCTGGCCCTCAGATGATGCGGCTGAACCAGGCCAGAGACAGGCCGGCGGCGGCCAGCATCAAAAGCGCTGCTGCACCTGCGAAGAAGGAAGAGATCTCCATCTCCTGGGTCTCCATCACCAGTTGTTTGGCCAAGACGCCATAGACCGCCTTGAGGTCGTCGGCGCTGGCGGCGTGGAAGTAGCGGCCCCTGGTCATATCGGCGATTTTCTTGAGCGCATCTTCGTCCAGCTGCGCGCGCATGGAAAAGCCGCCAAAGCCCACGATATTGCCCCGGGTGGTGCCGAAGCCCACGGTATAGACTTTGACGCCATATTCGGAAGCGATGCGCGCGGCCTCGACCGGATCATAGCCGGCGTTGGTCTGGCCATCGGTCAGGAGAATGATCACTGCGTTCTTATAGGAGCCGGGCTCGACCGGAACATGCTTCTTGGGCGGTCCGCCCGGGCCGCGATCGCCCAGCGCGCGCCCGGCATAACGATTGAAGCGATCTCCACCGCCGAAACCGAAGCCGCCATTCCCGTTGCCGAAACCACCGCTGTAATAATTGGCGATGGGGAAATCCTCGCGCGGGAAGATGCTGGAAAGCGACATCAGGATGCCGCTGCCCACGGCGGTGCCGCGCTGCAGTTCGAAATGGTCGATGGCATTGAACAGCGCGGCGTGATCCACCGTCGGGCTCTGCACCAGGAAGGCGGTGGCGGCGAAGGCGACGATGCCGATCACCACGTCTTTTGGCTGGCTCTTGATATATTGCTTGGCGGCGGCCTGGGCCGCTTCGATGCGCGAGGGATTGACGTCGGTGGCGCGCATACTGCCCGAGACGTCCATCGCCAGCAGCACCGTGGCGCGGCTGGAGGGAAGGCTGACCACGGCGGTGGGCCGCGCCACCGCGATCAACAGCAAGGTGAGGGCGGCCAGCATCAAGGCCGGCGGCACATGCCGCCGCCAGCCCACCGTTCCCATCGCCGCCTTGACCATGGCGAGATTGGCGTATCGCAGCGCGGTCTTTTTGCGCCGGTAGAGCAGCAACAGGTAGATCCCGATCGCCAACGGCACCAGCAACAGCAGCCAAAGAAAATTGGGCCAGAGAAAGCCCAGATGGGGAATATGGGGGATCGCCATGAAAAGCTTGACCAGCCGCGCGTTCATGCCTGCACCTTGGCGAAGCGAAGCTTGCGCAGATCGGCAAAACGAAGAACCGCGTCGGCGACATCGTCTTCGGTGGAAAGCTCCAGCGCATCCACCCCGGCGCCGGCGAAGGCGGCAAGGAGTTCTTCCTCCTTGGTGCGCGCGGCGTGAGCAAAGCGGGCGCGAAAGCCCCGGTCATGGGTGTCGACAAAAATCTGCTCGCCGCTTTCCGCGTCCTGGAAAGTGAGTAGGCCCAGGTCGGGAATTCGCGTTTCCAAGGGATCGCTTAGCCGAACCGCGATCACATCATGGCGATTGGCCAATTGCGCCAGGGGTTTTTCCCATCCCGGGGCGCTGATGAAATCGGAGACGATGAAAATCAGCGAACGCCGCTTGATCATACTCGCGGCATCCGAGAGCACGCGCTTCAGGTCGGTGCCGTGGGCATTTTTGGGATTGCGGTAGCGCGACAGCGCGTCCAGCAGCACCAGAAGCTGGCGCCGGCCGCCGCGCGCCGGGATCATACGTTCCACTTCGCCGGAGAACAGCAAGGCGCCGGCGCGATTGCCTTTGCCGGATAGGAAACGGCAAAGCAGGGTGGTGAATTCCGTCAGCACCTGGCGCTTGGACACGCTCACCGACTGGAAATCCACCGACGGGCTCATGTCCAAAAGGAACCAGGCCGTAATCTCCCGGTCCTCGAGATATTCCCGCACATAGGGAGTTTGCTGCCGCGCGGTGACGTTCCAGTCGATGTGGCGGACATCGTCGTAATATTGATATTCGCGCAGATCCGCCAGATCCAAACCCTGGCCGCGGAAATGGCTGCGATGGTCGCCCTGCAGCAGGCCTTCCAGCCGGCGCGCGATCTTCAGTTCGAGGCGATGAAGGACCGCCTCAGGCGTTTGCGGCGCGGTCATGACGCTCCAGCACTTTCTCCGGCGCGGGCACCGCCCGCATCAGATCGCGCACCAGATCGTCTGCGGTGATGCCGTCCGCCAGCGCTTCATAGGACGGCACGATGCGGTGGCGCAGCACGTCGGCCGCCACATCCACCACATCGCCGGGCAGCGCATAGTCGCGTCCCCGCAGATAGGCGAGCGCCCGGCCCGCCTCGATCATGCCGATGGTGGCGCGGGGCGACGCGCCATAGAGGATAAGACGGCTATGGTCCGAAAGCCCCGCCTTGGCCGGGGTGCGCGACGCGGCTACCAGCCGGACGGCATAGGTGACCAGCGCGGGGTCGATATAGACCTTGCGCGCTTCCGCCTGCATTGCCAGCAATTCGTCGGTGGTGGTGACGGCGCCGATCGCGGTCATCATGCCGGTGACGCGCTGGACGATCACGAACTCTTCGTCTTCGGATGGATAGCCTACCAGCACCTTCATCATGAAACGGTCCACCTGGGCTTCCGGCAGGGCATAGGTGCCTTCGGTCTCGATGGGATTTTGCGTCGCCATCACCACGAAGGGCTTGGGCACCGGATGGCTTTCGCCGGCGATGGTGACCTGGCGCTCCTGCATCACTTCCAGAAGCGCGCTTTGCACCTTGGCGGGCGCGCGGTTGATTTCGTCCGCCAGGACCAGATTGGCGAAGACCGGACCCAGCACCGTGGCGAACTCGCCGCTCTTCTGATTGAAGATGCGTGTGCCGATGAGATCGGCGGGCACTAGGTCGGGCGTGAATTGTATCCGCTTGAAGCTGCCCCGCATGGCACGGGCCAGGGTCGAGACCGTCAAGGTCTTGGCCAGGCCGGGCACGCCCTCGACCAGAAGATGGCCGTTGGCGAGAAGCGCCACCAGCACCCGTTCGAGGAAATGATCCTGGCCGACCACCACCTTCTTCACTTCATAAAGAAGATGCTCCAACCCTTGATGCGCGCCGCTGGCCATGCCGAATTCCCTTCCGGTCCGGTTAGAATGGATTGGTGCCCACCGCCTTGGCGGCGTTCTCGATCGGCACGGCAAAGGCCATGCCGGCGAAGACCCGCTGGCCGGTGGGATTGTAGATGGCGGTGACAATGCCCACCACTTCGCCGTCGCGATTGACCAAAGGTCCGCCCGAATTGCCGGGATTCACCGGCGCGGTGAACTGAATCAGATTCTTCAAGGTGGGCGTGGTTTTATCCTCGGGATCGTCGAATTCCCGCTTGAGGCCGGCAATCACTCCGGACGAAACCGATGGCCCGATGCCGAAGGGAAAGCCCACCGCCACCACCGTATCGCCCGGATAAAGGCCGGCCGTCGAGGCCAGGGTGGCGGGCTTGAGATCGTCGGGATTGGTCTTGGCGCGGATCACCGCCAGGTCATTCTCCGGCTGCACATTCACCACCTCCGCGTCCGATTTGCTGCCGTCGAAGAAGGTGATCACCCAGCGGTCGGTCGAATGGATCACGTGCAGATTGGTGAGGATGTCACCCTTTTCGTCGATCACCACGCCGGAGCCGGTGGAATCGGGACGATCGTCGGGCTTGGCGTCTGCGGTCTTGGGTGGCGCGGGTTTCGAGGGTGAAGGCTTGATGGGATGCTTGCGTTCCTCGGCCGCCGCCGCTTTCGCCGCTTCGGCAGCGTGTTCGGGCGAAAGATAGCCGTCCACGCGCACCACCGAAGGCCCCACCGTGGCGGCCGCTACCGTGGTCTTAGCGGGAGGCACCGGCGTGTGGTCCATGGTATATTTTACGGCGTTGTCGACATCCCATTGGGTCAAGGCGGCCGGCGCGGGATGAAAAAGCCGCCAGCCGCCGATCAGTCCCAGCGTCACCAGAATGGCAAGCGTGGCCGGGACAAGGCGGTCATGCCGCGCCGTAAAGCTCTCAGTTTTCTGCCAAAGCTTGGCCGTGAGCGAGGGCCCCTGCTCGATATGATCGAACGAGAAAGGGACGAATTGATCTTCGCCACGCGAAGATATTGAACGCCGCCGGGTGGCGCGGCCGTAGAGGGGTTTTCGCTTCATACCGGGACCACCGATAGTTGGCTGGCAAGAAGCCTACGCCAGCCAAAAACTTTAGGCAAAAGCTCCGCGAAAGGCGAGGAATAACGGTGGCCTCGCCTTTTCTTTACAAAGCGCGCCCACGGCATAGCGCATGCGGGCGCCCTCGTCGCCGGCGAGAATTTCCGTGTAGCTCACGGTTTCCGCGTCGTCGCGATGCATGCAAATGGAATAAGGCCCGCGCGCGGGCCGGTGCGATTGATGGAGACGCCGGAGCCAGCGAACGGTTCCCTCCGAACTTTCCCGGCTTGCCGCCAGCGCGGCACGGCCACGCAGCCGCGCGGCTTCTTTTTCCTCATAACCGGAGGAAAACCAGTGTGCGCGGCGCCAGGGCTTTTGTGACATGGCGAGACGATCCCCATCCCAGCGCCATTCCTCGATTGCCCGCTCCGATAAGGAGACCGCAATCAGCCTGAAAGGGTTGAGGCGCGCGACCGGCAACGCCTGGAACAAGGCGGCCATGCGCGGCAGATGCCCTGCTGCCAATAGATGCGGCACCACCATCCCGCGGCTCAGGGAGGCGCCCTGGTTTTCGGGCTGGGCGTGCCAATTGATCAGTGCCAGCGCCATGCCTCTGTGATTGACGCCGATCCAGGTTCCTGCACCCGGCTCGGCGGGGTGAAGGGCCGCGTAGTGCCCAGCCATTCGCCGGCGCGGCGGCTCTCCCATAACGCGGGATTTTTTCTCGTCGCGGTTCATCGCCAAAGCGAAGCCGCCCGCGGTGGGAAGAAACGAAACCGTGCACATGGGTCAGCCGGCCAAGATCAATCGGCCAGCGGATAGCAGGCGCTGCGCTGCTGATATTTGCGCCATTCCTCGCGCAGGAGAGCCAACGTGGCGGGCTGGTGCCCGAGGTCACGATTGGCGGCGCCAATGGCGAACACCAAGTCCCATTGCTTGAACAAGGTGGCATAGGCGCGGAACACGGAATTGCGCGCATCATAGATGCTGGTCGCTTCCGAGGACGCGCCGTTCAGTTCCACGATCTTGAAATTCCGCCCGGCCTTGATGTCGTCCTCGGACGGATAGCGCACGTCGTAGCGGCCGATGAAGAACCCCGGCAGCTTCAGCGAGATCGCGTCGATGCTGGCCTCGAGCGCTTCGCTCCAAAGATGCATGCCGTCGCGGAAGATGCAGCCCTGGCAATGATTGCCCGCCTCGACCAGCTTCAGGATATGCCCCGGCGCCAGCACCGTGCCGCGAATGGCGCGATGGCGCTGAAGATAGGTTGCGGCCACGATGGCTGCGCGCGGATCGGCCAGGATCAGATCTTCCACTGTGCGCATGCCATCGCCGATGATGACGGGAAAGATTTTCTCGGTGATGGCGAAAATGCGGCCCCGTTCTTCATGCGGGAAACGGTAGTAGAAGATTCCCGCCTCGCACGGACCCGGCGCATATTCCTGGACCACCACGTCTTCGGTGACTTGGCCGAGATAATCGCGTGCTTCCTCCCAGGCTCGGACCAGTTTGAAGCCCGAGCCGCGCTGGCCCACATCGGGCTTCAGCACCAGCGGCAGTTCAAGCTCGTGCTCGCGGCACAATTCATGAAACCGCTCCATCCGGGCGAGCGCAGTGCGAGGGATGAGGCCCGATCTTGCGGTGAACTCGGACGATGTGCGCGATAATTGGTGCAAGGTGGCGAATTTGGATTTCCCCACCAGGCCGCCCGTGTACATGCCCGGATTGGCAATGGAGGGAAGATTGAAGCCGCGATATTTGAGTCCCAGGCGAAAATAATTGAGTCCGATGGGAAAATAGAAAAGCCTGGCTGGCCAGAATTCCCATTTGAGCCAGCGCTGCACCGCGGGCCCGCGCACCGCGCCCCTGAGATTTTTTCGCCGCAGCCAGATGAGGCCGGACAGCGCCGCCAAAAACGCGATAGCGGCCATTACCACGATCGGGCCTCTTGATGCGCTGCTCCAGCCCAGGCCGTTCGCACCGAAAAATTTTGCCAACGAGAAAAGGGGCGTCCAAACCAACCCAAGCCAGCCGCTGGTAGCGGCGGCGCCCAGGAATTTCGCCAGCACGATCAAAAGTCCCACCCATACCAGGCCGATGAAACCGGTGGCTGCGGCGAAGTAGAAGAACGGCATGGCCAGCGTTCCGGCCAAAAGATATGTGGGAAGGCGCAAGCCCGGCACGAAACGCACGAGCAGAAGCACCAGCGGTCCGCGTTTTTTCAGCCAGGCTTCGCTTTTGGCCAATTGCGCTTCATTGATGCGCCGCTTCACCCAGGGCCGGCCCAGCAGCGGGCGTCCGAAATAGCGCGCCAAGGCATATAGCCCCATGTCGCCCAGCCAGATGCCAAGAAAGCACGCCGAAAAGACCAGGGGCGTCGCCATCAATCCCGTCGCGGCCAAAGCGGCACCTCCCAGCATGGCGGCATCTTCCGAAACAAATGTCATGAAAAAGAGGGATCCCGCTTTGGCCAACGCGACGCTGATGGAAATCGGGGTCATGGGCTGCTCAAGCCGAGGCGCTTTGTTTTTGAAACTGAAGCGTCGAAGGCGCGATCCCGAAATTCTGGGGGACCGGGATTTTCCGGAAACGGCAGATCATGGCGATCAGCGCGTAATGATGCACGGCATGGGCCACCGCGTACATCAGTTCGCGCCCGAAGGTCGAGGACGCTGACGAGGCGGCGGCTTCGCTGTATGAGGTCTGGCAGCGAGTGGAAATGGCGCGCTCCAACTGGGCCGGATTGAGAAAGCGGGCGGCGTGGCGGAAATCGCGGGTCAGCGAAAGCGCCAGCAGCCTCTCACGCTCCAATGTCTGGTCCCGGGCGCGGCGGTCGTAATCGATTTCCGGTTCATGGAGCGCCGCGAACATCAGCTGGAAATGTTCCAGGCTGTGCCGGTAATGGGCGCCGATGGACGCTTCGGCGGCTTCGGAAAGCTCGCCGGCATATTGACTGTCGGAAAGGCCTTGCAACAGACGCTCGCCCTGCGCCAGCACTTCGTCCAAGGAAGCCAGAAGCAGGCTGCTGGTCATCACGCGGGTCCCCGGTCGATTCCTCGATGAAGGCATCTTGGATAATGCCTTTCAATGGTTTGCGGGGATAGTGGGAACTCGGCCCGGCCAGCACAAGGGACAAAGAACAAATCAACAACTTAAGTGGCGCCAATGGGCACCGAACCCAGGCGAAACATAAACGGACACGGAATTGGATAGAATCCAAACAGGAATATTCGGCAGGGCAGCATGACCAGGAAAAGAATGCGCGGGGCGATGGACAACATGGCTTTCCGCTTCGTGCTTACCCTGGGCATGGTCAATCTGTTCGCCGACATCACTTATGAGGGCGGCGGCAGCATCAATGGCCCGTTTCTGGGGTTGCTGGGAGCAAGCGCCGCCATCATCAGCATCGTCGCGGGGGCAGGGGAGTTCCTGGGCTACAGTCTCCGCGCTGTCTCCGGCCACATCGCCGACCGGACAGGAAAATACTGGCCGATCTCTTTTGTCGGTTATGCCATCAATCTTTTGGCGGTGCCGGCGATGGCGCTGGCAGGGAGTTGGCAGGTGGCGGCACTGTTGATGCTGGCCGAGCGGATCGGACGCGCCATCCGCAAGCCCACCGTGGAGTCCATGCTGTCCTACACCACGGCGAAATACGGCACGGGCTGGGTCTTTGCCGTGAACACGGCACTGGATGAAACCGGCGCCACCATCGGTCCTTTGCTGATGGCGGCGGTCTTGTTCCTCAAGGGCAGCTATCAGTTGGCATATGGACTGCTTTTGGTCTCTTCATTGCTGGCGCTTGGCTCGCTCACGATTGCCCGCATGGGTTTTCCTATGCCGTCCGATTTGGCTCAAGGCGCCAAGGCGCCCGAACGCGAATTCACCCCCGCCTATTGGTACTACATGGTGGCGAGCGCCTTCTTTGCCGCCGGGCTGATGAGCTATGAATTGATCTCGTTTCATCTCATCCGCACGGGACTCATTTCCCAAGACTGGATGCCGGTGACATTGGCATTCGCCACCGGCTTCGGCATCATCGCCAATCTCGCGCTGGGCCGGCTGTTTGACCGTGGGGGGATCGCGGTGGTTTTGGGCGCGATCCTGCTTTCGGCCGCCTTCACGCCGCTGGTCTTTTCGGGCTCTTTGATCCCGGTGTTGATCGCCATGCCGCTCTGGGGCGTGGCCTACGCCATCCAAGACACGCTGTTCAGGGCGCTGGTGGCAGACATTCTGCCGGAGAAGAAGCGCGGTCTGGCCTTCGGCTTGTTTTATGCCGGCTATGGCCTCGGCTGGCTGGTCGGCAGCGTGGCGGTCGGTTTGCTTTATCAGCGCTCGCATGTGGCGCTGGTCGCATTCGCGGTTGCGGCGCAGCTATTGTCCTTGCCGTTGTTCGTCATCGGCCATCGCCATCAGCGCCGGCGGACAGCGCGCGCCTAATCGGCTCGCACCTGGACTTTATTCATGCAAATATCCCAACCGGCGGGGAGACTTTATGTACCGCGTGCTAAGCAGAGCCAAGAAAGAAAGGCCGTCATGATGTGGAAAATGTTCGTGTTCGCCGCTGTTCTCGCAACGGCCACGGCAGCCCAAGCGGCAGCGCCCCGCGACAACCTCCTGGTCGCGCCCAGTTGGCTCGCGGCTCATGCGGGAGACAAAGACTTGGTGATCCTGCATGTGGGCAGTGATGCGGGATATCAGGCGGGCCACATCCCCGGCGCGCGGTTGGTGAAGGACCTGCTTTCCGTGAATACGCCGGAAGGTCTCACCATGGAAGTGCCTTCGGCGGATGTGCTCCGGCAAAAGATGGAAGCGCTGGGCATTTCCGACAACTCCCACATCGTTGTCTATAATGAAGGGGGGGAATTCCAGCGCGGCACGCGTGTGATGTTCAACCTGGACGCGGCCGGCTTCGGCGACCGTTCCATGCTGCTGGATGGCGGGTTGACGGAGTGGAAGAAGGAAAGCCGTACCGTCAGCACGGACGCCACGCAGGTCACGCCAGGTCATCTTTCGCCCTTGAAGATGCAGCCCGTCGTGGTCGATGCGGACTTCGTGCAATCGCATGTGAAAGCGCCGGGCTATGACCTGATCGATGCCCGCGATGCCGTTTTCTATGGCGGATTGGTGGCCAAGCTGGACGGCGATGGTCACATTCCCGGCGCGCGCAGTCTTCCCTACACCAGTGTGATGAACTCGGACGGCAAGCTCAAATCGCCGGAGGAATTGCGCCGGATGTTCACTTCCGCCGGCTACAAGCCCGGCGATCATGTGATCGCCTATTGCCAGGTGGGGGGCCAATCCAGCGCGGTGATGTTCGCCGGCCGCACGCTGGGCCTCAACATGCAGCTTTATGACGGCTCGTTCCAGGACTGGTCCAAGCGCCACCTCCCGGTCGAGACTTCGAGCGAGCCCGGCAAATGAAAATACTCGCCCTTTCCTCTATCGTTGCTGCCGCGCTGTTGACGGCGCCCATGGCGGACGCTGCGCCGCGCGACGAGCTGTTGGTGACACCCGCCTGGCTCGTCCAGCATGAAGGCGACAAGAATCTGGTGATCCTTCATGCCGGCAACGCGGCCAGCTTTCAGGCCGGGCATATTGCCGGCGCGCATTTGGCCGATTTGGACCAGATCTCGGTGAGCGATCCCCAAGGCCTTTCAACCGAATTGCCGTCGCCCGCGATGCTGCGTCAACAACTCGAAGCGCTGGGGATTTCCGACAATTCCCGGATCGTCGTTTATTCCGACGCCGAAACCATCCCCCGCGCCACCCGCATCTTGCTCACGCTGGATGCGGCCGGTTTCGGCCATCGCTCTTATCTATTGGATGGCGGCTTGAAAGAATGGAAGGCGGAAAACCATGCCGTCGTCATCACCGGCGACGCAGCGGTCACCCCCGGACATCTCAAGCCTCTGACGCTCAAACCCGCGATAGTCGACGCCGATTTCGTCCAGGCGCATTTGAAGACGCCGGGTTATGACGTGATCGACGGGCGGGCGGCCAATTTCTATTCCGGCAAGCAGGCAAGCATGGGGGGCAAGGGCCACATCCCCGGCGCCCGGAATATTCCTTTCACAACAGTCACAGACGCGGACGGCAAGCTCAAATCATCTGCGGAGTTGCAGCAGATGTTCACAACCGCGGGCTACAAGCCCGGCGATCATGTGATCGCCTATTGCCACATCGGCATCCAGGCCACGGCGGTGGTTTTTGCCGCCCGCACCTTGGGTATTGACGCCAAGCTTTATGACGGATCGTTCCAGGATTGGGTCAAGCGCGGTCTGCCGGTGGAGACAGCGGGCAATTAATTGGGCCGCTGATAGCGTTTGCTGAGCCAGCCGGGATGTCGAAGCTGCCTGCCGTCATGGAGCAAACTTACCCGCTCCGCGCTTGAACTGTCAGCCTCCGTGAAATGGGCTCAGACCGGGGAAACCACCAGAACGGAGTTGAGGCCGCCAAAGGCGAAAGAATTTGAGAGCAGCGCCGTGCCTTTGAGTGGCACCGGGCCATCCACCGCCAGCGGCAAGGGGCAGGCCGGATCGGGACCTTCGAAATTGCACACTTGCGGCGCAAGTCCATGCTTGAGCGCCAATAAGCCCGCCGTCAGTTCCAGCGCACCGGTGCCGCCTAGCAGATGCCCATGGGAAGATTTGGTGGCGATGGCGACTTGATCATCGAGTGCATCGCCAAACACGGCGCGCAAGGCCGCCGCTTCCATCACGTCATTGAGCTCGGTGCCGGTGCCATGGGTGCTGATGAGGAAACGCGTATCCGCCGGCAACCCGCTTTGCTTGACCGCTTGGCGAATGGCTTTGGCGGCGCCTTCCATTTTCGGCTGGGTCAAATGATAGGCATCCGAGGAATAGCCCGCGCCCGTCACCTCGCCATAGATCACCGCGCCTCGTTTCCTGGCGGCGTCGTAATCCTCGAGAACAAGGGCGGCGGCGCCTTCCGCCAAAGCCATGCCGGTGCGATTGATGGAAAAGGGCCGGCAAGTGTCCTTCGCCAACGCGCCCAACCTTTGCCAGGCAAGCGTGTGGCCATAGGTAATGCTGGCTTCCGCGCCGCCCGCCAAAACTGCCTTGGCACGGCCCGCCCTGATAAGATAGGCGGCCTCGGAAATGGCGTGCGAACTCGAGGCGCAGGCGCTGGAGATGCACCAGGCAGGTCCAGTAATGCCGAAGGTGAGCGACACCGAACTCGCAGCGCCGCTGCCCATGAAGCGCGGCACCGTCATCGGATGCACACGACCCGCGCGCTGGCCGTAGATGCGGTAATAACTATCTTCCAAACTGGTGAGGCCGCCGGTGGAGCTGCCGAAAATGATCCCCACATCATCGGGATCATAGCCTGCATCCTTGAAAGCAGAATCCGCCAGCGCTTCGGCGGAGGCGATCACCGCCAGGCGGCAAAATCGGTCAAGGGTCTTGAAGCTCTTGGCGTCCACCAGGCCTTGCGGCTCGGCGGTGTCGTCTTCGCGCACCTGGCCGATCGGCGCTTCGGTGAAGAGAGTGGGATCTGCACCTTCCACCTTGCTCCAGGCCACGCCAGAGCGGCCTTCCTTCAGCGCTGCCCAGGTCGCATCCGCGCCGCGCCCGAGCGCCGATACGCAGCCAAGGCCCGTGATCACTACTCGCGTCATGTCCTATCCGTGATGAAAATATGCCCTGTCACGCCCGGTCAGGATTGAGAGACAGTCCGCGGCGCGGCATTGGCTTTGGCCAGGATCACGCCGACAAATTCCTGCACCGTTTTCTTGCCTTCGAACTCCGCGGCGTCGAGCTCGATCCCGCATTCATCTTCGATGGCAAACAGGATGTTGATCACATCCAGTGAGGCGATCGCCAATTCCTCCAGGGTGGCTTCCGGAACCAGACGGGACCGATCGATGGCAGCCTCCCGCGCGATGATGGCGAGAATTTTCTCCGAATCGACCAAAGCAAAACCTTTCCGTAAGCATGGAAATTTTATGTTAAGCCGCCCGCGCCAGCCTTTGCAACAGCGTCCGCTGGAACGCAAACAGCCGCGAATAAGCGAGCACCGGGCTTCGCGGCTGCCGCCCGAACCGCGCTTTTTTCACGGTTCGGTATCGCCCAATCGTCCCAGCAACCGGTAGGCAGCGAGCCCGATCCATTCATGGACGGCAAACTCGATCGTCGTCAGCCGCCCGGCCACGCTGGCATTCCAGTCCATCCCGTTCATCTGACCGGTGGTGAGATAGTCCGACGGCCAGGGGCGCACGCGCCAATGGAGTTTTGCGGCGATACCCATGGCGCGCGGCATATGCGCAGCCGACGTCACCACCAGCCAGGTTTCATCCGCTTTGGGCTGCGCGATCGCTTTGGAATAGACGAAATTCTCCCAAGTGTTGCGGGCGCGATTTTCCAGGATCAGCCGCGAAGGTGGTACACCCATCCGCTGGAAGATAGCGCGCGCGACACCCGCCTCCGATAGCGTGCCATGCGCCAAGGGCGCCATCCCGCCGGAAAAGATCAGTCGCGCGCGCGGATAGCGCCGCGCCAGTTCGGCCGCCGCCACCAAGCGGCCTTCGGCGGGATTAAATCCCGTGACGCCGCGCGCGGCGAAGACGGCGCCGTTTTCTCCTCCGCCCAACACAATCGCGCCATCGACATGGGCGGGCCAGGGGCCGCGGGGGAACCGGTTTTCCAGCGGCGCCGTCAACCAATTGTCGACGGGAAAGAAGAAGATCAGAAGCAGCATGGCCGCAACCGTGATCACCAAGCCGCGGCCCAGGCGACGGTAACGCGTCCATTCCAGCACAAGGCCGAGCACGAGCAACAACAGAAGGACGTTGCTGGGAGTGGTCATGATACCCGCAAGACGGGACAGGAAGGCGAGGTCCATGTGATTGCACCAGGTGCGAGGACGGAAATTGGCGGACAGGGTGTCCGCCGAACCACCATGTACCACACGGTTTCATACATGCGCAGGAAATCCCGTTTAACACAATAAAACGGACGTTTTGTGCAATTATCAGTTCCAACGCGTCTCTGGACAATTCGCTCGTTCCCGGTCACAAAGTGGGACCGGAAGTGGGGCCGTAAAAGTTCGGCGGAGAACTGGACATGGCGAAGCGGACACTCAACAGGCTCAGCGCGAAAGAAGCGGAAAGCCTCAAAACGCCGGGACGACATTCTGATGGTGGAGGTCTTTATCTTTCCATCGATGGTGATGGGCGACGGCG
>CAVXUV010000009.1:0-51971 GCA_963765095.1 uncultured Alphaproteobacteria bacterium
TAGTGTTGTGTGCGTGCCTTGGTTCAGATTCTCAGTATTGCTCCTTGCAGAACGGCGTGCCGCAGGGGCCTTCGTCATCGATCTTCGCCACCGACATTCGCGAGGTCGAGCGGTTCCTTTCGGAGGCCGGTTCCGATTGCGGGATCGCCAACGTCAACATGGGCACATCGGGGGCGAGATCGGCGGCGCGTTCGGCGGCGAGAGGTAAACCGGCGGCGGTCGCGAAAGCGGCTCGGACGCCTGGAAGGCCTATATGCGCAGGCAGACGAGCGCCATGACTACGGCCGCTCGATGCCCCTCGCGCAAGGGGTGAAGTTCGACGTTTAGACGCGAAGGAGCCAGCCAGCCGCGAAACAAAAATGCCGGGACCAGCCCGGGCATTGCAAGCAGAAAAAATTACAGGCTCTTGTGCGAGCCGTCGCAGAACGCGCCGTTCTTCGATTGCTTGCAGCCGCAGAGATAGGCGGTTCCCTCCTTCTCGGCGTTGAAGCTTGGGCGGAACCCGAGCCCTTGTGCGAGCCGTCGCAGAACGGCTGGTTCTTGGACTCCCCGCAGGCGCACCAATAATAGGTCTTGCCGGCTTCGACAGGCGGTCGCGTAGGGCGCCTTCTGGGCGATAGTCGGTTCGGTCATGGAGAATGTCCTCGATGGAATTCGACGCTTCGACCTACACGGCCCGCCCCGCCGCCTACCGTCGCGTCCGCCAATTGACGCAATAGAATTTCCATTTGGAATCAAAAGGCCCGGGACATGCCCGGGCCGATCGCGAGCGTTTGCCGCCTCAGGCTTCTTGGCTTGTTGGCGGAGTTGTCGATGCGCTCGACGATGCGGGCCGACTTGCCGCGACGATCGCGCAAATAATAGAGCTTGGCGCGACGCACCTTGCCGCGGCGCAGCACCTTCACCGAGTCGATGTTGGGCGAATAGATCGGGAACACGCGCTCGACGCCTTCGCCATAGGAAATCTTGCGGACCGTGAAGTTCTCGTTGATGCCGCCGCCGTTACGGGAGATGCAGACGCCTTCGTAGGCCTGAATGCGGGTGCGGTCGCCTTCGCTGACCTTCACGTTGACGATGACGGTGTCGCCGGGCTGGAATTCGGGCATCTTCGGCTTCAGCCCCGAGCTTGGCGGCTTGTTCCGCATCGATCTTCTCAATGACATTCATGTTTGAACTCCTGCCGTGACGCGGCCCCCGATATGCAAGGCCCGCGAGCGCTTCGGCGCGCTGTTTTCAGTTGAGGCGGGGTCGCTACAGGAAAACGGCGGCGCCGTCCAGCTTTTTTGCCCGCGCGCAACGAAGTTCGTCGATTGCGCCGCAACGCGCTAACGGTATTTTGTCGTACACAAATCAGCGACAGTATGAGGGATCCGCTTTTGACACGTCGCTTTCCGACGCTGGCCTCGCCCGCGCCCTCATCGTTGCGGCGTGCTCGCTGCTGTCCTGGGCGTGGCGCAGACGCCCGCGCCGACCCCCTCGCCGTCCACCCCGGCTCCCGTCGTTCCCATGGCGCCGCCGGAGCCGGAGGCTCCCGTGATGGTTCCGCTCGACCAGCTCATGGCGATCGGGCCGCTGCCAGACATCGTGCAGGGCGCGGTCAACGCGCCCTCGACGATCGTCGAATACGCCTCCGTGACCTGCACCCATTGCGCGGCGTTTCACGAAACGGTCTGGCCGGACCTGAAGGCGAAGTATGTCGATTCCGGCCGGGCGAAATTCATCTTGCGCGAATTCCCGCTCGATCCGCTGGCCACCGCCGGCTTCATGCTCGCCCGCTGCTCGGGGCCAGACAAGCGCAACCTGCTCGTCGACCAGCTCTTCGCCCAGCAGAAGGACCTGGGCCTTCGTCGACAAGCCGATCCAGCCGCTTGCTCGAAATCGTCAAGCAGACGGGGATGTCCGCAGACCGACTTCGAGACCTGTCTGAAGAACCAGGAACTCTACTCAGGTGAACCAGAGTCGAGACACGCGCGGCCAAGCGTTCAAGATCAACGCGACGCCGACCTTCTTCATCAACGGCCGCAAACTGGTCGGGGAACTGACGATCGGCCGACTTCGACGCTGGCTGCAAGCCGCGCGAAATAGGCGCGCCAGGGTTTCGCACAGATTTCTCGGCCGCGGGACTTGATCGCGACGCCGAGACTGTGGCGGTGCGTCCGTGGGCGCGGCGGGCAAATTCGGCGCCCCGCGGAACAGTCGCGCCAAACGAGCGAAAGCGCGGCCATGAAGTTCGAACGGCTGCGGCTGGCCGGATTCAAGAGCTTCTGCGATCCCGACCGATTTCAAGATCGAGCCGGGACTCACGGGCATCGTCGGCCCGAACGGCTGCGGCAAGTCGAATCTGGTCGAGGCGATGCGCTGGGTGATGGGCGAAAGCTCCTACAAGAACATGCGCGCCTCGGGCATGGACGACGTCATCTTCTCCGGCTCCGGCAAACGCCCCTCGCGCAACATCGCCGAGGTCGGGCTCGTGCTCGACAATTCCGATCGCCGCGCCCCGGCCGCCTTCAACGAACATGACGTCATCGAGGTCACCGCCGCATCGAGCGCGAATCCGGCTCGACCTATCGCGTCAACGGCCGCGAGGCGCGCGCCCGCGACGTGCAATTGCTGTTTGCCGACGCCTCGACCGGCGCGCGCTCGCCCGTCCTGGTCCGCCAAGGCCAGATCGGCGAAATCATTTCCGCCAAGCCGCAGGCGCGGCGACTGATCCTGGAGGAGGCCGCCGGCGTCTCCGGCTTGCACTCGCGCCGCCACGAGGCGGAGTGCGGCTGAAAGGCGCGGAGGACAATTGCTGCGCCTGGAGGACGTCATCCAGCAGGTCGAGGGGAAAGCCGAAAGCTGCGCAAGCAGGCCAAGCAGACCGAACGCTATCGCGTGCTCGCCGCCGACATCCGCCGCCACGAGGCCTTGTCGAAGCTCATCGCCTGGCGCGCCCTCGAAAAGACCTATGCCGAGGCGGAGCGCCGCCTGGAGGCCGACGTGCGCAGCGTCGCCGATCGCACCTTGGCGCAGGCCGAAACGGCGCGTCCATACGATTTCCGCTAGGCGTCCGTACAATCCTTTGGCTTCTGGTTCCTCGGTTGGGACCTCGACTGTCATGAGCTACGTCCTACCATTAGTTCTTGACGACGGTGATCGTTCAGGGTCAAACAGTGAAAGGTCGCGGTTTGTCATGAGGCTGATACGAGCGACGAATACCGATTCACTCATAGCACTTCACCAGTCAGTCGAGGGACTTGACCCCACATATGACGACATTGGCGCCACTTTCTCCAGCGCGTTCCCCCGCGGATATCACCACGCTTGTGTTGCGATTGAGATCGGTCATGGGCAAGATGTCTTTGAACGCTCGGTCATGGGACTGAGAGAACTTCGGTCGCATCGAACCAAATGGATGAACATCTTTCCAGAATCACAGCAAGTCGCAATTGGCCAGACAGTAATCATAATTGAAGTAAACCAAAGCCTTCTCAATCGCAGCCCCTTGTCGAATCGTCAAAATTGTCGATGAAGAATAGGCTCTTTCACGAAAAGTTTGCTGGCGGCATAGGCCAGCGCCATGTTCTGCCAATAGTGCGCGCCGGGCAGGCGCGGCGCCTCGTCCACGCCCATCACTTTGCTGGCACGCTGGTTCTGGGCGTCGTAAAGCGCTCCGTCCACCACGAAGACGCCGCGGCCCAGCACTTTGCCCACCGACACCGGTGTCGCAGATGCGCCGCTCGCGGACAGCGCGGTGAAGATGCGCGCTGCCGTAATCGTCGTCCACGCCCACGAGGTCTGGCCGTCCTTGGGCACCTGGCGCAGCAGCCGTTCTTTGATGGCGGCGTAATTCTCCATGCTGCCATGTCGTTCGATATGGTCAGGCGTGAATTGGAAAGCAGCGCCACATCGGGATAGAGACCGGGCGTGAGATCGATCTGGAAGCTGGACATCTCGAGCACATAGATGGTCTTGGCGCCGGGCGGGGCCAACTCCAGCACCGCCTTGCCGATATTGCCGCCCACCTGGGCGTCGAAGCCCGCGCTCATCAGGATGTGACCGATCAAAGCGGTTGTGGTGGATTTGCCGTTGGTACCGGTGATGGCGATCACGGGCGCTTTGCCCGGCTTTGTGGCGTCGGGGCGAATCTCGCGCGCGAACAACTCCACATCGCCGATCACCGGCACGTGCGCGGTTTGGGCATGGGTGACGACTTCATGCGGGCGGGGATGGGTGAGCGGCACGCCGGGGCTGAGGATCAGGGATGCGATTATTTGCCAGTCCCATTCGCGCCACGGCGTGATCTGCGCACCGGCTTCATGGCCGGCGTCGCGAGCGGCGCTATTGTCGTCCCAGGCGATCACGTCGGCCCCGCCCGCGATCAGGGCGCGCACGCTGGCAAGACCGGCGCGGGCCAGCCCGAACACGGCGACCGTCTTTCCCTGGAAACTTCTGGCCGCGATCATGCCCCTACCGCAGTTTCAGGGTGGCGAGCCCGGCCAATGCCAGCACCACCGCCACGATCCAGAAACGGATCACGATAGTGGGCTCGGTCCAGCCCAGTTGCTCGTAATGATGATGAATGGGCGCCATGCGGAAGACCCGCTTGCCGGTGAGTTTGAACGAGATCACCTGCACGATCACTGACACGGTCTCGAGGACGAAGAGGCCGCCGACGATGGCGAGCACGATCTCATGCTTGGCCACCACCGCGACCGCCCCCAGCGCGCCCCCCAGCGAAAGCGAACCGGTGTCGCCCATGAAGATGGCGGCAGGCGGAGCGTTGTACCAAAGAAAACCCAACCCCGCGCCGACCAGGGCGGCCAGAAACACCGCCAACTCGCCGGCGCCATCCACATAGGGAATCTGCAGATAGCCGGAGAATTTCTCATTGCCGACCAGATAGACGATCAGCGTGAAGGTGGCGGCGGCGATCATCACCGGCACAATGGCGAGCCCGTCCAACCCGTCGGTGAAATTCACCGCATTGGCGGCGCCGGTGACGACAAAACCGCCGATCAGAATAAAGAACAGGCCCAGCGGCAACAAAGCGGTCTTGATAAAGGGGATGGCCAGGGTGCCGGAAAGAGACGGCGTTTCGATGCGCATGATCGCCCAGGTGGCGATGAAGGCGACAGCGAATTCGATCAGAAGCCGCGAGCGCCCGGAAAGGCCGTCGGCGGTGCGCTTGGCGACTTTATAATAATCATCCAGGAAACCCAGCAGTCCGAACGCCACCGTGACGAACAGCACGACCCAGACATAGCGATTGGACAGGCTGGCCCAGAGCAACGTCGAACCGACCCAGGGAATGAGAATGAGCAGCCCGCCCATGGTGGGGGTGCCCGCCTTGGCCATGATGTGGCGCTGGGGGCCGTCGGCGCGGATGGGCTGGCCCTTGCCCTGGCGCTGCTTCAGCCACGCGATCAGGGCCGGATTGATCAGGAAGGCGATCAGCAGCGAGGTCATCACCGCCGCGCCGGAGCGGAACGTCAGGTAACCGAACAGACCGGAAGAAAGCGAGTTGGTCCGTGTGGGTGAGGAGCGATAAATAGTAAAGCATCAGCCCGCCTTCCCTTTCAGCGCTTCGACGATCAACGCCATGCGGCTGCCCAAGGATCCCTTGACCAGGACCGTGTCGCCGGGTTCGAGCGCCGCGCTCAATTTCTCCAACAGCTCGGCGGAAGTCTCGGCATAGGCGCCGCGCCTCGACGGCGGCAGCACATCCCACAAAGCCTTCATCTGCGGACCCGAAGCGAAAACAAGATCGGCATGCGCGGCCGCGATGGGATCGGCCAGGGCGGCATGCAACTTGAGACCATTGTCGCCCATCTCCAGCATGTCGCCCAGGACGGCAAGCTTGCGGCCCTTGGCATCGCCCAGCAGCGATAGCGCCGCCGCCATGGAGGCGGGATTGGCGTTGTAGCTTTCGTCGATCACTTCGACTTCGCCCGCCTTGAAGCGCGCGCCCCGGCCCTTCAACGCGGTGAAATCCTTGAGCGCCGCCGCCGCATTCAGGACGTCGCCATCGGCCAGCGCCACCGCGGCCAGCGCCGCCACCGCATTCATGGCGATATGCGCGCCTTCCGCGCCGATCACACAATCCACCGCGCGGCCGAATATATCCGCCTTGACCCGCATGCCATGGGGGTCGGGCTGGAACGAGAGCAACCGGGCATCGCCTTCCTTGCCGAAGCGCAGCACCCGGCTCACCTGCGCCTGTTCCGCGCGGCAAAGAAGGCGCGCCGCATAAGGCGAGTCCGCCGGGATCAAGGCCGCGCCGCCCGGCACCAGGCTTTCGAAAATCTCGGACTTGGCGTCGGCGATGGCCTCGCAAGAGCCGAAGAATTCCAGATGCGCCGCCGCGATGGTGGTGATCAGCGCCACATGGGGGCGGACGAAAGCGACGAGATTGCGGATTTCGCCCGCATGATTCATGCCCACCTCGAACACGCCATATTCGCTGTCGCGCGGGAGGGCGGCGAGGCTGAGCGGCACGCCCCAATGATTGTTGTAGGAGGCGGCCGAGGCATGGGTGCGGCCCAAGGCATTGCAGCAGAGCCGGAGCATCTCCTTGGTCGTGGTCTTTCCGGCGCTGCCGGTGACGGCGATGATCTTGGCGCGGCTGCGGGCGCGCGCGGCGCGGGCCAGATCTTCAAGACCGCGCTGGGTGTCGGCGACCGAGAGCAATGCGCCTGGCGCGGCAGCGGACGCGCGGCTCACCATCGCGGCGCCGGCCTTGGCCTTGAAGGCGGCGTCCAGAAAATCATGGCCGTCGCGCGCGCCTTTGAGCGCCACGAACAGATCGCCTTCTTTCAGCGTGCGGGTGTCGATGGAAAGCCCGGTCACCGTGAACGGCTTGCTGGCGCCGCCCAAGGTGGCGGCTTCGGCTTCAGCGGAAGTCCAAAGCGTCATGCTGCTTTGCCTCCCAACGACAGCGCCACCTTCACCGCTTCGTCGCGGTCGGAGAAAGGCAACACCTTGCCCTTCACATATTGGCCGGTCTCATGACCCTTGCCCGCCAGCACCAAGACATCGCCCGCCTGGAGCGAGGCGATGCCGGCCCGGATCGCCTGGGCGCGATCGCCGATCTCGCGCCCATGCGGCACCGCGGCCATCACTTCCTTGCGGATCACGGCCGGGTCTTCGCTTCTGGGATTGTCGTCGGTGACGATCACATCATCGGCCAGCGCGGCGGCGATCTGGCCCATCAGGGGACGCTTGCCCTTGTCGCGGTCGCCACCGCAGCCAAACACCAAGCGCAATTTGTTCTGGGTATGGGGCCTAAGTGCCTTCAGCACCTTCTCCAGCGAGTCCGGCGAGTGGGCGTAATCGACATAGATGGGCGCGCCGTTGAGCGCGAACGCCACTTTCTCCAGCCGGCCCGGCGCGCCTTTGAGATGCGCCAGGGCGGCAAAGACTTTTTCCGCGTCCGCGCCCAGTCCGATCGCCAATCCCGCCGCCACCAGGGCATTGGAGGCTTGGAATGCGCCGGCCAGCGGCAACGGCACGGGATAGGTCTTGCCCTGATAGGCGATGACCAGGGATTGCGCCTCGCCCCGTCTTTCACGTGTGACCAGTTTGATGGTTTCGCCCGTCTCGCCCACGGTGATGAGGGAGAGCCCGCGCTTCTGTGCTGCCGCGATGAAGGCATCGGCATGCTCGGCATCGCGATTGATGACGCCGACACCGTCTTCCGCCACCACTTCGCTGAAGAGCCGGAGCTTGGCCCGAAGATAGTCCTCATAGCTGTGGTGATAATCCAGATGATCGCGGGTGAGATTGGTGAACGCCGCAGCGCGCACAAAGACGCCGTCGAGACGGTATTGGTCCAGACCATGGCTGGAGGCCTCGATGGCGAGATGATCCACGCCGTCATGCTTGAGCTGGGCCAGCAGACGGTGAATTTCCACCGGATCGGGGGTGGTGTTGTCGAGCGGCATCTCGCCCTTGGGTCCGACCACGCCCACGGTGCCCAGGCTTGCTGCCTTTCTCCCAATTGCGTCCAGATCTCACGCAGGAACGCCACCACCGAGGATTTGCCCTTGGTGCCGGTGACGGCGGCAACGATATCGGGCTGCGCGCCATAAAAGGCGGCGGCCATGCGCGCCAGCCGGAGGCGGGGCCTTTCATCGCCGAAGAAGGCGACGCCCAAGGCTTTAGCCTCGTCCGCCACATCCGGATTGCCCAGAACGGCGACCGCGCCCTTGGCCACCGCATCCTTGATGAAGCGCGCGCCGTCGGTCTTGGACCCGCTCAAAGCCGCGAACAGGAATCCGGGCTCGACCTTGCGGCTGTCGCTGGTCAAGCCTTTCAAATCGAGGCCAGTGAAGTCCTTTGCCGCCACCATGGCGTATTGTCTTTCTTGCGCGCCATATTCGTCCCCGAATGGGGCGCCATTATGAATTCCGGTCCGCCAGCAACGCCGGCGGTGCTTGATTGGGTACGCCCAGAAGCGGCGCGATGCGCGAAATCACCCGGCCGGCCAGCGGCGCGGCGGTTTCGCCAGCCAGCGCGAGGCCATGGGTCGCGGCAATGCCGTGCGGCTGATCCAACAACACGAACACGATATAGCGCGGATTGTCGACGGGAAAAGCGGCGAAGAAGGAGGTGCGAAGCGCGTGGGGGATATAGCGCCCGCCAGGACCCGGCACCTGGGCCGAGCCGGTCTTGCCGCCCACATCATAGCCTTCGACATTGGCGTTCTTGCCGGTCCCGTTGGTCACCACATAGCGGAGCAGGCTGCGCATCTGGTCGCTGGTCTCGGGCTTGATCAGCTGGGCGCCCCGCCGGTCGGCGTCGGTTTTGACGAAGGTGGGAACGATCTCGCGCCCGCCATTGACGATCGCCGCGGCCGAGGCGGCAAAGCGCAAGGGGCTGACGGAGATGCCCTGGCCGAAGCCGATGGTGGCGGTTTCGATGGTTCCCCAATTGGCGGGATAAAGCGGCCGTGCATGCTCCGGCAGTTCGGTACGGATGGGGGTGAGAAGTCCCAGGCGCTCCAGGAATTGCTTCTGGCGGACGCCGCCCGAGCGCAGCGCGATCTGGGCGGTGCCGATATTGGAGGACTGCGCCAGGATATCCCGCGCCGCCAGCGTGGCCGGCATATGCTCGGCTTCGTGGATGGTGAATTTGCCGATTTTGTAGCCCTGGCCGATGGTGAAGACTTCGTCCAGATGCATGGTGTGGTCTTCGAACGCCAGCGCGAACGAGAAGATCTTGAACACCGAGCCCAACTCATAGACGTCCTGAGCCATCATGTTGCGGGTGGAGTCGTTGCCGCTGAGCGCTCGCGCATTGGGATCGAAATCAGGCAGCGAGGCCATGGCCAGGATCTCGCCGGTCCGGACATCCATCACCAGACCGCCGGCCGCGCGCGCGCCAAAGGTTTCGCGCTGCTCCTCGACTTCGTGGGAGAGAATATATTGTACCCGCATGTCGATCGAGGTGACGACCGGCGCCTCGCCGGCATCGGCGCGCAGACGATCTTCCAGCCCTAGTTCCAGCCCCGACAAGCCGTTATTGTCCGGATCGGTGACACCCAGAAGCTGGGCGGCGACGCGGCCATCCGGGTAATAACGCTTGGCACTGGGCTCGAATTCGAGCCCTGGCAGGCCCAGATGCATCACTTTGTCTTCGGTCGCGGGCGTGATCTGGCGCGCGATCAACACATAGGGATGTTTGGCGCTGTCGAAGGCGGCACCGAGACGCTTGGCGTCGCCGCCGGTGGCTTGCGCCAAATCGTGCGCCGCCTGTTCCCTATCCCAGAAGACATGGGGACGCGCATAGAGATCCTTGACCGGCAGATCACGGGCCAGCAGCTCGCCATTGCGGTCCACCAGATCGGCGCGGGCGGTGACGGCGCGGTCAGCAAAGGACGTTCCTCCGTGACCGCGCATCAGGGTCACGTCCACCAGGCGAATGCCCACCAGGGTGAAGGCGGCGACGCAAAAGACCGCTCCGATGACGATCCGTCGCTGAAAGATCCCCGGAGAGTTTGCCATTGAGTCCTAAAATCCTGTGCGGACCGAGATCGGTTGGGGCGTAAGCGTGGGCTGAACCGCGGGAGCTTCCGCATTGGCGTTACGCACAGACGAGTTGTTCAAAGGCGCATCGCCGCGGCGGGGTAGAAGGTCGAAGGACGACAATTCGACCGAGCTCTTGTCGCTCATGCCGTCACGCTGGGCCAATTCCTGGATGCGGGCGGGACCGGCGACGCGCTCCCATTCCGTCTGCAGCACGCCGATGCCGCCTCTGGTGTCGGCGATCTGGCGGTCGACCTTGGCGAGCTGCATCTCGGCGACGCGGGTCCGTTCGGACACGTGATAGAGGCCCAGGATCGAAAGTCCCATCAGAGCCACGCAGAAGAAATTGAGCACCCGGATCATGTCATTCTCCTTAAGCCGCCAGCCGTTCCGCGCAGCGCAATTTCGCGGAGCGGGCTCGGGGATTGTGGTGAACCTCGTCCGCGGAAGGGGTTTTCGGGGACTTGGTCAGAAGCCGAAGCGCGGCCGGACTGCGGCCGGCTTCGGGGGCATGACGCGAACCGCGAGATCTGGTCTCGCTGTGGCGCGTCATGAATTGCTTGACGATGCGGTCTTCCAGGCTGTGGAACGAGACCACGACCAGACGGCCCTCGGGCGCCAGGATCTTCAGCGCCGCTTCCAACCCGCGTTCCAACTCGCCCAATTCGTCATTCACGCGAATACGCAGCGCCTGGAAGGTCCGCGTGGCGGGATGGATCGCCAGACGCAGCGCCTGCGGACCCTGGGCATCGGAGACGATCTTGGCCAACTGGGTGGTGGTGGCGATGGGACGCGCGGCGATGATGGCGCGGGCGATACGGCGCGCATTCTTCTCTTCGCCATAATGGGCGATGATCTGCGCCAGTTCGCGTTCAGGAACATTGTTCACCAGATCGGCGGCGCTTTCACCCGAACGGCTCATGCGCATGTCGAGCGGACCTTCTTCGCGAAAGGAAAAGCCGCGAGCGGGAGTATCGAACTGGAAGGACGAGACGCCCAGATCGAGCACCACGCCGTCACTGGCGCGGGTGAATTCGTCCAGGCGGGAGAATTCGCCTTCGACAAGGGTGAGGCGCCCGCCGAAATGGTCCACCAGCGCCTGGCCGCGGGCGATGGCCTCGGGATCGCGGTCGATACCCAGCACGCTGCAATCCGCCGCTTCCAGGATGGCGCGGGAATATCCGCCGCCGCCGAAGGTTCCGTCCACATAATGGCCGCCGTCCTTGGGCGCGATCGCCGCCACCACTTCCGTCAGCATCACGGGAAGATGACCGCTCATCCTTCGCCTGCCGTACGGGCGCGTTCCAGTCGCGCTTTCATGCGAGCCAGCGTTTCTGCCTGGATCGGCGCGTAAGCATCGGCATCCCAGATCTGGAATTTTTGCGACAGGCCGACAAAGGCGATGCGGTCCTTGAGGCCGGCATGTTCGATCATGGCGTCCGGCAAGCGCACGCGGCCCTGATCGTCGGCCACCAGCAATTGCGTGCGCGAAACCACCGCGGTGGCTTCGTCGTCATGGCTGGGCGAGAAAAACGGATCCTGGGTGGAAAGCCGCGCATGCAGCGCGTCGATCACATTTTGGCCGAAAGCTTCGAGCGCGGCTTCGGCAAAGCTGGGGCAGATATAGACGCCCTGGGTGTTCTGCGCGGCCAGGATATGGCGATAGGGCGCGGGGATGCAGACCCGACCCTTGCTGTCGAGCGACCCCATCACCGTCGAAATGAACGGTTGGACCAGCCCGGTCATGATCGCAATTCCCCCGCTTACCCCATCGGGCCTGGGCGGCCGGTCAGTCGGCCGTGGCACAGGCGGGTCGCAACACCCCTGGGATGGCATGGGATATCATGGGACAAGACGCCACGTCAAACGAAAAGCCCATATTTTTGAGGGACTTGCCTAGGCGTTAACGATTATGACCTACTACGGGTTGTGGTGGCTAGAACAAATCCAAAACGCGGTAAGACTGTGTTGAGATCGGTAAAGAATGTCTTAACAACGGGAAGCCCCCAACCGGCTGCCCGCGGTTCAGGCGGCAGCGATTCGCAAAAGGAACAACAGCATGAAGATCGGATTCATCGGCCTGGGTCAGATGGGCGCGGGCATCGCCGGCAACCTGATCAAGGCAGGCCACGAACTCACGGTATGGAATTGTTCGCCGGAACCCGCCAAGGAATTGGCTGCCCAGGGCGCGACGGTGGCCAAGACGCCGGTGGAAGCCATGCAAGGCGAGGTCCTGTTCTCCATGCTGGCCAGCGACCAGGCGATACAAGAAGTGGGCCTGGACGCCGCCCTTCTCGACAAGGCGGCAAAAGGCCTGGTTCACGCCAATCTCGCCACGATCTCGCCCAGCTTCGCGCGCGCGCTTGCCGCGGCCCATGAAAGCCGGGGCCTGGGCTATGTGGCGACACCGGTCTTCGGACGCCCCGACGCGGCGGTGAGCGCGAAGATGGTAGTGCTGGCAGCCGGCGCGGACGACGATTTCGCCCGGATCGAACCGCTCTTGGCCCAGATCGGACGGCGCACGGTGAGGATCGGGGTCGAGCCGGAGAAAGCCAACCTCTTCAAGATCGCCGGCAATTTCATGATCATGAGCGCGGTCGAGACCATGGGCGAGGCCTTCGCCTTGCTGAAGAAAGGCGGCGTGGATGCCAATCTGTTTCTCGACACCATGACCGAAGGCCTGTTCGCGGCGCCGATCTACAAGAATTACGGCAAGCAGATTCTCACCGAAGACTACGAACCGGCAGGCTTCTATCTCAAACTGGGCCTGAAGGACGCCACCCTGGTGCGCGATGCAGCGAAAGAACTTTCCGTGTCCATGCCCATACTGGATCTGGTTCGCGAGCAATATGAAGCGGGAATGAAGAAAGGCTGGAGTGAAAAGGACTGGGCCTCGATCGCGCAATTGTCGCTGGAAAAGGCCGGTCTCTGAGCGATCCGTTTCATCTCGAGCGTTTCGTCGAGGCGCAAGCGCCGGTATGGCCCCGCGTGCTGGCGGAGTTGGGCGCCAGCCGCAAGCAAAGCCATTGGATGTGGTTCGTCTTTCCCCAGATCGCGGGCCTCGGCCACAGCACCATGGCGCGGCTTTATGCGATCGCATCGCTGGAAGAAGCACGCGCCTATCTGGCCCATCCCATTCTGGGCGTGCGACTGCGCGAAGCGACACAATTGACGCTGGCTGTGCAAGGCAGAAACGCGCACGCGATTTTCGGCTCGCCCGACGATCTCAAATTCCGCTCGTCCATGACCCTGTTCGACGCCGCCGCACCCAACGACATCTTCGCCGCCGCCCTCCAAAAATATTACGATGGCAAAGGCGATCCGCTGACGGTCTCTAAATTGAAACTCGCTTAGGGCAGGGTCGCCTTGGCCGAGGCCCGCCTCCCCTTCGGCGCGCAGCGCCTGGAAGGGGAGGTGGCCGGTCCATAGCGGCAGCGTATGGACGCGCTTGCGATGCGAAGGCCGGAGGGGTTCAAAAAAAGAAAAAATCAGACGGCCTGTAAGCCGGGTTCTGTCCGTCACCGAAGTGACTGGATGACCATTCCTCTGGGATGCGTGTCGCCACACACCTCACGCGACCGACCCGGACGGCGATGCGGAAAACATCACGTGCCGTCCCTATTTGGTCTTGCTCCCGGTGGGGCTTGCCGTGCCGTTCCTGTTGCCAGGACCGCGGTGCGCTCTTACCGCACCATTTCAACCTTGCCGCGGCTTTAGGCCGGTAGGCGGTGTCATTTCTGTGGCGCTATCCCTGGGGTCGCCCCCGCCGGCCGTTAACCGGCACCGTCTTTCCGTGGAGCCCGGACTTTCCTCGACCTTCTTGCGAAGGCCGCGGTCACCCGGCCGTCTGACATGCGGCTTATATCCGGCTTTCAGGCGAGCGCAAAATCCACGATGGCGGCGGCGTGAAGCTGCATCGTGTCATAGAGCGGCACAGGGCTGTCGGCCTGGCTCACCAGCAGCGGAATCTCCGTGCAGCCCAGGACGATGGCCTGCGCACCCTGTTCGACCAGCTTGGCCATCACCGCGCGATAGCGGGCGCGTGACTCGTCGCGGATGACGCCCTTGACCAGTTCGGTCTGGATGATGCCGTCGATGGTCTCACGTCCCGCCGCGCCGGGCAGGATCACCTCCAGGCCGAATTTCTGGCGCAGACGGTCGGCGATGATGCGCGGCTCGTCCATGGTGAAGCGGGTGCCGATCAGACCCAGCCTGGTCATGCCGGCTTTCCGCGCAGCCTGGCCCAGCGGATCGGCGATATGAAGCAAAGGGATACCCGAGGCGCGCTGCACCTCCTCGGCCATCAAATGCATGGTGTTGCAGCAGATGGCGAGGAAATCCGCGCCGCCTTTGGTCAGGGTCTGGCCCACGCCCGACAAAAGCGCCGTCGCCTCGTCCCAGCGCGCCGCCTGCTGTAGGCGGGAGACTTCGCCGAAGTCGAAGGAATACATCAGGATCTTGGCCGAATGCACGCCGCCCAGGCGCTGCTGGATGCCACGATTGATGAGTTGATAATAGACAGACGAGGATTCCCAGCTCATCCCCGCCAACAGCCCCATGGTCTTCATCGCGCGTCCCTTTTTTTGGCATCATAGAGCGCGATCAGGCCGGCCAGCACCATGCGCGTTTCGGCATCTGCCATGCCGTTGACGCAAGTGGGGCGGAAATGGCGTTGGAAGGCGGCAACGGTTTTTTCCAGCGTCGCTTCCGGGTCGTAGCCAAAGCGGGCGAAAAGCACGGGCACCGCGCCTTCGCCGGGATCGGCAGCTTTCTCCGGCCAAAGCCCGATACCGTTCGCCGCCAGCTGCGCCCAGGGAAACAATTCGCCAGGGTCTTCCTTGCGCATGGGGGCGACGTCACTGTGACCGAGCACGCGCCAGGTGGGAATGGCGTGGCGCGCGATGATGCCTTGCGCCAGCGGGATCAGCGCCGCGATCTGCGCGGACGGAAAAGGCCGGTAGCCGAATTCATGACCGGGGTTGACCAGCTCGATGCCGATGGAACGCGCGTTGATGTCGCGCGCACCGGCCCAACAGGAGACGCCGGCATGCCAGGCGCGCGCCTCTTCCGGCGCCATCGCATAGACCGTTCCGTCCTCATCAATGGTGTAATGCGCGGAGACGCGCGCGGAAGGATCGCACAATCGCGCCAACGCGGCCTCGCCGCTCCGCATGCCGGTATAATGCAGGACCAGCATGTCGATGACGGCGCCGTCGCGCGAGTCCCGGTTGGGCGATGGACGCTCCACAATTTTCATCTCATGCCCTGCTCGCCCTGGATCTTGGCATAGGCATTGTTGATCGCCGCCAGCTTGTCGTTGGCGAGCTTGACGAATTCTTCCGGCACGCCCCGCGCCATCAGGCTGTCGGGATGGTTCTCGCGCACCAGGCGGCGATAGGTGCGGCGGATCTCATCTTCGTCCGCGGTGTAGGAGAGACCCAATATCACATAGGGATCGGTCAATTCCGGCGCGAAATGGCTGGCGCGAATGCGGCGGAATTCATTGGGCGCGAAACCGAAAATCTCCGCCACGCGTTCCAGGAAAGCGCTTTCGCAAGGGTGCAGCACGCCGTCGCTTTTGGCGATCTCGAACAGCCCGTCGAGAATGTCTTCCAGCATGGCGGGATTGCCCATGAAGAGCCGCGCGATTTGGGCGGCATAGGTTTCGTAGCCCGCCACATCCTGACGCGCCAGATTGAAGATGCGCCGCACATTGGCCTCTTCCTCCGGCGGCACACCGAACACGCGAGAGAAGATGGCGAATTCCTCGTCGCCGGGATTGCCGCCGGCGCGCGCCATCTTGGCGGCCAGCGCGATGATGGCGATGGTGAAGGCCACGCCCGGATCGGATTCGCGGTCGAACAGGAAATGACCCGCGACCGCGCCCAGGAGCGCGCCGACGGGACCACCCACCAGCAGCCCCGCCGCCCCTCCGCTAACTTTTCCCCAGACTGACATCCGCGTTCTATCTCATGATCGCACGGGCAACGGCTTCGCTTCGCTTGCCTGCCCGCTGCTCCTTGGGCCCACCTACCAGAAGACCTGCAGCGGCGCTGACTTTGCCCCAGACAGACAGCAGGCTGTTTAGCCCAAAGGCTGAGCCCGGCGCGAGGGATTTTGCGCCTAGGCGGCGCTGACGGCGCGGGGATTGTAGTTGAGCAACGGCCCCAGCCAGCGTTCGGCTTCGGCCAGCGTCCAATTCTTGCGTTTAGCGTAATCTTCCACCTGATCGCGCTCGATCTTGCCCACGCCGAAATAGCGGCTTTCGGGATGGGAATAGTAGAAACCCGAGACCGAGGAACCGGGCCACATCGCATAGCTCTCGGTAAGCTTGACCCCGATCTTGTGCTCGGCGTCCAGAAGCTTGAACAAGGTCGCCTTCTCGCTGTGTTCCGGCTGGGCCGGATAGCCGGGCGCCGGCCGGATGCCGCGATATTTCTCGGCGATCAGATCGTCGTTGGAGAGTTCCTCCTCGGCGGCGTAGCCCCAATATTCCCGGCGCACTTTCTCATGCAGGCGCTCGGCAAAGGCTTCGGCCAAGCGGTCCGACAACGCGCGCAAGAGGATGGCGGAATAATCGTCCTTGGCCGCTTCGAACGCCTTGATATGCGGTTCCTCGCCGATACCGGCGGTGACGACAAAGCCGCCGACATAATCAGGGATGCCCGGAGGTGCAATGAAATCCGCCAGCGCCAAATTGGGCCGCCCCGATTCACGCGCCATTTGCTGGCGGAGCGTGTGCAAGGTAGCGATAGGAAATTTCCGCGCCTTGTCGCCATAGATCAGGATATCGTCGTCGGCCTGATTGGCCGGCCAGAAGCCGATCACGGCGCGGGCGGTGAGCCATTTCTCATCCACCAGCTGCTTCAGCATTTTCTGCGCGTCGGCATAAAGATCGCGCGCCGCCTTGCCGACCTTCTCGTCGTCCAGAATTTGCGGGAAAGGCCCCGCCAGTTCCCAGGTCTGGAAAAAGGGACCCCAATCGATGTAACGGGCCAATTCCTTGAGATCGTAGTTGTCGAACACCCGCGCGCCGAAGAATTTGGGTTGGGGCGGCGCGTAGGCGGAAAAATCCGGCTTGGCGCGATTGGCGCGAGCCTGCGCCAGGTTCAACCGCTTGCCGCCCGAACGCTGATTGGCGTGGTTCTTGGCCAGTGCTTCATACTCGCTGCGCACATTGGCGGCGTATCCGGCGCCGCCCTCCTTAGACAGCAGGCTCGAGGCGACACCCACCGCGCGGGACGCATCGGTGACATAGACGGTCTGGCCCCGACGATAATTGGGGTCAATCTTGACGGCGGTGTGAATCCGCGAGGTGGTGGCGCCGCCGATCAGGAGCGGGATGTCGAAGCCCTGCCGCTCCATCTCGGCGGCGACATGCACCATCTCGTCCAGGGACGGCGTGATCAGGCCGGACAGGCCGATGATGTTGGCGTTGTGCTCGCGCGCCGCGTCCAGGATTTTTTGCGTGGGCGTCATCACGCCGAGGTCAAACACCTCATAGCCGTTGCATTGCAGCACCACGCCGACAATGTTCTTGCCGATGTCATGGACATCGCCCTTGACCGTAGCCATCACGATACGTCCGGCGGCTTCCTTGGCGGCAGATTTGTCCTCTTCCATGAAAGGGAGAAGATAGGCCACCGCCTTCTTCATCACCCGCGCCGATTTCACCACTTGCGGCAAGAACATCTTGCCCGAGCCGAAAAGATCGCCCACCACATTCATGCCCGCCATCAGCGGACCTTCGATCACGTCGAGCGGCCTCGTCGCCTCGCGGCGCGCCTCCTCGGTGTCCTCGACGATGAAGGCATCGATGCCATGCACCATGGCGTGGGTGATGCGGTCCTTGACCGGGAGCGAGCGCCAGGCCGCGTCCTCCACCTCGGCTTCCGCGCCGTCGCCTTTATATTCCCTGGCCAATTCCAATAGCCGCTCGGTGGCGTCCGCGCGCCGGTTGAACAGCACGTCCTCGATCCCTTCCCGCAAGGGCGTGGGGATGTCCTGATAGACGGTGAGCTGGCCGGCATTGACGATACCCATGTCCATGCCCGCCTTGATGGTGTGGAACAGGAACACGCTGTGCATCGCCTCGCGCACGCGCTCATTGCCGCGGAATGAGAAGGAGAAATTCGAAACGCCGCCCGAGATGTGGGCGTAAGGCAATTCCTTGCGGATCACTTCGGTGGCTTCGATGAAGGCCTTGCCATATTCATTATGCTCTTCCAGGCCGGTGGCGACGGCGAAGATGTTGGGATCGAAGACGATGTCTTCCGGCGGGAAGCCCACCTTGTCGACCAGGATGTTGTAGGCACGGCGACAAATCTCGATCTTGCGTTCGCGGGTATCGGCCTGCCCCTGTTCGTCGAACGCCATCACCACCACGGCGGCGCCAAAGCGCAGCACCTCGCGGGCACGCTCGACGAACGCCTCCTCGCCCTCCTTGAGCGAGATGGAATTGACGATGGCCTTGCCCTGGCAGCATTTCAGTCCCGCCTGGATCACGCTCCATTTGGAGCTGTCGATCATCAAGGGCACTTTGGCGATGTCGGGCTCGCCCGCGATCAGATTGACGAAACGGGTCATGGCCGCTTCGGAATCGATCAGGCCCTCGTCCATGTTGATGTCGATGATCTGGGCGCCATTCTCGACCTGGCTGCGCGCCACTTCCAGCGCCTGCTCATAGTCATTGGCGGCGATCAGCTTGCGGAATTTGGCCGAGCCGGTGATGTTGGTGCGCTCGCCCACATTGATGAAATTAAGATCGGGCGTGAGCGTGAAAGGCTCCAGCCCCGACAGGCGCATATATTTGGGTTTTTCGGGAATGGCGCGCGGGGCCACGCCTTCGATGGCTTCGCCGAAGGCCTTGATATGTTCCGGCTTGGTGCCGCAGCAGCCGCCCACGATATTGACCAGCCCGGAGCGGGCGAATTCGCCGATCATCGCCGCCATGCTTTCGGGGGTTTCGTCATAGCCACCGAATTCGTTGGGCAGACCGGCATTGGGATGGGCGCTCACCAGCGTGTCGGCCGCCATCGCCAGGTCGGCGACATAGGGGCGAAGCTCTTTGGCGCCCAGCGCGCAATTGAGCCCGATGGCGAACGGGTTGGCGTGGCGCACCGAATGCCAGAAGGCTTCGGGCGTCTGGCCGGTGAGGGTGCGGCCCGAAAGGTCGGTGATGGTGCCGGAGATCCACACCGGCAGGCGCATATTAAGTTCAACGAAGACCTCTTCGATGGCGAAGATCGCGGCCTTGCAATTGAGGGTGTCGAACACGGTCTCGATCATCAGCACGTCGGCGCCGCCCGCCATCAATCCCCGCGTCGCGTCGCGATAGGTGGCGCGCAAATCGTCAAAGGTGATGTTGCGGAAGGCGGGATCGTTGACGTCGGGCGAAATCGAAGCCGTGCGATTGGCCGGCCCCAGCACGCCTGCGACCAGACGCGGACGTTCGGCGACGGAATATTCATCGCACAATTCCCGCGCGAGCCTGGCGCCCGCTTCGTTCAACTCCCCCACCAGATAGCCCAGGCCGTAATCCTCTTGGCTGGTGAAATTGGAATTGAAGGTGTTGGTCTCGATGAAATCGGCGCCCGCTTCCAGATATTGGCGGCCGATATCGCGGATGATCTCCGGCTTGGTGAGGGTGAGAAGATCGTTGTTGCCCCTGAGATCACTGGCGTGATTGCCGAAACGATGCCCGCGAAAGTCCTCTTCCTTGAGCTGATAGCCCTGGATCATCACGCCCCAAGAGCCGTCCAGCAGCAGAAGGCGCTTCTTCGCCTCCCGGCGCATCCAATCCAGGCGGGCATTACGGACGCTGCTCATAACAATTCCTTCGGTCTCAGGCCCAACAGGCGGCATGCCGCGTAGGTGAGATTGGCCTGGTTGAGGGTATAAAAATGGAACTGGTCGAAACCAAAATTGCGCAATTGCTGCACCTGGTCGGCCAGCACGGCGGCGGCGACGATGCGGCGGGTTTCCACATCTTCGTCGAGCCCGTCATAGGCGCGGGCGAGCCATGCGGGAATCGAGGCGCCGCATTTGGCCGCCATGCGCTCGACGCCGCGAAACGACGTGGTTGGCATGATGCCGGGTACGACGGGAATTGAAATGCCAGCCTTTGCCACATCGTCGCGGAAGCGCGCTGTGGCATCATTGTCGAAACAGAACTGGCCCAATGCGCGGCTGGCCCCCGCGTCCATTTTCGCTTTCAGCAGTTGAATGTCGTGGCCATGATTGGGCGAATCCGGATGACGCTCCGGATAGAAAGAGACGCTGATCTCGAACGGCGCGATGCGGCGGATGCCTTGGATCAATTCCGGCGTGGAGCGATAGCCTTGCGCGTGCGCCTGGTAGGGCCCCGCCATGCCGGGCATGTCGCCCCGCAACGCCACGATATGGCGGATGCCCGCATCCCAATAAGCCTGCACGATCTCGTCGATCTCGCCGCGCGAGGCGGCTACGCAGGTCAAATGCGCGGCAGGCTTGAGTGACGTCTCTTCGACAATGCGTTTGACGGTGGCATGGGTGCGCTCGCGCGTCGAACCGCCTGCGCCATAGGTGACCGAGACGAAATTGCGGTTGAAGCGGCTCCAGGCGCTTGATCGCCGCCCAAAGCGCCACCTCCGCCTCGTCGGTCTTGGGCGGGGAGAATTCGAACGACACCGAAAGTGGCCGTCCATTGCCGATCATATCCTTGAAGACTCATGCCGCCTCTTTGAGCTTTTCCTTGGGCGCGCTCTTGGCCGCTGCCGTCCATAGCTTGACCGTGAGCTTCTCGGCGGACGGCGAAGACGGCGCGATGGTTTCGCTGTCGCCGGGTTTCAGGCCCGCACCGGTGAACCAGCCTTCGACTTCGCGGTCGGAAAAGCCCAGGCGGCGATGGGCATAATCCTCGCGCAGGAATTCCAACTGATGGGGGGCGAAATCGGCGATCAGAAGCTGCGCACCCGGCGCCATCACCCGGGCCACCTCCGCCACCGCGGCACCCGGATCGTCGAGATAATGCAGCACCTGGTGAAACAGCACGGCGTCGAAAAGATCGGTGGTGAAAGGCAGGCGATAAATATCGGCCAGCCGCACCTGGGCATTGTTGAGATTCTCGCGCAGCAAGCGGTCGCGCGCGATCGCCAGCATGTCCGGGCTCACATCCACGCCCACGGCGCGCCCGGCATGGGGCGCCAGCAATTCCAGCATGCGGCCGGTGCCCGTCCCTGCATCCAACAGGTTTCGGATCGGCCGCGCCGTCATGCGTTTGAGGATCGCCGCTTCCACGTCTTTCTCGGGTGCATGCAAGGCGCGAATGCGCTCCCATTCGGGCGCACTGGCCTTGAAATAGGCGGCCGCGGCGGCGGCGCGCGCCTGACGCACGGCACCCAGCCGCAGCATGTCGGCTTGGCTCAGGCTGGGTTCGGCCAGGGAAGCCAAGGCCGCGCCCAACTCCGCCCCCTTGCCCCTGTCAGCGGCGCGATAGAACACCCAGCTTCCTTCCTTGAAGCGTTCCAGCAATCCGGCTTCGCCCAGCAATTTCAAATGGCGCGAGACGCGTGGCTGCGACTGGCCCACGATTTCGATCAGCTCGCTGACCGTGAGTTCGGCCTGCCGCAAAAGCAGCAGCAACCGGAGGCGGGTGGGATCCCCCGCAGCACGCAACATGGCAACCAGCCGGTCCATAATACTCCATTCAACATATAAACATATCTTTATATGCTTGCGGACTGGTTAAACACAAGAGGCCAAAAACGGCCTTATGGCTGGACAGAACCTGGAAAAACACCCAAGAACGCCCCCTTCCGAGAGGGCGGCATGGTTGGGTGGCGGGCGCTGGCGATAGCGATATGCGGGCTGATGCTGACGGCCTGCGCGACCACACCGCCCACGCCCGAGATGATCGCCAACAACGATCCCTACGAGCCCACCAACCGGGAGATGCTGCAACTTAACGGCAAGATCGACCGCTATTTCGTGGTTCCCACAGTCGCGGTTTATTTCGTGCTGGTGCCGGATCCAGGGCGCCGGGCGGTGCATCGCTTCCTGGAAAATCTTTCGCTGCCGACAACTTTGGTGAATGACATTCTGGAAGGGCAATTGAAACGCGGCGGCCAAACTGCGGCGCGCTTCCTGGTCAACACCACCATGGGCTTTGGCGGATTTCTCGATCCCGCCAGCCGCATGAAAATCCCCGATCATGGCGGGGATTTCGGCGTCACCTTGGGGGTGTGGGGCGTAGGCGAAGGCCCTTATCTGGTGCTGCCCTTCCTCGGTCCCTCCAATTCCCGAGATGCGTTCGGCTTGGCCGCCGATGTGGGTCTCGATCCCACCGACTACATCGCCTTCAAGCAGCATATCTGGTGGGACGCGGGACGCTATTATTTCACGGTGCTCGATTTGCGCGGCCAGACGTTCCAGACAGTCCAGAGCATCCAAAGGAGCTCGATCGACTATTATTCCGCGCTGCGCAGCTTCTACCGTCAACTGCGCGCCAACGCCGTCCGCAACAGCGGCGGGGGGGCACAAAAACCACCGGAATTGCCGAATTTCTGACGCCGCTTTCATGCTAAAAGACTGCAGAGTGCCTTGAACTTGCCACACGCACCCGCAAACTAGAGCTTCTCGAGAGAACGGAACCATGATGCGTTTTCATCTGATCCCGCGCCGCAGCTTTCTTGTCATGGCCACCGGCCTTGCCGCCACATGCCTGGCCGGCATGCCCGCCCAGGCCATCGCCAATCCCGCCGAGGATTATGTCCAGCAGAACATCAACAAGGGGCTGGACATCCTCAACAACCGGCAGCTCTCGACCGAACAGCGCCGCGCCCAGTTCGAGACCTTCCTGCTCGGCCTCACCGATATGAAGCGCATCGCCGACTTCACCTTGGGGCAATATCGCCGGAGCGCCAGCCCGGCCGAGCTCGCCGCCTTTGAGTCCGCGTTTCAGAGTTACGCGACCGCGGTCTATCAATCCTATTTCGCCAAATATGCGGGTCAGTCCATGAAAGTGACCGGCAGCCAGGCGCGCACCCCCGACGACTTTATTGTCGCCACCCAGTTGATCGATCCCAACGATCATTCCGGCCAGGACCCCCTTGAAGTGGATTTCCGAGTACGCACCGATACCGGCAAGCCCGTGGTGGTGGATTTCTCGGTGGCGGGCATCTGGCTGGCGCTGAACGAGCGCGATCAGTTCACCGCCTTTCTGGGCCAGAACAACGGGAATCTTCCGATGCTGGTCAGCCATCTCGGCGAGTTGGCCAAGCAGTTTAGAAACGGCTAGCGCTAGGCCCGCGCGAAACGCTTATATTTGATGCGGTGCGGTTGATCCGCGTCGATTCCCAGGCGCCGCTTCTTGTCGGCTTCGTAATCCTGGTAATTGCCTTCGAACCATTCGACATGGCTGTCGCCTTCGAACGCCAGCATGTGGGTGGCGATGCGGTCCAGGAACCAGCGGTCATGGCTGATGATCATGGCGCAGCCGGCAAACTCCTCCAGCGCCGATTCCAGCGCCCGCAACGTGTCTACGTCGAGATCGTTGGTCGGTTCATCCAGCAGCAAAAGGTTGGCGCCCGATTTCAGCATCTTGGCCAGATGCACGCGGTTGCGCTCGCCGCCCGATAGCTGGCCCACTTTCTTCTGCTGATCGCCGCCCTTGAAGGCGAAGGCGCCCACATAGGCGCGCGAGTTCACCTTGGTCTTGCCGAATTCCAGGATGTCGGTGCCGCCGGATATTTCTTCCCACACATTCTTGTTGGGATTGAGCGCATCGCGCGACTGGTCCACATAGCCCATCTGCACGGTGGGTCCCACCTTGAGGATGCCTCCATCGGGCTTTTCCTGACCGGTGAGCATGCGGAACAAGGTGGTCTTGCCCGCGCCATTGGGCCCGATCACGCCCACAATGCCCCCTGCCGGCAATTTGAAATTCACGTTTTCGTACAACAGACGATCGCCATAGCCTTTGGAGAGGTTTTCCGCTTCGATCACCAGATCGCCCAGCCGCTCGGCCACGGGAATCATGATCTGGGCCGTGCCCTGACGCTGCTCTTGCGACTTGGCCAGCAGGTCCTCATAGGCATTGATGCGGGCCTTGGACTTGGCCTGGCGCGCCTTTGGCGATTGGGCGATCCATTCCCGCTCCCGCGCGATGCTGCGTTCGCGTGCCGCTTCTTCGCTCAATTCCTGCTTGAGGCGCTTTTCCTGCACTCCGAGGAAGCTGGTGTAGTTGCCTTCGTGCGGGATGCCGCGGCCGCGATCCAATTCCAGGATCCAGCCCGTGACATTGTCCAGGAAGTAGCGGTCATGGGTGACCAGAATGACGCAGCCCTTGTATTCGCGCAGCGTGAGCTCCAGCCACTCCACCGATTCCGCATCGAGATGGTTGGTGGGTTCGTCCAGCAGCAGGATATCCGGCGCGTCCAGCAAAAGCTTGCATAGCGCCACGCGGCGGCGCTCGCCGCCGGAAAGGGTTTCGACCTTAGCCTCGCCGTCGGGGCAGCGCAGCGCGTCCATCGCCTGATCCACCTTGCTGTCGAGATCCCACAGGCCCTGGGCTTCGATCTCGTCCTGCAGGCGCGCCATTTCGTCGGCGGTTTCGTCGGTATAATTGGCGGCGATCTCATTGAAGCGGTCCACCAGCGCCTTCTTGGCGGCGACGCCTTCCATCACATTGCCGCGGACATCCTTGGACGGGTCAAGCTGCGGCTCCTGGGAAAGATAGCCTTTGCGGACGCCGTCGGCGGCCCAGGCTTCGCCGGTGAAATCATTGTCCAAGCCCGCCATGATCTTCATCAAGGTGGATTTGCCCGCGCCGTTGACGCCGACGATGCCGATCTTGGCGCCGGGATAGAAGGAGAGCCAGATGTCCTTCAGGACCTGCTTGCCGCCGGGATAGGTCTTGGACAGACCCTTCATAACGAAAACAAATTGCGGCCCGGCCATGCTGGGTTTCCTTGCGAGCGAGAGTGAGATGGCGCTTTTAGCGAAGGCTCTTGGCCATCGCAACGTGCTCTTTAATGGTCGCACGGCCGGACGGAAAAGTGGTTTCCACTTTTCCTGGCCGATGCTCTTAGAATTTGATCTTGGCGCGGCTCAAGAGCGAAACCGACGTGGCGCCCGTCTGACCTTGATAATTCATCTGGTAGGCGGCATTGGCCTGCAACGCCAAGGCACCGTCGAAGAAGCTGGTGACATAACCCAGTTGCAGATCGGTTTCTTGAGTCTGGGTGGCGAAGCGGTCGTTGGCCGTGAACATGGGAGGCAGATCGCCCGAGGCGGTGACCGCGCTGAAGCCGTTGTCGATCACGCCCGGCGACGGCCGCGAGAAGGAGAAACCCACGGCGTCGTCACCGAACAGGCCATGCTTGGCGATGGCGATGGAATAGGAATGGGTGTCCAGCGCCGGCTCCTGGCTGCGCTGATCGAGTTGGCTCAAGCCATAGGAAGCGGTGGTGACCCAGCCATTGCCGAATTTCAGGCGCGCCGCCATGTCGAGCGCGCTGGTGCTCAAGTTTCCGGCGGCCATATCGGCCACCGCGTCGAGGCCACGCTGGCTGTTCTGGATCGCGGTCACGCCGAAATCGGCCCAGTCGGTGATATCCCAGGTCGCGCCCGCCAGGATGGATTGCGAGCGGGCATTGTCGAACGCCAGCGGCAGGCCCGCGCCAGGTTCCAGTTCCAGCCGGTCTGTGCGATCGTTCCATTGCGATACGCCCAACCGCACATGCAAATCGGAAGAGGGCATATAGGTCGCGCCCGCATAATGGCCGCCATTGGCGAGACCAGTGAAACCATTGTCCCCGATCAGGGGCGACTGGATGCCGTCATAATTGCTGAAACGCTGGGAGAGATCGACGCCATAGCCCGTGTCCACCGCCAGGTTGGCGCTCAAGGCGACGCTGGCGGCGAAATTCGGTACCGGCGCGATGGCGCCGAAGCTGGTAGCAATGACGGTGGGCTGGACGGCGAAAATATCCTGGCTCACGCGCGAGGACGGCCCCTGCAGGGCCTCGGCCGACAGAGCCGCCGCCGATGGAATCGGACTATCAGCTCCGAACGCGGTCAGGCTGGGAGGAAGGCGCAACTCCGCTGCCCCGGCTTGCCCCACACAGGCGGCAAAACCGGCTGCGATAAGCGCAACCCGGAAGAAACCTCTCATACCCCGTCCTATACCGGTGACCCGGTCCTCCCGCAAAGTACCAGACCGAACGCCAAAGTCTCAAGAAAAGACCAGGATTTTGGGCGTTTTGAGACCCCCGGGGCCCGAATTTGGCCAGGATGTTACCTAAAGGCCATATGGCGAATGGGTTAATTTCCCGGACCCCCGCGTCAACCCTCTGAGGCCACGAAAAGCAGAGGTTTCTTCCAATCCTGGAAGACGGCGGTGGCGGTATTGCCGAAGAACAACTCCTCGCCCGTGCGGGAATTCACCCCCATCACGATCATGTCGTATCCCCGCCTGCCGCCTTTGAGGATCGCCTCGGCAGCGGCGCCACGCTTGGAAATAAAGGTGCTCAAGGGAACTTCGTAACGCCCGGCCAATTCCACCATCTCCTTGAGCACCCCCTCCTCCCGCGACCGGGTGCGGGACCGGCCATCGGCCTGGGAGACGAAGAGCGCGCTCACATGTGCGCCGGTGGGACGGGCCAGGGCAAAACAGATTTCGGCGGCGCGGCGGGAGGCAGGCGAGCCATTTACCGGCAACAATATATGTGCGCGCGGCGAGAGGCGGGCCACAGGCTTGCCGCCGGGCGCACAGAACAAGGCCAGTGGACCGTCGAAGCTCGAGGCCAGTTCGGCAATCTCCGGGGTGATGTTGCCGTTGGCGTCCTGAAATTCTTCCAGACCGATGAACAAGAGATCATAGCCTTTGCGCGCTTCGTCGCGCACTACGGCGGCCGGGCTGTCCACCGGCTGCCTTGTGGTGAGGTGCACTTTCTCGGGATCGCCCTCCGCTTCGTCTAGTCTGGCTTTTTGCGCGGCGGCCTTGGCTCCTGCTTTCACCTCCCGGGCGACGGGATCGGTGCGCTGCTCGGCGGCGCTTTGCCGGATCGAATTCGGCATCGCCCGGAGGCTTCGGTTTCAGAATCTTTCTCGTCTGCGCCCTGGTCTGCAGCAGATGGTAATCGCGGTTCGGCATTTGCGGTTTCTCTGTCGGGCTGGCGCAGATCCTTGTCCAGCTTGAGCAGCGTCACCGGCATGCCCTGCGCCCCCGCCAGCAATCCCGCCAACCGCGCGGCGGCGCGGCCGGCAGGACTTGCGTCCACCGCCAACAGCAGCCGCTCGAGCTTCGAGACGAAGCCATATTCGTCCAGCCTTTCGCGTTCGACGCGTTTGCGCTCAGTCTCGTCCATGGGCAGGCCCTTAAGCGCGCGGCGCAACATGGGCGGCATCGCCATGGTGGTGAGCATCGCCATGGTGACGATCATGGTGTAGAGATTTTGCGTCAGCGCGCCCATCGAAAGCCCGATGGAGGCCACGATCACTTCGGTCGACCCGCGCGCATTCATGGCGCAGCCCAGCGCGATACGCTCCCGCCATTTGAGGCCGCCGATGGCGCTGCCGACAAAGGCGCCGGCAAATTTCCCGATCGAGGCGATCACCACCAGTCCCAAAGTGAGCAGCGCCAGCCTTCCGTCCTTCAGGATGGTGAGATCGGCGGCGAGCCCCGACAGGCCAAAAAAGATCGGCATGAAGAAGGCCGAGATCAAACCCCGCAATTGCTGCTGGATATGGTCGGTCAAGATCGGCGACTGGCCGATCAGGACACCGGCCATGAACGCTCCCAGCACGGTGCGCACGCCCAGAAGCTGGGTCATCAGCGCCATCGCCCCCATGATCACAAGAATGGCGGTGATGACGGGAAATTCGCTGCGGAAATTGTCGTTGATCCAGCGGATGATGGAGAAAACCAGCCAGCGGCCCACCGTGAAACAAAAGATCAGGAACAGCGCAACGCCGCCGATGGACTTGGCCAGATCTAATCCATCCAACCGACCTGCGCCGGCGATGCCGAAGGTGATGGCGATGATCACCCAGCCGATCGTGTCTTCGATGATGGCGGTCGAGATGATGATCTGGCCCAAATTGCGCCGGGTGAAATTCATTTCCCGCACCACCATCGCCACGATCTTGATCGAAGAAATGGAAAGCGCGGTGCCCAGGAACAGCGATGGCACCAGGCGCCCACCGGCCATATGCGGCAGGAGCGAGTCCGGCAGAACTTCGCCCAGGGCGAAGCCACAGGCGAAGGGAAGCGCGATGCCCGAGAGCGAGATCGCCACGGCCGCGCCTTTCATGCGCGACACCAGCTTGAGATCGGTTTCCATGCCGGTTAGCAGAAGCAGCATCAAGATGCCGATCTGCGACAGGCCGTCGAGCATGCCTCTTTGCGCGGGATCGGACGGAAAGATGAATTTCTGCGCTTCCGGCCAGATCGCGCCGAACAGCGACGGCCCCAGCACCAGTCCCGCCAAGAGATTTCCCATCAGGGCGGGTTGACCCAGCCGCTGCATCACCTCGCCAAGAAGCCGTCCTACCAACAGCAGCAAGATCACTTCGGCGACCAGCAACGCTTCGGACTTGCCGCTGGATGAGGCGCCATTGCCGGCCGGGTAATGGGACGCGTCGGCGTGCATCGAGATGGATACATGGCTTGGTTGTGGCGGCGAAGCGGCGTGGCTGATGGGCGCCCACAAGGACAACAGGATCGCGATCAGCCCGCACAACCGCGCCAACCGCGACAAGGAATGGCGGGGGATGGGAAATCGCATTTTCAAATGACTGCCAAAAAAACGGGAAATTCCGTCGCTCCCCCAACGCGCCACCGCCGGAACCAGTTGCCGCGCCTTGCTTTCCCCGCGTTGCAACGCGAACGCCCCCATGACACGTTTGCCGCCTTGAAAGCGGGCCTATGACAGTCATGCGATTGCAATTCGCCGCCCTGGTCGCGGCCACCCTGGCGTTCCCTGGAACGCCGGGGATTGCGGCAGACAAGGCGGCTGCACCGAACCTGGACCAGCCCATCGCATTTCCCGGCGGCGTCTCGGTCAGCCTGGACCGTGTCTACGCCGCAATACCGGGATTCCGGCCGCTGACCCTGGACATCTATCAAATCCCTGCCCAGCCGAAAGACGCGCCCCGCCCGGCGATCCTGTTCGTGCATGGCGGGCTTTGGCAAACCGGCGATGCGCGGCACGCGGCGGGCTTTGACGATTTTCCGTCCATCCTCGCCGCGTTGGCCGCCAAGGGCTATGTGGTGGCCAGCGCCGATTACCGCCTGGCGGGCGAAGCGCATTTTCCCGCCGCCGTGCAGGATGTGAAGTCCGCGATCCGCTGGCTTCGCATCCATGCCGGCGATTACGGCATCGACACGACCCGGGTGATGGTGTGGGGCATGGAAGCCGGCGGCCAGATCGCGGCAATGGCGGGGAGCACGTGCGGCGTCAATATTCTCGAGCCGGCGGCGGATGCAACATCCAAGGCAGCCTTGGCATCGGATTGCGTCGAAGGCGTGATCGATTGGGCGGGACCGGGCGACCTGGTGAGCTGGGACGATGATGCAGGACGCACGCCAACTGCGGGCGCGCCCACGCCCTTGGGCAATTATCTGGGTTGCGAACCGGCGGACTGTGCGCCCGGCGCGGTCAAGGCGGCGAGTCCACTCTCGTATCTCAACACCATGACCCCGCCTTTCCTGATCCAGCAAGGCGCGGCGGATAAAATAGTGCCGGTGGCGCAATCGCGAAAATTATATGACGCGCTGCAGAGCCTTCATGTGCCTTCCACGCTTGTGGTCTATCCAGAGGCGGGAGAGAGTTTTGCCAGGAACGGCGCCGTCGATCCCGCCATCCAGGCCAAGGTGATCGCCGACATGGATGATTTCATCGCCAAGACCTTTCCCGCGCCGCCGCCACCCGCCGCGAAGGAAGAAAAAAACAGACCCGCCAAGCCCAGGAAAAAGCGCAAATGAGCGGATTGGAGAAAGCGCCCTTTTCCTGGAGCGATCCCTTCGCGCTGGAGAGCCTGCTTTCGGTCGAGGAAAAAATGGTGGCGAAGACTGCGCAGGATTTCGCCGCGCACAAGCTTGCTCCCCGCATCCGCCAATCCTTTCGCGACGAGAGCTTCGATCCCGCGATCATGCGCGAGATGGGCGAGATCGGTGTCCTGGGCATGACCCTGCCCGAACCGCATGGCGGCGGGCTTTCCTACACCTGCTACGGCCTGGTGGCGCGCGAAATGGAGCGGGTGGATTCCGCCTACCGCTCGGCCCTGAGCGTGCAGAATTCGCTGGTGATCCATCCGATCTTCGCTTTCGGCAGCGAAGCGCAGAAGAAGAAATATCTCCCGGGCCTGGTGAGCGGCGCCTTAATCGGCTGCTTCGGCCTGACCGAGCCCGATCACGGCTCCGATCCGGCGGGGATGACCACCCGCGCGGTCAAGGACGGCGGCGGCTATCGGCTGTCGGGGGCAAAAATGTGGATCACCAACGCGCCAATTGCCGATGTCGCGGTGATCTGGGCGAAGCTTTCGAACGATATTCGCGGCTTTGTCGTCGAGCGCAGCGCCAAAGGCCTCTCCACGCCCCGCATTGAAGGCAAATTCTCGTTGCGCGCCAGCGTCACCGGCGAAATCGTCCTGGAAGATGTGCGCGTGGGCGAAGACGCGCTTCTGCCGGGCGTGAAAGGTCTTGCCTCCGCCTTGGCCTGTCTCAATCGCGCCCGCTTCGGCATTTCCTGGGGCGCCATCGGCGCGGCCGAGGCATGCTGGCATGCCGCGCGTCAATATGTGCTGGACCGCAGCCAGTTCGGCCGCGCTCTTGCCGCCACCCAATTGGTGCAGAAGAAACTCGCCGACATGCAGACCGATATCGCTCTGGGCCTGAATGGCGCCTTGCGCCTGGCGCGCATGATGGACGACGGCACGGCTTCGCCGCCTTTGATCTCGCTGATGAAACGCAACAATTGCGCGAAAGCGCTGGCGATTGCGCGGGAAGCACGCGACATGCTGGGGGCCAATGGCGTGGCCGACGCCTATCCCGTGATCCGCCACATGCTGAATTTGGAAGCGGTCAACACTTATGAAGGTACTGAGGACATGCACACCCTGATCCTCGGGCGGGCACAAACGGGCCTGCAGGCCTTTCAAGCGGAGAAGTCATGAGCCAAGTCAATCAAGTCACCGATCTCGCCCGGGATGGCGACATCTCCGTCATCACCCTCAATTCCCCGCCGGTCAACGCCCTGTCGCAAGCCATGCGCGAAGGGTTGATCGCGGCCATCGCCCAGGCCGAGGCCGATCCCGGCGCCAAAGCCATGCTTTTGATCTGCGCCGGGCGCACCTTCATCGCCGGCGCCGACATATCCGAATTCGGCAAGGCGCAGAGTGGCCCCGGCTTCCGCGACGTCCAGAACGCTTTCGACGCGGCGAAGAAACCGATCGTCGTCGCCATCCATGGCACCGCCTTGGGCGGCGGATTGGAGATAGCAATGTGCGGGCATTATCGCGTGGCGGTACCGTCGGCAAAATTGGGTCAGCCGGAAGTGGCGTTGGGCCTGGTGCCGGGCGCGGGCGGCACCCAGCGCCTGCCGAGATTGGCGGGGGTGGAAAAAGCGCTGGTGATGATCACGGACGGCAAGCCCATCTCTGCCGGAGAAGGTCTGGGGCTTGGCCTGATCGACGCGCTGATGCCGGAAAAAGATCTCAAAGGGGGCGCACTCGCTTACGCCAGACAGTTGCTGACCGAGGGCAAAGCCGTCCGCCGCACCCGTGACTTGAACGAGAAAGTCACCGGCGTGCCGGCCAAGCTCTTTGCCGATTTCCGCGCCACCCATGACTTTCGCGGATTCGCCGCGCCGGGTGAAGCGATCAAGTGCGTGGAAGCAGCCACCACCCTCCCCTTCGACCAGGGCCTGGATTTCGAGGAGAAAATCTTCCTGGCCTGCATGGCCTCGGTGCAAAGCCAGGCCCAGCGCTATGCCTTTTTCGCCGAACGCAAGACGGGGAAAATTCCCGGTCTGTCCGACGATGTGCCGCTTCTTCCCATCAAGAAAGTGGGCGTGGTGGGCGCGGGGCTGATGGGCGGCGGCATAGCCACCGTGTTCGCCAACGCGGGTCTCCTCGTCACCGTGATCGAAGCCAATCCGGATGCGCTGGCGAAAGGGCTGGATGCCGTCAAAGGCGGCTATGAAGCCGGCGTCAAGCGCGGACGCCTTTCCGCCGACGAGGCGCAGGCGCGCTTCGGCCGCATGACCGGCAGTCTGAAGATGGAAGACCTGGCCGATTGCGATCTGATCGTGGAAGCCGTGTTCGAGCGCATGGACATCAAGAAAGATGTGTTCTCGCGCCTGGACAAGATCGCCAAGCCCGAGGCCATTCTCGCCAGCAATACGTCATTCCTGGACATCGACGTGATCGCCGCCTCGACCGGCCGCGCCGGACACGTGCTGGGCCTGCACTTCTTCTCGCCTGCGCCGGTGATGAAGCTGCTGGAGATCGTGCGCGGCGCCAAGACCTCGGACAGCGTGCTCGCCACCGCGATGAAGCTGGCCAAGACCATCGGCAAGGTGGGTGTGCTGGCCGGGAACACCCATGGCTTCATCGGCAACCGCATGCTGATGCGGCGCCAGGATGCCGCCAGCCAATTGGTGCTGGAAGGCGCCTCACCCTATCAGGTGGACAAGGTCCTCGCCGAATTCGGCTTCCCCATGGGGCCGTTCGCCATGCACGACCTGGCGGGACTGGATCTGGGCTGGGTGGCGTCGGAGTCGCATGGCGAAACGCTGCGCGATCTTTTGTGCGAAGCGGGCCGGCGCGGGCAGAAGACCAAGGCCGGCTATTACGATTATGACGCCGCGCGCAAAGCTTCGCCGTCATCCGTGGTGGAAAAGATCATCGAGGATTTCCGCAAGAACAAGGGCGTGACGCCCCGCGCCATCGGCGAGCAGGAAATATTGGAGCGCTGCCTTCTCCCCATGATCAATGAAGGGACAAAAATATTGGAGGAAGGCAAAGCCAGCCGCGCCTCCGACATCGATATCGTGTGGATTTACGGCTATGGCTGGCCAGCCTATCGCGGCGGTCCCATGTTCTATGCCGACACGCTGGGTCTCAATGCCGTCGCGGCAGGACTGAAGCGATATGGCGAACTGCCCGCCCCGCTGTTGGAAAAATTGGCGGCGGCGGGCAAGCGCATTTCGGACTACAGCAACTAGCGGTCGCTCTCAACTATCCGGCAGCGTGTAGCAGATATACTCACCCGAGTAGTTGCCGCCCGACACCGCGACGATGATGTATTGCTTGCCATTGACCATGTAGGTCATGGGTGAGCCGGATTGTCCCGCCGGCATCAACACATCGCCCACATCCTTGCCGGTCGCCTGGTCATAGGCCCTGAGCATCGCGCCGCGCGGATGATCCGGCGTGACGGTGACCTGGGCGTCGCCCGCGATCACCAGATGTTTGGTCACCAGGGTGCCGATATTGTAGCTCGACTGGCCCGTACGCGGGATGTTGAGGCCTTTGAGCGCCGGATTGTTGCGGATGAAATTGGGTGATTTACCCGCCGGCACCTGCCAGACAATGTCGCCCTTATCCAGGTTGATGGCGCTGATGGTGGCATAAGGCGGCTTGATCAGCGGCAGCCCGTTGATCGTGAGGCCGAAATCGTCCGCGTCATTCGCGGGCGGCGGCGCGGGCCGCGCCGCGGGCGCGGCATCGGCTCCCGCCTGGGCTCCCGCGGCATAGACCATCTCGATCTTCTGCCCGGCCGTGCCTTCGACATAGCGCATGTCGGAAAGACCCGGCGGCGGCGGCACCAGCCCCATATCCTGGATGCAGGAATTGCAGGCATAGAGATAGGCGGTGTGGTTCTCGGGATTGAAGGAGCCGCCCGGCCAGTTGGTGCCGCCATTGCCGGGACCAAGGCTCAACGTCGCCAAGGGACCCGGGCGCTGGCTCACGATGGGCGGCGTGAACATGGGACCGAGCTTGTAATTCTTCACCAGGTCGAGCGCCTTTTGATGCAACGCCGGGGTGAAGTCGATCAGGTCGTCCACCGATACGCCGGTACGGGCATAGGCGCGGGGGCGGGTGGGAATGGGCTGCGTGGGCGCATACCATTCGCCGGGCGCCGTGCCTTTTTCCACTTTGCGTTCCGGGATCGGCCACACCGGTTTGCCGGTGATGCGGTCGAAGACATAGAGATAGCCCATCTTGGTGGGCGCAGCGATCGCCTTGATCGGCTTGCCGTCCACATTGATGTCCATCAGGAGCGGCGCGGACGACATGTCATAGTCCCACACTTCGTGATGGATGAGCTGGAAATACCATCTCACCTTGCCGGTCTTGAGATCGACCGCCACCAGGCTGTCGCCATAAAGGCCGTTGCCAGGGCGATAGCCGCCGTAGAAATCCGCGGTCGGCTGTTCGACCGGCAGATACGCCAGGCCCGCCGCGGGATCGGCGGTCATCTCGGTCCAGATGCCGGTGTTGCCGGTATATTCATTGGAATTGTTGAGCCAGGTTTCCGCGCCGGGTTCGCCCTTTTGCGGGATGGTGTGGAATTCCCAGATTTTCTTGCCCGTCCGCACGTCATAACCGCGCGCCGAGCCCTTGTTGTTCTTGTAACTGGCGGGCGTGAAGCCCTCGCGGAAGGCCGAGCCGATCAGGACCGTGTCGCCTACCACCGTGGGCGCCGACTGCCAGCCGATCTCGCCTGTGGTGAGGTCGGGCTGGATCTTCTGGTCGTCATCTGCCTTCAAATCCACCGCGCCATTGTTGCCGAACGACGCAACGCGCTGGCCGGTCTTGGCATCCAGGCAGATCAATTGATAACCCGGGGTTGTGTAGAGAATCCGTGCGTCTTTGCCATCGCTCCAATAGGCGGGTCCGCGTCCAGACAATTGGCGGGGGGCGGCGGCGCCGCGTGCGCCTTCCTTCTCGCCGTGCACCCAGAGAAGCTCGCCTGTCACCGCATCCAGCGCCACGACGGCGCGGCGCGAGCCTGCGGTGGCATAGACCACGCCATTCACTTCGAGCGGGGTGCCTTCCAGCTTATATTCCGGACGGTTGCCCATATTGTCGGTCTTGAAGCGCCAGGCGACTTCCAGGTTGGAGAAATTCGAGGCGTTGATCTGGTCCAGCGGCTTGAATTTGCTGCCCGAGGCGTCGCCCAGATAAAGCGGCCAGTCCACATTCTGCCCGCCAGCCTGGGTCGGAGTTTGTGCCCAGGCCGGGCCCACCAGCAGCATCAGCGAAGCCGCCGCGAGAAATTTGCTTTTCATCCTGTCCGCCCTCTGTTTCTTCCCCGGATTGGCGCCAAGCGCCCTCCTCCGAGCCGTTTGGCCGGTTCTACGCTCTTTTGCCGGGGGGCGAAAGGAACGCCGGGACGCGAGAATGCACATCCGGTTTGCAAAAGAAAAAAACCACCCATCGCCGGCTGGGCAATGCGTGACGAGATCAGGTCAAAGCGGCCAATCGAAATTCTGGCCGCGGGCCTGCATCGGAGTTTGCGCCACCAAAGACGTCAGCCCATGTCCTTGATCTGCGCCAGGCCCTTCTTGATCGCCGCCTTCTGGGCCTCGGTGACGTCGAGATTGGGCGGACGCGGATAGAATTGCGGCGCGCCCATTTCCTGCGCGAGGGCGTATTTCATGGGGCCGTAGGGATTGATTTCCCCGCCCAGCTTGCGCAGCAAATTCTGCTGCGCCTCGAATTTCTGGAACGGCGCGTGAATGTCCTTGCCGGCACGATAGGCGGCGAAGATGTCGGCGATCTGGCGGGTAAAGACATTCCCTTCGGCCAGGATCGCGCCCATCCCCTTTTGCAGCGCATATTCCAGCTTGAGATCGGTACCGGTGCGCATATTGAGGTCGGGGAAGTTTTTCACGAAGTCCACATATTCCGGCATGTTGTCTTCGGAATCCTTGATTCCCGCCAGATTGGGATAATGTTTGAGCGCATTCAGTAGCGCAGTCGTAACCGGTACTGCGCTCATGGACGGGAAGTGATAGAGATTGACCGCCAGGCTCTGCGGCACGGCATCGAACACCAGCGAATAATAGCGCACCAGGCCGGCCAAAGGCGGCTGCTTGTAATAGAAGGGCGGGATTATCAAGACGCCCTCGGCGCCGTGATCGGCGGCATGCTTGGAGAGCTTGATCGTGTCCGGAAGATCCGAAGTCCCGGTCGAGCAGATGATGTTCATGCCGTCCTTGTTCTTGCCGGCCACTTCCGTGATCTGCATGCGTTCTTCGGTAGTGAAGGACGGATATTCACCCGTCGAACCCAACACCACCACGCCGTCGGCGCCATTATGCTTGAACCAGGCCAAGACATCTTTAAAGGCGCCGGGATCGAATTTCAGGCTCTTGTCGCAAGGCGTGACGCTGGCGACCCAGAACAGGGTCTTGGCTTTGCTGCCCAGGTTGCGGGCGGGCGCAGCAAATGCCGGACCGGCAGCAGCGGCGGTCACGGCCGCTCCGCCCAACAAAGCCAATGCATCCCTGCGCGTCGTTTCCATGGCGATCTCCCGTTGCTATGGCGAATCTGTACGCCTTTTCGGGGCCGCAAAGAAGCGCGCTGCTGATTTGCGCCTGGCGCAAAGAAAAACCCGCCCATTTCCTTGAGGAAACGGGCGGGTCGATCGCTGAGACGCCGGACGTTTAGAAGTTGAACACGATGCGACCGTAATAATAGCCACCATTAGGATCGAACTGGAATTGATTGACCGGCGCATCGATCACATTGCCGCCATTGACCGGATAGCCGATGCCGGGACCATAGGCATTCGGATCAAACGCGATCTTGTCCGGATGCATATTGAAGACATTGTTGGCGCCGATCGCGAGCTGCAACTGGTCGGTGATGTTGTAGCGGGCTTCCACGTCGGTCAGGACCACACCGGCTTGAGGATCGGCGAAGCACGTGTCCAGCGTGGTGCAGCCGGCGGGGCTGGTGTAATTGTGGATCGGTCCCCAATAGCTCTCGCGCAACGTGAACCCGTACTGGTCGAGCGACCAGTCGGCGGTGAGGTTGAGCTTGGTCACCGGCACCGAATGCACGAAGTCGTACAGCGTTTCCGGCGTGAAGAAGCTGGCACCCGCGGCTGCGAGCGCCGGCGGCGGGGGCGCGACGCTGGAGATCGACGTCTCGTTGTAGGTGCCCGCCAAGGTCCAGTTGACCAGGCCGTAGGCGCCGAAGTCCGTCGGGTAGTTGGCAGTGACGTCAACACCCTGGGTGAGGCTGGCAATCGCGTTCAAGAACGACGTCACACCAGCCGTCAGCACGGTGGGATCAAGCGAGACATGGTCCGCCGCGATGGCCGGATTGACCAACGCCGGCGCCAGCGGCGTTCCACCCACGGAGTAAACCTCGCTAGAGGTGGTGATGCGGTTGCCCATGGCGATGGAGTAGGCGTCCACCGTCACACTGAGGTCCTGGAACGGATGGGCGACGACGCCCGCGGAAAAGCTGGTCGAAACTTCCGGCTTGAGATTGGGAAGGCCGAGAAGCTTGGCCGCTGCCGAGTTCGGCAGGCAGCTGCACCGAAGCGTTGTTCGGCGAGACGTTGACGGCGGTATAGAATTCTTCCGCCAGGGTGGGCGCGCGGAAGCCGGTCGAAATGGTGCCGCGGATCGCCCATTGGGGATTGAAGTCGTAACGCGCCGTGATCTTGCCGATCTGGGTGTCGCCGAAGTCGGTGTAGTGTTCGGCGCGGCCGGCGACGTCGAGCTGCAGCGCTTCGATCGGCGCCAGAGCAAGGTCGATATAGCCCGCATAATTCTTGCGGCTGCGGTCGATGGTGCCCGCGGGCGGGAAGCCCGGGAAGGACTGCGCGCCTTCCTTGTAATAGGAATCCGGGTCACCCGAGCCGATGGCATAAGTGTCCTCGCGGGCTTCCAGGCCAACCGCCACCGTCAGGGGCGACGCCATGCCCACATTATAAGCGTGGGTCGCGTCGATGGTGCCGGTGAGCTGGCTGGCGGTGAATGAGCCATCATAGAAATTTACCGGCGAAGTGTGGGTGTCCAGGAACAGCGACGCGTTGCCGGAATTCCAGGTGTAGATGTTGTCGATGTCCTTGCCGTAGCCGGCGCCGATGTCGAAGGCCCAGCCGGCGAGATTGAACTTCTCGCCGATATTGTACTGGTAATCGTCTTCCTTCAGCACTTCCATCGGACGGAAGCCTTCGGGATACATGATCAGTTCGCCAGGAGACGTGTAGCTGCCGGCGTTGCCCGAAGCGATGACCGTGTCGGTGGCCGGATTGAGGCCCGCGCCGGGCGTGCCGGGAAGCGCGCTGTAGCCATTGGCGGTGGCGATCGCAAAAGGCCCGGTGCAGGACGGTGTCGCGCCGTCCGCCGTGCTGGAGCCCGTGTCGTAGCCATTGGGATTTGAGGCCGAGCAAGGTTGGCTGGAGCCCGGGGTCGCCAGGATGCGATCTGGCATGCGGTTATTTTCGTACGACTTGCCGAATTTGTGGGCGATGGTGCCGAAGGCATAGAGCGAGAGATTGTCGCTGAAGTCGTAGCCGGAATTCACTTCCGCCATGGTCAACTGATATTCGGGATTGCCGTTGATGGGATTGACCCGCGGATAGCCGGGGATCTGCTGCGCCACCGACAGCGGAATGTCGCCATTGACCAGACCGGTCTGCAGGCCTTCGCCATTGGCGCCCCCGCCCGCGACGCGTGCATCCGCACCGCCATATTGGCTGAAATTGCCGTACTGTTTGTCGAGAGTGAAGTTGACGAAGCCCTTGTCGAACAAAGGCAGGCCCATATTGTAGGAGACGTCGTACTTGGTGCCGCCCGATTTGAGGCCGTTCGTGGCGGCTACGCCGCCATTGTCGTAATAGTCCCCCATCGTGGCCGACAGCGTTCCGCCCGAGGACTTGTTCTTCAGGATGATGTTCACCACGCCGGCGATGGCATCGGTGCCATACTGGGCGGCCGCGCCGTCGAGCAGCACTTCGACGTGATCGATGGCGCCAGAAGGAATCAGAGAAATGTCGGGCGCGGCGCTGCCGGCGGTGAAGTCGCCGGAGTCGACATGGAGGTTGCCGGAATAGTGCCGGCGCTTGCCATTGATCAACACCAGCGTGTCGTTCGGTGAAAGGCCGCGCAGCGCCGCCGACAAAGTGAGGTTCGCGGTATCGCCGCCGAATTGCTGGGCGGTGAAGGAGGGAATGCTTTGGCCCAGTTGCTGGCGCAGGTCGGTCGAACCCGTCCCATGGGTGAGCGCGTCGGTGCCGAGCACCGTGATAGGCGCAGCCGAATCGGCGGCCGTCATACCCTGGACGCGGGTACCGGTGACGATCACGGTTTCGGCGGATTGGCTGGCCTGTTGCGCCAGCGCGGGGCCGGCGAGAGCGGCAAAGACGGCGAGAGACGATCCCACGAGCAAGGAATGTTTGAGGTTAGGCGATACGCGCATGTGGTTCCCCTGGTTAAGGCGATGCCCTCAAGGCATCGGACAATCCGGCCAGGGTCTGACCCACGAAATGCGAGATCCCCTTGCCCGGAAACGGCGAAATGTCGGGCTATTGATTGCCCGTTTCCCGGCCAAGGGTGTCTTAATGCGACAGATATGTAAACTAATACTATTGTATAGTTTTGTGTCTAATATGCATCATATTGATGGCCACAGATATTATAATTACACCATTACATATTAGCTATAAGAAGTTAGCAGACCAAACTAAAGGCGCTTCATTCCCTCACAGCAACGGCGTTGATCTCGAGCAGGAATTCAGGCCGGGAAGGAGCCGCCACCACCATCAGCATGAAAGCGGGTGGGCATCGCCCGCAAGCGGGCACGACCCTGGAGATAGGCGGAACGTCTTCCTTAGGAATGAGATATTGCGTGACCTTGCCCAGGTCGCTCACCGACTGTTTGCGGCCGCGAGCATTTGGACGAAGCGGGCCCAGGCATGTTCGGTCTGGCGGTAATCCCGCTCTGTCCATTACCCAGCGTGCCGGAGCCAACACTGATTCGAAGAAGCCTCGACGGCGTCGCCATCTTTGCCGATCTTCGCCGCCACGCCAACATCGTGAAGCTTGTGCGTCATTTCTTTTTTCCCCCAAATTTCCGCGCGATGGAAACGCCGCGGATTCGGAATGACGAGACTGAGGAGTTGCCGATTTCACCGTTCGAGCAAGTCGAATGGACCCTGGATTTTTGCGCTGTCCGGGGAAATGGCTTAGAATTCCCTGCGGGAAAAGGTGCTATAAACTATGGTATATCACGCCCCTGCCCCCGGAAATTCAGCGGAGTTGAAGAGCGATGGTCACGCTTCAGGTCAATGGTCAGTCCCACACGGTAGATGCACCGACGACATGCCGCTGCTTTGGGTGTTGCGTGACCTCGTTGGCCTTACCGGCACCAAATTCGGTTGCGGTATCGCCCAATGCGGCGCCTGCACCGTGCACGTGGACGGCAAGGCGGTGCGCTCCTGCATGTGCCGGTCGGCGCGGTCGGCAACCGCGCCATCACCACCATCGAAGCGATCGGCAACACGCCCAACGGCGCAAGGTCCAGAAAGCGTGGCTGGACATCGAAGTGGTGCAGTGCGGCTATTGCCAGTCCGGCCAGATCATGTCGGCCGCGGCGCTGCTCAACCGCACACCCCAACCCCGACGATTCCGACATCGACGCGGCGATGGCAGGCAACATTTGCCGCTGCGGCACCTATGTGCGCATCCGCCAGGCGATCAAGAACGCCGCCAAGTCGGTCTGAACGGGGTTCTGATGTTGGTTTCAGCGAAAATGCCTCAAAAGGGCGCTCTGTCGCGCCGCCGCTTCCTCAAGGTTCGGCACCGCCGCCGGCGGCGGACTGACGTTCGGTTTCCATCTCCCGGCATTGGCGCCAGGACGCGGCCAAGCCCGCGAACGTATGAGCTCAATCCCAACGCCTTCATCGCGGTCGCGTCCGACGGCAAAGTGTCGTTCCAGATTCCCCAGGAAGAGATGGGCCAGGGCGTCTATACCTCGCTCTCCCAGCTTCTCGCCGACGAATTGGACGTGGATTTCGCGCAGGTGACGCCGTTGCCGGCGCCGCCGGTCGATGCGCTCTATGGCGGCCCGCGCTCGCACCGCATGTCCACCGGGGGTTCGACCTCGATCCGCAGTTTCTACACCCGCTCCGCCAAGTGGGCGCGTCCGGCCGCGCCATGATGGTGCAGGCGGCCGCCCAGCAATGGAGCGTCAATCCCGCCACCTTGCGCACCGAGAGCGGCCAGGTGATCGACGACACCCATGGCGGCCGCAAGCTTTCCTATGGCGAGCTTGCGCCGCGCGCCGCGAAACTTCCCGCGCCGCAAGACGTGACGCTCAAGGCCGACAAGGACCTGAAGCTGATCGGCAAGCCGGTGAAGCGGCTCGACACGCCCGATAAGGTCAACGGCAAGGCGCAATTCGGCATCGATGTCCGCATGGACGGGCTCAAGATCGCCACGTTGGCGGCTTCGCCGATCGTGGGCGGCAAGGTTGCCCATGTCGATTCGAGCAAGCTCCCCTCTGGCGTTCAATTGGTAGTGCTGGACGATATCGTCGCCGTGGTCGGCCCGCATTATTGGGCGGCCAAGAAGGGCCTCGGCTCCCTCGCCATCAATTGGGACGGCGGCGCCAACGCAAAATTCGATTCCGCCCGGATGTGGCAGGAGCTGCGCGACACCGCGGCCAAGGACGGCGTGGTGGCCAAGGAAGATGGCGACGCGAAGAAAGCGCTCTCCGGCGCGACCACCAACAAGATGGATGTCGCCTATGAACTGCCATTCCTGTCGCACGCGCCGATGGAGCCGCAGAACTTCACCGTCCATGTGAAGGATGGCGGCTGCGAGATGTGGGGCGGAAGCCAGGTGCAGACCAGCGCCGTGGCGGCAGCCGCCAAGACACTGGACACCACACCCGACAAGATCAATTTCCACAATCAGATGCTGGGCGGCGGTTTCGGCCGCCGGCTCGATACCGACATGGTGGTGAAGTCGGTCCGCATCGCGCAAAAAGTGGACGGCCCGGTGAAAGTCATCTGGAGCCGCGAAGAAGACATTCAGCAGGACATGTATCGTCCCGCCTACCGCAATGTGATGTCGGCCAGCCTCGGCCAGGACGGCAGGATCACTGCTTGGACCCATCGCATCGCCGGCGGCGCGGTGTCGGTGCGCATGTCGGGCAAGCCGCTCAAGGGCGGCCTGGATCGCGGCTCGCTGGAAGGCGCCTCGAGAACAATTACGGGGTCGCAAATTTCCGGGTGGAATATATCGAAGCCCCGCCCAAGGCCTTGAATATCGGTTATTGGCGGGGCGTCGCGCCCAACAACAATGTCTTCGCCACCGAAAGTCTGATGGACGAATTGGCGTGAAAGCGGGAAGGATCCGGTTGCCTTCCGCCTGGCCCAGCTGGACGGGACCCCGCGTCTGAAGGCAGCGGTCGAGCTGGCGGCGCAGCGCTCGGGCTGGGGCGGCGCGCTGCCCAGCCGTGTGGGCCGGGGCATCTGTGCCCAATTCTGCTTCGGCACCTATATCGCCACGGTCTGCGAAGCCGAAGTGACCAGGACGGCGAGGTCAAAATTCGCCGCGTCCATGCCGCGATCGACGCCGGCCGCGTGGTCAATCCCGACACGCTGATGGCGCAAGTCCAGGGTGGTCTGATGTTCGGCTTCACCGCCGCGCTCTATGGCGACATCACGGTCAAGGACGGGCGGGTGCAGCAGAAGAATTTCAACGACTACCGCATTATGCGCATCAATGAAGCGCCGCCTATCGAGGTTCACATCATCCCAAGTCATGAAGCGCCGGGCGGCATCGGCGAGCCGGGCTGCACGGCCGGGCCGCCGTCTTTGGTCAACGCCATCGCCGCGGCCACCGGCATCAGGCTGCGCCGGCTTCCAATCGATCGCAATATTCTCGCGGGCAGGAAGATCGCATGAGCAAAAAAGGCTGGGGAATCCTAGTGGCGGTCATTGCCGTCATCGATTCTGGGCGTAGCCGCGTGGCTGTTGCTGATACCGGGGCCGATGGCCTTCGCCAAAGGCGGGACAGTGGCTCTGGAAGAGTATCACACCTCCAATCCTGACGGGTGTTCCACAGGAACTCGCCCAGGCCGACCTGATCAAGCGCGGCGAATATCTGGCACATGCGGCCGATTGCGTGGCCTGCCACACCGCGGCTGGCGGCCAGGCCTATGCTGGCGGCTTTGCTTTCAACTTGCCGGGAATCGGGACGATCTATTCGACCAACATCACTCCCGACAAGGAAACCGGCATCGGCACATACACCGACCAGCAATTCATCGCCGCGGTGCGCAAGGGCATCCGCAATGACGGGGCCCGGCTTTATCCGGCGATGAGCTATACCTCTTACACCTACATGACCGATGAAGATGCGCTGGCGATCAAGGCCTATCTCTTCAGCCTTCCCGCTGTGCATGCACCGGCCAAAGTCAACAAGCTGGCATGGCCGTTCGATCACCGCGGCCTGATGGCGGCGTGGGACTTTTTCTACAATGCCGATACGCGCTTCAAACCCCGTCCCGAGGAAAGCGTAGAATGGAACCGCGGCGCCTATCTCGCCGAGGCGCTGGGGCATTGCGGCGAATGCCACACGCCGCGCAACCTCGCCTTTGCCATGAACAACCGGCGCAAATTTGCGGGGGCGCTGACCGCCGGCTGGCGCGCCTATGATATTTCCAGCGACGCCAAATCCGGACTGGCGACCTGGAGCGACAATGACCTCGCCACCTATCTCTCGACCGGCCATGCCGATGGCCATGGTGGCGCTGCGGGCCCCATGGGCGAAGCCTCCGACGACAGCCTGACTTTTCTCACGCCGGGCGACATTCGCGACCTCGTGGTCTATCTGAGAAGCGTGCCGCCCAGAACACCGATCTGCCCCGCGCGGTGACGGTGCCGGCGCCGGCGTCGCATCGCCAGGGCGTGACGGCGGATCTCGATCCTCGGGGCGAAAAGATCTTCGCCGGGGCCTGCGCCAGCTGCCATGACTGGACGGGGGTGAGCCCGGTCAGCAAATACGCCACCCTTACCGGGGCGCGGGCCGTGAACGATCCCTCGGCGACCAATGTGGCGCAGACCATCATCAATGGCGTCAATCGCAAGACGGCGCAGGGCATGGTGTTCATGCCCGCGTTCGGCAGCGCCTATTCGGACGACGAGATCGCGGCGGTGGCGAACTATGTCACCGCGCGCTTCGGCGCCGAGGGGGCGCACCTGAACGACCGGGATGTGGCCTCGCTGCGCAAGCAGGTGGCGCAGCCTTAAACGGGATCAGACGGAAGCGCCGTTGGCGCGCAGCAGCGCGGTTGCTTCGGTCACCGTCTCGCGCACGCCGCGACGGATTCGGCCCATGCTGATCACGGCGTGTACGTCGGCGGCGTAGATGCCGGACATGGCGGCCTGGACCCCGGTCACCTTAGAAGGATCGATCGTCACCTTGACGCCGTCGGGCTGGGTGAGCGCCACTTTGCTCACCCCCATGGTCTTGTCTTTCAGGAAGCGCGCGATCGAGGCGATATAACCGCGCGTCTCGGCCGGCAGGGCGCGGCCATGATGCAAATGGTCCTCGATATTGCCGGGACCATCATTGTAGGCGGCGAACATGGCGGGATAGCCGTATTTGCGGTGCAGCCAATTCAGATAGGCGGCACCGGCATAGATGTTGTCGTGGGGATCGAATGGATTGGCGCCCAGCTTGTACTGCGCCGCCATCTGGCCGTAGGTGCCGGGCATAACCTGCATGATGCCCATCGCGCCTGCCGCCGAAACGATGAGGCTGTTGTCGGCCAACACGGTGCGGCCGCCGCTTTCCTGGCGCATCACCGCGCGTATCCACTGCGCCGGCACATTGAACTTGCGTGAGGCCTGTTGAATCAGGGGTTCCCAGCGCGCAATCAGAGCCTGCGACGACATCGCCTGTTCCTGGCCGAAAACGGAACTTTGAGGCGTCACGACGACGGTCTCGTGCGCGAAAAGGCGGGTAAAGTTCAGGCGCGGCATGCCGATGGAAAGATGCGCCACGGCGCCGGAATTCTGCTCCTGGCCGTGGTTGAGGCCGATCACCAGCGCCAGTGTCACCGCGCCCATAGCCAGAAAGCGCCCCAGCCCGCGCTGCGGCCTGGATTGCGGCAGCAGGCGCGCCCGCAAAGAGGGTACGGCACTGACAAGCAACGGTTCGTCGAACAAAGCGCGTTTTCCTTCTGCCGAGAGGCCCATGACATGGATCGCAAGCGATGAGATCGCGAGGGATCGTTCAGCCCAGTGGCGCGTTACCTCTCGCGCCTGGAGTTCAAATTGGGACGGCTGAGCCATGTTCAAGCCGTTCCAGTGATGCATTTGTCTTTGGCGGAAAAATCGCGGGAAGAAAAGTAAATAAAATCACGTATGCGCGGAACACGCATGCAACCGCTTTCATTCATTCAATTTTCCGCGTGAAGAAACTTTGCGGAACTCTGCTTCTCGGCCAGCTCCTTGAATGTGAAGCGATCTAACGCGCGCGGCGGCGTGCGGAACTTTGCGCCGGCGCACCCTTGTGCTTGAGACTTTTCTGCAGCGCTTCCATCAGATCGATCACGTTGCTTTCCTCGACCGGCTCGGCGGTGACGAGCTTCTCGCCTTTCTGCTTGCGGCGGATCAGATCGCGCAACGCGTCCTCATAGCGATCCTTGAATTTCTCCGGCTCGAAATCGCCTTCCTGCTGTTCGATGATCTTGCGCGCGATCTGCACCATGCGCGCGTCGGGCTTCTTGTCGGGAACGTCGGCGAAGGCGCGCTGAGGCGCCACCACTTCGTCATACATGCGCAGCGTATAGCAGACGATGCCTTTGTCGCGCGGCTCCAGCGCCACAATCCGCTCGCGGGTATGCATCACCACCCGGCCCAAGGCGACGCGGCCCGCTTCCCTCAAGGCGTCGCGGATCACGATATAGGCTTCGGGATCTTCGTTGGGGAGAAGGTAATAGGGATCGTTCCAATAGAGGCGGTCGATCTCATTCTCATCCACGAAACGCTCGATCTCGATCATGCGCGTGGTCTCAAGCCGGACGGCATCGAGTTCGTCTTTCTCCATGATCACATAATGGTTCTTGGAAATCTCATAGCCCTTGACCAGATCGGCGCGGTTCACGGGTCCGGTTTCCGGGTCGGTGGGCACCATGCGGATGCGGTTGTTGGTTTTCGGATTGAGAAGATGGAACGAGATGTCGCTGGCGCGGCTGGTGGCGTTGTAAAGCGCGACCGGACAGGAGACCAGGGAGAGGCTCAGATTGCCCTGCCATATCGGTCGCCCCGACAATTTGGCCTCTTCCGACCAATGCGGTGCGATGTGATGCACCGTGGCTTTTTTCTTGATGGTTTTTTTCTTGGCTTTGGTCGCCATGTCACTTCTCCCGCTCGAGAGGCGGCGACCCCGTCTTCGCCCCCACTTAATTTGGTTCGCAAGCTGGTCTTGCACCTAATCCAGTGTATCGCGGGATATCCGTTCCCGCGACTCGGGGCGCGCGCCATTTCACCGGGAAATTTAACGTGCTAGCCGGGATCGCGGGCGGGCCTGTTGGAGAAGTTGACACTATCCCCCGCCTGCCTTGCACGGCAGTTATGCGCGCAAGCGCTTGGTAACGCGGCACTTTTGCCGATTGGCAAGACCCGCCTCTATGCCCTATCTAACCACGCCTCTTCGGGACCTTAGCCCTTGCTCTCCTTTGTGCGTCTTGCGCTGCGCCGGCCTTATACCGCCGCCATTGTGGCGCTGTTGATCGCGCTTTTGGGCGTCCTGTCGATCACCAGGATGATCGTGGACATCTTTCCGGTCATCGATATCCCCGTGGTGCTGGTGGCATGGAACTATCCCGGCCTCTCGGCCGAGGACATGGAGCGGCGCGTCAACCTGATCAGCGAGCGCAGCTATTCCACTTCGGTCAACGGCATCAGCCGCATCGAATCCCAGGCCATACCAGGCGTGGGTCTGCTCAAGATCCACTTCCAGCCCGGCACCGATATCGGCGGCGCCATCGCTCAGATCAGCGCGGCATCGAACACCGCCCTGCACAATGCGCCGCCGGGAATGCAGCCGCCGCTGATCATTCAGTTCAACGCCGCCAATGTGCCGGTGGTGCAGATGACGATTTCAAGCAAGACGCTGTCCGAGCAGCAGATGTTCGACTATGGCCTGAACTTCATCCGCATACAGCTTTTCACCATCCCCGGCCTGTCTTCGCCAGCACCATTCGGCGGCAAGCAGCGCCAGATCATGGTCGACATCGATCCCGCCAAATTGTCGGCCAAGGGCCTGTCCGCCGAGGATGTCGTCACCGCCCTGCGAATTCCAACGTGATCGTGCCCGCAGGCACCGCACGGCTCGGACGGCACGGAATACAACGTGGCGCTGAATTCGAGCCCCACCGCGTGGGCCAGTTCAGCCAAATGCCCATCGGTATCAAAACGGCGTGCCGGTGCTTTTGGGCGATGTCGCGACGGTCCAGGATTGCTTCGCCGACCAGACCAACATGGTGCACGTCAACGGCAAGCGCGCCACCTATCTCGCCATCCTCAAGCACGCCGACGCCTCGACCCTGGCGGTGGTGGATGCCCCGCGCGATGCTGCCGCTGATCAAGGCGGCCGCGCCCAAGGGCATGGACTCACGCTGGATTTCGACCAGTCGGTGTTCGTGCGCGCCGCCGTCACCAACGTGATGCGCGAAGCCATGATATCCTCGATCCTGGTTTCGCTGATGATCCTTTTATTCCTGGGCGACTGGCGCAGCACCGTGATCGTCTCGCTGTCCATCCCGCTCTCCATCTTTGGCCGGCATCATCGGACTGCTGTTGACCGGCCAGAGCATCAACCTGATGACCTTGGGCGGGCTGGCGCTGGCGATCGGCCTGCTGGTCGATAACGCCACGGTGATGGTCGAGAATATCCACCGCAACCAGACCCTGGGCAAAGCCCTCACTCTGGCGATCCTGGAAGGCTCGGCGAAGTGATCCAGCCTCTGACGGTGGCCACGCTGGCCATCTGCATCGTCTTCTTCCCCGTGGTGCTGCTGGACGGGCCGGCGCGCTTCCTCTTCATCCCGCTCGCCATCACCGTCGTGCTGTCGATGCTGGCGTCCTATTTGCTGTCCTTCACCGTGGTGCCGGCGTTTCCCGCTTCCTTCTGACCGGAAGGTCCATCAGGAAGGCGAGGGCGCGGGCCTGTTCGGCTACTTCGAGCGCGCATTCGCCTGCCTGCGCGATGCCTATGGCGCGGCGCTGGCGGTGGTGCTGGCCCGCGGCGCTTCGTCCTGGCTGCTTCGGCGGCCTGGTGGTGTTGACCGGTGCCCTGTTTTTCACCATCGGCACCGACTTCTTCCCCACTGCCGATGTGGGCATCATCAAGCTGCATTATCGCGGACCCTCGGCACTGCGCATGGAGGAGACCGAAAAGCAGGTGCTGGCGGTCGAACGGAAAATCCGCCAGATCATCCCGCCGGCCGAGCTTCGCACCATCAACGACATGATCGGCGTGCCGTTGTTCTACAATCTGGCCTTGGTCCCCACCGACAATGTCGCTGGCAATGACGCGGAAATCCTGATCCAGCTCAATGCAGGCCACCACCCGTCGGTGGATTATATGCGCCGGATGCGGGCCGAATTGCCCGGTGGCTTTCCCGACGCCACCTTCTATTTCCAGACCGCCGACATCGTCAGCCAGGTGCTGAATTTCGGCCTCTCCGCGCCCATCGATATTCAGATCCAAGGCGCCGACATCCATCACGTCCTTCGCGCTGGGCCAGAAAATCCTCGCCCGGATCGCGAAGATTCCCGGCGTCGCCGATCCGCATATCGTGCAGGTGATGTCTTATCCCGATCTGCTGGTGGCGGTGGACCGCGAGCGCGCCGCCGAAGTGGGCATCGACCAGAAGCGAGGTCGCGAACAATCTGCTGAGTCGCTGTCCTCCAGCGTGGGCATCGCCCCCAACTACTTCCTTAGCCCCGTCAATGGCGTGAACTACTTCGTGGGGGTGCAGATGCCGCTGGCGAAGGTCACCACGGTGAGCGAATTGATGAACATGCCCATCAACACGCCCGCGCCCTCCACCGGGCCCGGCACGCCCCTGACTGCGCCGGTGACGCCGGCTTTCCGACGTCGCCTCGGTCACGCCCACCAGATGTGATGGAGTCGATCAACCATTATACCGTCCAGCGCATCATCGACGTGGACTCCAACATAGACGGGCGCGATCTGGGGGGGGTGGCCAAGGATATCCAGAAAGCGATCGACAAGATGAAGCCCGGCCTGCCCGTCACCACTCACATCGATATCCGCGGCCAGAATGAAGTGATGCACACCGCCTTCACTGACCTGGGCGAGGGCCTGATCCTGGCGGTGGTGCTGGTCTATGCGCTGCTGGTGGTGCTGTTCCAGTCCTGGGTCGATCCGCTGATCATCATGATGGCGGTGCCCGGGGCCTTGATCGGCATCCTCTGGATGCTGGCTTTGACCGGAACCAGCATCAATGTGGAATGGCTGATGGGGGCGATCATGTCGGTGGGCATCTCGGTGTCGAACTCGATCCTGGTGGTGAGCTTCGCCAACGATATCCGCGTGCGCCAGAACCTCTCCGCCTTGGACGCGGTGATGGAGGCGGGACGCACCCGCCTTCGCCCCATCCTGATGACAGCGATGGCGATGATCTTGGGCATGATCCCCATGGCGTTGGGCCTCGGCGAGGCCGGCGAACAGAATGCCCCCTTGGGCCGCGCCGTGATCGGCGGCTTGATTTTCGCCACCTTTGCCACCTTGTTCCTGGTCCCCATCGCCTATCTCTTGTTGCGCAAAGCCCCGCCCAGCCTCTATGTGCTCGACAAGCGCTTCGAGGATGAGACGCGCGGCCAAGGAGCCGAACATCATGCCTAATCACCCCGCCCAGCAGGCAGGCTTCCGCCGCGGCGGCCTTATCGCCTTGTTCGTGGCCGCCGTGATCGTAACGGTGGCGCTGGCGTCACATTATCTTCACATCAACAGCGCGCGCGCCGAATTGGAGAAAGCGACCGCCAAGGGCCCGGAAGTCCAGGTGGTGCGCGCCGCCGCCAGCGGCGGCATGCGCGACATCACCATCCTGGCCGACGTGGTGCCCTATCAGGCGGCCACGCTCTACGCCAAGGTGAGCGGCTATCTGGGCAAGGTCTTGGTGGACAAAGGTGACACGGTGAAGGCAGGCCAGCTGCTGGCAACCATCGAGAGCCAGGAAACCGACGCCCAATATGCCAGCGCCGCCGCCGATCTCGCCAACAAGCAGCAGATCGCCCGCCGCTACGACCAGCTGGCGCGTCAGAACGCCATCGCCCTGCAGCAAAAGGACCAGGCCGACGCCGACGCGCGCATCGCCCAGGCGGTGCTCAACCAGGACGCCACCTTGAAGGGCTATGAGCGGCTGATCGCGCCGTTCGACGGCCGGGTGACGGCGCGTTACGCCGATCCCGGCGCCCTGGTGCAGAATGCCCAGACCGGCCAGACCGCGTCCCTGCCCTTGGTGACGGTGGAAGACGACAGCAAGCTGCGCATCGACGCCTTTGTGCAGCAGCAAGATGCCCCGTTCGTGCATGCCGGCGACAAGGTGGAAATCGTGGATGCCGCCAATCCGGCCCGCAAGATCACGGCGACCTTGACGCGTGTCTCGGGCGCGCTTGATCCTAGAACCCGCACCATGCTGGTGGAAGCGCAACTCAATAATCCCAAGGAGATGCTGCTGGGCGGTAGCTTCGCCTACATGACCCTGCATGTGCCCGAACCCAGCGCCACACAGATTCCGGTTGGCGCCCTCATCACCCGCGGCGCAGACCAGTTCATCGCCGTGGTGGGCAAGGATTCCCGGTTGATTTCGTCAAGATTCAGGTCGCTTCGACTGACGGCGACACCATCACCTTGGCCCAAGGCCTGATACCCGGCACGGAAATCGCGGTGGATCTGCCTGAAGATGCCGCCGACGGCACCTTGATCCAGCCGATCATGGCCTCGAAATAAGCGGTCAGCCGATCTCGATCAGGCAACGTTGATATCGGGATGCATCCGCCGCCGCAGATGCGCGGGCGTTTCTGTCAGCGTCACTTCCAGGTGGGCCGCACAATTCCTTCCAGCAGTGTCCGCCGCGGTCTGCCGTCATGCCGGCCCAGACAGTATGGGCGTGAAGATCGGCTTCGTGCTTGTCGTTTTCCGCGATGTCGCCCACCAATGAGATCACTTCGACCTGCTCATCGACGGGGATGGGCAGATATTCCTTCTTTCCATCGAAACAACCGACCTTTGCGCGCTCGAAAGCGCCCAAAGCGACGAAGGATGCCGCTTTCAAATCATGCGTTTTGGCGAAAGCGACGATGGTGCTTTTGGCTTCCTCGCCAGGCGCAAGCACCAGCACCCACATCCGGGGGCTGCCTTCCCGGCTTACAAGCTTGCTTTGCATGATCCCTCCAGGTTCGCGCGATATGAAAACTGCGCGGCCGGGAAAACGTTCCGGCCTTCATTCCGCATAGATGATTTTGACCGTCATCCCGCCATCGACCACCAGGGTCTGGCCGGTGACAAGCCTGCATCCTCGGCCAGAAAGCGGCACGCCTTGGCGATATCTTCCGGCACGCCGACACGGCCGACGGGTGCTGCGCATTGTCCTTCCGCGAATGATGCGGCTTCATGCGCGTGAGGATTTCTGCCAATCGCCCACTTCGATCCAGCCCGGCGCCACCGCATTCACGCGGATGCGATAGGGCGCCAGGCTGATCGCCAGCCCATGGGTGAGGGCGGCGATGCCGCCCTTGGACGCGGTATAGGATTCGGTGTTCGGCTCCGACATGAAGGCGCGGGTGGACGCCATGTTGATGATCACGCCTCCTTGCCCGCGCTTTTTCATCAGCCGCGCGGCCGCCTGCGCCGAAAGAAACGTGCCGCGGAGATTGGTGGCGATCACCGAATCGAATTCGGCAGG